>UQKD01000008.1 GCA_900541585.1 uncultured Alistipes sp.
GCAAACAAGATATTTACTCTTTCCTGCGCTTCTCTTTACCTACCAATACCGAACCAAGTGTTGGTACGCCCCTTGTGAATAAACTTATTTGACGACGGCTCCGATCACCGTCTTGCCCTCGCGCGAAGCGCCGGTCTGGTCGACCGTGCTGACCGCCTCGCCGAACGCCGGGTCGAGCGTCTCGCCCAGTATCTTCAAATCCGAAGCGGACATGCCGTACTGGCGTGCCGGATTCGCGTCGCCGAGCAGTACGCAGGTCTTCATCGTACCGCCGTTGTCGCCCAGCGGGCTGAGCATCGAAGCCGGATCGAACGCCGCGCCTCCGACGGCCATACCGTCGGCATTGTAGACCGTGCCTCCGATAATGGAGCTGACGACCTTGTAACTGGCGTCCTTGAACCAGGCGACATCGTCGGCAGCGCCGTCCGTCGTATTGCCGGAGATCAGCGTATTGTAGACCTCGATGGCCCCTTCGACGGCAGCCTGCTGCAATCCGGCGCCGTTTCCGGCCGTCACCGTCGTGTTGCCGGCAATCGTACAGCTGACGATCACCGCCTTGCTCGGTTTGGCCGCCGTGCCGTAGACCGCGATACCGCCGCCCTTTCCGGAATGGTTGCCGTAAAGCGTCGAATTGACGATCACCAGGTTGCCGTTTTCGCGGACGTAAATACCGCCGCCGTTCTTGGTGGCATGTTCGGGATTGACGCTGTTGTTCGAGATCGTGGTGTTGCTGATCAGCACGTTGGTCTTGCCGCCCGTGTCGCCGAAGATATACATGCAGATACCGACTCCCGAGGTCTTGTTGTTGTTGAACGTACAGTTGTTGATCCGCAGCAGTTTGGCTCCGTCGGCCCACAGACATCCGCCGTTGTATGCCGCCGTCGACTTGGTCGCGTTGTCAGAGACCACGCAGTTGTCGAACAGCGCCTCGGCTCCCGCGTCGACGCGGATCGCACCCATGCGGATGTCCGTATTTTCGACAATCTTGCAGTTGAGGATGTCCACCGTCGCGTTGCCGATGAAAATGCCCGCGCCGTAACTCTGGAAGAACTTCACGCCGTTGATCGTCGTGCTGCCCACCGTGCCGAACTGCGACGAACCGTTCTTGATCGTGAATCCGTCGAGCGAGGCCTTCATGCCGTTCATCTTGGCCGCCGTCACCGCAACCACGTGGCATACGGCATGGTTACCGTCCAGAATCGTCTCGTTCACGGCAGGATCGGCCACGGCACCCTCGGCCGCATCGGCCGGATAGCCGCCGATCATCGAGAAGTTGCTGTGGATCTCGAACGTGTTGTCCAGCGCGGTCTTCATGCCCGTCAGCGGCACCGAAGGCACGTAAGAGCCCGCAGCCACGTGGATCACGTCGCCGTTCATCGCCAGGTCGATGGCGTTGGCCAGCGTGGTCGCCGTCTCCCACGTCAGACCGTCCTTGTCGGCCGAGCCGTCGGTCTTGACGTAGTAGTGCGTCGCAAGATCCGAAGCGCTCGCGGCGGCCTGCGTCACGGGCAGCGTGGTGTTCTCGCCCTTGATGACATAGGCCGAGATCGTCGCCGTGCGTTCGTCGAGCGTACGGTTGGCAGCCACGGTCACGGTGATCGTGGCGTCGCCCTGTCCGTACGACGGATCGAACGACACCCAGTCCTTGTCGCATTCGATGCGCCACGGAAGGTTCGATTTGATCGAAAGGTCGTAGTCCTTGGTAGCCTTCTCTGCGATGATGCTCTCCTCCACGAACGACAGTTCGGGTGTCTCGGGAGTAAAGGCCGTATCGTCGCTAAAATCCTGGCAGGCTCCCAGCGCCGCGCATGCGGCCGTCAGGAGCAGGTATTGAAATATCGTTTTCATCGGTTCCGTCGTTTATTGTTCAACAATCGCCAGTCCGGTCGCCACCTTGCGCATGACCCCGCCTTGGTCGGTCGGCCAGTTCAGCAGTTTGAGTTCGCCCTCCGCGCCGTCACGGGCGATGAAGGTCGACGAGCCTCCGCCGTCGAGGTTGAGCGCGTCGTAGGCTCCGCAGGCCGACATCAGGTTCATCAGGTCCAGCAGGTCGGCGCCGTTCGAGTAGTAGAAATTACGGCCGTCGACCACCATCAGGTAGACCTCCTTGCCGTCCTGCGACACGCCGATTGCGGTGCGCGGTTCCATGTTCGCCACCGGCATCGTGTTGGCGCTCTGGTCCAGCTGCTCGCCGTTCTTCAGCAGCAGCGTGCTGCGGCCGCAGACCGCCTCGCGGACGATGTCCTTGTCGAGAGCGTACTCCTCCGCCGTGAAGCAGTAGGCCGTGTTGTCCTTCGAGATCACGAAGACGTTGCAGTCCGTACGGTTGAACGAAGTCTTCACCGCCACGCCGTCGCGGTAGCACACGCCGTAGGGAATGTAGGTCGTCGTATTGAAGAAGTCGGCGTTCGTACCGCCCAAGACTCTCTTCCCGTTCTTCTGCATCGCCTCGAGCTGCTTCATAATCGTCTGTCCGGTGCCCACCGCGTCCTTGTCGTTGGCGAGCGTCGTGCGCAGGGTGATTTTGTCGCTCAAGGCAATCCGGAACAGGAACATCTGCATGGCCAGTCCGTCGTCGGCCAGAAATGCCATCTCCAGCACATCCACACCGTCGGCCAGGTTGTAGGCCCTGTCGCTCTTCACATGAGCCACATATCCATTCGACCCGTCGACGATGCTCTGTCCCCAGGCTGTCTGAGCCGTCGTGTCGAACTTGGCGTATTCGTCGAAAGCATTCGAATTGTCGCACGCCGCAAGCAGCCACACGCACAACAGCATTCCGATCATATATCTGTATGTTTTCATCGTTTTATCGTTTTATGCATATTGGACAATCCCGCTAATAACCCGGATTATTCGGTTTGAGATTCGGGTTATAAAGCAGTTCCCGGCTCGGAAGCGGCATCAGGCACTGGTAGTCCTTCGTGCCGAGCGTCTGCGTAGCCTTTCCGGTCCGCACGAGGTCGTACCAGCGGAAACCCTCGGCGAGGAACTCCAGACGGCGCTCCTGAAGCACCGCGTCGAGAAAATCGGCTTCGTTCGCCGGACTCACCCTGTCCAGACCGCGCTTTTCCCGCAGCTCGTTGAGACGATCCAGACCGCCGTTGAGACCCTGCGCCTCGGCGCTGATCAGATACATTTCGGCCAGCCGCGAAATCACCACGGGGTCCGACCCGGTCTGCCCGCTGGGGTATTTGTTGATGAAGTTCAGGTTGTCGAGCGTGGTGATCGACACCTCCTTGCGCAGGTCCTCGTCGGCGTACATCGTCATCACGTCGCCCGCGGGACGGTAGTTGTAACTGCCCTTGTTGGGGTGGTTGTAGGAGTAGAACTGGTTGGAAATCTTGATCGACGAACCGTCCTCGGTCAGGCACGAGAAGGCGAAGATCACCTCCTTGTTGGCCTTCGAGCGGAAAATCTTGTCGAAGTCGTCGAGTGCGTAGTTCGGATTGGTGATCAGGCTCTCGGCCAGCTCTTTGGCCTCGCCCTTCTTGCCCAGATAGAGTTTCACGCGCGCTTTCAGGGCCGTCACGGCGGCAGGCGACACATAGTAGAAACTGTCGGCGCTCAACCCGTTCAGGAAGCCCGAAGCCGCGTCGAGGTCCTCCTCGACCAGCGCCCAGGCCATCGAGGCCGGGTCGCGCGAAACCTTGGCCTGGGTGTTCTGCCGCAGGACGGGCACGTCGCCGAAGCGGGTCACCAGACAGAGATAGATATGCGCCCGGAAATAGTGGCACTCGCCCAGCACCCGGTTCCGCGTGGGGCTGTCGGCCAGTCCCTCGGCGATCGACATGACGTTGTTCACCTGCAGAAGCGCCTTGTAGTAGCCGTTCCACTGGCTGCTGACAAACGTATGCAGCGCATTGGAAAGCGAATTGATCAGGTCGATCGGGCGGCCCGTGCTGGTCATCAGCTCACCGCCGAAGAGGTCGAACGCGATGTAGGAGTAGTAGGTCGGACCCTCCTGGACCTTGTTGTACATTCCGATGCGCAGCGCCTCGATGTCGTCGGAGCCGACCACCGTCGGAGAGACCGCCGAATGCGGCTCGATGTCGAGCATGCTGCCGCAGGCGCCCATCAGAGGCAGCAGGGCAAGCAATATTATTTTATGCAACGATTTCATGATTAATCGGATTTAGAAAGTGATGTTTACGCCTAACTTGAAGATGCGCGGCTGGGGAACGCCGTCGTTATCCTCGCCGTAGAAGCGCGGATCGAGGTTCACGCTCGTCTCGGGGTCCCAGCCGGGATAACGCGAGCAGAGGAAGACGTTGTCGCCTTGGGCATAGACCCGGAGTCCCTTGAGGTGGATTTTCGAAACCAACCGCTGCGGGAAGGTGTAGCCCAGCGTCACCGAGCGCAGGCGGATGAACGATCCGTCGGTCAGGTACATCGTCGAGTTCTTGCCGTTCCAGCCGCTGTACGAGTAGATCGCGCGCGGATATTTGTCCGACGTACCGGGTCCCGTCCAGCGGTTGTCGGCATAGGCCTTCAGCAACGAGCGGGTATAGCCGGGCTTGGAGCCGTGGATCATCCACGACGCATACACGTCGTTACCGTAGCTGTACGTAAAGAAGAGGCTCAATTCCAGCCCTTTGTACTTGAAGGTGTTGTTCCAGCCGCCCGAGAATTTGGGGTTGGGGTTGCCCGTGACGATACGGTCGTCGTCCGTGATGTTCCCGTCGCCGTTGCGGTCCCAGTACTTGACGTCGCCGGCGCGCACGCCCTTGTCGTAGAGCGCCTGCGGCACCTCGCCGTCGTACTGGTAGATGCCGTCCGTGCGGAAGATGTACCACGAACCCACCGTCCGGCCGAGTTTCAGCGCGCGGTTGGCGCCGATCGACAGCAGGTCGTCCTCCAGCAACGCGGTGAGTTTGTTGACGTTGCGCGCGATATTGAGCGACGAACTCCACAGCACCTTGCCCAGGTTGAAGTGGGTGTTGATCGTGAACTCGACGCCCTTGTTGCGCATCGAGCCGATGTTGCTCAGGATCGAGGTTTCGCCCGTCGTGGCGTGCACGGGCTTCGAGTAGAGCAGGTTGTTCGTGTTCTTCAGGTAAACGTCGGCGATCATGTTGATCTTTCCGCCCAGAAAGCTCAGGTCGAATCCGGCGTTGTACTGGTCGGCGGTCTCCCACGTCAGGCGGTCGTTGCCGCTCGACGAGATGGCGATGCCGCTCTGGCCGCCGTAGTTGGTGCCGCCGCTGATCAGGGCCTGCCAGCCGTAGTTGCTGATTCCGTCCTGGTTACCCGTGCGGCCGTAGCTGGCGCGGATCTTCAGTTCGGTCTTCTCGGCGTCCCAGAACGACTCGTTCGAGACGTTCCAGCCGACCGACACCGAGGGGAACCAGCCCCAGCGGCAGTCGGGCGCGAAGCGCGACGAACCGTCGGTACGGATCGTCGCGTTGACGACGTAACGGTCCTTGTAGGCGAGGCTCAAACGGGCGAAATAGGATTCGATGGCATATTCCGACAGTCCGGCGCTGGCCCCGACGATGTTCGCGGCCACGCTCGCCACGTCGAACGCCGGCGAGGGGTAGTTCTGCGCGTCGATGTACGACGTGCGGCTCTTGGTCTTGAGGAACGAGTGTCCCACCATGGCCCCGAGTTCGAAATCTTCGCCGATCTTGCGGTTATAGTTGGCGTAGAGGTCGATCGTATTGGTCATCACGAACCGGTTCCGGTCCAGGATACGGCCGTTGTCAGCAGCGTAGGGGTGGTTCTGGTTGTAATAGACGTAGTCGTAGGTGTAGGCCGAGTCGTTGTTGTACGACGCCCTGACCGTCAGCCCCTTGGCGATCTGCGCCTCGGCCCAGAACGAACCGATGAAGCGGTAGTTGTCCGTATAGGAGGTCTCCTCGGAGAGAATCTGCACGGCATTGTGCAGCAGCAGCTCGTCGGTTCCGCCCGTGTAATAGCCGCCGTTGGGTTTGTAGGGACGGTCGAAGGGGCGCTGCTGCACGGCGCGTCCGATGATCGTCGAGCCGAGGTCGGCGCCCGGGATACGGTTGTTGTGCAGATAGTTGCCGCTGATGTTGGCGCCCACCTTCAGCCATTTGAACATTTCGTGGCTGATATTCGACTTGAGGTTGACCTTCGAGATGTCGTTCGTCTTGATGACGCCCTCCTGGTAGTTGTAGCTGCCCGAGAGGTAATATTTGGTCTTGGCATTGCCGCCCGAAAACGACACGTCGAAATAGTGCGACTGGCCGAGGCGGGTGATCAGGTCGAGCCAGTCGGTGTCGGGCATGTTCCCGTAGGGATTCTGGATGTGCTTGACATAGCCCGAACTGTTGATCGTGAAGCCGTTCTGACGGTTGTAGTTGTCGACGCCCTCGTTGAAGACCTCGACGTACTGCTTCGAGCCGACGTACTGGCGGCGCCCGGTGTTGGGAAACTGCGTGATGCTGAAGCCGTAGTTGACCTTGACCTCCGATTTGCCCTCGCGGCCCTGCTTGGTGGTGATCAGCACGACGCCGTTGGTGGCGCGCGAGCCGTAGATCGCCGCCGAGGCGGCGTCCTTCAGCACCTCGATCGACTCGATGTCCGTGAGGTTGAGCGTCGCCAGCGAACTCATGCCCTCGCCGAACGAATAGAGCGACGCCGAGTTGTTCGACAGCGGAATGCCGTCGATCACGTAGAGCGGCTCGTTGCTGGCGCTGAGCGACGACGAACCGCGGATGCTCATCTTCTCGGCCGAACCGAGGTTACCCGAGCTGGTCGAGATCGACACACCGGCGATGCGGCCCTGGAGGAGCTCCGAGGGCGACATCACGCTGCGCATGTTCTCCTCGGTGGGCTTGAACTGGCTGATGGCGTTGGTCACCAGACTGCGGCGCTGCGTACCGTAACCGACCACGACCACCTCGTCGAGAGCCATGTTGTCGTTTTCGAGCCGGACTTCATAGAACTTGGCCGGATCGCCCACCGCAACCTCCTTGGTCTTCAGACCGAGGTAGGAGACGATCAGGCGGACATCCGTGCGCGACCCGATCCGGACGGAGAACGAACCGTCGAGGTCGGTGGTGGCACCGATGGTCGTGCCGTCGACGATCACCGTGGCGCCGGTGACCGGGTTACCGGCGCTGTCTTTCACAACGCCCTTCACGACGGCATTGGCCGAAGCGCGGGCCGCGGAGTCCCGCTTCGCGGGGGCGGACATGATGGCGATCATCTTGCCCTCGACGCTGCTCACGACGTTCTGTCCGGCGAACATCTTTTCGACGACAGCGCCGATCTCCTCATTTTCGACATCGAGGGTGATCTTCTTGTTCACATCGGCATCCTTCGTCTTGATGACGAACGAGTAGCCGTAATCCTTTTGCAGGCGTTCGATCGCCGCCTTGACGGTCGCATTGCGGACCGACAGGCTCACCTTCTGGGCCTGGGCCGCGGAGGCCTGGAACAGGAAGCACAGAAGCGCGGCAAGCGTGATCAAACTTTTGACGGAAGGTAAAAGTTTATTCATTACGTTAAGATTTGAAGTTTTGAGAAATAGGTCATTAAAGGTTCCGTTCGTTTTGCATACTACATGATATGGTTATTTTAGGGGTGGCGATATGTAATAGACCTCGGCTTCCCTGCGCACCGAGAAAAGGCGGTCCTTGTTGAGCGCGTCGAGGATTTCGTCGAGCGATTCGTTGTTGATGAACGATGCGTAGTAGGTCTCGTCGCACAGCGACTTGTCCGTGACGACGATCTCGACGGCGAAGTGGCGGCGCAGGTCGGCGACGATGTCGCCCAGGGTCTGCTCCACGAAGAAGAAGTTGTCGTTGTCGATCCAGTTCGCATAGGAATCGGGATCGAAATTGAGGAAATCGATGTGATTGTTGGTCTTGTTGAAGCGGAGGATGTCTCCGGGAGCGAGGGTGAGTTTCCCGTTCATTTTCGACGCCTTGATGCCGACCGACACCTTGCCGTGCACCAGGCTCACCTCCGATTTGGCGTCCTCCTGGTAGGATTTGAGGTTGAACTGCGTGCCGAGGACCTTCACCTCCAGCCGGTCGGCGGAGACGATGAACGGGCGGTCCTCGTCGCGGCGGACGTCGGCGAACATTTCGCCCGACAGGTAGACCTGCCTCATCGAGCGGTTGAACTGCCTGGGGTAGATGAGTTTCGTGCCGGCGTTGAGCCACACGTGCGTGCTGTCGGGCAGCACGACCTCGCGGCGCTCGCCCATGCCGGCATAGACCTCCACCCACTCGCGCGGGGTGTTGGCCTGGTGTCTGTAATGGAGCGCCAGGACGACGGCGGCAACGACGGCGGCGTATTCGATTATACGGAGGGGCCACCGCCACCGCCGGGCGTTACCGCTGCGGGGGGGGGAATTCGGGGCGGGGCATGCCGCGAGGATCGAGTCCAGCTTACGCCGCACGCGCTCCTTGCCCTCGGGATCGTATTCGGTCTCGGTGGCGTCCAGCAGGTCGCTGAACAGCTGATCCAGCCCCGGGTCCTTCAGCCGCTCCCGCAGCCACATGCGCACCTGCTGCGCCTCGGCTTCCGTGCAGTTGTCCCGCATGTAGGCGAGCAGCTGTTCGCGCGACATATTTTTCTTGGTATCCATAGGTTTCTTCTTGTTTTCAGGAGAATAGCACGAAAAAGAGCATCACGACGGAGATCGTCTTGCGGATCTGCTTGATCGCCAGGTCGACGTGCTTTTCGACCGTGCGGATCGAGAGGTTCAGCACCCGGGCGATCTCGGCATTGGTCATGTTGCGGTCGTAGCGCATGGCGAATATCTCGCGCCGCTTGTCGGGCATCGAACGCATCACCGAGTCGATGAACCCGACCCGTTCGCGCACGTCGACGTAGTCGTAAACGTCCGTATCGCCGTCGGCGACGTCGAGCATCGCATCGTTGATGTCGCTGCGCAGCATGTTGTACCGCAGCCGCATGTAGTCGAAGAGTTCGTTGCGCGTGGCGACCAGCAGGTAGTTGCGCACCGACAGTTCGGGGTTGACCTGCTCCTTGCGCATCCACATTTTGACGAAGACGTTCTGGATGATGTCCTCCGCCACGGAAGCGTCCTTGATGATATGCCTGGCGAACGTGTGCAGCAGGTCGTAGTAGCGGTCGAAAAGCACTCCGAAGGCTGCTTTGTCGCCGCCGCGCATCATCACGACGAGTTCCGAATCCCGTAAACAATTCTGCATGCCGGTCAGTATTTGCTCATGTCCGTAACCGCATAGGGCGTCCGGCAGGCCTCCAGCGCCGCCCGGATCGCCACCGGGGCGTTGGCGTCGGTAACCGGCGTCGAATACCCCGTCGACGAGGTGCTGGCGGTCGAATAGCGGTAGCCGTTTCCCTCGACGCTGACGCCCGTGCAGGGCGTGACGAGCGTCCGGAACACCGTCGCGGCGGCCGCGTAACGGCTGATTCCGTAGTCCATGTGGTAGGAGTCGCGCGTGAGGTCCATCCCGTTGTCCCTGTTCAGCGACGAAGTCCGCAGGTTCTGGAGCGACGTTCCCGAGGGGATCACGATGTCGATGCAGGTCTGGGCGGTGATCTTCCGCACCTGGGCCACGATCGCCTCGAACATCGCCTGCTGGTTGGCGAAATATTTCGGATAATGGGAGTGGTAGGCTCCGTAGGCCTGGGCCATGATGTACCCGATCGTGGGACGGTCGAGGGGCTGCGCCTGCTGGATGTAGTCGCAAAGTCCGGAAATCGCGCCCCGCTCGGTCTCGTCCCATTCCCACGCATAGTACGAACCGGTGTGCTCCTGCAATGTCACGATGTCCCACGTATCCGACTCGACGATGCTCTTGAGCGAACGGTTCAGCGTCCCTTCGTTCTCCCACTTCGTCGCTCCCGGCTCACAGTAATAATAGGTGCAGATGTCCGGCGCCGTATAGTTTTCGAAAAATTCGGGCAGTTTGTAGCCGCCGTGATAGGCCCGCACCATCCGGACATGGGTGATCCCGGCGCTTTTCAACATCCCCGGCAGATGCTCCGTGGCGTCGACCGTAAAACTGTTTCCGATAAAGAGTATCTTGAGGGATTTGCCTCCCGCCGGCAGCGGCGGGTTGAACGTGCCGCCCAGTTCGCTCCCTATCCGGATCACCTCGCCGTCGGCGAAGACGAAGCAGATGTATTTCCCCGTGTCGAGCACGCAGCGCAGGGCAACGGCTCCGTCCGCAGGAGCCGCTATGCCCGTGTCGGCCCCGTCGAAAGCAATCGTCCCGCCGGTCGTCAGCGTCACCGCAGGCGACGCTCCGCCCCGCAGGGCCTCCGCATCGGCTTTCACCGCCGTCGCGTCGCCGTCGGCCGCCCAGTAACCGCCGCTGCTGACCGTAAAGACGGGAATCGCGCCTTTCCGAACGCCCCGCGTCGCGGCGCCTTTGAACCCGAATTTCAGCACCCCTCCGGCGGTCGTCGTCACCGACTCGGCATAATTGCAGGCCTCCACGCGTGCTTTCAGGTAGGCTTTCATCTCGTCGGTCGAACCGAACAGGTCGACCGACTCCTCCCCTGACACCTTCTGGGAGACGAGCACGACGACCGGTTCCGCACCGCCGTATGCGATCGTCAGCGACGAGGTGCGCTGTTGCGCCAAGGGGTTCGCCTGGGCGGTGATTCCGACCTTCGCACTCCCCGTGCCTTCCGCCGGAACGGCCTCCAGCCATTCGTCGTCGCACACGATCTTCCAATGCGCCGTCGTCGAGATGCTCAACTGCAAGGTCGTTTTCCCGGACTCGAAATTCAGCGAAGCCGGAGCCGCATAGAATCTGACGTCGGGATTTCCGTCGTCGTCCTTGCCGGAAGAGCAGCCGGCTGCTGCTGCAAACAGGGCAAAAATCAGCAGGTGAAAGAGAAGTTTTTTCATAAGTTCATCGGGTCGGTTATAATAAGTACGAACGGGACGAACCCTCTACGTAACCGAAAATGCAATTTCATGGAAATGGAATACGACGCCCCGGAACCGGAGCGGTGAATAAAGCGGAATAAGACCCCGGACGGGAACCGGAGGCCTGCTTTCAGCCCCGTCCCCCGTCCGGCGTCGCTCCGTAAGGTCATCCCCGGAGCCGGATTGTGGATTCAATCGGTTTATCTGTTCCCGGAACGTTCCGGCAAGCTGCCGGTAATTTCGGCCACCCGCCGGGCCACCGTTTCGGGCGTTACGGCTTTCAGACAGCGGTAGTCGCCGTAACGGCAGGGCTTGTTGCCGAAGACCGAGCAGGGACGGCACGCCATGTCGGCCTGCAAAACGTCCCCGGGCGGAATCCCGTAGCCCAGAAACCCCAGCCCGGGATGCGTCGCGCCCCATACCGACACCACGGGCGTCGCGACGAGCGACGCCAGGTGCATCACCAGCGAATCCATCGTCACCACGCAGTCCAGGTTGGCGATGAGGTCCATCTCCCCGGCGAAGCGGACCTTGCCGTACAGGGCCGTGACGTTGGGATACGTGCGCTCCATCTCCTCGGCGAACGCCTGTTCGGCCCCTCCGCCCCCGTGGATGAAAACCCGCCCGTAACGCTCCGAGAGCATCCGCACGAGTTCGCGGCTCTGCGCTTCGGGATAGGTCTTGCCCCGGTGTGCGGAGAAGGGGGCAAAACCCACCCACACGCCGTGTTTCTCCCCGAAGGGATTGGGACGCTCCCGGTGCACGGCGGGCGCGGGGTCGTCCGGCTCGAATCCCAGCTTCCGGAAAACGTCGCAGTAGCGCAGCACCGTGTGGCGCAGCGGCTCCATGCCGCGGCCTCCGCAACGGATGAACGCCCGTTTTTCGGCACGCCCCTTGTCGATATGCGCCGTCGGAACGCCGTGCAGGCGCATTGCGAGGCGGAATGCCTTCGAACGCAGCACGTCGTGCACGTCGGCCACGGCGTCCACGCCCAGCCTCCGGGCTTCGGCCGCCAGCCGCCACATCCCCGCGAGGGTGCGGTGGGCGCCCCGGGTGTCGACGTCGAGGAACCCGACATCCAGCCCCGCGAAGAAGGGCCTGAACATGGGCCGCGTCGCCACCGTGACCCGCAGGCCGGGATAGGCGGCCGTCAGGGCGCGGAGCGCATGCGGCAGCATCGCCACGTCGCCCATCGCCGAGGTGCGCATCACCAGCAGATGACGCGGGACCGGCCCGCCGCACCGGAGCACACCGCTCCCGGCCGCCGCACCACCCTCGCGTCCCGCGCCTGTGACGCCGTTCGTCGTTTCCGCGCTATTTTTTCTGCCCATAGAGCACCGGATTCAGTGCAGGGTCGTTGTACATTTTCATCTGTTTGTAGGTCTTCATGTACTTGCGCCCTGCCTCGATGTCCTCGATCAGTTCTTCGATGGCCCGCGAAAGGTCGGCCTGCTGCGCGAGCAGCACGTCCAGCTTCTTGCGGCAGGCCGCGCGATGCGCCTCGTCCACGTCCGTACGCTCCGCCTCGCGAGCCATGTGGTAGATTTTCAGCGCCAGGATCGACAGGCGGTCGATGGCCCACGCCGGGGTCTCGGTGTTGAGACGCGCGCCTTCGGCAGGCGTTATGTCCTTGTACTTGTCCAGCAGGTAGGAATCCACGTACTCCACCATATCCGTACGGTCCTGGTTCGACTTGTCGATGCGGCGCTTGATCTTCAGCGCCTCCGCGGGGTCGATGGCCGGGTCGCGGATAATGTCCTCCAAGTGCCACTGCACCGTGTCGATCCAGTTCTTGTGGTAGAGCAGATGGTCGATCGTACCCGGTGCGTAGGGGTTGTCGATGGGATGGTCCACATCGTCCCAGCGGTGATACTCCTCGATGGACCGGTTGAAAATACGGTTCGCGTTTTCGGTAAACATAGCTTGCGGTTTTATAGTATTATTGGATTTTTCACCGGAAAATCATACCTTTGTCGGTAACGATTAAACAAAGATAATGACTTTTTCCAAAAAAGCAATACTCCTTTCGGGAATCCTCCTTTGCGCGTTCGTGCAGCTCGGGGCGCAGGTGCGCCAGACACGCGAAGAGTACATCAGCCGCTACATGCCCATCGCCATCGCCCACATGGAGCGCTACGGAATCCCCGCGAGCATCACCATGGCGCAGGGAATCCTCGAATCCGACTGCGGCAACAGCCTGCTGTCGATGAAGTCGAACAACCACTTCGGCATCAAATGCAAGCGCAACTGGACGGGCGACAAGGTCTACCACGACGACGACGCCAAGGGCGAATGCTTCCGGTCCTACCCCTCGGTCGAGGCGTCGTACCGGGACCACGCCGAATTCCTCGACTCGCAGCCCCGCTACGACTCGCTGTTCGCCTACTCCTCCGACGATTATAAGAGCTGGGCGCGGGGCCTCAAGGCCGCGGGCTACGCCACGGCCCCCGACTATGCGCAGCGGCTCATCCGCATCATCGAAGAGAATCAGCTTTTCCTGCTCGACCGGCCCGACGGCGCACGGCTCTACGCCTCGCGCTACGGGCTGAAACGCGACCCCGAGGAGTGGTTCTCGTCGCAGAGCAGCGTGGAGGAACTGGCCCGGACCGGGGGAGCCGTCGACCCGGACAACTACCGCGTGACGATCAACGCCCACCAGGGCTACAACGTCTACGCCACCAACGGCGTGCACTACGTGCTGGCCAAGGAGAACGACACGTTCGAGAACATCGGACGGAAGTTCCGCCTCTCGGCGCGCAACCTGCGCAAATTCAACGACCTGAAGGACAAGAAGGCCCAGCCGGTGCCGGGCGAGACGGTCTACATCGAGCGCAAGCGGAAACGCTGGGAGGGCAACTCCCGGCATCACATCTGCCGCCAGGGCGAAACGGCTTACTCCGTAGGCCAGTCCTACGCCATCCGCACGCGGTCGATCGAGAAACTCAACCATCTCCGCAAGGACGAGGAGCTGGCCGCAGGACGCGAAATACGCATAAAATAAAACCCACATACCATGGAAACAACCCCGCTGAGAGCACAGATTCTCGATACCATCATCCGCAAGTCGACACTCAAACAACGGGTTTTCGACAACACCTTCGGGGCATTCAACTCACTGAAGGAGACGCTGCTGGAAATGGCCTCGGAGATGGACGACGAACTGGACGGCAAACTCGACCGCCGCGTGCGGCTCGAATACCGCGACCGCGGCAAGTTCGAGGCACAGCTGCAGGTGGCCAACGACATCCTGATCTTCCAGATGCACACCGACGTTTTCGAGTTCGGCTCCGACCACCTCATCTGGCAGAACCCCTACGTGCAGGCCGACCGCGACAACTCCTACTGCGGACTTATCAACATCTACAACTTCCTGTCCGACTCGTTCAAATTCAACCGCAACGCCGACGAAGGTTACCTGATCGGCCGCATCTTCATCAACCGCGAACGCCGCTACTTCGCCGAAGGCAAGCAGCAGACCTCGATGCGGGCGATGGATTTCGGCAAGTCGGAGATCGATCAGGAGGCGCTGGTCGCGATTCTCGAATCGGCGATCGGCTTCGCGCTGAACTTCGACCTGCTGATGCCGCCCTACGAGGAGAACAAACGCGTGACGGTGGACCAGTTCAACACCAAGATGGACAACTCAAAGTTCGTGACGGGCAAACGCCTCGGCTACGACTTCGACATAGAGGATATTTAACAGGCCGGGCATGGGAGGGGCTTCCGGTTTTCACCGGGCCCCGCGGGCCGCAGCCGCCGTTGCGGCACACGATCGTCGCTTTAGCGGCACGCCGTAAATCCGGCCCTTCCTCAAATCCCCTCCCCGGAGGGGACTTGCCGTACCAAGCCCCACACATCGAGCACAACTTTCAACACGCCATTTTCTCATGAAAACCATCCTTTTCCCGCTAATAGCCGCAGCAGCGCTCCTGACGGGCAGCGCCCGCGCCCAGAACGAATACGCCGAAATCGCCCGTCTGCGGGGGCTGAACGAATCGGTGCGCGGCATCCGCTCGATGGCCGACGGCGAACACTACACCACGCTCGAATCGAACGACATCGTCCGTTACAGCTACGCGTCCGCAGCCCCCGGCGAGAGCATGCTCCCCGCGCCCGCGCCGAACCTCGTCATCACCGACTACGCCTTCTCGCCCGACGAGCGCTCGATCCTCATTGCCTCGGGCCGCAAACCGATCTACCGCCATTCATACACCACCAGCTATTCGCTCGTGCGCGACAACACGGTGCGCCCCGTCCTGCGCGAGGCCGAAGCGCCGCGCGACGCCTCCTTCTCGCCCGACGGGCAGAAGATCGCCTACTCGGACCGCAACGACCTCTACGTTTACGACATCGCCGCCCGGACCACGCGCCGCATCACCGACGACGGGGCGTGGAACCAGGTGATCAACGGCACGACCGACTGGGTCTACGAGGAGGAATTCGGCGTGACGCGGGCCTACGCCTTCTCGCCCGACAGCCGCCGCATCGCCTACCTGCGTTTCGACGAGAGCGAAGTGCCGCTGATGGAGATGATGCGCTTCGACGGCAAACTCTACAACCGGGCCTATTCGTTCAAATACCCCAAGGCCGGGGAGCGCAACTCCGTGGTCCAGCTCTGGATCGCCGACCTTGAGACCGGAGCCAAAGAGCGCATCGACACGGGCGGGGAAACCGACCAGTACATCCCCCGCATCGGCTGGACGCCCGACGGACGGCCGTGGTACTACCGCCTCAACCGCCGCCAGAATACCTTCGAGATGATCGTCTGCGAACCCCACGGGGCGCAGCGCACGGTCTACGACGAGCGGGCGCAGCAGTACGTCGAGCGCGTGGACGACGGGACCGTGACCTTCGTCGACCGCGACCGCTTCCTCGTGCGGCAGGAGAGCCACACGGGCTTCATGCACCTCTACCTGTACAGCCTCCGCCGGGGCATCCTCGAACAGGTGACCAAAGGTCCGTGGGAGGTGACCCAGGTCGTGGGGACCGACGGCAAACGCGTGTGGTTCCTCTCGACCGAAACCTCGCCGCTGCGCCGCAACCTGTACAGCGTGCGCCTCGACGGCAAGGACAAGCAGCGCCTCACCACGGGCGAGGGCTACTATACCGCCGCCCCGAGCGCCGGGATGAAATACTTCATCACCACCTTTTCCAACGCCTCGACACCCAACGTCACGGAGGTCTGCGACGCCGCGGGAAAGCCCGTCCGCACACTGGCCGACAGCCGCCGCCTGCGCGAAGAACTGGCCGCCGCCGACCGTCCCGTGAAGGAGTTCTTCACCTTCACGACCGAGCGCGGCGACACGCTCAACGCCTATATGATCAAGCCCCGCGGCTTCGACCCCTCGCAGCGCTACCCCGTGCTGCTGACCCAGTATTCGGGTCCCGGCTCGCAGTCCGTGCGCGACCGCTGGTCGCTGGACTGGGAGGACGCCCTCGCCGACAAAGGCTACGTCGTGGTCTGCGCCGACGGCCGCGGCACGGGATTCCGGGGCGAGAAATTCAAGAAACTCACCTACGGACGCCTCGGGGCGCTGGAGGTCGAGGACCAGCTTTCGACCGCCCGCCACATGGCGGCGCAACCCTGGGTCGACCCCGCGCGCATCGGCATCTACGGCTGGTCCTACGGCGGATTCATGGCTTTGAGCTGCGCGATGAAGGGCCTCGGGCTGTTCAAAATGGCCATCGCCGTGGCTCCCGTCACCTCGTGGCGCTACTACGACACGATCTACACCGAGATCTACAACAACCTTCCGCAGTACAACGCTGCGGGCTACGACGACAATTCGCCGATCAATTTCGCGCGGATGCTCGACGACCGGCGCACGCGGCTGCTGATCATCCACGGCACGGCCGACGACAACGTCCATTTCCAGAACACCGTCGAGATGACCCGGGCGCTCAACCGCGCCGGCAAGCAGTACGACATGATGATCTACCCCGACCAGAACCACTCGATGTTGCCCGACGCAACGGCACACATAAGACAAAAGATGATCGATTACACACTGAAGAATTTATGACGTACACATTGCAACTCGAAACGCCCGTCGGCCCCGTGACGATCACGGCTACGGGCGAGGCCGTGACGCAGATCCGTTTCGGCACGGAAATTCCGGAAGGCTCCGCAGCCGTCCCCGAAACCTCCGCCACGCCCCTGCTGCTGAAGGCGGCGACGCAGCTCCGGGAGTACTTCGCCGGCACGCGCCGCGACTTCTCGCTGCCGCTCGCACCCGCCGGAACACCCTTCCAGCAATCCGTCTGGCAGGCGCTGCAAACCATTCCCTACGGAGAAACCCGCACCTACGGGCATATCGCCGTACAGATCGGCCACAACAAATCGTTCCGCGCCGTCGGCATGGCCAACAACCGCAACCCCATCGTCATCGTCGTTCCCTGCCACCGCGTTCTGGGCTACGACGGCAAACTCACGGGCTACGCCGGGGGACTCGACATCAAGGAGCGGCTGCTCGACCTGGAAAAGCGGCGATAAACGCACCCCGGCGGCAGGCCTGCAAATCGCACCCGCACGAAAAAATGCGAGGCACGGTCTCCCGTGCCTCGCATTTGCATATCCCGTCCGGTCAAAGTCCGAACGCAACGGCGTTGATGCCGTCGTAAACCGCGCTGACGATGCCCAGCAGCAGAACGCCCGCCATGCAGAGCGCGAGGCTGACACGCGTGTAACGGTCGCTGCGGAACGCCGCGATCGGCGCGTCGGAGGGCGTAATGTACATCGCCTTGACGATCAGCAGGTAGTAGTAGAGCGAAATCACCGTGTTGATCAGGGCGATGAAGACCAGCAGGTGGAACCCGCCCCTGAAAGCCGCCGCGAAGACGAAGAATTTCGAGAAGAACCCGGCGAAGGGCGGGATTCCCGCCAGCGAAAACAGCGCCAGGGTCATCAGCAGCGCCAGGCGGGGATTGGTGCGCGAAAACCCGTTGTAGTCCTCCAGCGAGACCTTGCCCCCGCTGTGCTGCTCGACGGCCGACAGCACGCCGAACACCGCGAGGTTGGCGGCCATGTAGACCAGCACGTAGAAGACCAGCGAGGTCATGCCGATGGCACTGCCGCCGATGACGGCCAGCATGATGTATCCGGCCTGCGAGATGGACGAGAAGGCCATGAAACGCTTGAGGTCCTTCTGCCGGATGGCGAAGAGGTTGGCGACGGTGATGCTCGACACCGTCACGATCCAGAGCAGCGTCTGCCACTGTTCGACCATCGGGGCGAACACCTTCACGAGCACCGTCAGCAGCACGAACGCCGCAGCGCCCTTCGAGACCACCGAAAGATAGGCGGTCACGTTCGTCGGCGCCCCCTGGTAGGCGTCCGCCGTCCAGAGGTGGAAGGGCACGAGCGAAATCTTGAAACCGAGTCCCGAGAAGAAGAAGACCAGGGCCATCACCTGCAATGGCGAACCGTCGATGCGGGCGGCCATATCGTCGAAATAGAGCGTCCCGGTCGTACCGTAGAGGAACGAGATGCCGTAGAGCATCAGTCCGCTCGAAAACAGCGCGCAGAGGATGTATTTGGCCCCCGCCTCGGCCGAATAGCGTTTGTATTTGTCGAAGGCCACCAGGCAGGCCATCGGCACGGAGGCCAGCTCCAGCCCGATGAAGAACAGCAGGAAGTTGCCCGCGCCGATCATGAAATGCATGCCCAGCAGCGTCGAGAGGGTCAGGATGTAGAATTCGCCCTGCTTGTGGCGCGTGTCCTCGCGGCGCAGCCACGTGTCGGACTGGAGGAAGACGACCAGCGCCCCGACGGAGAGCATGCCTTTGACGATGCCGTCCATCGGCGCATACCGGAACATGCCGCCGAAGGCTTCGCCCGCCGGGCCCGGAATGAGGTTCACGACGACCTGCACGACCATCAGGCAGCAGACCACGGCCGAGAAGCGGCGGCGTCCGCGCTCCCCGGCCACGAGGTCGTAGAGGAACACGAGAACGAGAATCGCCGTGAGGGTCACTTCGGCCCGCATCAGCGTAAATATCGAGGTGTAATCCATAATCGCTTAATTCATGATGTGAGTAATAACCTCCGCGACGCTGCCGCGAATCATGTCGCTCACCCACAGCGGCGCCAGACCCATGCCGGCGATGGCGACGACGAGGCAGACGACCGACAGGCGTTCGTCCCACGTGGCGTCGGAGAGCTTCAAGTGCCCGGGATTGTCGCACGTGCCGTAGAGGATTTTCCCGACGACGCGCAGGATGTAGACCGCCGTGATGACGATCGACGTGCAGGCGATGACGGTCACCACGCGGTGGAACGTGTCGGCGTTCATGAACGCGCCGTTGAAGATGGTCATTTCGGCCACGAAGCCGCTCAGGCCCGGCAGCCCGAGGTTGGCCAGACCTGCGATCACATAACCGACCGCCAGGAACGGCATCACCTTCATCAGTCCGCCCAGCTGGCGGATGTCGCGCGTGTGGGTGCGGCCGTAGATCATGCCGATCAGCGCGAAGAAGAGGGCCGTCATCAGGCCGTGGCTCAGCATCTGGAGCACGGCGCCCGTGCCGGCCGTGGTGTTCATCATCAAAACGGCGAACAACACCAGTCCGCAGTGCGACACCGAGGAGTAGGCGTTGATGTACTTGAGGTCGGTCTGCACGCAGGCCGAGAAGGCGCCGTAAACGACGGAAATCGTTGTCAGTATGATAAATATCCAGCTCAATTCATGCGCCGCTTCGGGTAAAAGGTACATGGCGACCCGGAAACAGCCGTATCCGCCCAGCTTCATCAGCACCCCGGCATGGAGCATCGACACGGCCGTCGGGGCCGAGGCGTGGCCGTCGGGGCTCCACGTGTGGAACGGGAACAGCGCACCCAGCACGCCGAAGCCCACGAACACCAGCGGGAACCAGATGCGCTGCTGAACCGCGGGGATGTTGTTCAGCGCGGCGATCTCCTGAATGTTCATCGTCGTGGCGCCCGCGCCGAAGTAGATGCCCAGAATGCCGATCAGCAGCAGCGCCGAGCCGCCCATGAGCATCAGCGTCAGTTTCATGGCGGCGTATTCCTTCCGCCCGCTGCCCCAGACGCCGATCAGGAGGTACATCGGGATCAGCGCCACCTCGTAGAACAGGAACATCGTGAAGAGATCGACCGAAATGAAGAACCCGAACACCCCCACGCTCAACAGGCAGAACCAGAGGAAGTAGGCTTTGATGTCGGTCTTCATCTGCCACGAAGCGAACGTGCCCGTGAAGACGATGACGGCCGACAGCAGGAGCATCGCCACCGAAATGCCGTCGACGCCCACGGCGTAGTGGATGTTGAGCGGCGCATACCAGACATGGCTTTCGGTGAAGAGCATCTGCGCCGTCTCGCCCGCGCCGCGCAGGCCGAGGTACTGCACCACGAGCACGACGGCCAGCGCCACGAGCAGCGAAGAGCCTGCGACCATCACGGCGTGAATCTGCCGCGTCGACTTCGAGAGCCACAGACCCAGCATCATCACGAGCGGAACGGCGGGAAACAGAGATAGTATATTCATAACTCGTTCGGATTAACAGATTAGAAGAATCAGGATCGTGAGGCCCAGCGCACCGCCGAGGAACCAGATGCAGTAGCGCTGCACGCTGCCGCTCTGCATGTCGCGGACGAGGCAGGCGACGCCGTTGGTGCCCCAAGCGAGGAAATTCATGAAGCCGTCGACCACGTGCCGGTCGAACCACGCGATGGGCGTGGAGATGCAGGCGAAGATCACCCGGTGGGTGATGAACTGGTAGACCTCGTCGATGTAGAACCGGCGGTAGGCCGCACGGTGCAGGCCGCTTAACGTCGCGGCCAACCTGTCGGCCACGGGCTGCCGGTCGCGGGCATACATCCACGTCGCCAGCGCGATAGCCGCGGCGGCCACGCAAAGGCTGACGGCGGCGACGCCCGTGTCGATATGGATCGTGTAGGCCGCGCCGTCGCTCGACACGAACTCGCCGAAGGGGATGAATCCGGCCACGCAGGTCACCGCCGCGAGCAGCACGAGCGGCAGGGTCATCGCGAGCGGAGCTTCGTGCGGCGTGTGCTCGGCATGCAGTCCGCGGTTCTCCGTACCCCAGAAAATGCCGTAATAGAGGCGGAACATGTAGAAGGCCGTGAGTCCCGCAATGGCGGTCATCACCCACCCCATGACGGGCGAGAAGGCGAAGCAGGCCGTCAGGATCTCGTCCTTCGAGAAGAAACCGCTCAGGGGCCAGATGCCCGCGATGGCGAGGCACGCCACGAGGAACGTCGCGTGGGTCAACGGCATGTAGCGGCGCAGGCCGCCCATGGCCGACATCTCGTTGGAGTGCACGGCATGGATGATGCACCCCGCGCCGAGGAACAGCAGGGCCTTGAACATGGCGTGGGTGAAGAGGTGGAACATCGAAGCCATGTAACCCAGCCCTCCGGCGTGCGGATCGGCCGAGGTCGAGACACCCAGCGCCACGATCATGAAACCGATCTGCGAGATGGTGCTGAATGCCAGCACACGCTTGATGTCGCTCTGCACGCAGGCCACGACAGCGGCGTAGAGTGCCGTGAAGGCCCCGATATAGGCCGTCCAATGCAGCACTTCGGGCGCATAGCCGATAAACAGCGGAAACATGCGCGCCACGAGGTAGACGCCCGCCACGACCATCGTCGCGGCATGGATCAGCGCCGACACGGGGGTGGGCCCCTCCATGGCATCGGGCAGCCAGATGTGCAGCGGGAACATGGCGCTCTTGCCCGCGCCGCCGACAAACATCAGCCCCAGCGCCAGCGGGATCATCGCCCCGGCGGCCACCAGCATGTTCGCCTCGGGCGTGAAGGAGAAGGTCCCGGCGTAATAGCCGTAGATCAGAATGCCGATCAAGAAGCCCAGGTCGGCGAAGCGCGTCACGATGAAGGCCTTCTTCGAGGCGGCCACGGCCTCCCTCTTCGTATAGTAGAAGCCGATCAGCAGGTAGGAGCTGACGCCCACCAGCTCCCAGAAAAGGTACATCTGGAAGATGTTGGTCGCCACGACCAGCCCGATCATGCTCATCGTGAAGAGCGACAGAAAGGCATAGTAGCGCTGGAAGCCCCGCTCGCCCTTCATATAGCCCAGCGAGTAGATGTGGACCATCAGCGAGACCGTGGAGATCACCACGAGCATCATCACCGAAATCGGGTCCAGGAGGATGCCCAGGTCGATGTGAAGCGCGCCGCCGATGGGCAGCCACACGGTATTCCAGGGGATCAGCGTCGGGAACACCCCTGCGGCATCGCGCCCGGCCGAGAAATATTCGAAAGCCGTCCAGTAGCTCAACAGCGCCACCACGGCCAGCACGGCCGTACCGATTGCGCCCGCCGCCGCGGGACGCATCTTCATGCCCGCAAGCCCCAGCACGAGGAAACTCGCCAGCGGAAGCAACAGAATCAGAATCGTATATTCCATAGAACGTCGTATTTCGGGCCGTTACCACTTCATTTCCCGCAGGCTCCTGGCTCCGATGTTGCGGATGTTGCGGTAGATATTGATGATGATGGCGATGGCCACGGCAGTCTCCGCAGCGCTGATTCCGATGGCGAACAGGGCGAAGAAAAACCCTTCGAGCTGCTCGGGAAAGAGGAAGCGGTTGAAGACCACGAAGTTGATGTCCACCGAGTTGAGAATCAACTCGACCGAAATCAGCATCGCCAGCAGGTTGCGGCGCGTGACGAATCCGTAAATGCCCACGAACATCATCACCGTGGAGACAATCAGGTAATATTCCATGTGTATCATAGTCGTATTATTTAGCGTTTGCGCGCGATGAGGATGCCGCCGACGATGCAGGCCAGCAGCAGCAGGCTGATCACCTCGAACGGCAGGATGTAACCGTACTTTCCGCTGCTCATCAGCGCGTGGCCGATGGTCTGCACGTGCAGTTCCCCATGTTCGAAATGCGAGGGGCGGAAGTCGTGGCCGAGTGTTATCCAGAGGCAGATGCCCAGGCTGGCCAGTGCGGCGCCCAGCCCCACGAAGAGCTTGTAGCCCTTCAGGTCCTCGGCCTTGTCGCCCTGGCTCGACGTCAGGAGGATCGAGAAGACGTACAGCACCGTGATGCCGCCGGCGTAGATCAGCAGCTGCACCGCCCCGAGGAACGAGTAGTTGAGCTGGAAGTAGATGCCCGCCGTGCCGAACAACACGAACAGCAGGTAGGTAGCGGCGCGCAGGATGCGCCGGGTCGTCACGGCGAGAATCGCGCTGACGCCGATGAACAGCGCCAGGACCGTGAAAACGATCAGTTCGAGAGTTATTTCCATGACTTACTGTTTGTTGAGTTGTTTGACGAGCTTTTCACGCGTGTAGACGGCGTGCTCGAAATCGGTCGAGAAGCGGATCGCCCCGGTCGGGCAGGCGTTGACGCACAGGTGGCAGAACATGCACGACCCCAGGTCGTACTCGTAGCGCACCAGCCGTTTTTTGCTCTTGCCCGTCCCGGGGTCGGTGACCGTCTCGGTCGTGAGGCGGATGGTTCCGTTGGGGCAGGCCGACTGGCACAGCCCGCAGGCGATGCACTTGTTGCGCCCCTCGGCGTCGTGCGGCATCGTCAGTGTGCCGCAGAAACGGTCGTACATCTTCAGCGTCCCCCGGTTCTCGGGATACTGCTCGGTGATCTTGGACGTGAAAAACTCGCGTCCCGTCACTTTAAGTCCGGTCAAAAGGGTTCCCAGTCCGTGGAAAAGGCCTTTGATATAGCTACTCATAACTAAAAATGCAGTTTAAAGACGACGACAATGACCATCAGCAACAGGTTCGCCAGCCCGATGGGAACGAGGTATTTCCATTCGAGCGTCAGGATCTGGTCGATGCGCAGACGCGGAAAGGTCCACTTGATCCACATGAGCAGCCACACCACGAAAAACGCCTTGGCGAAGAACCACACGAAGCCCGGAATGCAGTCCATCACGGCGTTGAAGCCCTCCCAGCCCGCAATGTGCAGCGGCATCCAGCCTCCGAGGAAGATGGTGGCGGCGACGCCCGCGACGATGAACAGGTTGACGAACTCGGCGACGTAGAACAGCCCGAAGTGCATGCCCGAATACTCGGTGTGGTAACCCGCCGTCAGCTCCGACTCGGCCTCCGGGAGGTCGAACGGACCGCGGTTGACCTCGGCGTTGCCGGCGATGAGGTAGATCACGAAGGCGATGAAAGCAGGAATGTGGCCCTTGAAGAGAAACCACCCGTCGGCCTGCCGAGTCACGATCTCGGAGAACTGCATGGTGTCGGTCAGCACGATGATCGTGAGGATCGAGAGGCCGATGGAAAGCTCGTACGAGATCATCTGCGCCCCGCTGCGCATGGCGCCGATCAACGAATACTTGTTGTTGGAACTCCACCCTGCCAGCAGGATGCCGACCACGCCGATCGACGAGGCGGCCATCATGAAGAAGACGCCCACGTTGAAATCCAGCACCTCCAGCCCCTTGTTGACCGGCAGGCAGGCGAAGGCCAGCACCGAGGCGAGGATGACGATGTAGGGCGCCAGGTTGTAGAGGAACTTGTCCGAACGGCGGATGGTGATGATCTCCTTGGTAAGCATCTTGAAGACGTCGCAGACGACCTGCACCGTACCCCACGGACCCACGCGCATCGGCCCGAGGCGGCATTGGAAGGCCGCGCAGACCTTGCGTTCCATGAAGATCATCAGGATGGCGATCACGGTGTACATCAGCAGCAGGCAGCCGCCGACGATCACGCATTCGATGAAAACGGCCAGCCCGAGGGGCATCAGCGAGGTCAGCAGCCCGTGGACCCAGCTCGTAATTATAGAAAAGTCGAACATATCCTATCTCTTTTATCTGTCAATATCCGGAACCACGTAATCCAACGTGCCGCCGATGGCGATCAGGTCGGCGATCTTCGTCCCCCGGGCGATGGTCTCCAGGCACGAGACGAGCGGCAGTCCCGTCGAGCGGAACTTCATGCGGTAAGGGAACTTGTCGCCCCGGCTCTCGATGAAGACCCCGAACTCGCCGCGGCTTCCCTCGACGGCAGCGTAATAGCTGCCCTCGGGAATGCGGATCACGGGTTTCATCTTCAACTGGTATTCGCCTTCGGGAATATTGTCGATCAACTGCCCGATGATGTTCATGCTCTGCTCGATCTCCTTCATCCGGACCATGTAGCGGGCCAGGCAGTCGCCCTCGGTGAAGAGTACCTCCTCGAAATCCACCTTGCCGTACATCGCATAGGGATGGCGCTTGCGAACGTCGCAGGCCCACCCTGCGGCGCGGCCCGTGCCGCCCGTGGCACCGAACGAAACGGCGTCCTCGCGCGTCAGCACACCGGTTCCTTTCAGACGCTCCTGCGCGATGACGTTGCCCGTGAATATTTCGTGGTACTCGCGCAGCGCGGGACGCATGTAGGCGATGAACTCCTTGACCTTGCGCACGAAATCGGGATGGATGTCGGCCTGCACGCCGCCGATGGTGTTGTAGGTCTGGATCAGGCGGCCTCCGGTGGTCTGCTCCAGGATGTCGAGCACCTTCTCGCGGTCGCGGAACCCGTAGAAGAAGGCTGTCAGCGCACCCATGTCCATGCACAGGCAGGCGAAGAAGAGCAGGTGCGAGTCGATGCGCTGCAACTCGTCCATGATCGTGCGGATGTACTGCACGCGCTCCGGCACCTCGACGCCCAGCCCCTTTTCGATGCACATGCAGAGGGCGTGGCGGTTCTGCGACGCCCCGAGGTAGTCGAGACGGTCGGTCAGGGCGAGGGTCTGCGGATAGGTCAGCTCCTCGCACATCTTCTCGATACCGCGGTGGATGTAGCCGCAGTGCACGTCGAGTTTCTTAATGATCTCGCCTTCGAGCGACACGCGGAAACGCAGCACGCCGTGCGTGGCCGGGTGCTGGGGACCGACGTTGATGACGTACTCCTCCTCCTCGAAAAGCACGTTGCGCCCGCGGATGAAACTGCCGTCGGGCTGCAACTCGAAGGTCGGGGCGCTGTCCTTCGACACCTCGTTGCTCATGCGGAGCGGGTTCTGCGCCGGGTCATAGTCCTTGCGCAGGGGATGTCCCACCCAGTCGTCGCGCAGGTACAGCCGCCGCATGTCGGGATGGTTCAGGAAACGGATGCCGAAGTAGTCGAACGCCTCGCGCTCGTTCAGCTCGGCGGCCTTCCACAGGTCGCACACCGAGGGCAGGACCGGGCGTTCGCGTTCCGGAGTCAGCGTCCGCACCACAACGTTCTCGCCCGTCGAGGTGGCTTCGAAGTGGTAGACCACGCCGAAGCCCTCTTCGCCCCAGTCCATGCCGGTCAGGCTGCGCAGGAAATCGAAGCCTTCGGCCTTCAGGCGTTCGGCCACCCCGCGGAAAGCCTCCGCCGGCACGGTGAACATCCCATCGCCGGCCTCCGACCACACGGCCGCAGGCTCCCAGGCCTTCATTTTATCTGTCAGGGTCATAATTCTCGTTTTTCTTCGTCCACATTCAAATCGTTCTTCTCCACCGTCAGGTCGCTCCGCAGCAGGCGTTCGTACTCCTCACGGTCGACCTGCCGGTTCACGCCGCCGAAGAAACGCTGCAGTTTCACTTTGCGCTGGAGCTGCATCAGTCCGTAAAGCATCGCCTCGGGACGCGGCGGACATCCGGGGATGTAAACGTCGACGGGCAGGATCCGGTCCACGCCGTTGACCACGTGGTACGACTTCTTGAACGGGCCGCCGCTGATGGCGCAGCCGCCCACGGCGATCACGTATTTGGGATCGGCCATCTGGTCGTAAAGGCGCTTGAGCACCGGGGCCATCTTGTGCGTGATGGTTCCGGCGACCATGATGAAGTCGGCCTGCCGCGGGGAGGCCCGGGCCACTTCGAACCCGAACCGGGCAAAGTCGTAGCGCGCGGCGCCCACGGCCATGAATTCGATGCCGCAGCAACTCGTGGCGAAGGTCAGGGGCCAGAGGCTGTTGCTGCGGCCCCAGTTGATCACCTCGTCGAGACACCCCACCACCACGTTGGTTCCGTTCTCGCGCAGTTCGCGAGCCATCTGTTCGAGGTATTCGTTGTCGTTAAAGTCTTCGTACTTCATCGACTTGATTTTCGGTCTCTTTATTTCCATTCCAAAGCTCCTTTCCGCCAAGCGTAGGCAAGGCCCAGAATCAGTACCACCAAAAAGAAGAGGATGCTCACCAGTCCGTAGACGCCCAGTTCCTGCACGACGACGGCCCACGAAAAGAGGAACACCGTCTCGACGTCGAACATCAGGAAGAGGATGGCGAAGAGGTAGTAACCCACTTTGAACTGCATCCACGAACGTCCGCGCGTCGGGATGCCGCACTCGTAGGCCTCGCCCTTCTGGGGGTTGTACGAACGCGGCGACACGGCGCGGGCGATACCCAGCGCGACTGCGACCAGCGCAATGGCCGTAAGGATGACGACCACCAATAGCGTGAAATACATAGATATGTTGTTTTACGATTTTAATTCCGGCACGACGAAACGCCCGCACGCCCCGCGGACGGCAAGGGTCCCGGAAACAGGCGGCAGGGAAAACGACGGAAAAGGGCTAAATCAGAATACGTCCCAGGGAGAAGACGTAGTAATCCACGGCGTCGGAGTGCAACGCCGGGGAATAGGTGCACATCGCGGTACGGACGCCGAAAGCGGCATCGCAGGCGAGGCGCGTGCCGGCAAGCTGCCGCACGGCGGCCTTATGGTCCGAAGGAGCTGCGGGAGCCTCGATCGAGGCGGCGCAGGGACAGATCGCGGCGGAGAGATAATTGCATGCCGCGGCATGCGAACCGGCAACCGAGGATTGCGTCAGGGCAGGGCACACGTTCTCCCCATCGCTGCGGAACGACGTACCCTCCAGACTCCCCGCCAGGGCGAAGAGCAACAGAATCAATGCCAATTGAATTCTCTCCTGCATCCGGTCCGAATCATAAATTTCTGCGCTGCGAAGATACATTCTTTTGCGCAGAAAAACACATTGGCGAACCAAAAAGATCACAAAATGGCGAATATTGATTACAAATCCACGAATCAGCAGGCCGTCGGAATAACGAAATCCGTTTCGGTCCGATCAAACCGCAAAAGAACGAATGATCATAAAAAACAGGCCCGGAAAAATTTCATAACATGCTATACCTTACGACCTGTTTTTGATCGTTTTCGTCGGAGAGAGCATATATTACACCACCCTGTTTATCGATGCAGAAACTATGCGCATACCGATCCAGCAAATAATATTTTATCGGATTACCTTCGTAATCAAAAACATAGATTTTAGACTGCGCACCGATCATTCCGGTAGGAGAAGACCCGTTATACAACAAAAAAATTCGATCATCCGTCAGGCAGCAATCCTTAAAAGTAAAAATCAGTTCGTCGATGGGAACTCCCAGTTTATCGGCTGAAAGATGATTCGTATCGACAAGGTAAGGATAAGGAGCGATTATCCTTTTATGCAGGCTGCCATCCGAATTGTAAATCTCGAAGAGATTATTCAGACAGTAGCATATGACGAATTGATCGTTATGCCCATTATATTTCAACCGATATTCAAAGATTCTTTTTTTGACTTTCAGGGAGGTGTCGTCAATCCCCTGAAAGCGGAAAGGATACGGTGCTTTCCCGGTCGACAGCGTATCCCGGCCACCATCTGCCCGATAAAACGTAAACAATTCATCTTCCCGGAGTGAGGAAGCGACAAATTTCCCGTCGTTCATTTTTTGCGCAAGGGTAACTCCCATTGCGTCGAACGTGACTGTTTGGAGTTGGGCAGGGTGGGCCGCAGCGATAAAATCCGCTGTCGCATACGAGGAAATCCGCCCCAGCTGCAAATCGAATAGCCAGACCAGAGAATCCGCACACTGCAAGTCCCAGCAAAGGATGAATTCGCCCGGTCCCCGGCCTCTGGAGAACATGTTATTCACCAGCTTATAATCCTTTTCCGAATACAGGAACAAACTCTTATCCGTGTTGTTGTCTTTCACGACGAGCAATGAATCCACCTGATAAATATGATTCGGATCCCCCTCGATCGTCAGATCGCAAACCGTTCCCCGAAGCGGCTGCACCTCCTTAAAATCCGTCTCCACGACCATCTTCCCGTCGATAACCGGCACTGTATTGCAAGCCAACGACAGGAAGGCGGAAAAACCGACCAGAACTATTTTTTTCAACATTTATAGCTTATTTTACTGAAGATTTTCCAGGTCCATTCCTTATACGATATTATATATAAAAATCGTATATCCCAATTTTTTCGAAATATTTCTCATAAAATATGCTTTAAAGTCAGGGCTGCAAGATTATTCAGTAACCGAGAAAAACCGGCCACCCACAAAAAAATACCGTTCCCCTGTATGGGAAACGGCATCGGAACACCGAAGTGAACCGCCTATTTTTTGGCGTAGCGGTCGCCCACGACCTTCCAGTCGACGACGCCCCAGAGGGCCTCGACGGCATCGGCACGGCGGTTCCGGTAGTCGATGTAATAAGCGTGCTCCCACACGTCGAACGCCAGCAGCGGTTTCATGCCGTGGCGCATGGGATTGCCGGCATTCTGTTCGCTGACGACGGCCAGCCGCCCCGAGGGGTCCTCGGCAAGCCACACCCACCCCGAGCCGAAAAGGCCCGCGGCGGCGCGGCCGATCTGCACCTTCAGTTCGTCGAACGAACCGAAATCGCGGTTGATGGCCTCCAGCAGTTCGCCCGAAGGCTCCTTTTGAGGTTTCGGCGAAAGCTGTTCGAAGAAGAACTCGTGGTTCCACGCCTGCGCGGCGTTGTTGTAAACAGGCCCGTCGGCCGAAAGGATGATGTCTTCCAGCGGCTGCCCGGCAAAGGGCGTGTCGACGATCAACTCGTTCAGTTTGTTGACATAACCGGCATAATGCTTGTCGTGGTGGTAGTGCATCGTCTCCTCGGAGATTGCGGGCGCAAGCGCGTCGTAGGCATAAGGCAGGTCCTGCGGGGTGAAACGCGGCGTAGCCGCGGTATCGGTCGTTGCCATAATCAAAGGTATTAATAAATTGATAAACATAATCATATATCGCTTGTTTTTTGTTCCTTCATCGCCTCGAAAGCCCATTTTCCCCGGCCGCAGACGGGACATACCCAGTCGTCGGGCAGCGCGTCGAACGGCGTGTTCCGGCCCACGTCGTGTTCCGGATCGCCCAGCACGGGATCGTAGATGTATTCGCAGTAGACGCAGCGGTAGTTTTGCATCGCATTCGGAAGGTTAAATTCAGCGGAATCCCGAACAAATAGCGTACCCGAGTTCCGGTTTTGGGAAATTTTTCTTAATTTTGGTCGGAATGCCGACGAATTGCAACCTAAAACCCATCATACGATGACACTTCCATACGCCGAACCCTACAAGATCAAGATGACCGAGGCTATCCGCACCTCCACGCGCGAAGAGCGCGAAACGTGGATCCGCGAAGCCCGTTACAACCTTTTCAAACTGCGCTCGGACCAGGTGACGATCGACCTGCTGACCGATTCGGGCACGGGGTCGATGTCCGACCGCCAGTGGGCGGCGATGATGACCGGCGACGAAAGCTACGCCGGGGCGTCGTCCTACTTCCGGCTCAAGGAGACAGTCGGCGACCTGTTCGGCATGCCGTGGTTCCTGCCCACGCACCAGGGACGCGCCGCGGAGAACGTGATCTTCTCGGCGCTGCTCAAGGAGGGCGACATCGTCCCCGGCAACTCGCACTTCGACACCACGAAGGGACACATCGAGTTCCGCCGCTGCCACGCCGTGGACTGCACGATCGACGCCGCGGCCGACACGCAGCTGGAACTGCCGTTCAAAGGCGAAATGGACCTTGCGAAGCTCGAAAAGATCCTGCGTGAGAACCCGCGCGAAAGGGTTCCGTGCGTGGTGCTCACCGTCACCAACAACACGGCCGGAGGCCAGCCCGTGTCGATGCGCAACATCCGCCAGACAGCCGAACTGTGCCGCCGCTACGGCGTGCCCCTCTTGATGGACTCGGCACGCTTCGCCGAGAACGCCTACTTCATCAAGACCCGCGAGGAGGGTTACGCCCCGAAGACGATCAAGGAGATCGTCCGCGAAATGTACGCCTGGGCCGACATCATGACCATCTCGGCCAAGAAGGACGGCGCGGTGAACATGGGCGGCTTCGTGGCGATGCGCTCCGAGGAACTCTATAAAAAGGCGATGTCGTTCAGCATCATGTTCGAAGGCTACGTCACCTACGGCGGCATGTCGGGCCGCGACATGGACGCGCTGGCCGTGGGGCTGGACGAAAATACGGAATTCGGACAGCTCGACGCCCGCATCCGGCAGGTGCGGCTGCTGGGCGACCTGCTCGACCAGTACGGCGTCCCCTACCAGCGTCCGGCAGGCGGACACGCGATCTTCGTGGATGCGAAGAAGGTGCTTCCGAACCTCCCGAAGGAGCAGTTCATCGCCCAGACGCTGGCCGTGGAGCTCTACCTCGAAGCGGGCATCCGCGGCGTGGAGATCGGCTCGATCCTCGCCGACCGCGACCCCGAGACGCACGAGAACCGCTACCCCGCGCTCGAACTGCTGCGCCTGGCCATCCCGCGCCGCGTCTACTCCGACAACCACATCCGGGTGATCGCCGCCGCATGCCGCAACATTTTCGAGCGCCGTGCGGAGATCACCACGGGTTACCGCATCGCCTTCGAGGCGCCGATCCTGCGCCACTTCACCGTAGAACTCGAAAAAATCTAGTCCATACCATCCATGAAAAAAATCCTTCTCTCGCTGGCCGCCCTGGGTGCGGCCCTCGGTGTGCAGGCGAAAGTCGTCCTGCCCGGCATTTTCGGCGACAACATGGTGCTCCAGCAGCAGTCCGAAGCGCAGTTCTGGGGCAAGGCCGCACCTGGAAAAAAAGTCACGATCCGCCCCTCGTGGAGCACGAAAAGCATTACGGCCGACGTCGGCAAGGACGGCCGCTGGCGGGCCGCCGTGCCCACCCCGGAAGCCGGAGGCCCCTACACGGTCGAACTGAGCGACGGCGAGCGGCTGACGCTCCGCGACGTGCTGATCGGCGAGGTGTGGCTCTGCTCCGGACAATCGAACATGGAGATGCCGGTGCGCGGATTCTTCAACCAGCCCGTCGAAGGTTCGGCGGACGCGATCATCCGGGCAAAGGCCGCGACGCCGATCCGCCTCTGCACCGTCAAACGCGGCACGGCGCGCACCCCGCAGGAGGAGTGCACGGCACAATGGCTGAAGCACACCCCCGAAGCGGTCGCCGGGACCAGCGCCACGGCCTACTTCTTCGCACAATACCTGCAGAGCGTGCTGGACGTCCCCGTGGGCGTCATCGTCACCTGCTGGGGCGGCACGCCCGTCGAGGCGTGGATGGACCGCGAAACGATCTCCGGATTCAAGGAGTTCGACCTCTCGTTCCTCGACAACCCGGCTCCGATCAAGGCTCCCCAGAATAAGCCCTGCGGGCTATACAACAGCATGATCGCGCCGCTCGTGCCCTTCACCGTGAAGGGTTTCCTCTGGTATCAGGGCGAATCGAACCGCCTGCGCCCCACCCAGTACCGCGCGCTGATGAGTTCCTTCGTCGGGATGCTGCGCAGCCGCTGGGCGCAGGGCGAACTGCCGTTCTACTACGTGCAGATCGCCCCCTACCGCTATGAGAATGCCGACGAAATCGGCTCGGCGCTGCTGCGCGAGGCACAATTGCGCAATCTGGAGGACATCCCTTCGAGCGGCATGGCCACGACGCTCGACATCGGCAACCGGAACTGCATCCATCCGGCGAAGAAACAACAGGTCGGAATGCGTCTCGCATGGCTGGCGCTGTCGAAAACCTACGGCATGAAAGGCATCGACGCCGAGACGCCCGTCTACGAAAAGATGGAGGTTGCCGACGGCAAAGCCTACCTGACCTTCCGCGTCGGACGCGAGGGACTGGCTCCGCTGGGCGACACGCTCACGGGTTTCGAAGTCGCCGGCGCCGACCGCACGTTCCATCCCGCCACGGCCTGGATCGAGAAGGGCAAAGGCCGTCTGATCGTCGCGTGCGACGCCGTTCCGGAACCGGTCGCCGTGCGCTACGCCTTCCGGAACGCTCCCGAAGCCTCCCTTTTCAACGCCTCCGGCATCCCCGTCTCCTCGTTCCGCACCGACGACTGGGAGGTGAAGTAAACACATATTCCAACCGACCGATCCGGCCGCGGGGACAAACCTCCGCGGCCGGATTTTTCGAGGCCCGCACCTCCGGAGAGGTCAGCAGGAGGCGCAGCGGTTCAGCGAAGCGAGGATTTTCCGGTTGGCGGAGTCGACGACCGAGGTTTCCAGCGCCGAGAGGTAAATCTGCGTCGTGCGCTCGGAGGTGTGCCCCATTCCGGCGCTGATCACCGGCAGCGGCACATTGTGGTTGCGGGCCGCCGTCGCCCAGCTGTGGCGCGAAGTATAGGACGAAAGCCCGGAATCCAGCCCCAGCAGCGACGCGAGTTTTTTCAGCAGCCGGTTGTAGTAGTTCAGCGCGCCCTGATACTGCGCATAGGCCCGGGCCGGGTCTTCGGCCGTCAGCACCGGAAAAAGATAGGGCGTATCGCGCGTACGCGGGGCGTAACGGCCGATGATTTCGCGCATGCACGCCTCCAGATGCACGGTCATCCGCTGGCCCGTCTTGCGGCGCACGTAGTGTATCGCCCCGTCCCTCATGTCCTTTTTCCGGAGAAAAGCCATGTCGACGAACGCCATGCCGCGCGCGCAATAGCTGAAAACGAACAGGTCGCGGGCCAGCGGCAACGGACCCGAAACCGGCAGGTCGAGGTTTTTCAGACGGGCGATGAGCCGCTCGTCGATAGCCCGTTTGCGCGTGCGGTCGACGCCCGTGTAGACGCCGCCGAACGGCGATGCCGGTTCGGCCAGCCGCCTGCGGACCGCCTTGTTGTAAACCGAGCGCAGGATGCGCATGTAGAACGACACGGTGTTCCGGACGACCCCGCGGCGCAGCAGGTAAGCGTTGTACTCCTCGACCAGCCGCTCGGAGAACGCGGCGAAAGGCAGCTCGCCGCCGCCGAGAAAGCCCGAAAAACTGTGGAGCGTGCGCGTGTAGTTGCGGGCCGTGCCCAGCCGGTTGTCGGCCGTCAGCTGCGCGATCTGCTCGCGCATGAACGCCGTCACACCCACGCCGCGCGGCAATGCGCCGAAGCGGTCGGCGACGTCGTCGACCGTATAGGGCCGCCCCTCGCGGTCCAGATCGCGGATGATCCGGCGCAGCAGGTCCACGTCGCACGCTATGCGGCACTGCCAAACCGGGACGCGGCCCGGCTCCGGGGAGACGGCCCGCTGCGCCGAAGCGTCCCACTCGCCGGGCAGCAAGCGGATGTCGGTCGTAATGCAGCGGATCCGGCGGAGACGACTCAACTGATAGTAGACGGTTCCGGCCTTGCCGGACACGCGCGATGCGCGGAATTTTACCTTTACGGAAGTGATCATAATAGTATGGGATTTGTTCCGAAAGGTCGCAATTATCCTCTGTTTCGCACGCATACCCACCCCTGCTTAATCGGGTAAGTTCACACTTCAGGCAAGAATCCGGCAAAACAGACAGACCCGGCTCTTTCGGGCCGGGTCTGTCCAATATGCCAATCCGGTAACTAGTACCCGTACAACAGAATCAGCACGATCATCGGCAGTGCGGTCCACCAAAGATTCTTGCGCTGCTCCACAGGAAAAAACTCCGCTATGACCGCTGATCGTTCCATGTAGCGCAACAGGCCGAACCACAGGACGCACCACATCAAGCTCGAAAATCCCGCAGACAGCATATACCACAGGTTCGACACCCCGTAATACAACGGCGAGAACAATATAATAAGACTGGCCACAGCCCTTAATCCTGCATACCAACTGACCAGCGACACGGCATAACGGCTTCGTCGGAGCATCAGCCAAAAAAACAGCAACGGCAGGGCCGCAGCAATAAATCCGCCGATGCAGAAAGCCACATCCGTCCAAGCCGGCGACAAACGAAAACCGGCCAACCGGTTAAAGTTATCAGCTACCCAAAACCACATTTGGTACACAGCATATGTCCCGAACACCCATACGGGTCCGGGCATCGCATTGAGCTCGTCGAGAAGTTTTTTCATGTTCCAAAATCCGGTTTATGTGCGGCAACTGCGCCGCAGGCGGCCGAAGGCTAAATCAGCGTTTCGAGGATCTGCACGGCATTGAGCGCCGCGCCCTTCTTGATCTGGTCGCTCACACACCAGAACGCCAGGCCGTTGTCGCACGTCAGGTCCTTGCGGATACGCCCCACGTACACGGGGTCCTTGCCGGCGATGAAGAGCGGCATGGGGTAGACCTTGCCGGCGGGATCGTCCATCAGCACCACGCCTTCGGCCTTCGAGAAGGCTTCGCGGGCTTCGGACACGGAGACGGGACGCTCGGTTTCGAGCCACACGCTCTCCGAATGGGCGCGCATCACCGGAACACGCACGCAGGTCGCCGATACGGCGATGTCCGAATGCATGATCTTGCGCGTCTCGTGGAACATCTTCATCTCCTCCTTCGTATAGTCGTTGTCGGTAAAGACATCGATATGAGGAATCACGTTGTAGGCCAGCTGGAAGGCGAATTTCGCCACCGTCGGTTCCTTGCCCGCGCCCAGTTCGGCATACTGCGTCTCCAATTCCGCCATGGCGGCCGCCCCGGCGCCGCTGGCCGACTGGTACGTAGACACGTGCACGCGGCGGATATGTGACACGTCCTCGATCGCCTTCAGCGCCACGACCATCTGGATCGTCGTGCAATTGGGATTGGCGATGATGCGGCGGGGCGCGTTCTTCGCATCTTCGGGATTGACCTCCGGCACGACGAGGGGCACGTCGGCATCCATGCGGAAGGCGCTCGAATTGTCGATCATAACGGTCCCGTGCCGGGTGATCGTCTCAGCGAACTCCTTCGACGTGCCCGCCCCGGCCGACGTCAGGGCGAAGTCGATTCCCTTGAAATCGTCGTTGTGTTGCAGCAGTTTGACGGTAAGTTCCTTTCCGCGGAATTTATAGGTACGGCCCGCACTGCGTTCCGAACCGAACAGCACCAGTTCGTCGATCGGGAGCCGGCGCTCCTCCAAAATCCGCAAAAACTCCTGGCCCACAGCACCGCTGACGCCCACAATAGCAATTTTCATCTCTCTAAAGTTAGAATGTGATCATCGTTCCCGCTCGGACGAACCGTACACGGAAGCTCCGGAGGCAAAAATAACGATTTTCCGGGAAAAATCCTCCTTTCGGTCTGGAAATCGGCAGAATCCGGAACACAGGCATGCGGTCCGGAAACCGGAAAAGGACTGCGCCCGCGCCGCCGAAGGCCGCTCTCACGCCCGGTCCGATTCCTCGGCCGGGGCGTCCTTTTCCCGCAGCGCCTCCTCGATCTTCCGCTCTCGATAGACCTTCGGCGTCGCCCCGAACCGGGCGATGAACCCCCGGAAAAAGGTGCTTCGGTTGGCGAAACCCGACCTGTAGATAATCTCGTCGATCGAGAGCCGCGTGGTCACCAGCAGCTGCTCGGCCAGGTTCAGCCGGTACTCCCGGATGATTCCCGCCGGAGTCTGGCCGGTGATCGTCCCCAGGCGGCGGTAGAAATTGCAGAGGCTCATGCCGAGTTCCCGGGCGATGAACTGCGTCGAGAATCCCGGATCGAGAACGTTCCGGTTGATGATGTCGAGCATCCGTTCCAGAAACGCCTTGTCGTCCTTGTGCAGCAACCGCCCCTGCGTAAGGTCGAAAGCACTGTAAACCGAGCGTCCGTAGCTTTTCAGCGATTCGTAACGGCGCAACAGCTGGTCGACGACGCTCTGAAGGTGGGTGATGTCGAAGGGCAACTTCAGGCAGATGTCCACGCCCAGTTCCAGCCCCTCGACCTTCACGTCCGTACGGGAAACCGCCGTCAGCAGGATAATCGGGACCTGCATCAGCTGCTTGGTTTCACGGATCGTGCGGATCACGCCGATCATCGCCGCATTGAGCGACACCGCCCCGCAAATGATGATCTGCGGCTGCGCCTCGGCCAGTTTCTCCTGCGGACATTTCAGGTCGGAGACGATCCGCACGTTGTAACTGCCGCTGAACAACCCGGCGATGAAATCGGCCATATCCCGGTCCTCGTTGATGACGAGCATCGTCGGAAGCATGTCGCTGAACGCCACCGCGGAGGCCGCAGGAGCCGGCACGGACAGGCTGAACCGCTGCTCGGCAACGATGTCGGGCTGTGCGGCGGGCCGGGCCGCACGGGTGATTCCGAGCCGCGGCAGCGACAGCGTAAAGGTCGTCAGCCCGTCGCGGCTCTCCACGCGGAATTCGCCCTGGAGTTTGGCCACGAGGTTGTAACAGATCGCCAGCTCCAGGTCGTCCTTCAGCGACACGCCCCTGCGGCTCAACTCCCCCAGGTGGTTGAACAGTTTGTAACGGTCGAAAATCAGTTCGATCTGCCCGGCATCGAGTTCCGCACCCCGGTTCGAAACCTCGATCCGAAGCCGTTCCGCCGCGTCGGGAGCCTCTTCCCCGGCGCCGGAAGCAACATCGTCCGGGTGCGGCGCGGAGCATATCCCGGCCGAAACGCTGACCTCGCCGCCCGGTCCCGTCCGGCGGAACGCATTGGAAAGCAGTATATTGAAGATCATCATCAGGATATTGCGCACCGAAGGGAACAGCACGCCGCTGCCTACGGCCGTCCGGTAGGCGATGCGGTTCTCCCCGGCATAATCGGCGAATGTCTGCGCGATGCCGCCGGCCGTACGCGAAACGTCCAGCATCTCGATATCGTCCGAGCCGTCGACGGGATCGGTCGACTGGAATTCGTTGAGCATATAGATCAGGTCGTTGATCTTCTGCGCGTTGTGCCGGATCAGCTCCGCCTGTCGGCGGACGAACGCGTCGGCCGACTTGCAGGCCATGATTTGCTGGCAGGGACCGTTTATCAGCGTCACGGGGATCGAGAGTTCGTTGGTCAGGTTGGAGAACGACCAGATACACGACTCATAGACCAGTTCCCGCTGCCGCTGTTCGTAGAGCGACTGCCGGAGCCGCGCCCGGAGCCGGCGGCGGCGGATCAGGTATCCCGACACGCCGATGACGACGCCCAGCGTCGCTGCGAGATAGCCGATCCAGGCCCAGGTCGATGCGTAGGGCGGAGCCAGCACGCGGATCGGCAGGCGGCTGACGGGGCTCCACTCCCCGGTCGTATTGTTCCGGTAGCGCACCCCGAGCGTATAGCGGCCCGCGGGAAATGCGGCGAAAGCCAGCGTGTTGCTGTGGTAATTGTCGTGCCAGTCGCCGTCCAGGCCCTCGATCTTGTAAAAATAGGAATAATTGCTGCCGTTGACGTAATCCAGCGCCGCGATCGAAAGGCTGAAAGCATTCTGGTGATGCCGCAGCACCATCCGCCCCCGGCGCATCAGCGCCCCGACATCGTACGACTCGCCGTTGGCCCTCACCTCGCGGAACCGGATGGGCGGCATGTAGGAGGCCGCCTCGGAGTCCCCGCTGTCGGAGATGACCACGAAGCCGTTGATCCCGCCGAAAAGCAGTTTTCCCCGCTCCCGGTCGTAAAAATAGGCTCCGTCGCTGAACTCGACCACATCAAGGCCGTACGAAGCGCCGTAAGCCACCGAACGGTTCGTCGCCGGGTCGTAGCGCACGATGCCGGCATTGGTCCCGACCCAGATATTGTCGAGCGAATCGACCAGCAGGCCGTGGATCACCCCGCCGCGCAGCTGGTCGTTGCTGAAATCGGGTTCCGCCCGGCCGGCCGCCGGATCGTAACGCACCAGGCCGCAGCCGGTCCCGAACCACGACGAACCGTCCGAACAGCACACGCCCGCCGTCACGTCGTTCACGGCCAGTCCCCGGCGGGCATCGAACCCGACGGTCCGGCCCTCCCGGGTGCGCTTGTTATAATGTACGACGCCAATACCGTGGTTGCAGAACCAGAGGGTGGAGTCGGACTCCTCGCAAACGGAGAAAAAGAAGTTCCGGCTCCGCGTCCCGAGTCCCAGTTCCACCGGCTCGACACGCACGGCGACGGGAGCGTCGGCACTCCCGGACAGTTCGATACGCCAGACCCCGTAACCCACGCTCGCAGCCCACAGCACCCCGTCCCGGTCCTCGCAGAGACCGTATATGCGGCGCAGCTCCCCGCTTTGCGGCAGTTCGAAAATCCGCCTGTGACGGTACGAATAGTAACACACCCCGCCGTCGCCGCCGATCCACAACACATTGCGGCGGCTTCCGGCAAACGCAAAGACCGAATTTTTTCCCAGCGGCGAATCGGCGGCCGTATAGCTGTCGGTATTCTCCCGCGTAAAAGTCCGCCGGGAGTAAAAATCGCGGATGCGCAGAATGCCGTCGTTTTTGGTCCCGATCCAGAGGTCGCCCTCCGAATCGACATGCAGCGCCTTGATCGGCTTGGTCAGCAGGTAGGGCAGCGTTTCGTAGGTGACCGAACGGATCGCGACCTCCCCGACCGCCTGCCGCAGCAACCCGCTGCCGTCGGTTCCGATCCAGACGATATCCTGGTTACAGTCCTTCAGCAATGCAAAAACGCCGCAATTGACATCGATCTCCTGCAACTCGTAGCGCCCCTCGATCGGATCGGTCGAACGGAGCCGCAGCACGCCGCTCATCCCGAAGGCCAGCACGTAATCGTCCTTGTCGCTGATCACCGACGAAAGGGCGCCGCGCCGTCCGAGTTCCTCCCGCAAATCGAAAATCGGAAAAGCCCGCCGCTGTTCGGTGTCGAAACGGAACAACATGCCGTTCCGGTCGGTGAAGAAGATCGTCCGGTCACCGTCGTAACGGGTGAACACCACCCCGTCCGGCATCGTCATCCGCTCCCACTCCCCCACCGAGGCCCTGCCGTCGGCGTCGTAGGCCACCTGCGCACAACGGATATCCCCCGAACGCACCAGCCACAATGCGCCGTCGCCGTCGAAACACATGCGCAACACCCCGGTCAGCTCGGCCCCGCGGACATCGACCGGCTCGAACGCACCCTTCGACGCCACATATCCATAGAGCTTATTGCCGTGCAGGAAAAACGCCTCGTCCCGGCTGCGGGCCGCAAATTTATAGACCCGCTGGAATCCGGCGAGCATTTCGATCCGCCGGTCGCGCGTGTCGAAACGGTCGACGCCGTAGTTGGTCCGCACCCAGAGGTAACCGTCGTCCGTGGCGACGATCTCCTGAATCAGGTTGCCCGAGAAACGGAAATTCCGGGCGGAATTGCCGTCCCACAGATTCAGTCCGTCGCAGCTGCCCGCCCAGATATACCCGTCGGCATCCTGCGCCAGCGACAGAATCGAACTGTTCGACAGCCCGTCGCGGTGGGTAATGCGGCGGATATTTTGCGGGAATGCACTCCGGGCGACCGCGACCGCAAGGAGAAGGAATACGCATCTGAAATACATGGCAGGGCGAATTAGATAAAAACAGACCGGAATATCTATGTAAATATATACAAAAAATCCGGATTTCAAAACAAAATATCTTATTTAACAACACGGCAGATTCCCCACCGCACGAGCGTTTTTCCCGAATATGCCGTATGGCTTGCGCCGGGAGCGGCAAAGTGCTATCTTCGGCCCCTGCGATATGAAATCATACTAATTTTACAAGAAAATATACTCATACAACGCCGTTTTCTGATATTTTTGTAAAAGCCCGGACGAAAGTTTCCGCTTTCCGAAAGGCTTACTTGCGACACCTATTTATATAAAACCAGCATGCAATGAAGAAAACGCACTCGTTTCGGCATCAAAGGTATTCGCATCAAAATCGGGCGATAGCCGGGAAATCATTCCGGGCAGTCTCCGCATCCTTTTCCGTTTTCCAGTTCCGCAGGTCGAAATACCGGAAACAACGGCATCCGAACGACCCGCACCTCGGTTAATCCACCGTATCGCATCCGCATCCTCCCGCAGCAACCCTCCCGTCATACCTGCTGCACACTTATTCAAACATACTGTTTCTTTTCCGATTGCCGACGGCTCATCGGAAAAGCAGTCGACCCGAACCACGTACCAAACCCATTTAAATTTTCGCCTATGATAAAAAAATTGCTCTTATCGCTATCGGCGGTTTTCTGCATGACGGCAGCTTCGGCCCAGACCCAGACGGTCAAAGGCCGTGTCGTCGACGAGAACAACGCACCGGTCATCGGTGCGACCGTTGTCGTCAAGAACCGTCCGACAATCGGCACTTCGACCGATGTCAAGGGAGAATTCGCACTTCAAGGAGTCCCGAAGGGGGGGGGAAAACTCCAAATCTCTTATGTAGGTTACAAAACCCAGGATGTTGACATTGCTCCCGACATCAAGGTAAAACTCGAACCCGACGCCCAGGCCGTGGAGGCCGTCGTGGTGACGGGTATGACCAAGATGGACAAGCGGCTGTTCACGGGAGCCGCAGACCAGCTGGTTGCCGACGACGTGAAACTGGCCGGTATGGCCGACATCAGCCGCGGCCTGGAAGGCCGGTCGGCCGGCGTATCCGTCCAGAACGTATCCGGTACGTTCGGAACCGCCCCGAAAATCCGCGTGCGCGGCGCCACATCGATTTACGGCAGTTCGAAGCCGCTGTGGGTCGTTGACGGCGTCATCATGGAGGACATCGTCGACATCGACGCCGACGACCTCTCCTCGGGCGACGCCACGACGCTCATCGCATCGGCCATCGCCGGACTCAATGCCGAAGACATCGAGAGTTTCAACATTCTGAAAGACGGCTCCGCCACCTCCATCTACGGAGCGCGCGCCATGGCGGGTGTGATCGTCATCACCACCAAACGCGGCCGCGCCGGCGTGAGCACCATCAACTACACCGGCGAATTCACCTACCGCATGATTCCGTCCTACCGGGATTTCAACATCATGAACTCGCAGGACCAGATGTCGGTGTATATGGACATGCAGAAAAAAGGCTGGCTCAACCTCGCCGAAACCATCACCGACTCGGAGAGCGGCGTATTCGGAAAGATGTACCAGATGATTGCGGCCGGACAATTGCAGAACGACGACGTGAGCACCGGAAATTATCTGCGTGCGGCGGAGTTCCGCAATACGAACTGGTTCAGCGAGCTGTTCAACAACAACGTCATGCACACCCACTCGGTAAGCCTCTCGTCCGGAACCGACAAATCGTCCTACTACGCTTCATTGAGCGCCATGAGCGACCCGGGATGGACGAAGACCAGCAAGGTGGAACGCTACACGGCCAACATCAACGCCACCTACAACATCTTCAAAAACCTGTCGCTGAACCTGATTTCCAACGGTTCCTATCGTAAACAGAAGGCACCGGGAACCCTGTCGTCGGCCACTAACTACGTGACGGGCGAGGTGAAGCGCGAGTTCGACATCAACCCCTACTCCTACGCGCTCAACACGTCGCGCACGCTCGATCCCGACGAATTCTACACGCGGAACTACGCGCGCTTCAACATCCTGCACGAACTGGCCAACAACTACATCGACCTTTCGGTCGTCGAGACCAAATTCCAGGCCGAGTTGAAGTGGACGCCTGTCGAGGGCCTCGACTTGAGCGCCCTGGGTGCGGTAAAATACCAGGCCTCGATACAGGAGCACAACATCACCGAGTCCTCAAACCAGTCCGTCGCCTACCGGACCGTCGAACCGACCACCGTCCGGGACAACAATCCGTTCCTTTACACCGATCCGGACAACCCCTACGCCGTTCCGGTGACCGTACTGCCCAAGGGCGGCATCTACGAACGCACGGACAACAAAATGCTTTCGTACGACTTCCGTGCGTCGGCGACCTACAACAAAACGTTCAACAACACGCATATCATCAGCCTCTACGGCGGTATGTCGGTGAACAAGATCGACCGTCACAACACCTGGTTCCGCGGCTGGGGACTCCAGTACGATATGGGTATGGAGCCTTACTACGATTACCTGGCCTTCAAACAGGGCATGGAGAACGGCAGCAAGTACTATACGATCGGCGACACGTTCTACCGGGAGGTGGCCTTCTTCTTCAACGGCACCTATTCCTACAAGGGACGCTACACCATCAACGGAACCTACCGCTACGAAGGGACCAACAAGATGGGTAAGAGCCGCAAAGCCCGCTGGCTGCCGACATGGAATATCTCCGGGGCGTGGAACGTACACGAGGAGAAATTCTTCAATCATGTACAGCCCGCCCTGTCGCACCTGTCGCTCAAAGCCTCCTACTCGCTGACCGCCGACCGCGGCCCGTCTTACGTCACCAACTCGCTGGCTGTCATCAATGCCTCGACCCCGTGGCGCCCGACCAGCGGCGACACCGAAACCGGTCTCAAGGTTTCGAGCCTCGAAAATGCGCAGCTCACCTACGAGAAGAAGCACGAGCTGAACCTCGGACTCGACGCAGGTTTCGTCAACAACCGCATCAACCTGGCCTTCGACTGGTACAAACGCAACAACTTCGACCTGATCGGCACGGTCACGACCCAGGGCATCGGCGGCGAGATCTCCAAATACGGCAACGTCGCGGAGATGAAATCGAACGGCGTCGAGGTCAGCCTTTCGACCAAGAACATCCAGACGAAGAATTTCAGCTGGACCACCAACTTCATCTACTCGCACATCCACAACGAAGTCACCAAACTCGAAACTTCCACGCGCGCAATGACGCTGGTTTCGGGAACCGGATTCACGATGGAGGGGTATCCCGCCCGTTCGCTCTTCTCGTTCCAGTTCGCAGGGCTGAACGAAGTCGGACTGCCGGTCGTGGTCAACACGGAAGGCAAGCTCAGCTCCAGTTCCTTCAATTTCCAGGACAGCAACGAGAACAACCTGAAAACGAATCTGGTCTACTCCGGACCGGTCGACCCGACCGACCTGGGCAGTTTCGGCAATACGTTCCAGTACAAGGGATGGCGTCTGAACGTCTTCATGACCTACTCGTTCGGCAACGTCGTGCGGCTCAACCCGGTCTTCAGCAGCATCTATTCGGACCTCGACGCCATGCCGCGGGAGTTCAAGAACCGCTGGATGGTCTCCGGCGACGAAGCCGTCACGAACATCCCTACCATCGCCTCGAAGCGCCAGCGCCAGCTGAACTCCTCGATTTCGTACGGGTACAGCGCCTACAACTACTCGACGGCACGCATCGCCAAGGGCGACTTCATCCGCATGAAGGAGATTTCGCTCTCGTACGACTTCCCGAAAAGACTTATTTCGAAGCTGCGTTTCTCCTCGCTTTCGCTCAAACTGCAGGCCACGAACCTCTTCCTGATCTACGCCGACAAGAAACTCAACGGCCAGGATCCCGAGTTCTACAACACCGGCGGCGTCGCTGCCCCCGTGCCGCGGCAGTTCACGCTCACGATCCGAATCGGACTGTAAAATCTGATTTATCTTAAAAAGATTCCTATGAAAAAAAGCATCATATATTTACTGGGCATAGCGGTCGTCATTCCGGCATTCATGTCGTGCAGCGATTTTCTGGATCAGAACCCCGATCTGCGCACGACGCTGGATTCCGAAGAGAAGATCGCCAACATACTCGTCTCCGCCTACATCAGCGGATCGGGCAGCTACCAGCTCGTTGCGGAACTCTCCTCGGACAATGTCTGCGACTACGGCATCACAAAGAACTACAACCAGTTCTATCAGGATGTCTACGAATGGGCCGAGGAGGTTACCAGCAACAACGACGCCCCGCGGAACATCTGGAGTTCCAACTACAACAACATCGCCAACGCCAACCAGGCGCTTTCGGCCATCGAGGAGCTGGGAGGACCCACCACCACGAGGCTCAAGGCCAGCAAAGGCGAAGCCCTGATTTGCCGGGCCTATTCCCATTTCGTACTGGCGAACATGTTCTGCATGCCTTACCACCCGGCAACAGCAGGAAACTACCTGGGGATACCCTATATGGACCACGCCGAGACCGACCTCAACCCCAGGTACGAACGCGGAACGCTCCAGAAAGTCTACGAGATGATCGGCAAGGACATCGAAGCAGCCATTCCCCTGATCGACGACACGGCCTATTCGGTTCCAAAATACCACTTCAACTACAAGGCCGCCTGCTGCTTCGCCTCGCGTTACTACCTTTTCATGCAGGACTGGGACAATGCCATCAAATACGCGACAATGGCCCTGACCTCCAACCCGTCGTCGCTGCTGCGCGATTACGGTGCAATAGCAGCCCTGCCGAACAGTACCAGCAGGCATCAGGAGTATGTCAGCTCGGCCAGCACGGCCAACTTCCTCCTCCAGGCCGCGACATCGAACAGCGGACTGCTTTTCGACTGGTACTCCACCGCCGGCCGTTATTCGCACGGCAAACTGCAGGGAACCTATGAAACCGTTCAGCCGAAAAAGGGCGGTCCGTGGGGCAGCGGCGTGACTTTCAGAGCGCCGCATGCAGTGCTTGCCTCATCCGGCAAATACATTCTTCCCCGGACATGGCGTGTGTTCCAATACACCGACCCGGTCGCCGGAACCGGATTCAACAAAGCGATTTCCGTTCTCTTCACCTCCGAGGAGGCGCTGCTCAACCGCGCCGAAGCCTATATCATGAAGATGAACGAAGATCCGGCGGCACTCGACAAGGCCCTGGAGGACATGAACCTCTACGCCGCCAACCTCTTCTCGGCAGGATTCAAATCCATGACGGAGGCTTCGATCATCAAATGGGCTACGGAGACCTACCCCGACTACTCCAAACTCTACGTCGGAAAGACCTCGCCCAACAGCCAGCAGACGCTCAATCCCAAGAAAAAGCTCCATGCGGCCCCCTACAACACGCTCGAAGAGGGCAGCCCGCAGGAGAGCATGCTTCAGGCGCTCATCTTCATGCGTCGCTACCAGTTCCTCCACGAAGGCATGCGCTGGTTCGACACTCGTCGCTTCGGCATCACGGTCTACCGCTACCTGCTGGATGAAGACGCCGAAACCGTCGTGCAAATCACCGATCAGATCAGCGACGAGAACGGCACGCCCGATCCGCGCCGCGCCCTGCAGCTCCCGGCCGACGTTATTGCCGCCGGCCTGACCCCCAACCCGAGAAAATAATAAACCAACATGCGTATGAAAAAGAATCTGATATATCTGCTCTTTTCCGGCATGCTGCTCTGCGCAGCGCTGACGGCCTGTTCGGACAACGACGACCTGGACTCCACCAGCGTGGTCCGGCCGACGACCACCGAACAGAACGACCTCGACCGCTGGCTCGAGCGCAACTACGTCGAAGCCTACAACATCCAGCTCAAATACCGGTTCGAGGACATCGAGTCGAGCATGGGCTACTACCTCACACCCGCCAGTTACAAGCAGTCGATCGCCATGGCCAAACTGGTGCGCCACATGTGCCTGGAAGCCTACGACGAGATAACCGGCAGTACGGATTTCATCAAGGCCTATTTCCCGAAAATCCTCTACCTGGTCGGCTCGTATGCCTACAAGACCAACGGATCGGTGGTGCTGGGAACGGCCGAGGCCGGGGCAAAGATCACGCTCTACAACCTCGACAACCTGAACCCCAAAACCGTCAATGCGAAGACGGGCTATTTCAAGACAATCCACCACGAATTCAGCCACATTCTCAACCAGACGAAACCTTACCCGACGGACTTCACGGAGATTTCCGGACCGGATTACGTACAGGACCAGTGCTTCGAAATCTACAAAACCACCGAATCGGCGCTGCAGAAAGGATTCATTTCCCCGTATGCCTCAAAAGCCGACGGCGAGGATTTCGTGGAACTCATCGCCCTCTACGTCAACCGGACCGCCGAGGAGTGGGAAGAGATGCTGACGACGGCCGGCGACACGGGACGCCCGAAGATCGAAGCCAAATTCGAAATCGTGTACAACTACATGAAAACCAGCTGGGAGATCGATCTGAACAAGTTGCGCGAAATCGTACTGCGCCGTGCGGAAGAAGCGCCCGATCTCGACTTCGACTCGCTGGATGACGACGATACGGATACGCCCGAAAATTCGGGTACAAACGAATAAGCGACACCGAATATGAAAAAAACAGCAATCATACTATTTCTGGTTCTGGCCATTCCCGCCCTGCTCACCTCATGCCTGTTCGACGAGGAGGATCTTTTCGACAAATCCGCTTCCGAACGCATCGAGGCCGCCAAGCAGGAGGCCAAAACCGTGCTCGAAAGCGCTGAAAACGGATGGCACGTGCGCTATTTCCCCTCCCCGACCCAGGAGTTCGGCGGATACAACCTGTTTTTCAAATTCTCCGAAGGCAGCGTCACCGTTGCCTCCGAGATCGAAAGCAACCCGTCCACTACCGAGACGAGCCTCTATTCGCTCGGCGAGGATCTGGGCGTAACGCTCAATTTCGATACGAAGAACTCGCTCATCAACTACTTCGTACACCCGAAAAACCCCGACGGACTCGGATCGACCTACAAGGGAATGGAGGGCGACTACAAATTCACGGTGATGGAAACATCCGCGACAATGGTCGTCCTGCGCGGCATCATCACGGGAAATTACTACATCCTGACCCCCGTTTCCGCAGATACCGACTGGTCGGAGGACCTGGAGACCTACCGGAACAATGCGGAAGACATGGCATTCAGCACCTATTCCTTCGTCGTGAAAGACAAGACGTATTCGGCAACGCTCACAAACCGCCGGTTTGCGGTCAAGATCGACAATGAAACCACCGGTTACGTACCGTTCATCTACACCAAGACCGGCATCAGTTTCTACATGCCGATCGAGATCGACGGAGTGACCGCACAGGACTTCACCTTTGTCGACGACTACTATTTCGCCGAAGCCAACGGCGCCGATTTCAAAATCATGACGCCCGAGCCGGTCCGGTCGGACATCACGTTCGATGTAACTGTCCCCGATGCCGCGAAGACCTATAACAGCATAACCGTAAACGCAGTTCCCTCGAACGATACGGAATATTATTACATCGGGATGATGCTGAAATCCGAATTCGAGGCCCAGCGCGAGAAAAAACTCCTGCAAAAGCTGGTCGGCACGCTCAACAGCAACATCGGCGCAGGCGACGATCCCGAGGAGATTGCAGCCAGCCTGCTCCATAAGGGTGCTGCCTCCTATACGCTCGACTATCCGAGTTTCTACGACGAATATGTAGCCGTCGTATTCGGATGCGCCGTTTCCAACGGATTCATCGCCTCTACCACATCCATCACGTCGCTTCCCGTCTCGATCGACTCCTCGCTGCTGCCGAGCAACACCGATGCACTCTACAAGAGATGGCTGGGTAAATGGAGAGTCACGAGCACCTCCTCGCAGGTAAACGGCGCTCCCGTAACGTTCGAGGTTACCGTAAAACCGGGTATTGTCAACTCCTCCTACATGATCCGGGGATGGGGTATCACGATCTACGGAGACATATACGACCTGCGGGCCTATTACCAGGCCTCGTTCAACGGAGCGACCAACACGGCCATTCCGATTCCGAAGTCGACCGGCATCCTCTACACCAAAGCCGATAACGAGGAGTACGGAAAGGCGGACGGAATCTATCCTATTCGGACTCGCTACTCCCGTATATTCTTCGATACAGGAGTCTACTATTCGTTCACGACCACCCAGACCTCGCCCAAACTCGTCGGCGTTTACGACACCGCGCAAAACGGCCAGGCGACGATGTACGGTGTACGGTTCAATACGGGAACCGATTACGTAGGCATCGAGTTCTTCCGTTGGACGGAAGACGAGAAATCCTATTACACCTCGCCGGCTGTCCGTCCGGGCTATACGGCCAAAGACTTTCCGGTAGGTCCCTTCACGTGGGTTCAACTGGTGGATGCCGACGGAAACGTCCTCACCACCGATACCCCGACCGAATAAGCGACAAAACGGTCAATCCGATAAAAGACCGGGCCGCCCATCGAGGCGGCCCGGTCTTTTATCGGATACAAATGAACCTTGTTCGTATCAGTCGAAGAAATTCTCGTCCTCGGCGTTGTTCCGCCCTTCGGAATCGACTTCGTCCTCGCAGTCGTAACGGGGCATCATCGCCGGCCGCACGAACTGGTCCGTACGGCTGATGCCGAAACGACCGTCGTCGTAGATCTTTTTCATATATTCGCCCACGATCGGCAGGGCCATCACGCTGCCTTCGCCGCCGCGGATGAAGTGCACCGACTGGTCCTCGCCGCCGACCCAGGCCCCGGTCACCAGTTTCGGGGTCACACACATGAACCACGCATCGCGGTTCTTGTTCGAAGTTCCGGTCTTGCCGCCGATCTCCATGTCGGTCAGCCCGAACTGCCACCGCAGGCGGCCCGCCGTTCCCGAGTTGACCACGTCCTGAAGCATCGTGAGCATCGTATAGGCCGTGCGTTCGCTGACGGCGTCCTGCGACTGGGGAATGAAACTGGCGATCAGATTGCCCTGACGGTCCTCGATGCGCGTCACGAAGATCGGATCGGTGTGCACGCCCTGATTGGCAAAGGTCGAAAAGGCGCTCACCAGTTCGAAAACGTTCGACTCCGAAGAGCCGAGGGCCAGCGCCGGAACGGGGTCTATGTAGCTGCGGATGCCCATGTTGTGAATGAAATCGGCCACGGCGGCGGGCTGCTTGGCCTGCTTCATGATCCACGCCGAGTAGTTGTTGCGGCTGCGCGCAAGTCCCCACTTGAGGGGGTGCAGCACCCCGTCGTACTCGACGTTGCCGGCCTCCTTGGGCGACCAGGCCGTGCCGTTGGCCGTCTCGATGGTCGTCGGCAGGTTGGGAACCATCGTGCAAGGCGTCAGACCCAGGTGGTCGATGGCAAAGGTGTAGACGAAAGGCTTGATCGTCGAACCGATCTGGCGTTTGCCCTGCTTGGCCATGTCGTACTTGAAGTAACGGAAGTTAGGCCCTCCGACATAGGCCTTTACGAAACCCGTGGCAGGATCGAGCGAGACCATCGCGGCGCGCATGATGCGTTTGTGGTGGAGGATCGAGTCGCGCGGCGTCATCAGCGTGTCGCGCTCGCCCCTGTAGGTGAACACCCGCATGTTGCAGGGCTTGTCGAAGGCGGCGTTGATCTCCTTCTCGCCCGCCCCGGCGTTCTTCATCTCGCGGTAGCGGTCCGAATAGCGGACGGCGTGGCGCATGATCCGGTCGCGTTCCTCGCGGTCGGCGTCGACGAAAAGCGTCTTCGTCGCCCGGAACTGCGCGTCCATCTTGGGCTGAATCTCCTTCTCCATCTGCCGCTGCACGGCCTGCTCGGCATAGGTCTGCATCACGGAGTTGATCGTGGTATAGATTTTCAGTCCGTCGCGGTAGATATTGTAGGGCGTGCCGTCGGCCTTGCGGTTCTTGTGACACCAGCCGTAGAGCGGATTCTCGTTGTACTCCTTCACCGCCTGGTCGTAGTCCCACTCGTTGTAGAACTGACTGCGCTTGGGAGGCCGGGCGTTCATCACCAGCCGCAGCATCTCGCGGAAATAGGTCGCCGCGCCCTCGTTGTGCGACACGGGCTTGTAGTTGGTCAAGATCGGCAGCGCCGCCAGCGAATCGCGCTGCCTGCGGGTCAGCGCCCCGGCCTCCTCCATGCGCGAAAGCACGAGGTTGCGGCGCACGAGGGCATTCTTGGGATTCAGGATGGGCGAATAGCGCGTCGGAGCGTTCACCACACCCACCAGCACGGCGGCCTCCTGCACGTTTAGCTCGTCCGGCTCCTTGTTGAAGAAGGTGTGGGCCGCCGACTTGATGCCGAAGGCGTTCGAGCCGAACTCCACCGTATTGAGGTACATGGCGGCGATCTCCTCCTTGGTATAGTTGTATTCGAGTTTGAGGGCCGTGATCCACTCCTTGAACTTCGAGGTCACGAGTTTGGCCTTGCGGACGACGGTGCCGCGGTTGCGGACCGTATCTCGCGGAAAGAGGTTCTTGGCCAGTTGCTGGGTGATGGTCGAGCCGCCGCCCTGCGAGGTGTTCTGCAACAGCAGGGTCTTCACGGCCACACGCGCCAGCGAAGGAATGTCGATGCCCGAGTGGGTGCGGAAACGGACGTCCTCGGTCGCGATGAGCGCCGCGACGATGGGCGGAACCTCATGCCCGGCCAGCCGGATGTGGAGCGTCGAATCCGACGGGTAGAGGTCGGCGTACTGCACATAGGAACGGTTCTGCACGAAGAAGGTTCCGATCACCTTGCCGTCCTCGGAATAAACCTCCGTGGCGAGGTTGCTGCGGGGATTCTCCAGCTCCTCGAACGAGGGCATGCGGCCGAACACGCCGAAAGCCGTCAGCACCAGCATCAGCGCCACGAGCGCAAAGGGCGCGAAAGCCACGTACCAGATCCATTTTATCGTTTTCGGGCTGACGCCCGTCTTTTTTTTCTGTCCCATACGACGATATTTGCGACAAAGATACGAATTGAATGTGAAATATGGAAACCCGGCTTTTCAACTCTCAACTTAAAACGGCAGTCCCACCGACGCCGCGACGTACACCCCGCCGCTCGACGGGCGGTAGCACGACAACTTGAAGGTCGAAGTGGCCGACGCCGGCTGCCGGAAGGCGTTGAAGTCGAAGACGATGTCCCCGCCCACCGACCAGATCCGCCGCCGGGCCATCCCGTCGCGCCCGACGTCGCGGAACTGCGCGTAGTCGCCTCCGGCGTTGAGCCGGATGCGCTTGATGTAGATCACCGAGCCGATGCCGCCCTCGGGATACCACACCGGCAGCTGGTAGTTGGCCTGAAAAGCCATGTAGTTGTTCGACACGATGTCCGCGGAGGTGAATCCGCGCGGAACCAGCCGCGTGGATTTGTAGCTCAGCGGGGCATACCCCGACGGGAACTTGTAGCCGCCGATCGAGGTCTGGTAGGTCGCGGCCACCAACACCGAGTTGTGGGGCGCGAATCCCGGCAGATAGGCCTGTCCGTAGAACGAAATCAAGTCGCTGAAATGGGCGTTCGCGGGGTTGAACGTGTAGTTCGCGCTGAAGGTGTAGCCCCAGCGGGGCGCAATGTCGCGGTGGGCCATACGCACCTGGTCGGAAAATCCGGCCCCGAACGAAACCTTGTGCAGCCCCTCGCGGAAACCGATCCGCTGGATGTTGGAGATGCTGCCGTTCTCCCATTCGATCTTGCCCAGGTCGGCAACCATGCCGTTGGAGTAGTTCCAGCCCGCCGAGAGGGAGAACTGGCGCGTGTGATAACCCCGTTGGAAATAGAGCGGCAGCGTGGCCGACAGCCCCACGGAGTAGTATTTGTCGGGCGCGGGACGGCTTTGGTAGACCGGATTGCCCTGCTGGTCGCGTCCGGCCAGCGAGTAGAAGAGCTGGTTGCCGCCGTAGGAGGCGTCCAGGTCGAAACGCACGCCCAACCCGAAATAACGCACGCCCAGATTCACGAGCGAACCTTCGTGCCGGTTCCAGCCGTAGGAGGCGTAGGCCTCGGCGCTCGAAAGCAGGTTCTGCGAGATCAGCGTAAGGCCCACATTGAGATCGATCACGTGTTCGTCGACCGCCGCAAAGGGATTGAACGCCACGGGCATCCAGCTGTGGACGTTCACCAGGTTGGGGACCTTGCGATACCGCTTCGCACGGAACTCGCCGGACTGTCCGACCGAATCGGCCCGCGTATAGCGCACCGTGTCGAGGTTCACCACGTCCCAGCGTCTGCGGGGCGGGTTCACCAGGTTGACGGGCAGCCGCGAGGGCGTGACGGGAATCAGCAGGCTGTCGCCGGCGGCGACCCGCTGCTCGGCCACGCGGTAGCCGAGGCGGTCGTAGGTCGTCAGCAGCACCCCTCCGTCCGCCGGAGCGGGAGCGAAGGAACCGTAGGCCGAGGTGGTGATGCGGTATTCGCGGCGGGCCATCAGGTCGTAACAGTGGGCCTCGTCCCGGCCCGAGGCGATCGAGCCGTAGTAGAGTTTGCCGTCCGCGGCCCGGAGGTTCGAAAGGGTGATATAGGCCCCTTCGGTAATCGGGTGCATGCCGTCGGAATCGATGCGGCCGATCCACATGCCGCTGTCGTCCGTGACGAGGACATACCACGCCACCGTCCGATCGTCCCACGCCAGTCCGTGAATCTCCGACCGGCCGGGCGTTTCGAACCGCCGTTCGGGTCCCCCGCCGTGCCGCACCACGACCGTATAACGGCCGTCGGGATTGTACTCGACCCATCCGAACTCCTCGCCCGAAACCGTGGGATAAAGCGTATTTCGCTGCCGTGCTGCCGTGCGGGGCACACCGTCGGCGAGGTCCATGTAACACAGTTGCGAGTTGACGCGCTGTTCGAAAAGCGTCGAGCGGCGGTACTCGGTCCACCAGACGCGGCCGCCGGCCATCGACGGACGGGTCGAGACCAGCCCCGTGTGGCAGACCGTCCGTTCCCCGCCCGTACGGCGGTCGAGCACAACGAAACGCGACACGCGGTCGAGGTCGGTTTTCAGCGCCAGCACCGCCGTATCGCCCAGCGGCAGGGGCCACTGGTAGGTCGTATGGTTCTTTTCGGGCAGCGCGGTGAGCGGCACGGCGCTGTCCCCGGTCTTCGGCAGCGAATCCCAGTAGCGTTCCAGTTCGTCGAAGGTTCCGCGGAAGAGCTTCATGACGTTGGTCTTGTAGAATTTGCCCAGCGCCACGCGCGTGGTGGCCAGCACGTAGGGATTGCGCGACCCGTACCACGCGACCTTGTCCCAGACGTTCTCGCCGTAACGCTCCCAGGCGTAGGAACAGATCTGATAGCCCAGCTCGTAGTGGTCGGGAATGTAGTCGCGGTAGGAGCCGCAGAACCAGCGGTCGATGTTGCGGCGGTCGCGGCCGACGCTTCCCATGGCGCGGTAGGCCATCGAGAACGAAGGCTGAAGGCCGCGGCCGAACGACGACATCATCGTTTCGGACATCACGGCGTCGCCCTCCATGGCCCAGATCGGCATGCACAGCAGGCCGATGGTCGACCCCTGCTGCCCGAGCACGTAGCTCAAGGCGCGGATAACGCCCCGGTCGAGGTTGTTGTACTGCACGGCATGGCGGTATTCGTGGGCCACGAGCTGCTTGTACCACGGCATCGAATAGCTGTCGACGGCGGGCGAGGTGAGGAATTCCACGCGCTTGGGAAGGTACATCACCAGTCCGTTCGACTGGAAATTCTCGGGGTGCATGACGAAGGGAATGCGCATCGGGCCGTGGCGGAACCCGTAGCCGATGTCGGGCCGGACCGTGCGGATGTAGAACAGCGTGCGGCGGGCGATGCCGGCGACCGTATCGGGATAGATCATCCGCACGTCGGGCGTGCGGATCGCCGACCACTTCTGCGGAGGGTCCGAACCCCAGGTGTAATACTGGGCCGCGGCGCGCTCGGCGCCGCACAACACGCACAGGAGCGCGAAGAGGAGCAACAGCCGGCGCACGTTACGAACCGGCTTTTTTGCAGCGGTAGCCGCTGCGGATGAGCAGATCGGCCACGCGGTCGCGGTGGTCGCCCTGGATGATGATTTCGCCCGCCTTCGCCGAACCGCCGACGCCGCACCTGGATTTCAGCATGCGCGCCAGTTCCTGAAGGTCGGCATCGCGGCCCACGAAGCCTTTGACGAGGGTCACGACCTTGCCCGCCCGCTGCTTGCGGTCGAGCCACACCCGCAGATCCTGCTGCCCCGCAGGCAGCGTCTCGGCTTCGGGTTCGTCGTCCGTTTCGTAGTTGAAACCCGGGTCGGTCGAGTAGACCATCCCGAGCCGCGATTTCCAGTCGTTGTCGGCCATAATTGTTCGAATGGTTGAAATTAAACGCCGAAAGCGGCGTCATTTATTGCGCAAAATTAGCAAAATATTTATCTTTGTTAACGCATGGCAAAGAAGTTCCGCGAAAAACTGCGCAAGCTCAACCCCTTCACGCGTCCGATGACGCTCGACGAGCTGCCCAAACCGCTGCCGGCCAACCCCGACCAGCGGCTGGTGAAGGTCTATGTCGAAGGCTACGAAGACGTGGCCTTCTGGCGCGGCATCTTCGACCATTTCCAGAATCCCTACCTGCGTTTCGAAATCTCGGTCCCCGACCGCGGCGACCTGCCCAAGGGCAAGAAGGTGCTCCTGGGCATGATCCCCCGGTCGTCGGAGGAGCTGCTCCTCTGCGTCGACTCCGATTTCGACTACCTCTTCGCCGGGCGCACGTCCCAGTCGAAGGAGGTCACCGGGGCGAAATTCATGTTCCACACCTACGCCTACGCCACCGAGAACTACCTCTGCTACGCACCCTCGCTGCACAACGTCTGCGTCAAGGCCACCAAGAACGACACGCGCATCTTCGACTTCGTGAAGTTCATGCACGAATATTCGTGCACGATCTACCCGCTGTTCCTCTGGTACGCCTACTCGGCGCAGCTGGCCACGGAGAACGTCTTTCCGCTGATCGACTTCAAGCAGTCGGTGCGCATCGGCTACCTCGACATCGAGGACAACGGCGCGAAGACGATCGAGTGGCTGCGGCGCAACGTCTCGAAGCGCGAGAACCTGCTCCGCCAGCGCAATCCGCGGATGACGGAGCCGATGAAGGAGTTCGAGGCGCAGCTCCGCGAGCGCGGCCTGACGCCCGAAAACGCCTATCTGTTCATGCACGGCCACACGCTGATGGACAACGTGGTGCTGATCGTGCTCAACACCGTGTGCGAGAAACTGCGGGCCATGTCGATCGCCAAGATCACCGCCTCGAAGAAACAGGGCGTGGCGCTCAAGAACGAAATGTCGAACTACACCAACTCGCTGCGCTCGATCCGCGACGTGCTGCTCGACAACGAGAACTACACCAAAAGCCCGCTTTACAAACGGCTGGAACGCGACATCGAGCGGTACATCGCCCGCACGATCTGGAACATGAAGCGCAGCGGCGAAATCCGGGACACGTCGATGATCGGCATTATCCACAAACTCCGCTCCGGACAGCAGGGGTAAATGCGCAATTCTGAATTCTGAATTGCTCTACTGTTCCCGTTTGCGGACCACGCGCACGGTGGACTGCGTGGCCTGCCGCACGAAAACCTGCGGACCGCGGGCGTAACGCCGCCACAGTTCGTCGGTATAGCCGCGCACGGTCAGCAGTTCCATGTTCTCGGCCTTCATCACGTCGAATCCCGCCTCGCGCAACGCCTCGATGGCCTCGTCGATATGCCACGAGTTGTCGACGCACAGGCTCAGGTTCACGGCCGAGTTGTGAATCAGGTTGGCCTTGATGCGGAAACGCTCCAGCAGCGAGAAGATCGTGGCGAACTTCTCTTCCAGCACGAAGGAGAAGTCCCGCGACCGGATGGTCAGCAGTACCTGGTCCTTCTTGAGGATCAGGATGGGCACGTCGACCGGGGCCGACATGCCGCGGATCACCGTGCCGGGCTTGCGCTTGTCGCCGAAGGGACGCACGTAAAGCGGAATATTCTTGTTCTGGAGCGGCTTGATCGTCTTCGGGTGGATGATCTGCGCGCCGCTGTAAGCCAGTTCGATGGTGTCGAGGTAGTTCAGCTCGGCGATCTGCACGGCGTCGGGGAACGCTTTCGGGTCGGCGTTCATCACACCGTCCACGTCCTTCCACACCGACATCGACTCGGCGTCGAGAATGTTGGCCACCACGGCCGCCGAGTAGTCCGAGCCTTCGCGCCCCAGGGTCGTGGTCGTGCCGTCGGGTGCGCCGCCGATGAAGCCCTGCCCGATGAAAATGTTCTCGACGCATTTGCCCAGCGCATTTTTCAGCAGCGGAGTCGAAGCCTCGATGTCCACCCCGGCATCCTTGTGGCGCTGCTCGGTGAGAAAACAGCGGCGCATGTCGATCCAGCGGTTCGACACCCCGGCGTAGTTCAGGTACTCGGAGATAATCGTCGTCGATACCAGCTCGCCGAAAGCCACGATCGTGTCGTACCACAACTCGGCATCGTCCGGTTTATAGACGGTTTCCACGGCGACCTTTTCCAGTTCGTCGAACAGCGCGTCGACCGCCGGCAGCCGTTTCGGCTCGTGCCACAGTTCGTCGATGATCTCCGCATGGTACTTCCGCAGCGACTCGACATGCTCCAGGGAGAGCTGTTTATCGCCTTTCTGAAGCCCTTCGAACACCTTTTCCAGGGCATTGGTCGTTTTACCCATCGCCGAAACGATGATGAACAGGTTCTGCTCGTCGTCGATGATCTTGCGCAGATTCCTCACGCCGTCGGCATTCCGCACCGACGCGCCTCCGAATTTGTAGACTTTCATGGTATCTCTCTTTTTAACCTAACTAACCTTCCTTGCCGTCCGGAGGCAACCAACCGCCGGACGACGTTCAGAATGCAGAATTCAGAATGCACGATGACAAAAAACGTTCAACTCTCCACTTCCAACTTTTCAGCTTTCCAGCTTTGAATGCCCGTTTTCTAATTCTCAATTTCCCGATACGGCACGCCGATGTTCTGGAACAGGAACGCGTACATGTCGGCCGCCTCGTCGATGCGCTTCGAGGTGGGTTTGCCGGCTCCGTGGCCCGCCTTCGAATCGATGCGGATCAGGATCGGAGCGTCGCCCGCCTGGGCGTGCTGCATCGTGGCCGCGAACTTGAACGAGTGGGCCGGAACGACACGGTCGTCGTGGTCCGCGGTAGTCACCAGCGTCGCGGGGTATTTCACACCCTCCTTTATGTTATGGAGCGGAGAGTACTTGTAAATATACGAAAACTGCTCCTCATTCTCCGACGAACCGTACTCCACGGCCCAGCCCCAGCCGATGGTGAATTTATGGTAGCGGAGCATGTCCATCACGCCCACGGCCGGGAGGCACACGGCGTAGAGGTCCGGGCGCTGCACCTCGCAGGCGCCGACCAGCAGGCCGCCGTTCGAGCCGCCGTGGATGGCCAGCTTGTCCGTCGACGTGTATTTCTCGGCGATCAGGTACTCGGCGGCGGCGATGAAGTCGTCGAAGACGTTCTGCTTGTTTTCGAGCATGCCGGCCTTGTGCCACTCCTCGCCATACTCCGAGCCGCCGCGCAGGTTGGCCACGCAGTAGACGCCGCCCTGCTCGACGAACATCAGCGCCGAGGGGTTGAAACCGGGCGTGAGGTTGATCTGGAAACCGCCGTAGGCATAGAGCAGGCAGGGATTCTTGCCGTCGCGTTTCATGTCCTTGCGCCGGGTGATGAACATCGGGACCTTCGTACCGTCCTTCGAGGTGTAGAACACCTGCTCGGTGACAAACAGCGAAGGATCGAAATTCACCTCCGGAGCTTTATAGAGCTTCGATTCGCCCGAAGCGATGTCGTATTTGTAGATCGTGGCGGGCGCCGTGTAGTTGGCCAGCGTATAGTAGAATTCCGTATCCTCGTCCTTGCCGCCGAAACCGCCGACCGTACCGATGGCGGGCAGGTCGACCGTCCGCACCGGTTTGCCGTCGTAGGTGTACTGGCGGACCCGGTTCTGCGCATTCTCCAGATAAGAGGCGAACAGATAACCGCCTCCCGTGCCGACGTCTTCGAGCAGGTTCTTTTCACTCTCGGGAATCACCGTTTCGATCATCCCGGGACGGTTCAGATCGACCTTCATCAGCGCGTAGTTCGACGCGTCCTTGTTGGTCACGTAGTAGAGCCGGTCGTCCTTGCAGTCGACGGGCGAATAATCCGCCTCGAAGCCCGGCAGCAGAACGCGGAATTTCGGGTCCGATACCCTCTTATAAAGAACCTCCGTTCCCGACGTACCCTCCGACGCCACGACGAAGAGCCATTTGCCGTCTTCCGAAGGCCATGCCGAGAAGTAGCGCAGCGGGTGCTCCCGGTCCTCGTAGACGAGCTTGTCGGCCGACTGGGGCGTCCCCAGCGCGTGGTAATAAACCTTCTGGAACTCGTTCTTGGAAGAGTAGGCGTTTTGTTTCGGAGCGTCGTAAGCGCTGTAATAGAACCCCTTGGAATCGGGCGCCCACCGTGCACCCGAGAATTTCACCCACTCGATCTTGTCGGCAGCGAGCGACTTGTCGGCGGTGTCCATCACACGGATCACGACCCAGTCCGAACCCGACGCGGCGGCCGAATAGGCGAACCAGCGGCCGTCTTTCGAAAACGACATGGCGGCCAGGGCCACCGTACCGTCGTCGGAAAGCTTATTGGGATCGAGGAACACCTCGCCGGCCTCACCCGGATTCTTCGTGCGGTAGATCACCGACTGATTCTGCAGACCGTCGTTATAGGTATAGTACCACCAGTCGCCGTGCCTGCGCGGGGCGCTCTCCTTGGCGTAGTTCCACAACTCGGTCAGCCGCTCGCGAATGGCTCCGCGGAACGGAATTTGCGAAAGGTAGTCCTGCGTCACGGCGTTCTCGGCGGCGACCCATGCGGCCGTGGCCTCGGAATTGTCATCCTCGAGCCAGCGGTAGGGGTCGGGAACCTCCGTGCCGAAATAGTTGTCAACCACGTCGCCGCGCCCGGTCTCGGGGTAAGGCTGATGCTTTATCTGTTTCATGTTGCCGCAACTTGCCGCCACCGCCGCTGCTCCGAGCAGGACGGCGACTTTGTAGGAAAAATGCTTCATAATTGAACCGTTTGGGTAATGATCGGGACAAAGTTATGAAAAATTCGATATTTTCAGTAATTTTGCCTATCGAAAACAACAGACTATGTACAACGAACTCAAAACGATAATCGAGCAGGCGTGGGACGACCGCGCGCTGCTCCAGGACCCCGCCACGCAGCAGGCCGTACGGCAGGTCGTCGGACTGGTGGACAAGGGCGAACTCCGCACGGCGGAACCCGTCGACCCGGCCAAAAGCGAGTGGAAAGTCAACGAGTGGGTCAAGAAAGCCGTGATCCTCTACTTCCCGATCCAGCCCATGCGCAAGATGGAGGCCGGGGAGCTGGAATGGTACGACAAGATGGAACTCAAGCACGGCTACGAGGAGCTGGGCGTGCGCGTCGTGCCCCAGGCCGTGGCGCGCTACGGCGCCTACATCGCCCCGGGAGCCATCCTGATGCCCTCGTACGTGAACATCGGCGCCTACGTCGATACCGGCACGATGGTCGACACGTGGGCCACGGTGGGTTCCTGCGCCCAGATCGGCAAACACGTCCACCTCTCGGGCGGCGTGGGCATCGGCGGCGTGCTCGAACCCGTGCAGGCCGCGCCCGTGATCATCGAGGACAGCTGTTTCATCGGCTCGCGCTGCATCGTGGTCGAGGGTGCGCACGTCTGCCGCGAAGCGGTGCTCGGCTCGAACACCGTGATCACCGGCTCGACGCACATCATCGACGTCACTGGACCCGAGCCCGTCACCTACAAGGGTTACGTGCCGCCCCGCTCGGTGGTGGTCCCGGGGAGCTACCGCAAACAGTTCCCGGCAGGCGAATACAGCGTCACGTGCGCGCTGATCATCGGCCGGCGCAAAGAGTCCACCGACAAGAAAACCTCGCTGAACGACGCCCTGCGCGACTTCGGCGTATCGGTATAGGGATGATCTACCGCATCGAAGAAACCACCTCGACCAACGACGACGCCCGCGACGCGAAATACCGCCACGGCGACATCGTCTGGGCCGAGCGGCAGACCGCCGGCCGCGGCCAGCGGGGCCACAGATGGTCGAGCGCCGAGGGGCTGAACCTCACCTTCTCGCTGGTGCTCGAACCCCGGTTCCTGCCCGCCGGCGAACAGTTCCTGCTCAACGAAGCCGTGGCCCTCGCCCTCACCGACACCTTCGCGCAGTTCGGCATCGCGGCGCGCATCAAGTGGACCAACGACATCTATGCCGGGGACAAAAAGCTGGTCGGCATCCTGATCGAGCACAGCTACTCCGGCCGGACGCTCGCCCGCACGATCGTCGGAGTCGGCATCAACGTCAACCAGACGGAGTTCGACCCCGCGCTTCCGAACCCCGTGTCGATGGCCATGGTCGCGGGACGCACGTTCGACCGCGGCGAGGTGCTCGAAGCCTTCCGCCGCCACATCGGCATCCGCTACGCCCAGCTCGAGCTGGGCGAACGGGAAACCCTCCAGCGCGACTACCGCGAACGGATGTACCGGCTGGGCAAACGGCATACGTTCCGCTACCCCGACGGCACGCCGACCGAGGCCGCAATCGAGGGCGTGCGCCCCACGGGCGAACTGCTGCTGCGGCACGCCGACGGCACGCTCCGGGAATATCTGTTCAAGGAGATCGAATTCGTGATTGAAAAACACAGTAATTTACGGCAGGAACTTACTTAATTACTATAAGCACCTGATTTATCGACTTCAAAACAGTTCATTCGATCCAGCCAAACTAATTTCCCTCAATTTCAAGCTCCAAATCAGAATCAAACGAAATATCCGGATTTCTTTGGGGAACCTCGCTATTGAGCGGAACTTTTTGGAAGTGCACAGGACTTATAGCTTGCATAAATTCAAGCTGTTGCCCATACACGTTGACCTCCCATTTCACGTATTTTTTCAGATTCTGCTCCAACAGCGCAAAGGTTTCCGGAGGCAGAGACAGAAGTTCCGGAACAGCATCCATGATAAATGTAACTTCCAGCGTATCGCCGTCGGGACCGACCACATAGAAAATCGTCATGGGGCTGTGCTTATAAGAACGCAAGGACTCGATATCCGCGTCCAAAAAAGACTTGCGGAATGCCAGGTTTTCGCCCCCCCCGGCTTCATAGTGCCGTCTATAACAGCATATTCGTCTTCCGTCTCCAGTTTTCGACCATCTTTATAGCGCCAGTTAGATTCGTGACTATAAATATTGGCTGTATTTGACAAAGCAAAGCCAAATTTATCATTTTCAACTTTAAAGGTTATTCCATTCGCAGTAACAGTAGAGCCGTCTTGATATGGGGTTCCACAATAAGCTCCGGTCGCAAAGGTCAATGCCAACAGCAAGATATAATTTTTCATCATCCTATTTATTTATACAATCCTTCAATAATTCCAATAAGTTTTCTACATTTATTTTACCCGGATCGAACGGATAATGGTCTTCATTCTTATATGCCCCAAATTTCCGCAATTCTCCGACGGCACTTTCATAGGCTTCAAAAAATGCAGGATTCTCCAGATCATTATTGAGCACAAAATCCTTCATACGATCAAAGTAGAATACACCGTTCCTACCTCCGAGTGCACTTCCAACACTTATTTTACTCCCTGTTCTTTTCACATACATGTACCATGCAAGTTTGGCTTCGACCTCGTTGTTCAGAGCCATATCCCCGAAACCTACCGTACCCAATCCTTGGTAAATATGCATCAGTTCTTCCATAACCGATATGGGATCAAGTCGGGCCCCTATTTCCACCTCATAATTAGTAATTAACCAACCAGTAGGAAGATTATAGGCGACAGCATGTGCCGAAGATCCTCCGAAATATCCGGACGTAATAGAAACCGGCACTCCGATGGCATTGATCAGCAACTGTCCCATACAATCGTTATATAAGGAATCGAGTGCCGCTCTGACTTCCGGCTCATCCATCGTTATCTTGGTATTGTTCGGATAAGCCGCACCGGAATCTCCTCCCGAATCAGAATTTCTGCCGCCGCTGCCGCCAATGTTACCGCTACCATCATCGCCACCGCCAATGCCTTCCAACGGAGGCTCAATCGGCGGGATAATCTCATTCAACAACTCTTTGACATTGACCACGATTACCCTTTTTCCCACAATCTCCACGGGTGGTATGATCGCCCGTGTAGAAGCCCTTGGCCGAACCCGTGCGACAACCGCTTGTCGGGCGATGTCGTTCCGGAAACCTGCAATCTCTCCGAGCAGGAAAACAGGACACAGGAAACGGTCAGGATCAGCAATAATGTAGCGGGTAAAAAGTTCGGCTTTATAAGCAACCAACGATATGTTTCAAATATAGTCAATTACAACGATAATTCAAAATCTGCCGCAGGAAAAAATATATGGCAAAATAGTGTGAAAGTCTTTTGCTGTTACAGAAATAACAGTTATATTTGCATCGTAAAACAGCCTAATTCAAATCAAATTTTAAGGATATTATGAACGTACCTGCAAATCTGAAATACTCCAGCGACCACGAGTGGTGCCGCATCGAGGGTGACACGGCCGTTATCGGCATTACCGACTTTGCCCAGAGCCAGTTGGGCGACATCGTTTTCGTCGATGTTCCGACCGTGGGCGAAACGCTCGCCGCAGGCGAGGTTTTCGGCTCGATCGAGGCCGTGAAGACCGTGAGCGACGCGTTCCTTCCGGTGGGCGGTGAGATCGTGGAATTCAACGAGGCTGTGGACGCCGATCCCGCCGTCGTCAACCGCGACGCCTACGGCGAAGGCTGGCTCGTGAAGGTCAAAATGTCGGATCCGGCCGAATACGACGCCCTGCTCTCCGCCGCTGACTACGAGAAACTGATCGGATAGGAAGCCCTTCGGATAAAGTCCCCGCCAAGGCGGATGGTTTTCGGACTGAAATTCCGGTCGCATGCGATAAGCCCCTCCCGAGGGAGGGGTTTGGGGTGGGGTCAGACTTGCAAACGACGCCAAAGGCGGCGACAAGGCGGCAAGGATTTCAGAGAGCGGGATTAAAAAAGAACAAACATATTTAATAAAAACAAACATTATGTCAAAAGTTACTGTCGTAGGTGCAGGCGCCGTAGGTGCAACCTGTGCAAACGTGATGGCTTGCCGCGAGGTGGCGAGCGAAGTGGTCCTCATCGACATCAAGGAGGGTCTCTCGGAAGGCAAGATGCTGGACATGTACCAGTGCTCGACGCTGATGGATTTCGACACGAAGGTCGTAGGCGCAACCAACGACTACAAGACGACGGCCAATTCGGACGTGGTGGTCATCACCTCGGGCATTCCCCGCAAGCCGGGCATGACCCGCGAGGAGCTGATCGGCACGAACGCCGGCATCATGAAGGGCGTGATCGAGAACGTCATCAAGTACTCGCCCCGCGCCATCATCATCGTGGTGGCCAACCCGATGGACACGCTGACCTACTTGGCCCTGAAGGCTTCGGGACTCCCGAAGAACCGCATCATCGGCATGGGCGGCGCATTGGACTCGGCACGTTTCAAGTGCTACCTGGCCAAGGCCACGGGCGCTAACATCAACAACGTCGACGGCATGGTCATCGGCGGCCACGGCGACACGACGATGATTCCGCTCGTGTCGAAAGCTACGGTCAACGGCGTCCCCGTTTCGCAGTTCGCTTCGAAGAAAAAGCTCGAAGAGGCCGTCGCCAACACGATGGTCGGCGGAGCCACGCTGACCAAACTCATCGGCACTTCGGCATGGTACGCTCCCGGCGCAGGCGCAGCGATGATGGTCGAGGCCATTCTCAACGACCAGAAGAAGATGGTCCCCTGCTGCTGCTACCTCGACGGCGAGTACGGCCAGAAGGACATCTGCATCGGCGTTCCCGCGATCATCGGCCGCAAGGGCATCGAGAAGATCGTGAAGATCGACCTCACGAAGGAAGAGGCCGAGAAGTTCGCCGCTTCGGCCGAGGCCGTCCGCAAGACGAACAACGTCCTGCACGAGATCAAGGCGCTCTAAACCGGGAAGGGGGGGGGCAGAGACAGGCAGACCGGAAAACGGAAAGCCCGTCCTGCAAAACCCAAGGAACCCGTTACAAAAAGCCGCTCCGAGCGATTCGGAGCGGCTTTTTCGTACCCGGAAAGGAGGGTCAGAAGCTGACCTTCGCGCCGATGAACCAGCTGCGGGGCATCGAAGGCCCGTAGATGTAGCCCGAGTCGCGGTCCACGCCCTTGTCGAAATCCTTCTGGTAAGCGTTGAACAGGTTCTGCACGCCGCCGTAAAACTGGAGGGTGATCTCCTTGTAGACCCGCAGGTCGTAGGCCAGACGCAGGTTCACGTCGCAGAACGCAGGCGTCGTGACGGCCACGTCCCGCTCCACGCCCGACCCGGCCATGTGCTGCACGAGCATCCCGCCCGTGCATGTTCCCGTCACGTCGGCTGCGAAATTGCGCAGGGGCTTCAGCGACGCCGTGAAATAACCGTAAATGTCGGGCGTGCGGAACATCCGGCGCACGGGCGGCACCGTTTTGTCCTCGCTCCAGTATTCAGGCTCGGCATAGCGGCTCCGCTGCCACGTCACGCCCGCCTGCAGTTCGAACCAGCGGGTGAAAACCGCCCGGCCTTCGGCGTTCAGACCGCGCACCGTGGCGCCCGAACCGTTGTAGCGTTCCTTGAGCTTGCCGCCGTCGGCCGTATCCTCGATGTCGCGCAGAGCGAACACGTCGTCGAGCTTGGTATAGAATCCCTCGACGAGCAGGTTGGTCTGCACGCTTCCGAAGGAGTGGTAAAGGTCGGCCGAAAGGCTCACGCTGTGCGAACGCTCCTCCTTGAGGTCGTCGGAGAGCCGGATGCGGACCCGCTCGCCGCCCACGATGGCGATGTGCATGTCCTCGTCGAAAGCCTGCGGGGCACGGTAACCCCCGGCATAGCTCACGCGCAGGTTCACCGACTCCGAAGGATTGAAACGGACATTGGCCCGGGGGCTGAAGATCGCATGGTCCACGAGGTTGTGCTTGTCGAGACGGCCGCCAATGAGCAGCGACCATTTCCGGGTCTTCCATTCGTTCTGGAGATAGGTCCCGACAATGTGCACCGTCTGGTCGGTGCGGATGTCGTAGCCGACCGAACGGTCCGAAAGATCGTCGTAGCTGTACTCCGTGCCGAGCGTCAGTTCCGAAGGCATGAAGAGCAGTTTGCGGAAGGCATGGACATACTGCATGCCCGCAGCGAGGGTCAGATCGTGCGTCGTGCCGTAGGCGTCGAGGTCCTGTTTGCTGCCGTAATAACTCTTGCGGGCCGTGTTCTGGAACGAGGCGTAGGCATTGAAGCGGTTGCTGCGGTCGGCCGACGAGATGTCGAACGAAAGGCTTCCGCCGTCGATGGCATGGTCGGTCTGCTCGGCGACGAAGGCTTCGTGGGGAGGCTGCTTCAGCAGGTCGCCGCCCCGGCGGTATTCGTCGATGTGGTGGTACTGCGCCGTGATGCGCGAATAGGCTCCCGTGCGGAAGAACGAGCGCATGCCCACGGACTGGCTGCTGATGACGGGCAGCTCGGTGAATCCGTCGCCGTCGTGGTCGTAGCCCGAACGGTGGCGGCTCTGGCCGAAGACGCTGATGCCCGCGCGGCCGCTCTCGGAGACGATCGAAGCATTGAGCATCGTGTTGTTGTCGTAGGAGTTGCTGACCCCGACCGAAGTCAGCGTGTGCGACAGCTGGGCCGAACTGCGCGTCGGCTCCTTGGTGATAATGTTAATCGTGCCGCCGATGGCCGACGACCCGAAGAGCGCCGACCCGCCGCCGCGCAGCACCTCAACCCGCTCGATCATGTTGGCCGGAATCTGCTCCAGTCCGTAGACGCCCGTCAGGGACGAGAAAACCGGGTGCGAGTCGACCAGAATCTGCGAATAATGGCCGTCGAGACCGTTGATGCGGACCTGCGTGAAGCCGCAGTTCTGGCAGTCGTCCTCGACGCGCACGCCGGGCTGGAACGAGAGGCCCTGGGCCAGGCACGAGGCGTTGGCCCGCTCGAACAGGCCGGCGTCCAGTACGCTCACCAGCGCCGGAGCTTCGCGCCGCAGCGTCTCCGAGCGGCTGGCCGAGACGACCACTTCGTCCATCGAAATGCCGCTCTGCGCCACCTCGAAGTTGAGTTCCCGGGTCTCGCCCCGTTCGAGCGCGACGGTCATCCGTCCGGCAGCGTAGCCCAGCGCGCGGACTTCGAGCGTCAGCTCGCCCTCGGGAAGGTTTTTCAGGAAATAGTGCCCCGAGGCGTCGGTCGTCGTGCCGAAAGCCGTACCGACGACAGCCACCGAGGCGTAGGGAATGTGTTCACGGGTTTCACGGTCCACGACGTGGCCGAAAAGGTTCGCGTCCGTGCTTTTGCGCGGCGCTTCGGAGCCATACGCTCCACAGACGTGCAGGCACACGAGAAAGAGTGCCGACAGGATATATCGCTTCATACGAAAATTACATAAAATGTGAGTGACTCCGCTTCTGTATGCGGAAAAGGCTTGCCGCATGCGGCCGGATTTTGCCTTGGAAAACCGGTCCGGCATGCCGAAAAACGGGATCACACCGCCGGAGGCGCCCGCAGGGAGAAGAGCGAAACCTCGGCCGCGCATTTGCAGCGCGTGGCTTCGGGCAGCAGCACGGCCAGCACCTCGGCGTAGAATTCGTGCGGGGGCTGGATTTCGGCCAGGTAGGGGAAGAAATAGAAATCGTCGATGATGCAGAACTCGACGACCCGCTCGACAGCGCCGTTATCGGGGACCAGGTCGCCGCTGAAAGCCGCGAAATGGGCGTGGTCCTCCAGGTAGATATGCACCTTCTGCCCCGCGTAGGCCGCGAGCAGAACGGTCAGCAGGAACGCTGCATAACATTGTTTGAGAAAATGTTGCGCTTTCTTCACGGTTGCGAAGATACGAAAAAAAGGGACCGCGGCAAACGGTCCCTGCAAAAATACCTACAAATGAGGATGTATGTCCTGTCCGGCAACCCCCGGGGGAAGCGGACGCCCCCGGAAAAAGCCGGGCGGCTTAAATGCTGATGTCGAGGATCTCGAAATGGATCGTGCCGGCCGGAACCTCCACGTCCACGCGGTCGCCCTTCTTGCGGCCCAGCAGCGCCTTGGCGATGGGCGTGCCGATCGCCAGCTTGCCTTCGCGCAGGTTCGCCTCGTGCTCGGCGACGATCGTGTAGGTCATCTGCTTCTGGTTGTTGTGGTTCAGAAGCGTCACCTTACTCAAAATCTGCACCTTGCTCTTGTCGATCTTCGACTCGTCGATCACGCGGGCGTTGGCCATCGTATCCTCCAGTTTGGCGATACGCATTTCCAGCAGCCCCTGCGCCTCACGGGCGGCATCGTACTCCGCATTCTCCGAAAGGTCGCCCTTGTCACGCGCTTCGGCGATCGCCGCCGAAATCGCCGGACGCTCGACGGAACGCATGTGTTCGAGCTCGTCCTTGATTTTCTTGTAGCCCTCCGCTGTCAGGTAAATAATCTCTTGTGCCATAATTCAATAACTCTCCGGAATCTCCCGCCGGAAGCCGGAAATTCCAAAAACCGAATAAAACGTAAAAAATAAGAATCCTGACCCGAAAAGGTCAGAACCCCGTTGCTATTGCATAGACAAAGATAGGAAGTAAAATCCATATTTCCAAATCTTTTTTCGCGTTCCGTGGCACGGATCGTGCCCGGCGTGCGGGGTATGTACATCGCCCTTACGCTTCATCTGCTGTGGACGCTCGGCGCGGCCCTCGTCATCACGCGCCGCCAACGGATACCGGCCTCGGCGGCCGCCTGGCTGGCGCTGGTCTTCCTGCTTCCCGTCGCCGGCACGCTGCTTTACGTGCTGGCCGGATACCGCCGTGCGGCCCCGGCGGCAGAGCCTTGCGACTGCCGGGGAGACATCGTGGAACAGATCGTCGCCCGCGGCTGCGGAACCCGTCCCGCGCCCCGCAACAGCGTCAGCCTGCTGCACAACGGCAGCAACGCCTTCACGGCGCTGATCACCGCCCTGCAACACGCCGTCCGCTCGATCCACATGGAATACTACATCATCCGCGACGACCGCATCGGGCGCACCATCGCCGAAATCCTGATCCGCAAGGCCCGCGCCGGGCTGGAAGTGCGCGTCATCTACGACGCCGTAGGCTCGTGGCGGCTGAGCCGCACGACATTGCGCCGCATGCACGACGCCGGGGTCCGCACGGCCGCCTTCGAGCCGGTGCGCTTCCCGTGGTTCACCACGCGCGTCTCGCGCCGCAACCACCGGAAAATAGTCGTTACGGACGGCCGCGTCGCCTTTCTGGGTGGCATAAATATTGCGAAATACTACCTCGACGGAGATTACATGGGCAAGTGGCGCGACGAGCACCTCCGCATCGAAGGCGACGCCGTGAAGGACTTGCAGCGGCTCTTCATCGCCGACTGGGCGCGGGTCACGGACGAATGTCTCGACCTGCGCCGTTACGTCGCCCCGCACGGCATCCGGCAGCGCCTGCCGATCCAGCTGGCCTGGTCCGAAGAGGGCCCCTCGCGGCTGACCATCGCCGAGGCTTTCGCAGCGGCCGTCGTCCGGGCCAGGCAGCGGGTGCGCATCTGCTCACCCTACTTCCTGCCCCCGACGCTGATCCTCGACGCGCTGCGGCTGGCGGCGCGGGGCGGCATCCGGGTCGAAGTGATGATCCCGACGTGCAGCGACTCGCCGTTCTCGGACCTCGTGTCCGACTCCTATGTCGCGGACCTGCTCGACGCCGGAGTCGAACTCTACCGCTACGACAACGGATTCCTGCACGCCAAACTGGTGATCGTCGACGACACGCTGGCGTCGGTCGGAACCGCGAACATGGACTACCGCAGCCTGGCGGACAACCTCGAAGTCACGGCCTTCATCCGCGGCCGCGAGACGGTCCGGCAGCTGGCGGCGACCTTCGACGACGACCTCGCCTCGTGCCGACGCATCACGCGTGCCGAATGGAGGCCGCCGCTGTGGCGCCGGACGCTGGGCGACGTGCTCCGGCTCGTGTCACCCCTGATGTGATCCCGTCCTAAACATCAACGTCTTATGAAACACCTGGTCTTCACCCTCCTCGCTGCGCTCGTCTTCTCCGGCGCGGCCTCCGCCCAACGCCTGATGGTCGGCGTACGCGGCGGCGTCAACTTCGCCGACTATTCGTTCGTCCCGACCCGCATCGGCGACACCCGCTTCACGCCCGGTTCCGTCCGGGCCGGTTACGACGTGGGGTTCGTCCTGCGGCTCAACCTTTCGAAGCACCTCCACCTGCAGTCGGAGCTGAACTACGCCTTCGTCAATTACAACGTGCTGGCCGAGAACTCCGGAAGCCGCCGCATCACGCTGCGCACCGAGCGGTTCGAAATCCCCGTCCAGCTGGGCTTCCAGTTCGGCGTGCTGCGCCTGTTCGGCGGCGCGCTGTTCCGCGTCACGGAATCCGAGCGGAGCAGCGTCCCGCAGCTGCTCAAAGTCCGCTTCAACAACGGCGACGTGGGCGTCATGGGCGGACTGGGCCTCAACATCCACAAATTTTTCATCGACTTCCGCATTTCGGGCTACCCGCGTTCGCGCGTATGGCACAATTTCACCTCCGAAGGGGTCACCCAACGCGTCAAAGTACCCCACGACATCGTCTACGGCGGGTCCCTGGGATTTTTCTTCTGACACCGGGCGCCGGGAACGCACCGACACGCCAACAGCCCCACAAGCAACCGTAAATCAGTCAGTTGACTTCACCGCAAAACGTCATCAGGACACCCTCGTCCCGCTGCCAAGCCCCTGTCCCGGCAGGGGCTTTTTCACGCGCCTCCGGAAAAAACACTCCGCACCGCATCTTCGCGGCCTCCGCGAGCAATATTTTTTTTTGCAAATCGTTAATTTATGCGTAACTTTGCGCGATAAAGCGCCGTAAAAGATTCATAAATGAAGCAGACTTTTTTATACGCCCTTTGCGGAGTGGCGGTTGCGATCATCCTCGGAGGATGCTCCGGAATGAACGCCCTTCTGAAAAGCGGGCAGCCCGAACTGATTTACAGCAAGGCGCTGGAGTATTACCAGAAGGAGAAATGGCAGCGTGCCTCGACCCTTTTCGAGGGCGTGCAGCATTACTACACGGGCACGTCGCGCGAAGACAGCATCTCGTTCTTCAACGCCCGCTGCAAATACAAGAACCGCGATTTCGACACGGCTTCGACCCTGCTGGACGACTTCCGCCGCAAATTCGGCCGCAGCGCCTTCATCGAGGACGCCGAAGGCATGTACGCGCTCTGCTTCTACTTCCTCTCGCCGGGTCCCTCGCGCGACCAGACGATGACCGGACACGCGCTGATCGCCATCAACGAGTTCATGTCGCGCTATCCGCAGAGCGACCGCGTCGAGGACTTCCGGAAGATCAACACCGAACTGACCGAACGGCTCCACGAGAAAGCCTACCTGAACGCCTACACCTATTATAAGACAGGCAAGTACAAATCGGCGATCGTGGCGTTCAAGAACGCGCTGAAACAATACCCCGAGAGCAAGCGCCGCGAAGAGATCATGTACCTGATCGTCGACTCGGGCTACCGCCTGGCCAGCAACTCGATCTCCGAGAAGCAGACCGACCGCTATCTGTCGATGCTCGACTCCTACCTCTCGTTCAAGGAGGAGTTCCCCGAATCGGCGCACATCAAGAGCCTCGACCGCATGGCCCAGCAGGCGCGCGACTACCTCGACCGCAATAACAAAGACAACAACATATAAGATGGAAATCAAGAAGAACATTCCCAACAACACCATCACGCGCAAGCTGGTGGATCTGGACCGGGAGACGGGCAACGTCTACGAGAGCATCAACATCATCGCCCGCCGCGCCAACCAGATCTCGACCGAACTCAAGACGGAACTCAACCGCAAGCTCGCCGATTTCTCGTCGCCCACCGACACCATGGAGGAGACGTTCGAGAACCGTGAGCAGATCGAGATTTCGCGTTATTACGAGCGCCTGCCCAAACCGGTGATCATCGCCACCGAGGAGTTCCTTGACCACGAACTGGTCTACAAGGAGGGCAGGGACGGCGTGATGAAGGAGATCTAAAATCCGTACGCAATGGCATCCCCGGGCACGTGTCCCCCGCTGGCGGGACGCCACATACTGTTGGGTATCACGGGCAGCATAGCGGCCTACAAGGCTGCCGTGCTTTGTCGTTTATTGAAGACGGCCGGCGCCGACGTGCGCGTGGTGATGACCCCGCTGGCCAAGCAGTTCATCACGCCCCTGACGATGGCCACGCTCTCGAAGAACCCGATTCTGGTGGAGTTCTTCGATCCCGAAAACGGCGCGTGGAACTCCCACGTGTCATTGGGCGAGTGGGCCGACTGCTACCTGATCGCCCCCGCCACGGCAAACACCCTGGCCAAAATGGCCTCCGGCATCGCCGACAACCTGCTGCTGACCACCTACCTCTCGGCCCGCTGCCCGGTCGCCGTGGCTCCCGCCATGGACCTGGACATGTACGCCCACGAGGCCACGCAGCAGAATCTCCGGACACTCGCCCGGCGCGGCGTGCACATCGTCGAGCCGGGCGAAGGCGAACTGGCCAGCGGTCTTCAGGGCAAGGGCCGCATGGCCGAACCCGATGCGATCGCCGCATTCGTCGGCGGTCTTCTCCGTGAAAAAAAAAAGAACCTGCAAGGTAAACGGCTGATCGTCACGGCAGGAGCCACGATCGAAGCCATCGACCCCGTGCGGTTCATCTCGAACCACTCCTCGGGCAAGATGGGCTATGCCATTGCCGGGGAGCTGGCCGACAGAGGGGCCTGCGTGACGCTTGTCACGGGCCGCACGGAGTTGCCGACGCCCGCGGGCGTGGAGCGCGTGGACGTGCTCTCGGCCGCCGAGATGTACGACGCCGCGGTCCGGGCTTTCGAAGGGTCCGACGGGGCCGTGATGTGCGCCGCCGTGGCCGACTACACCCCCGACCGGGTTTCGGACACCAAAATCAAGAAATGCGACGGCGAGATGTGCATCACCCTGCGCCGCACGCGCGACATCGCCGCCGAACTGGGGGCACACAAGGGCGGCCGCCTGCTGGTGGGATTCGCCCTGGAAACCCACGACGAACAGGCGCACGCCGAAGCCAAACTCGAAAAGAAGAATTTCGACTTCATCGTCCTCAACTCGCTGCGCGACGCCGGAGCCGGATTCCGCGGCGACACGAACAAGGTGACCTTCATCGACCGTGCGGGCCGCGAGGAGCTTCCCCTGCTGTCGAAGCGGGAGGTCGCCGAACGCATCGCCGACAAAATCGAAAAAATCCTAAACTGATTCCGCCATGCTACGCCGTCTGTCGGTCGAAAACTACGCGCTCATCGACAAGCTCGAAATGGAGCTGGACCCGCACCTGAACATCATCACGGGTGAGACCGGAGCCGGAAAATCCATCCTGCTCGGGGCTTTGGGCCTGCTGCTCGGGGCCAAGAACGACGGTTCGGCCATGAAGGACACGGCGCGCAACTGCACGGTGGAGGGGACCTTCGACCTCACGGGGAGCGGCTTGGAGCGTTTTTTCGACGAAAACGACCTCGACTACGCCCCCGAAACGACCCTGACGCGCATGATCACCCCTGCGGGCAAGAGCCGCGCCTTCGTCAACGACGTGCCCGTGCAGCTGGCGCAGCTTCGCGAACTGGGTGCACGCCTGCTGGACATCCACTCGCAGCACCAGAACCTGATCCTCTCGTCGGAGGAGTTCCGGACCTCGGCGCTGGACACCGTGGCCGCGAACGGGGAGTTGCTGGCGCAGTACGCCGCGCAGTATGCCCGCCTGACCGAACTGCGCCGCCGTCTCACGGCCCTGCGCGAAACGGCCGCCAACGGCCGCCGCGACGAGGAGTGGCTCCGCTTCCAGACCGAAGAACTCACGGCCGCGAACCTGCGCTCCGGAGAGCAGGCCGAACTGGAGGAGGAGCTGGCGGTGCTCGAAAACGCCGACCGTATCGGCGAGGTGCTGACCACGCTGCGCAATGCCTTCGACGCCGACGAAACCGGGGTGCTGGCACAGCTCAAGAGTTCGGAGAGCGAACTCAACCATATCCGCGGCCACTACCCCGCCGCCGGAGAATATGCCGGGCGACTGCGCTCGGTGCTGGAGGAGCTGAAGGACATCAACGGCTCGGCCGCCGCCGCATGCGAACGGCTCGACGCCGACCCCGAGCGGCTGGCGAAATGCTCGGCACGGCTCGACACGCTGATCGCCCTGCAACAGAAACACCGCGCGGCGGACGAAGCGGAACTGATCGCCGTGCGCGACCGCTGCACCGCACAGCTCGCGGCCATCGTCCACAGCGACGAGGAGATCGCCCAAGCGGAAGCCGCACTCGGCGAAGTCACCGAAAAGGTCGCTGCCCTGGCCGACCGCCTGCACAAGGCGCGCGAAAAGGCCGCGGCGGGATTCGAGAAACACATCCTCACCACCCTTGCCCGGCTTGGCATGCCCGAGACGGTTTTCCGCATCGCCCTGACGCCCCTCGCGGAACCGGGCCGTACGGGCCGCGACAGCGTGCAGTTCCTCTTCACGGCCAATCCGCGGATGACGCCGCAGCCCGTCGAGCGCATCGCCTCGGGCGGCGAGCTTTCGCGCGTGATGCTGGCCCTGAAAGCCCTGCTGGCCGAGCGGATGCAGCTGCCGACGATCATTTTCGACGAGATCGACACGGGCGTTTCGGGCCGCATCGCCGACGCCATGGGCGAGATCATCGCCTCGCTCTCGGCCTCGATGCAGGTGGTGGACATCACCCACCTGCCGCAGGTCGCTTCGAAGGGCACGGCGCATTTCGTGGTCTACAAGCGCGGCGGACGCACCGACATCACGCGCCTCGGCGACGAGGAGCGCGTGATCGAGATCGCCAAGATGCTCTCCGGCTCGGAAATCACCGACGCCGCCGTGGCCCAGGCCCGCATCCTGCTCGGCAAATAGCCGTACAACCGGTTACATCCGTGACGGGGCGGTCCGACCGCTCCGCCTGCCGTTATAACCCCTCAAAAAGCGCAATATGAACGACATCCTCGAAATTGCGGCCGCCAACCAGCAGCGCGCCCGCGACATCATCCGCGACACCGACCTGGAGGCCATCTGGCGCTCGGTGGGCGCTGAACCCAACCTCGTAGGCTCGCTCCGCACGGGCCTGCTGATGACGCACCGCGACATCGACTTCCACATCTACTCCGCCCCGCTGCGCGTGGCCGACAGTTTCGCCGCCATGGCCCGGCTGGCCGGAAACCCCCGCATCCGCCGCATCGAGTACGGAAACCTGCTCGACGCACAGGACCAATGCCTCGAATGGCACGCATGGTATGCCGACGCCGACGAGCGGCTCTGGCAGATCGACATGATCCACATGCCCCGCGGTTCGGCCTGGGACGGTTATTTCGAACGCGTGGCCGACCGGATCGCCGCCGTGCTGACCGACGAAACGCGGCAAGCCATTCTGCAAATCAAATACGACACGCCCGAAACCGTGAAAATCATGGGCATCGAATACTATCAGGCGGTCCTGCGCGACGGCGTGCGCACCTATGCCGAATTCGAGGCGTGGCGCGCGGCAAACCCCGTCGACGGCATCCTGGAGTGGATGCCGTAAATTCCCGTAAACACCGTCCGCCCGGAGCCGCCCGCAACTTTTACCGGCATTTCGGGCTGCCACATCAATCCGGCCATCACGCTCGGCGTATGGCTCTCGAAGCGCACGAGCGGCAAGGACGCCGCAGCCTAAAAAAACGGACCGTTCCTTTCGAGGGACGGTCCGTTTTGCGTCAATGCCGGCGCAGCCGCCACCGCCGGACGATCGCCTCGCCCCTGAAGTAGATGACCAGCGAACTGACGATGACCGCCATGCCCGCCACGGTGCTGAAATCGGGGTATTCGCCGGGCAGCATGACCCAGCTCAGCACGGCCCCCAGGACGGGATTGATCAGGCGGCACATATTGATGTCACTGACCTTCGTACCCTCGGTGCGCAGGGCCATGAACCAGAAACTGAAGGCGAAGACCGAAATGAAGACCAGCACGCCGAGACTCGCATAGAACCCGACAGGCTTGGCCCAGAAGGGGTGGAAACCCTCCGCCGCGATGCCCACGCCGTAAATCAGCAGGCCGCCGAAGAACATCTGCACGGCATTCAGGAAGATCGGGTCGACCTTGCCCTTGTCCTCCGAAACCGAAATCGCGGAGTACCCCTGGAACAGGATGCAGGCCAGCAGCAGGACGATACCCCCGATGCCGCGCCAATCGAGCGGCGCACCGTCGCTGCCCGTGCCGACGATCAGCAGCAGTCCCGCGAGGCTCACCGCAAGGCTCACGACCTTGTAACGGTTCAGGCGGTCGTTGCTGGCCACGAGGTGCGCCAGCAGCACATTGATCAGCGGCGTGAGTCCCATGACGATCGAACTGATGGCCCCGCTGACGAAATCGACACCGAAATAGAAGGCCGTATAGCCCATGAACATATTGATCAGGATCAGGTTGCCGAAAAGCCTCCGGTGCTGCATGATCTCGCGCCACATGCCGCGGTGCCAGGTGTAGGCGAAGAGAATGATTCCGACAACGGTGAAGCGCAGGCCCGCGAAATTCATCGGCGAGAAATCGTAGCTCAGCCCCTGCTTGATGAACGGATTGACAATCGCCCACAATACCGAGGCCAGCACGGCGTAGAGAATACCTTTTTTCATAACGTGGATTTTTCCGCCGCAAAGGTACGAAAAACAGCCGGCAAAACGAAACCGGACCCTGCAAATGCAAAGTCCGGTCCGGAATGCAGGCCGTATTTTGCCGGAGCGGCGCAAAATGCCGGATATCCCACCCGGCCCGGACGGATTCTGATTTCAAGCCGGAGAGTTCCGTGCATCGTGAAGAACGGGGCAGGAACGCTTTCCCGTCAGAGCGGCGCAGATGTCGGGCATCACGAAAAATCCCCGGACGGGTAGTACTCGAAGTACGTCCCGTTCGGGGATTTGAATGATGTTCGGCAGGTGTGCCGTTATCACGGGAAAGCCTACATCATGCCGCCCATACCGCCTGCGGGCATCGCCGGCATGGCGGGAGCGTCGGACTTCTTCTCGGCCAGCACGCACTCCGTGGTGAGGAACATCGAGGCGATCGACGCGGCGTTCTCGAGCGCTACGCGCGACACCTTCGTCGGGTCGATGATACCGGCTTTCAGCAGGTCCTCGTACTTGTCGTCGCGGGCGTTGTAACCGAAGGCGTCCTTGCCCTCCTTCACCTTGTTGACGACCACCGAGCCTTCGCCGCCGGCGTTCTCGACGATCTGACGGAGCGGCTCCTCGATGGCGCGTTTCACGATCTGAATACCCGTCGTCTGATCCTCGTTCTGGCCCTTCATGCCTTCGAGAGCCGCCGTGGCACGGATGTAAGCCACGCCGCCGCCCGGAACGATACCCTCCTCGACGGCTGCACGGGTTGCGGCCAGCGCGTCGTCGACACGGTCTTTCTTCTCCTTCATCTCGACCTCCGTAGCGGCTCCGACGTAGAGCACGGCAACGCCGCCGGCCAGCTTGGCCAGACGCTCCTGCAGCTTCTCCTTGTCATAATCCGACGTAGCCTTGTCGATGCCGGCACGAATCTGCGCCACACGGGCTGCGATCTCCTCCTTCTTGCCGGCGCCGTCGACGATGGTGGTGTTCTCCTTGTTGAGCGTCACCTTGTCGGCCGAACCCAGCATCTCCAGGGTCGTATCCTCGATCTTCATGCCCTTGTCGGCCGAGATCACGGTTCCGCCCGTCAGGACGGCGATGTCTTCGAGCATCTCCTTGCGACGGTCGCCGAAGCCCGGAGCCTTGCAGGCGGCGATCTTCAGCGTGCCGCGGAGTTTGTTGACAACCAGCGCCGAAAGGGCTTCGCCGTCGACATCCTCGGCGATAATCAGCAGCGCACGGCCGCTCTGGGCCACCGGCTCCAGCACGCCCATCAGCTCCTTCATCGTCGAAACCTTCTTGTCCGTGATCAGGATATAGGGTTTTTCGAGCTGCGCCTCCATCTTCTCGGTATCGGTGATGAAGTAGGCCGAAATGTAACCGCGGTCGAACTGCATGCCCTCGACCACCTCGACGTGAGTCTCCGTGCCCTTGGCCTCCTCGACGGTGATGACGCCCTCGTTGTTGACCTTGGCCATCGCCTCGGCGATCAGCTTACCGATCGTCTCGTCGTTGTTGGCCGAAATGGTGGCCACCTGCTCGATCTTGGCGAAATCCGAACCGACTTCCTGGCTCTGCTTCTTGAGCGACTCCACGACCGTCGTAACGGCCTTGTCGATACCGCGCTTCAGGTCCATCGGGTTGGCCCCGGCCGTCACGTTCTTCAGGCCGACGCTGATGATCGACTGCGCCAGCACGGTTGCGGTGGTCGTACCGTCGCCCGCATCGTCGTTGGTCTTCGAAGCGACTTCGCGGACCATCTGGGCGCCCATGTTGGCGAAAGCGTCCTCCAGTTCCACCTCCTTGGCCACCGTCACACCGTCCTTGGTGATCTGCGGAGCACCGAACTTCTTGTCGATGATCACGTTGCGGCCTTTGGGACCGAGCGTTACCTTAACGGCGTTCGACAGCGCGTCGACACCCTCCTTGAGCAGTTCGCGCGCCTCTACGTTGTATTTAATATCTTTTGCCATGACTGTTTATCGAATTTAGATGATTGCCAAAATATCGTTCTGTTTCATAATGAGGTAGTCCACGCCGTCGACCTGGATCTCCTGGCCGGCATACTTGCCGTAGAGCACCTGGTCGCCCTCCTTGACCTCCATCTTGACCTCCGACGTTCCGGGGCCTACTGCAACGACCTTGCCTGCCAGCGGTTTCTCCTTTGCCGTGTCGGGGATGATCAATCCGCCGGCCGTCTTCTCCTCCGCGGGATTCGGAAGAATCAGCACGCGGTCCGATAATGGTTTTACGTTCATAGCTTTGTGTTTTAAATTTGTTTGATATAATATGTTTTATTCGCTTTCGCAACCTCTATCCCATCAATAGATGTGCCAACCGGTTTTTGGCAGATTTTGCGTGACAAACGAGCAGAGGCGACTGCCATTTTGTCATTTCCCGCATTTCGGGACGATTTTTCAGCCGTTTTTTTTGCACGGACCGAAAAATCGTATTACATTTGCATCCCGATACGACGAACTCGTATCACACGGTGGATGTAGCTCAGTCGGTTAGAGCGTCGGATTGTGGTTCCGAAGGTCGTGGGTTCGAGCCCCATCTTCCACCCTTGAAAGCAGTTGCAACAAACTGCAAAACAGCGTAAAAACCTTATGTATCAGCGATATGTAAGGTTTTTTCGTTTTTAGGCCCGAGCCGGGAAAAGCAACGGAAAGCAGCTTTCCAAGACCGCAGAGCGACCAATCTTCAGCCAGCCGAAACCGGCCGCCATTCATGGGTCATCGCACTCTTTTGCAGCACCTTAACCCGCCGAACAGGCTTACACTCGCTTTGACCGCCGCAGAATTATTTTTCCGCCAACCGCGAATATTCGTCAATCCGTTCGCGGCAAACCTTTTCCACGATGTCGCGCAATAGTTCGATCCTGGGGATGAGGGCGTCGATGTCGGCCTGGGTGACGGCGAAGTTCTTTTTGTTGTAGCGGGCTTCGATGTAGGCGCGTTGCAGAAGCTTGAACAGGCGTTCCTCTTCGTCGGTGTCACGCGGAAACACCTTTGCCAAGTCCAGCGTATAGGGTTTGCATTTCTCGATCAGAAATTCAAGGTCATGTTCCTTATAGCCATAGAGCACGTAAACCAGCGGAATCGTCTTTATAAAGTTCTCCGTTGCCTGATGCAACATGAAAGAACACATTTGATAGGTTCCCCTTTCTTGTGCGATTTTAGCATGAAATAAGAAATCTTCAGCGTCAGAATATTTGTCCTTATAATACGCCTCTGCCATTTCTTTAATCTCGGCATAATCCAGCTCCCGCGGCGTAGCCAACCGATATTCTTCCGAATCGTAGAGCATAATGCCCTGCGCCAGAATCTCGACATAGAAATAGCGGCCCTCGGAAAGCGCGTCGTTCAGTTTGGAAACGCTCTCGTTGATAAGCTGCGGGCGGGTCTGGAACTCGTTGTCCTTACTATCCATGAAGCGGGCGTTTACGCGGGTAGCCACGGTTCCCTCGCGTACTCCGAGCCGTTTTTTCGTAACGACCAGCAGGTCATAGTCGCTCATGTAATAGGTCTTCACCCCGAAATCGCGGCGCTCGTCGCATTCGACATAGGTATTCTTCGCATAACTGCCGTAAAGGATAATCATTACGACATCCCGCACCTCGTCGCGGATCAGGCCGACAAGTTCGCGCAGGTCATTCCGCTTGCGTTCGGGCAGGAAGTTTATCGAGTTCTTCATACTCACAAATTTATGAAGAAATTCCCGGAAATACATAGACAGACTGCGCTTATTTCGTTTTTATTCGTATATTTGTTTCACGATTCCTTGAAGCAGGCTTGTTGTAGAGGGGGCGGCAGAGGCCGTCCGGGAACAAACCGAAAAGGCAAGAACCATGCAGACTTCAAGGAATTATCACGATTCGGCATAGCCGACGGACATAACATATAAAGGGTAAACAACTCTTTATACCTCTGTATAAACTTGGGAGCCTCCTCGGAGGTTGTTTAATTCGGGTATAATAGTTGTCAGTCCTTGTTATGTCCTGCCCTTCAGGGGCGGGACAGGCAAGGGCGCAGGACAGCTGCCGAATTAAGGTTCCCAAGACCTATACAGAGGAGCTGCAAATGCGCCCCTTTTTTATTTCTCTCCGGGGCGCACTCACACACAATCATCAACCCCGGTCGAATGTCACGGCGAATCTATTTTGAGGCGAATATATCGTCCGGCGGCCAAGGTCGCCGGGCATTGCCATACCGTTTGCCGGGGTTCTCCATAAGGACGGCGGGCAGGCTCCTGAAATCTGGCAGCGACAAACAGGTAAACCCGTGCCCGGCCGTCCTTTTCAACCGAACCACCTAAACTTTACCGCCATGCCGAAAGCAGATCTACCCTATCCGATCCACGAAGAGCGGGACTGGGAATTGGAGCGCGACAAGTCGCTCTTCGAATTGCAGACCGTCACGCTCACCGCATTCTTCGACCGCCTGAACCGCGAACGCCACTACATCTATGCCCTTTGCGACAGCCTGCCCAGGCCACTGTTCTCGATCGTCCGCTATTCGGGCTACACCGACGAGTTGTGCGACCGCAAATCATTCACCCTGCGGGAGTTTCTCGACAGCGCCGCGACATTCCACCCGGGAGATTACTTCTACATCCTGTTCGCGGGGCTGAAAATCTCCTATGTGGAAGAACTCGACGACAATGCGATCCTGAAACTTTACGCCGGGCGGGTGCAGCTGCTCTGCGAACGGCGGATGCGCAGGAACCGCCCCGTCGTATTAAGCCCATCGGTCATGGAGCGATACTCCCTGACCGAAGCCGATACCGAGCGGATCGAGCCGTTAATCAGCGCATGCAATGCGTCGGCCGCCGCCAAGCTGCAAGCGGAGTACGACACGGTGAAGACATTGGATTGCATCCATAAGTAACCGCCCGCCGGCGCTACTCTTCGACATACATATCGAAGATTTCATGCCGGTCGAAATCGCGCCAGTATCGTAGGGCCAGTTCCCGTACATAGAGCCAGTACGGCTCGGTCAGATCCCCGTAAAGCTCGATTCCCCTCCGCACGTCGTCGCGGATGCGCCGGGCGTATTCGGGTTTCAGGGCCAGCCGGAGCGTTTTGCCCTTGAAGCTGAAACGCGCTTCGGGACGCGGCGCATCGGTCTCCGCCACGGTAATCAGCCCGTGCCCCACCGAAGCTCCCGTGCCGACCTGCAAACCGTCGTTCATGCAGCTGATCGGCGGATTGTGCCCTGCATAAGTCGTCACCTCGATGTCGTCGACCCCGATGTTGAAATATTCGCGGGCCCGGATTCCCATTTTGACCCCGATGGTGGCGTAGATTCCCAGGTGTCCGTGCAGTTCGTTGGTCAGCACCCCGGCCCGCCACTCGCTCGGCCCGTGGCGGGCGATCGTCTCGTCGACCATCGGCACGACATCAGCGGCATAAAGTTCGTGCAGGACCGGAAATCCGTAGAACACCCGGCTCTCCGTATCGGGCTTTCCGCGGAGGATGGCAAGGATTTCAGCCTGCGCCCGCCCGGCCGAGGCCTCGTCCGGAAGGCTGTACGACGTCACGCTGCCGCTCACCTCCCGGGGCACGAACAGCTCCGGTGCGAACAGCCAGACGGCAACCAGATCGTCCCAGGCCTGCAAATGCCCCGCATCGACCAGTTTCGCCAGCGGAGCCGCGCGGTGGGTATCGGCGATTTTCCGGGCATAGACGGTGGGTACGGCCGCTATCGAATCGAGCAGCGAGGGAGTTACGACGAGCGGACACGCCGGGTTCGCCGACACGACCGCCACGGGAACGCCGCTCGCAAGCACCGCGCGGGCCGCGACGCTGTCCGCTTCGAAGTTGGCCCCGGCCAGCGGCTCCGCCTGGTTGTTGTACCAAACGATCCGGTCGATCCGGTCGCCGAGGGCCGGATTTTCGCGCAGTGCGTCGCAGACGTTCGTCAGCGCGCCGAGGGCGATGAAGAAGACCTTCTCCTCCTCGTCTTCGAGCGTTTCGGCGATCAGCGCCTGCGCCGGGGGAAAGGCGGTCCGGACGGAGAGCGTGTCGCCCCAGTCCACCTGCCGGGAATGCGTCCTCCACACCGGAGCGGCCGTCCCGGTCGGATGCCCCGCACCGACCGGGACGCCCTCGTGGTAAAATCCGTCGAGCAGCGCCCGCACGGACGCGGCCGACTCGGCGGGAGGCAGGGCGCCTTCCGAGGTGGTGACGGCGAGCACCTCCACCTCGCGGTTGCCCAGCAGCATGCAGAGCGTGCGCAGGTCGTCGGCCGCCCCGTCGGTGTCGATGATCGCATGGAAGCGCGCCTTGCCCGAATGCGCATAAACGGCCGGGACGAGGAAAAACAGACTCGCGGCCGACAGGGCCGCACGGAAAAGAATGTGTCGTAAACGGAATGTCATATCGTCGGATCGTATCAGAAGTTTACATTCAAGCCGCCCAGCGCCGTGGCTTTCGGCATCGGGAAGCCCGCATTGATTTCATAGCGTTGCGCCAGCAGGTTCTCGCCGCGGACGAACAGGTCGAGCCAGCGGGTCACGCGGAAGGTCACGTTGGCATTCCACAGCAAGAAACTGTCGGTCAGTTCTTTGGGTTTCACCTGCGTATAGAGCCCGTGCACGTACTGAATGCCCGTCGAGGCGTTCCACCGGCCGCGTGTGAAGGCGCCCCCGACGTAGAGTTTGTGTTCGGGAGCGGCGACGACCGGATAGGCCATGTGCAGATAGCTGTAATTGGCCGAAACGGACCACGCGGCACAGATCCGCCAGGCGACGTCGCCTTCCACGCCCCAGTTCTCGACCCGGCCCGTATTGACGTTCATCGGACGGCCGTTGACCGGGAGGGTCTGGATCATGTTGTCGCCGTCGATGTAGAAGACGTTGACTCCGTAGGAGAGGGCGCCGCCGAGGAGCCGCTGCGTGAACGAAAGTTCGTAATTCATCAGTTTCTCGGGCTTCAGGTCCGGATTCTGCGGCGGGAACATGTACATCTCGCGGATGGTCGGAAAGCGGAATCCCTTGCTGACCATCGCCTTGATCTGGGCGTTGCGGGGCAGCAGGAACGACAGCCCGCCCTGGGGAATCCACTCCGTGCCCGCGTGCGAATGGTGGTCGAGGCGCAGCCCGGCGTCGAGCGTCAGCCAGTGCGTCAGGCTCTGGCGGAAATCGACGTATCCCGCCACTTCATCCATCGTTTTGTCGGCCGTGGTCTTGTCCGGATCGCCGTTGAGATAGCGGTTCCAGGCCTTGCCCCCGAAGTGCTGGTAGTCGACGCCCACGGTCAGACGGTTGCCCGTGAAGAGCGACGCACTCTGATACCACGACACGCCCAGCATCCTGTCGCGGGAATTGAAGCGGTAATCGAGCGGTTCGGCGCCGGGCGAATAGCCGTCGTTGATCTTGTGACGGCCCCAGTTGTAGAAAAAGCTCAGGGCGCCGGAGGTCTTTCCGTAGTCGTTGCGCAGCGCAAACGAGGTCATGCCGCGGGTGATGTGCTGTTTGTTGTCGAGAATGGGCGCCGACACGGCTCCCGGATTCTGGGCGTTGAAATGCGTGAGGTTCACGTCGGCGTAAACATCCCATTCGTCGGTAATCTGGTAGCCCAGCTTGGCATAGCCTCCGTACTGTTCGAAGCCCATGTCCTTACGGTGTCCGTCGGTGCGGTTATAGGACCCGGTGACCGTGCTGGTGAAACGCCCGTATTTCAGCTGGTTCGTGGCTTCGGTCTCCAGCGTGTTGTAGGAGCCGTAGCCGGCATGGACATTGGTTTTCACACCGTCTTCGGCCATTTTGCGCGTCACGATGTTGATCACGCCGCCCATGGCATTCGAGCCGTAGAGCACCGAGGCGGGGCCGCGCACAACCTCGACCCGGTCGGCCAGCATCGACTGGTAGGCGTCGGCGATGGGATGGCCCATCAGCCCCATGTACTGGGGATGCCCGTCGATGAGCACCAGCAGTCCCGTCGTGGGGCCTCCCGTCGCAGTGCCGCCGATGCCGCGCAGGGTCATCTGCCCCGCCGCGCCGCCCGAAACGCCGTAGCCCATCAGGCCGCGTCCGGTGACGAACAGCCCCGGGACCTGCTCGGTCAGCGTGGGCAGCAGCGAAGGCTGGAAACCCTCCTCGATTTTCTGCCGGTCGACGACGGAAATGGTCATCGGAAGATGCCGGATGTCGGTTTCATGCCGGGTTCCCGTGACCACCACCTTGCCGATCGGATAGATTTTTTCCTTGCGCAGGCTGTCGGCGTCCTGGGAACGTACGGCGCACACGGGGGCAATGCCGCCGAACAGCAGCATCAGAATCAGTTTAGACCTCATTTTCTCGCATTTTATATATTAGACAATGAATAATCCGACAGGCTGAAGGTTTGCCGCCGCGCAGAGTGGCCCCGGCGCATATCCCCCGCATCCACCAATTTCCGTTCCAAATGCGCGGATAAAACGAACAATTCCCGGAAAAGGCCCGCCGGACCCGTTTCGGCGCGTTTCTTGTTATTCGGAGCGGCATAAACCGTTCAATATGGAAAACAGCCGGCAACAGATTCTGTCACGGATTCGGTGGCATCTGCACGAAGCCGTCGGACGCATGCACCCTTCCGTTTCGTTCATCTCCTGCATCGGCATCCTGCTGGCCTACCTCACGGGAATCTACGTGACGGGGCCGCTGCACGAAGCGTCGCGCTGGCTTGGAGCCATGCTGGCCTGCACGTCGGTCGTGGTCGTCCTGCAGTCGCAGAGCTACCGGGACTCACTGCGTGCCGGATGGATCCGGGTCCTCGGGACCCTGCTCGGGGCGCTCATCGCCTACATCTACCTCAAGATCTGGCCCTTCTCGATCGTGGGAATGCTCGGATCGGTCTTCGCGCTAGAGATGCTCTGCATGCTGCTCGGTGTCTACAAAAACGACCGCATCTCCACCATCACGCTGCTGATCATCCTGCTCGTCTCGCAGATGACGCCCCACATCTCCCCGGCGGAAAACTGCCTGCTGCGCTTCTTCGAATCGGTCGTGGGCGTCGGGGTCGGCATCGCGCTGGTCTGGCTGCTCGAACGCTGGAACGCATGGAACAAGCCCCGCGAAACGACCGGCACGCCGCCCGGAGAGACGGTGAATATGGACACGATGCCCCTGCGCCGGGGCCATTTCCGGGTGCTGGCCGTCGCTTCGCTCGGGCAGGTGACCGGAGCGGGGCTGGCCACGCTCGTCGGCATCATCCTGCCGATGATCCAGTTGTTCCGCCATCCCGGACTGACCTCCTTCCAGCAGGGAGCCGTCGCCGCGACCAGCCTCGTGGGCATCATGATCGGGTCGATGCTTTTCGGGGCGTGGAGCGACAAACGGGGCTATCTGTTTTTCTTCCGCTTCTGTCCGGCCCTGATCCTCGCCGCATCGCTGTTCGCCTATTTCAGCGACGACCTTTTCGGACTGGTCACGGGACTGTTCTTCATGGGGCTGGGCATCGGGGGCGGTTACAGCCTCGATTCGGACTACATCTCCGAAATCATGCCCCGGCGCTGGAAACTGTTGATGGTCGGCGTGGCGAAAGCCGCCTCGTCGCTGGGCAACATCCTGGTGGCGGGCATCTGTTTCTTCCTGCTCCGCGCGTGGAACGACCCGCACGACTGGAACCGCCTGCTGCTGCTCGTCGGGGCCATGGCGGCCGTCATGCTGCTCTGCCGCATCCGTTTCGAGCAAAGCCCCGGATGGCTCATCGCCCACGGACGCATCCCCGAGGCCGAAAAAGCCGTGCGCTACTTCCTGGGGCCGGACGTGGAGATCGGTGAAATCCGCAACCGGCCGAAAAAAACGGAGATGCCGAAGGTGGCGTGGAGCGACCTGTTCAAACGCGGACAGATCAAGAAGGTGGTCTTCAGCGGCGTGCCGTGGGCCTGCGAAGGACTGGGTGTCTACGGCATCGGGGTTTTCCTGCCCGTGCTGGTCATGGCCCTGGGGATGGAATCGGGTTCCGAGTCCGCCTTTTCCAGAATCACCGATTCGGTCCGGCTGACCACATACATCAACCTCTTCATCCTGCCCGGATTCGTGCTGGGGCTGGCACTCGTCAACCGCTGGTATCACGTGCGGACCCAAACCTGGGGCTTCATCCTCTGCGCCCTGGGCATGGCCATTCTGCTGGCGGCCTACCAGCTTCACTGGCCGGTCTGGATCGCCGTGGCCGGGTTCATGCTCTTCGAACTGTTCCTCAACGCGGGACCCCACCTGATGACCTTCATCATCCCGCCGCAAATCTACTCCGTCGCCGAGCGCGGGTCGGGGGCGGGACTGGCCGCGGCCTTCGGCAAACTGGGGGCCGTCATGGGAGTCGTCTTCATCCCGATACTGCTCAAATGGGGCGGCGCGGGGCTGGTGCTGGGGGTGACGATCGGCGTCCAGCTGCTCGGCGCGCTGGTCACGGCCGTCGTGGGCCGGGAGGTGCTCCCCGACAAGGGCCGGGCCGTCCGCCCGGAAATCCGCCGCGACTGACCGCTAAAGAAGGCATCCCGCCTCCAGCGCGCGTTTCAGCCGCAACCCGGCGGGCTGTTCGAGACCGCAGTCTTCGAGCAGCGCCAGATCGCCGAAGATGTGCCGCGTGCTGCCGTCGGCGACGATTCTGCCGTCCTTCATGACGATCGTACGGTCGCAGAGGTCGAGCACCATCTCCATGTCGTGCGTGGCGATGAGCGTCGTGTGGCGGAAGCGGCGGATCAGGTCGATGATCTGCCGCCTGGCCCGGGGATCGAGGTTCGAGGTCGGTTCGTCCATGACGAGGATCGACGGCTCCATCGAAAGGACCGTCGCGATGGCGACACGCTTCTTCTGGCCGCCAGAGAGCTGGAACGGCGACGACTTGCGCAGGTGCAATGCCCCGACGGCGTCGAGCGCCTCCGCCACACGGCGTTCGATTTCATGCGGTTCGAGGCGCATGTTCGACGGACCGAAGGCCACGTCCTCCTCGACAGTGGGCATGAAAAGCTGGTTGTCGGAGTCCTGGAAAACCAGCCCCACCGACTGCCGCACCAGCGGCAGGGTCCTGCGCGTGAGCGTAATCCCGCCCATCACCACTTCGCCCTGCGAAGGCATCAGCAACCCGTCGGTATGCAGCAGCAGGGTCGATTTTCCGGCCCCGTTGGCTCCCACGAGAGCCACCTTCTCTCCGTGCGTAATGCGGAACGACACGCCCCGGAGCGCCTCGTAACCGTTGGGGTAACGATAATGCACGTCGTCGAACAGCAGGTAGTGGTGGCTCATCGGATCAGGGTTGAAAGGGTTTCGACCGGATGGAACAGGCGCAGCAGCAGGAGCGCCGAGCACCATGCGGCGAGAAATACGGTATCGCGCATTTTCCATGCCGGAGATTCGAAGACATCCGCCGGAATTCGCCCCGTAAATCCGCGTGCCAGCATGGCACGGCTGATCAGTTCGGCCCGTTCGAAGGTACGGATCAGCAGCTGCCCGACGAGCGTGCCCCAGACCTTCAGCGGATAGGACCTGCGGCCGAAGCTCCTCGCGTCGCGGGCGCGCCGCATGGCCAGCGCCTCTTCGATCAGCACGTAGAGGTAACGGTAGACGAAGAGCAGCTGCGTGGTGAAGACCGACGGCAGGCCCAGCCGCTGCATGCTCCGGCAGAGACGGTAATAGCCCGTGCTGCCGATGAGGACGAGCAGCGCCTGCACCGACAGCAGGCCGCGCAGGATGATCGACAGGAACGAGACCCAGCCGGCGGTGACGACCACCGTTCCGATGCGGAAGACCGGTTCGCGGTCGTAAAAAAGATTGAAGACGCCGACGAAGGCGACCAGCGGCAGCACGATGAGCGAACGGCGGAAAACCGTTCCGAAGTTCAGCCCGCCCATCGCGGCCGTGACGATCGGGAACACGGCGAACGCCAGCAGTTCCGAAAGCCTCGAAAGGGGCACGGAGAGCATCGTCACCAGAAAGACCACCGTGACGAGGAGTTTGGCGCGGGCATCCAGCGCATGGAGCGGACTCCGCATGCGCGCGGTCCGCTCCATCGCATCCAACTCGCAGAGCACATGCTGCAACCGGTTTTTCATCCCTGCTTCTGTCCGGCGCGGAACAGGCGGGAAGCCCCGAACACGACCAGCAGGATGGCCCCGCAACCCACGATTCCGGCAAACGACGTATTGTAATCGGGCATCACGGCGGTCTTCTCCTGAACCGCGGCCGCCGTGCGGTGCAGTCCGTCGGGTTCGGCTTCCGGCCCGGCCGGGCCGGCCACCTTCGCGATCGACCACTCCAGACCGTCGGGGTCCGACGAGGCGACCCACGAGAACGACCCGCCGATCAGCAGCGCCGCCAGGGCAATGGCCGCCAGGGCCTTGCCGAATTTCCGCTTCCCGGCGGGCTTCCGCCTGCGGACGCCGGACAACAGCTCGGGCTTGTACCGCTGCACGACGTAAATCACCGCCGCCGTGGCCAGTCCCTCGCCGATGCCGATGAACAGGTGGATCGGAAGCATGAACAGCAGGAACTGCCCCATGGGCAGCGCCGTGATGCCCGACGCTTCGGTCTCGACGGTCACAGCCAGCGCCCCCAGCTCCAGCCCGGCCACCGACGCCAGCACCGACGCGGCGAGAATCCGTCCCGGCGAGGCATCAGGTTTCATCAGCGGCTTGAAGATCAGCGGATAGGCCACCAGACAGGAGAACACGGCCATGTTGAGGATATTGGCGCCCAAGGCCATGAACCCGCCGTCGGCGAAGGCCAGGCACTGGATCACCAGCACCGAAGCCAGCGTGATCAGCGCCGCCCACGGTCCCAGTATGGCCGACAGCAGGATGCCCCCGACCAAATGGCCGCTGGACCCCGTGCCCGGAATCGAAAAGTTGATCATCTGGGCGGCGAAGACGAATGCGCCCATGACGCCCATCAGCGGGACGATGCGTTCGTTGTCCCCGTCCGCTTCGCGGCGGTCGTTTTTCGCGTGCTTCACTTTCCAGGCCGCCACCCCCAACAGGGCCAGCGACACGGCTCCCGTGGCGACGAATACCGGCGGGGACACCAGAGCGTCGGACATGTGCATAGGCTGTCGTTTTTAAGGTTCTTTACTTCTTGTCGGCCCCCGGCTGCTGCATGGCCAGGTGCTTTTTGTTTTCGGGATTCCAGTTCGAGTGGTCGGGTTTCTCCTCCTCGTCGAACTTGATGAGCGGCAGCAGGAACAGCCACGTGGCGATGCAGAACGGCCCCGTCAGGGTGGCGATCCCCACGGGCGCCATCAGCATGTACATGCCCGCCTGGATGAATACGGTGACCAGAATACCCAGAACGGCCCACAGCGCCGAGCGGAAATTCGGCTTGTAGAACACCGTCGCCAGGGCGATGGCAGTCAGCACGGGACTGTATCCGTAGAGACCGTCCGAAATGTCGGACCCCGAAGCTTTCAGGGCGATGACCACCAGCAGCGCCAGCGCCGAACCGATCGCGGCCCACAGCGCCGCCCAGCGGCTGCAAAGGAACAGCCCCACGAGGAAACAGATGCCCGTGACCCAGGAGTTGATCAGGAATACCTGACCGATGCCCTTGAGCCAGTAAACCACGAGATCGACGAAACGGATGCTCTCGAACGACGAGAAGGCCGCCGGAAGGGCCGGATCGGCCATGTGGGTCGTCGGAAGGCCGTGCATGGCGCGCGCCGCCAGCAGGAACATCCACGTACAGAAGACGAACGGGAAGGTGAACGAATTGACCTTCCAGGGCGCCATGACGTTGTTGAAGCCCGCGCGGACCCACGTCGTGAGCGCCGCGCAGAGGACCAGCGCCAGCCACATCCAGACCGTGTTGCCCATGAACGTCGGAAAAGCGCAGCCCACCAGCACGCCGTTGAAGCCCCAAAGCCCCTGCTCGCCGTCTTTGGCTGGAAATCCGAGGAGGTAACCCGTCACCGTCGAGACGATCACGCCCAGCAGAGCGCCCCAGCCTACAAGCCCCTGGCCTTCGATGTAAGCACCCCAGAAAATACCGATCATGAACAGCAGTCCGGTCCACGCGCTGTTCTGAAACATCACCTGCCCCGTGCCGCGCAGCAGGATCTTGACGAAATCCAAGGAACCGCCGGCCCCTCCGGATTGAGCGATTGTATTTGCCATACTTTCAATGTTTAACTATTAACAGGACTCCTACCGCCACGGGAACTCCTCGGGCAAAGGCCTGCCCTTGACTTCCAGCCGGACGGAGGAGCAGAATTCACGGATGAGTTTCTTCACCGGGCCGGTCTCCTCGCCGAGAACCTTGTAGAGCAGCCCCGCGTCGTTGGGCAGGCGCGTAATGCCGGCCGCCAGCCGGCGGTCGCGGTCGATGAAGGCCGGCGTGGCCTCGTAAATCCGGTCGGCGTGCTCCGGAGGCGTCATGACGATCACGTTGGCGAAAACGTCGTAGCCGTTCATCGCGCCCAGCGTACCCGGCGGGCAGGCTCCGGGACGGATGATGAATTTTTCGCGGAACAGCTGCTCCCCGTCGGGACGTTCAGCGTGGGAGCAGACCGAGAGAATGTCGTACTGAAAGGTCTCGCCCCCATCGAAATACTTGCGCCCGCTCATGTAGACCTCCGAATAGAAAAGCGTGGCCGACGGCGCGATCCGGATCGCCGTGTCGGCGATGAACCGGGTGTGACGGCACGGGATGGTCGGCTCGGGCAGGTATTCCAGATAGGCATTCTCTTCGAGTTCGAAAACCTGTTTCAACCCCGAATAGTTGTAGCGCATCTCGGCCAGCTTGGTCGCCGCGCCGGTCGAGATATGGGCATAGGCTCCCTCGCGGACGACGAAATGCTGTTCGTAACGGTCGCCGTCCACATTGGGACCTCCCGAGGAGAGGATGTAGACGCACGGCATCTCGGGCATGCCTTCGTCGAAATAGAGTTCCTGCTGGACGATCAGCGGCGCATGCCGGTCCAGATCGCGCATGATCGACTTGCCGTCGCCGTCGAGTTCGAAACCCAGATAGAGATATCCCGTTTTCCCCGGTGTGCCGACGGGCATCGCCTTCGGCTCCTCAAGGTAGGGACTCATCTCTTTGGCTGCTGCGAAATTCATTGTACGGCGCCGGTTACGGGTTCCGAAACTTCCTGCCGGCTCTTGTCGATGTCGAAAAGCGCCATCCGGCGGATCAGGGTCACCAGATCGTCGATCCCCTCGCCCGTCATGCAGTTGGTGAAGACGAACGGCTTGCCGGGGCGCATCAGCTCGGAGTCGTGCCGCATCACCTCCAGATCGGCATGGACGTAGGGCGCCAGGTCGGTCTTGTTGATCACGAGGATGTCGGACTGGGAGATGCCCGGTCCGTCCTTGCGGGGAATCTTGTCCCCGGCGGCCACGTCGATCACGTAGATGAAGAAATCCACGAGCGCCGGGCTGAACGTGAGGGTGAGGTTGTCGCCGCCCGACTCGATCAGCACCACGTCGCCGTCGGGGAAACGGGCCTCCATCTCCTCGACCGCCGCAATGTTCATCGAGGGGTCCTCGCGCACGGCCGTATGGGGACACGCTCCGGTCTCCACGCCGATGATGCGTTCCTCGACCAGCACGCCTTTCAGCATTTTGCGCACATGCTTGGCGTCTTCCGTGGTCACGACGTCGTTGGTGATGACCAGCACTTTGTAACCCATGTCCAGAAGACGCGGGGTGATCGCCTCGATCAGCGCCGTCTTGCCGGAGCCTACGGGGCCGCCGATTCCGATTCTGCAAGTTGTATTGTTGCTCATAATGTGTTCGTTTGTTTTTTAACGGTCAATTCATAAACATGCGTTTGGTCCCTTTCTCGTGGAGCGAGGCCAGGATGTCGATCTGCGGCACGAAGGTGTACATGTCGTCGAAATCCATGTCGCTCGCCTTGGCGTACAGTTCGTCGAGCGATTCGGCGGCCCGGAAAAGAATGCGCTGCGTATCGTAGTGGGAGACGCGCACGCAGCGCAGGGCCGCACTCACGACCATGTTGACCACGCCGTACTGGTGGGAGCAGAAAAGTTCCTTCTCCGGGATGCCGCAGGCGGCGAAGACGATGCCCTGCGCCACGGGGTAGGTTCCCGGGGTGTGTTCGTCGACGATGTCGCCGAGCCACAGCGCGACGGTTTCGTCGGGGAAGATGTGCTTCGAGAGTTCGGCCAGCTTCTTGCCCATGCGCCGGGTCATCAGGCGCGCCTCGGCGTTCATCTTGCAGAGGATCGCCTGCCGGTCGGCATTGAGAATACCCTCGTAATAGCCGAGGTGGTAGCTGCGGAAAGCGTGCAGCGCCGCGACGCCGTCGGTGAAGGCGGCCTGCCGGGCGATGTCCTGCGTATATCGTTCGAGCGTCGCGGCGTCGTGGACCAATCCCTCCTCGGCGGCCGTTTCCAGCCCGTTGGAGAAGGAGAATGTCCCGACCGGAAAGGCCGAATCGGTGAATTCGAGCAGCCGCATGACGGTTGTTGCGTTGTCGGACATGAGGTATCGGTTTAATGCGCGTGCGCGTGTTCGTAATGGTGGTGCACGTCGCTGTCGGGCCCCGTGCCGCCGAACAGGCGCCGGATCTCGTGGGGCGCCAGGTAGGGAATGATCTCCGAACCGGGCTGGAACGACCAGGTCACGTTCTCGATGTGGTGTGTGCGCATCACGCTGTCCATCACCTTCCGGTCGACCGTCAGCGGAACGTAGACCTTCGTTCCCTTGACCACGGCCGGCCAGTGCTGGTTGCCGATGGCGTGTCCCAGCTCCACCGAAATATGGATGATCGTCTCGGGTTTCTCGCGGGCCAGCGCCGAAAGGTCGGCAACGAGCACATCGTTGAGCCGGATGCGGATGGCCACGATCTTACGCTGTTCGGGCAGGTATTCGATCACGTCGCCGTCGAGCATCTGCGAATGGCGTTTCAGTGCCACGGCGTATTCGTTCGCACGGTCGCTGCTGACCACGAAACGGCTTTTCTGGGCCGTCCACTGATCGAGGTCGATATACTCGACTTCGGCGTCCTGCGATTTCTTCACCCATTCGGGGTCGTATAAATTGCCTATGATTTCCGTATATATTTTCATCGGATTCGTTTTTAAGTCGGTTTTAATTTCCGGGAGCACACCCTGCGGCATGCTCCCGGAAAAAAGTCAGGATTACGAGAACCAGAGCAACTGGCTCAGGGGGAATTTCTCGGCCGGTTTGACATAGGCCCGCACATCGTTCACGAGCACGTCGAAGGTCTCGGGGTTGACGTCGATCTTCGGTACGCCGCCGTTGCGCACCATATCGTATTTGGTGAGCTGGCGCGTGCGGCGCACGGGCTGCACCATGCGTTTCAGGCAGAGCCGGTCCTTGATGCCGTTCTGGAACGCGGCGTTCGAAACGAACGACAGGCAGCTTTCGGGCATCGCCTTGCCGAAACCGCCGTACATCGGACGGTAGTAGCACGGCTGCGGTGTCGGGAGCGACGCGTTGGGATCGCCCATGTTCGCCCAGTTGATCAAGCCGCCCTTGATGACCATCTTCGGCTTGGCACCGAAGAACTGCGGCTCCCAGAGCACGAGGTCGGCGCACTTGCCCTTCTCGACCGAACCGAGGTAGTCGGAGACGCCGAACGTGATGGCCGGGTTGATCGTGATCTTGGCGATGTAGCGCAGCACGCGGAAGTTGTCGTTGCCGTCCGAATCCTCGGCGAGCTTGCCGCAGGCATCCTTCATGAACGACGCCATCTGGAACGTACGCATGAACGATTCTCCGATGCGGCCCATGGCCTGCGAGTCGGACGACACCATCGACAGCACGCCCAGGTCGTGGAGCACGTTCTCCGCCGCCTGCGTCTCGGGACGCACGCGGCTCTCGGCGAAGGCCACGTCCGACGGAATCTTCGGATTGAGGTTGTGGCAGACCATGATCATGTCGAACAATTCGGCCTGGGAGTTGATGCCGAAGGGCAGGGTCGGGTTGGTCGACGAGGGAAGCACGTAAGGCATCGAAGCCACCTTCAGCAGGTCGGGGGCGTGGCCGCCGCCGGCGCCCTCGGTGTGGTAGGTGTGGATCGTGCGGCCGTCCATGGCGGCGATGGTGTCCTCGACATATCCGCTCTCGTTGAGCGTGTCGGTGTGGATGGCCACCTGCACGTCGAAACGGTCGGCGACGCCCAGCGCGGCGCGGATCGCCGCAGGGGTCGAACCCCAGTCCTCGTGGATCTTCAGGCCGCAGGCCCCGGCCACGATCTGCTCTTCGAGCGGCTGGTTCATCGAACAGTTGCCCTTGCCCAGCAGGCCGACGTTGATGGGAAGCCCCTCGACCGCCTCCAGCATGCGCTCGATGTTCCAGCGGCCCGAGGTGATGGTGGTTCCGTTGCTGCCGTCCGTGGGACCGATGCCTCCGCCGAAAACGGTCGTGATGCCGTTGCTCAGACAGGCGTATGCCTGCTGCGGGGAGATCATGTGCACGTGACCGTCGATGCCGGCTGCGGTCAGGATCAGGTGTTCGCCCGAAATGGCGTCGGTGGCGGCACTGGTGACCAGGTCGGGATGCACACCGTGCATGATGTTGGGATTGCCCGACTTGCCGATGCCGGCGATCTTGCCGTTCTTGATGCCCACGTCGGCTTTCACCACGCCCAGCTTGGCGTCGATGACCGTGACGTTGGTGATCACCAGGTCCAGCGAACCCTCCTCCGAAGTCATCGTATTCGCAAGGCCCATACCGTCGCGGAGGGTTTTGCCGCCTCCGTAGACGACTTCGTCGCCGTATTCGCGCAGGTCCTTTTCGATTTCAACGTACAGGTCGGTATCGCCCAGCCGGATTTTATCGCCAACGGTCGGACCGAACAGGTTGTTGTATTCTTGACGTGAAATTGTTGCCATATCCTCTATTTTTTGGTGTTGTTACTCTGTTTCGCAGCGGCAGCGGCATCGCTCTCCGGGATGCTTTTGAAACCTCTCTTCCGGGCTTTGGCCACGGCTTTGATGCGCGCCGGGAAATAGGTGGGGGCATCTTCCTCGCCGGTGTAGCCCATCACCAGGCCGTTGAAGCCGATCACGCGGCGCTTGCCCGAATAGGCGACGACCTCGACCTCCTTCTGGTCGCCCGGCTCGAAACGGACGGCCGTCGTGGCGGGGATGTTCAGGTGGCAGCCGAACGCGGCGTCGCGGTCGAATTCCAGATAACGGTTGACCTCGAAGAAATGGAAATGCGAGCCGACCTGGATGGGCCGGTCGCCGGTGTTGCGTACGACCAGTTTCGCGGTTTTGCGCCCGGTGTTGTACTCGATCGGGTCGCTCATCAGGATTTCCCCTCCGACGATGACGGGTTGTGCAGGTTTGAAGCCCGGTTTATTCGGATAAAGACTCGCCGCCTGGGCCTGATTGTTCGCAGGGGCGGGATTCGTTGTAGTCATAGATTCGCTTGTTTTAAATTACTTAATCGGATGATGGATGCTGACCAGGCGCGAGCCGTCGGTGAATACGGCCTCGACCTGCAGCAGGTCGATCATGTCGGCGACGCCTTCCATGACGTCGTTCTTCGTCAGTACGGCCGCCGCCCCCTTCATAACGTCTTCCACGGTCTTGCCTTCCCGTGCTCCTTCCAAAGCGGTAGATGTGATATAGGCTACGGCTTCGGGATAATTCAGTTTCAGCCCTTTCTTCAGGCGCCTTTCGGCGACCATGCCCAGTGAAAGCAGCATCAACTTGTCAATCTCTTTCGGTGTCAAGTGCATAGTACAAATTTTTATATGGTTAAAATGCGGGGTCCGTCACCGAACGGACCCTGCCGGGTCTCTCCGGAACAACGGAACGCCGATTCTGGTCTCCTCGAAGTCCAAATAGTATGCCAGACTCCCCGGCGGGGCGGGGCACACGGAGGTCCGGCGGGCAATGGCATCAAATTTGTTCCGCCACCCTGACAACATAAAAACACGATCAATATGTTCAAAGCGATGATTATTGCAGGCTTCGGCGGCTTTATCGGCACATGCCTGCGCTTCCTGACCGGAAAACTGGCCCACGTCATAACGGTCTCGGCCTTTCCCTGGGGAACGTTCGCCGTCAACATCATCGGCAGCTTCGTAATCGGCATCTTCTTCGGCCTGGCCGAAAAAACGCACCTCATCTCCCCGTCGATGAACGTCTTTCTGATCACCGGATTCTGCGGCGGTTTCACCACCTTCTCGTCGTTCGCCGACGACATGTACCTGCTCCTGCAACAGAAACACTGGCTCTATTTCGGACTTTACGTCGGGTTGAGCTTCATTCTGGGACTGCTGCTGGTATGGCTGGGCCGCTCGCTGATCAAAACCGCATAGAGACACCCCCGATCCGGCAAAAAACGCCCCGGACTTTCAAGTCCGGAGCGTTTTCTCATGCAATGCCGCTGCGTGTGGACGCCCCGCGGCCGGGGCTTTTTTGTTGACACGCAGAGCGGCAACGGACCGAATATATTCCTATCTTTGTAAACGGCTATCCGACAACCGCTTTTTCAAACCACACAAACATGTACGCCATGAAACCGGAAGACAACCGCAAAGAGTACACCAACGGCGAGATCGTGATCGTCTGGCAGCCGGAACTCTGCACGCACGCAGGCATTTGCGTAAAGATGTTACCCCAGGTTTACAATCCGCGAGAGAGGCCCTGGGTAAAGCCGGAAAACGCAACGACGGCCCGACTCATCGCGCAAATCGAGAAATGCCCTTCGGGAGCGCTCTCCTACCGGATGGCTGAAAAGTAACCGGCCAGGCAGCGCAACAGCCCCGGGAACCGACGGTTCCCGGGGCTGCATCCTAAAAAAAACCGGACGCCTCGCGGCATCCGGTTTCGTGTAGTCCAGCCGTAAATTACTTACGGTAGATCTTCGTGTAGCCGTAGATGGCCTCGTCGCCGAGTTCCTCCTCGATGCGGAGCAGCTGGTTGTACTTGGCCATACGGTCCGAACGCGAAGCCGAACCGGTCTTGATCTGGCCCGAGTTCGTAGCCACGGCGATGTCGGCGATGGTCGAATCCTCGGTCTCGCCCGAACGGTGCGACGTTACCGACGTGTAGCCGGCGCGGTGAGCCATCTCGATGGCGTCGAGCGTCTCGGTCAGCGTACCGATCTGGTTTACCTTGATCAGGATCGAGTTGGCGCAGCCCATTTCGATACCCTTCTTCAGGAAGTCCACGTTCGTAACGAACAGGTCGTCGCCCACGAGCTGGCACTTGTCGCCGATCTCGGCGGTCAGCATCTGCCAGCCTTCCCAGTCGTTCTCCGACATACCGTCCTCGATCGAGTCGATGGGGTATTTGGCAACGAGTCCCTTCAGGTACTCCACCTGCTCCTTCGACGTACGCTTGGCGCCCTTCTCGCCCTCGAACTTGGTGTAGTCGTAAACGCCGTCCTTATAGAACTCCGACGAAGCGCAGTCCATGCCGATCGACACGTCGCCGCCCTCGCACTTGCGGCCGGGCTTGTAGCCGGCCATCTTGATGGCCTCGATGATCGACTCGATGGCGTCCTCCGTGCCGTTGAGCGCGGGAGCGAAACCACCCTCGTCGCCTACGGCCGTCGAGAGGTTGCGGTTGTGGAGCACCTTCTTCAGGTTGTGGAACACCTCGGCACCCATGCGGATACCCTCCTTGAACGAAGGAGCGCCCACGGGACGGATCATGAACTCCTGGAATGCGATCGGGGCGTCCGAGTGCGAACCGCCGTTGATGATGTTCATCATCGGAACGGGCAGCGTCTTGGCGTTCGCGCCGCCGATATAGCGATAGAGCGGCATGCCGAAATAGTCGGCGGCAGCGCGGGCAACGGCCAGCGACACGCCGAGGATGGCGTTTGCGCCGAGCTTCGACTTGGTGGGGGTTCCGTCGAGGGCGATCATGGCCTTGTCGATGCCCACCTGATCGGCTACGTTCATGCCGATGACGGCCGGAGCGATCACTTCGTTGACGTTCTTCACGGCGTTCAGGACGCCTTTGCCCAGGTAACGGCTCTTGTCGCCGTCGCGAAGCTCCAGTGCCTCGTTCTCGCCGGTCGATGCACCGCTCGGAACGGCTGCACGGCCGAATGCGCCCGATACGGTACGAACTTCGACCTCGATGGTCGGATTGCCTCGCGAGTCGAGGATCTCCCTTGCGTGAATCTCTACAATCTGCATAGTTGTAATAATTTGAATTTTATGGTGTTTGAATACTAACTTCCCAAACGGCACGGCAAAGGTACAAAATAATTGTGAATTGCGATTTGTTTATTGTTATTTTTTTCACGGCTCCGGCACGGGTTTTTCCGATTCTGCGAGAAATATGTTATCTTTACGCCGCGGTTCCGGCACATAACCTGTAAACGACCTTCTATCAATGCGAAAAGTTCTTTCGTTCTCGCTCTTTCTGATGCTGGGCCTCGTCGCCTCGCAGCTGCTCCCCGGCGCACTCGGCACGGCCTATCCGGGCTTCAAGGCGACTGCCGACACCCTGCTCTACGTCTGCCTGGGATTCATCATGATCAACGTCGGACGGGAGTTCGAAATCGACAAGACGCACTGGCGCTCCTACACCGCCGATTACTTCATCGCCATGGCCACCGCGGCACTGCCGTGGCTGCTGATCGTCCTCTACTACATTTTCGTACTGCTGCCCTCCGACCTCTGGGCCGACTCCGGGGCGTGGAAGGAGAACCTGCTGCTGAGCCGGTTCGCAGCCCCCACCTCGGCAGGCATCCTCTTCACGATGCTCGCCGCGCTGCACCTGCAAAAGAGCTGGATCTACCGCAAAATCCAGGTGCTGGCGATCTTCGACGACCTGGACACCATCCTGCTGATGATTCCGCTGCAAATCCTGATGATCGGGCTCAAATGGCAGATGCTGGCCATCGTGGGCGTGGTCGCCGCACTGCTCGCCGCGGGCTGGCGGTGGCAGGCGCGGTGGAACGTCCGGCAGGACTGGAAACGCATTCTGGGGCTTTCTGCGGTGGTCTGCGCCCTGACACAGGCGCTCTACATCGTCACCGCACGGTGGTACGGACCCGAAAACAGCATCCACATCGAGGTGCTGCTCCCCGCCTTCGTGATCGGCATGCTGATGAAGCACAAGGAGATCGACACCCCGACCGAACGCCGCACCGCAACGGGCATCTCGTTCCTGTTCATGCTGCTCGTCGGCATGAGCATGCCGCTCGTGACGGGCGCATCGGCAGCCGGCACGGCTGCGGCCGCCTCGTCGGTAACCGCCTCGCAGCCGATGATGCCGTGGGGCATGCTGCTGCTGCACGTCGCGGCCGTCTCGGTGCTCTCGAACATCGGGAAACTGGTCCCGGTCTTCTTCTACCGCGACCGGAAATTGAGCGAGCGGCTCGCCCTCTCGATCGGCATGTTCACCCGCGGCGAGGTGGGCGCGGGCGTCATCTTCATCGCCCTGGGATACAACCTCGGCGGCCCGGCGCTGATCATCTCGGTACTGACGCTGGTGCTGAATCTGATCCTCACCGGCGGATTCGTCGTCTGGGTCAGGAAACTGGCGCTTAAAAGCTGCACTCCCGAAGAATAATTTCATCAGCCTCCATGAAAAGATACGCATTCATCCTCCTCGTCCTGCTGTCGGCGGGAACCGCCCGGGCGCAGCGGTACGAGAAAAACATCTTGGGCATCCGTGCCGGCGTCAACGTGTCGACCTACGACATCTCGATCATAGACGTGCGGATAAATACCGGTTCGCGCGCGGGCTTCCACTTCGCCGTGACGGACCAGATCCTGCTCCACCGCAGTCTGTCCCTCTACCTCGAAACGGGCGTCGGCTTTTCGAGCCGCGGCGGCAGAGCCGCCGCCGAAATCTACGGCGACATTTACAACATGATCATGCGCCCGTTCTACATGCAGGTCCCCCTGCTCGTCAACTACCATTTCCACATCCGGGACCTCCTCACGATCCAGCCTTTCGCGGGCATATACGGCGGCGTGGGCATCCGGGGCGCGATGAAGACCGAACTCCGGAACGAGGATATGTTCAGCGCCCCGGGCTTCCTCTCCCGCATGGATTTCGGCGTACGAGCGGGCGCCGGGTTCGTCATCAGACGCATTTACCTGGGAATAAGCTACGACATCGGCTGCCGCAACCTGTTCCGGGGCGGCGAATTCTTCGGCTACTTGCTCCAGCCCGAAAGCGCCGAAATCCGCAACAACTGCCTGACCGTGAACATCGGCTACAATTTCTGACATTCGGAAGTTACCCAGCTAAAGCACAAGCATTTACAGACAAATCTTTTCATTGTCCGTAAAAAATTTCGGGGGGGGGATTTTTCGGAAAAATTATCCTATATTTGCCACGTATACAACGCTAAACCCATTCATTATGAAAAAAGTATTGCTTATTGTGGCCGCCATCCTGCTGGCGAGTGCCGTTTCGGCGCAAAACTACGAAAAGAACATCCTGGGCGTCCGCGCCGGACTGAACCTGTCGAGCCTCTCGCTCTCGGAGAGCGGCGTATCGTTAAGTTCCGATTCGCGGGCCTCGTTCCACGTCGCTGTAGTCGATCAAATCCTGCTCTGCAACCGGCTGCCTTTCTACCTCGAAACGGGCCTCGCCTTCTCGAGCCGCGGCGGCAAACTCGGAATTCTCAATTTCCGCCCCTCCTATATCCAGGTTCCCGTACTGCTCAACTATCATTTCAATATCAAGAATGTCGTTACGATCCAGCCCTTCGCAGGTCTTTATTACGGACTCGGCATCGGCGGCAAAATAAAGGACAAGACCAGCGGCGAGAAAGCCGACATCTTCGGTGACGACGGTCTGCTCAAGCGTTCCGACCTGGGCGTGCGTCTGGGTGCAGGCGTCGTCTGGAAACAGATGTATTTCGGACTGAGTTACGACATCGGCTGCCTGAATCTGGCCAAGGATGTACTTACCAACGGCGGGGATGGCAAACTGCGCAACAACTGTTTCTCCATCAGCGTCGGATACAACTTCTGATCCGATCCGCACCAATAAAAAAGGGACGCCCTGCACGAGGCGTCCCTTTTCCGTTCCGTATAAACGGTCATTCCCGCAGCAGCACCGACGAATCGCCGTAGCTCAAAAAGCGGAAGCCGTGGCCGAGGGCATAGTCGTAAATCCGCCGCCAGCCGTCGCCCACGAATGCCGAGACCAGCAGCAGCAGGGTCGACTTGGGCTGGTGGAAATTGGTGACGATATTGCGCACGATGCGGAATTCGTACCCCAGCGGCGTGATCATGATCCGCGTCGAGGCTTTCAGGCGGTCAAGTCCGTTCGCGTCCATATAAGCGAGCAGTTCCTCCAGGGCGTCGCGGCCCGTGTAATCCGCCGGAATGCCGTACAGTTCCCACTGCCCGATGACCCGTCCGGCATCGGGCGTCCCGGCCGAGCGGATGCGCCACGCCAGGGCCGTGATCGATTCGAGCGTCCGCACCGAAGTCGTGCCTACGGCCGTGATATGCCCCCACCGCTCCAGCAGGCGGGCCACCGTCGCGCGGCGCACCTCGAAATGCTCGGTGTGCATCGGATGCTTCGCGGCGTCCTCGTCCTTCACGGGCAGGAACGTGCCCGCCCCGACGTGGAGCGTCACCTCCTCGAACCCGAATCCGCGGGCTTCCATTGCCCCGATCAGCTCGGGCGTGAAGTGCAGCCCGGCCGTCGGCGCCGCCACCGAGCCTTCGAACTTCGAATAGACGGTCTGGTAGCGCGTGTTGTCGATCTCCTCGCTCTCGCGGTTCAGGTAGGGCGGGATCGGAATCCGCCCGAGGTATTCGAGCAGCTGTCCGAAGGTCATCGGGGCCGTCCACTCGAAACGCACGACGCACTCGCGCCCGTGGTCCTCGACAATCCAGGCCCGGAGCGACTCGGCGCGGCCTTCGCAGTCGAAATCGATCGCGACATGCCCCTCCTTCCACTTCTTGCGGTTGCCCACGATGCACGACCACACGCACGCGCCCGTAACGGCGAACGCCCGCTCGTAGTCGGCAGGATCGCGGGGTTCGAGGCAGAAGACCTCGATGCGCGCCCCGGAGGGTTTGTGCATGATGATCCGCGCCCGGATCACCTTCGTATTGTTGAAAACCAGCAGTTCCCCGGCCGGCAGCACGTCGCCGATGTCGGCGAAACGCTTTTCCGCGATTTCACCGCCGCGCCAGACGAGCAGCTTCGAGGCGCTGCGCTCGGCGAGCGGGAATTTGGCGATCCGCTCGTCCGGAAGGTCGTAATCGAAGCGGTTGATGTCGATATGTCGTTCCATATTTTGCCCGAAATTATGCGGCAAAGTTACTATTTTTTGTAACTTTGCGGCGCTGCAAGGCATTAGAAAAAGGAAAAACCCATGAAAACCGACTTTCTGGTTATCGGTTCCGGCGCCGCGGGCCTTTCGTTCGCGCTGAAAGCCGCAGCCCACGGACACGTTACGATCGTCACCAAGGGCGAGATCGAAGAGTGCAACACCAATTATGCACAAGGCGGCATCTGCTCGGTAACGTACGCCCCCGACACATTCGAGAAACACATCCGCGACACGCTGGTCTGCGGCGCAGGCAAATGCGACGAGAGGGCCGTGGAGCTGGTCGTGCGGCGCGCCCCGGAACTGATCGCCGACCTCATCGCCTGGGGCACGCGCTTCGACAAGACCCCCGACGGACGTTTCGAACTCAACCGCGAAGGCGGCCACTCGGAGCACCGCATCCTCCACCACGAGGACCTCACGGGAGCCGAGATCGAGCGGGCGCTCGTGCAGTCGGTAAGGGAGCATCCGAACATCACGGTTCTCGAACGCCATTTCGCCATCGACCTCGTGACCCAGCACCACCTGGGCGAATTCGTCACCCGCCACACGCGCGGGCTAGCCTGCTTCGGGGCCTACGTCCTGAACCTCGACACCAACGAGATCGAGACCATGCTTTCGAAATTCACCGTCGTCGCCACAGGGGGCTGCGGCAACGTCTACTCCACGACCTCGAACCCCGTGGTCGCCACGGGCGACGGCATCGCCATGTGCCACCGCGCCAAGGCGATGACCGAAAACATGGAGTTCATCCAGTTCCACCCCACGACGCTCTACAACCCCGGCGAGAAGCCCAACTTCCTCATCACCGAGGCCATGCGCGGGTTCGGGGCCATCCTGCGGCTGCCCGGCGGCGAGGAGTTCATGGACAAATACCACCCGATGAAGTCGCTCGCGCCGCGCGACGTGGTGGCCCGCGCCATCTACCGCGAGATGACCAAACGGGGTTCCGACTTCGTCTACCTCGACGTGACGCACAAGGACCCCGAGGCCGTGAAAAGCCACTTCCCGAATATCTACGAAAAGTGCCTTTCGATCGGCATCGACATCACGAAGGACTGGATTCCCGTCACCCCCGCGGCGCACTACTGCTGCGGCGGCGTGAAGGTCGACCTCAACGGCGAAACCTCGATCAAGCGGCTCTACGCGCTGGGCGAGACCTCGTGCACGGGGCTGCACGGCGCCAACCGCCTGGCGTCGAATTCGCTGATCGAAGCGGTGGTCTACGCCGACCAGGCCGCGCGCCACACGGCGTCGCTGCTCGACAGGGCCGATTTCCAGGAGGGCATTCCCGACTGGGATTTCGAAGGCACGCAGCACACCGAGGAGATGCTGATGATCATCCAGTCGAAGCGCGAGATGCAGACGATCATGTCCAACTACGTGGGCATCGTGCGGTCGAACCTCTCGCTCAAGCGCGCCATGCACCGGCTGGAGATCCTCTGGCAGGAGACCGAGGAACTTTACAACAAGACCAAACCCAACCGCGAGTTGTGCGAACTGCGGAACATGATCGCCATCGCCTACCTGGTCATCAAGCAGGGGCGCGAGATCAAGGAGTCCGTGGGCTGCCACTACAACGCCGATTACCCGAAAGAATAACGCATGACATTACAGGAAGAGATAACCCGGCGGCGGACCTTCGCCGTCATCGCCCACCCCGATGCGGGCAAGACCACCCTTACGGAAAAACTGCTGCTGTTCGGCGGCGCCATCCACGTGGCCGGCGCCGTCAAGAGCAACAAGATCAAGAAGGGCGCCACGTCCGACTTCATGGAGATCGAACGCCAGCGAGGCATCTCGGTGGCCACCGCCGTGATGGGATTCGAATACCGGGGCTGCAAGATCAACATTCTCGACACTCCGGGCCACGAGGATTTCGCCGAAGACACCTACCGCACGCTGACGGCCGTCGACTCGGTGATCATCGTCATCGACGGCGCCAAGGGCGTCGAGTCCCAGACCCGCAAGCTGATGGAGGTCTGCCGCATGCGCCAAACCCCCGTGATCGTCTTCATCAACAAGTTCGACCGCCCGTCGAAGGAGCCGTTCGACCTGCTGGACGAGGTGGAGAAGGAGTTGCGAATCCGCGTGCGGCCGCTGGCCTTCCCGATCTCGAACGGACCCACGTTCAGGGGCGTCTACAACCTCTACGAGAAAAACCTCTCGCTCTTCACGTCGGACGAAAAACTCACGGCCGACGCCTCGACGGCCGAAATCTCGGACCTCGCGTCGCAGGAACTCGAAGGCTACATCGGCGAGAAGTTCGCCGCCCAGCTGCGCTCCGACGTGGAACTGGTCGAGGGCGTCTACGACCAGTTCGACCGCGACGCCTACCTGCGGGGCGAACTGGCCCCGGTGTTCTTCGGCTCGGCGGTGAACAATTTCGGCGTGCGCGAGCTGCTCGAATGCTTCGTGCGCATCGCTCCCCCGCCGCGTCCGGCGCCGACCGAAACCCGTCCGGTGGAGCCTGCGGAGCCGAAAATGACCGGCTTCGTCTTCAAGATCCACGCCAACATGGACCCCAACCACCGCGACCGCATCGCGTTCCTGAAAATCTGCTCCGGCACATTCGAACGGAATAAGAACTACCTGCACGTGCGCAGCGGCAAGCAGCTGAAATTCTCCTCCCCGACGGCCTTCATGGCCGAGAAAAAGTCGGTGATCGACTTCGCCTACCCGGGCGACATCGTGGGTCTGCACGACACGGGCAACTTCAAGATCGGCGACACCTTCACCGAAGGCGAGAAGCTCCGTTTCACGGGCATCCCCTCCTTCGCCCCCGAGCAGTTCCGCTACATCGAGAACGCCGATCCGCTGAAATTCAAGCAGCTGGCCAAAGGCATCGACCAGCTGATGGACGAGGGCGTGGCGCAGCTGTTCACAAGCACCCTCAACGGCCGCAAGATCATCGGCACGGTGGGCGCGTTGCAGTTCGAGGTCATCCAGTACCGCCTGGAGCACGAGTACAACGCCGCGTGCCGCTGGGAGCCGATCTCGATCTACAAGGCCTGCTGGATCGACAGCGACAACGCCGCGCAGCTGGCCGACTTCAAGCGCCGCAAGCACACCAACATGGCCGTCGACAAGCACGGCCGCGACGTATTCCTGGCCGACACGAGCTACGGGCTGGCTCTCGCGCAGGAGAACTTCAAGGAGATCCGCTTCCACTTCACCTCGGAGTTTTAGGACGCGGCCTGACACAAAAAAGCCGCCGGAGCATCGACTCCGGCGGCTTTTCACATCTGGCTGCCGCACATCAGATCATCGGGACCTCGATGACCAGCAGCTGCGCATCTTCGGAAGCGCGGATCAGGAAATCGTCGGCATCCGATACGCCCATGCCGTCGCGGGGACCGAGCGTCTCCCCGGCCACCTCGGCCGCGCCTTCGATCACGAAGACATAGGCTCCGTTGCCGTGAAGATTCATCCGGTACCGGGCCTCCCGCCCGGCGTCGAGATCGAGCGTATGAAACCATGCCGTCTGGTGAATCCATCCCACGTGTTCCCCGCCGCGGCCTTCGGGGGCCACGATCAGCCGGAACTCGTTGCGCTTCGCGGGTGCAAGTTCGATCTGGTTGTAACGGGGCGTATGGCCCTCGGCATCGGTGATGACCCAGATCTGGAGGAACTTCGCCGGCTCCTCGCGGCTGGCGTTCATCTCGCTGTGCGTGATGCCCGTGCCGGCGGTCATCACCTGCAGTTCGCCCGGTTTGAGAACCTGCATGTTACCCATGCTGTCGCCGTGCTTCAGGGCGCCCGAGAGGACGAGCGACACGATCTCCATGTTATCGTGGGGATGCGTTCCGAACCCCTCGCCCGGGGCCACGGTATCGTCGTTGAGCACCCGCAGAGCGCCGAAATGAATCCGCTCGGGATCGTAGTATCCTGCGAAGCTGAAAGTATGGTGGGTCCGGAGCCAGCCGTGATCGGCATACCCGCGGGTCGCAGCTCTGTGAATCGTCTTTTTCATAATTGCATTTATTTAATAATCAATATATAATAAACGCAAAATCAGTGCCGATATTGTGTCACACCAACTCCAGATTGCTCACCCGGCGGGTCGTCGCGAACCCGAAATCGGGATAGACGTAAAGCCCGAAACGCGGCTCGGTCTCGCCGTGCGTGTAGGCCCAGATCGAAGCGTAATCTTCGGGGTCCTCGCCCATCTTGCCCAGCTGACGCAGGTAGGCGGCCAGCGACTTGTTCTCGACGATGAAGATTTCGCCCATACGGTCGATGATCGGGCTGTGGCGGCGCGTCCGGTCATGGTCGAAACGCAGCAGGCGCTTGCCCTCGGGCGTGATGCCCACCAGCCGGAACGACATGCTCTTGCCGATGGCCGGAAGGTTCAGCACGCTGCGGTCCGTGGCGAGGAACGGCAGGTGATGACGGCGCATGAAGCGGCGGAGCTTTTCCGCCGTGTCGCGCCCGTCGGCGAGCAGGCCGTCGAGTTCGGCCGCCTGCTCCGGGGTGAGCCGCCCGTACGCTTTCTCCTCGACCTGCTCCTGCATCGAACGGCTGTTGGGGGTGAAGACGGCGTAGTTCTCCTGGAAACCCTTGACCGAGAAGGTATAGTAGCAGACCACGCCGAGCGAATTGAGCACCTGGCGCAGGCGCGTGGTGTGTCCGCGGCGCGAAGCGGCCACGGTGTAGACCAGCTGGTTGGTGATGAGCCATCCCGCCGAAAGGATTTTCCGGATAGCCTCCTCGGCTTCGGGCGTCACTTCGAGCGGAGTCTGGAAATGGGTCTGGATGATGAACTGTTTCACGCCGGCGGCCGAGGCCTTCTCGCGGAACTCGCGGAGGATTTCGACCAGTTCGTCGTTCACGCGCATCGGCAGGTAGGCCGGCAGGCGCGATCCGAGGCGCACGCGCTGCAATTCGGCGTACTTCTCCCCGTCGGCACGCCCGGCGTTGGCCCGGCGCTTGCGGCAGGCCATGCGGTAGACCGCTTCGAGAATGTGTCGGAGCGTTTTGTTCTGGCTCATCAGGGCGTCGCCGCCTGTGATGAGGATGTCGCGCAGCTGGGTGTCCTCCTCGAAATAGTTCATCAGGCGGCGCAGCTTGTGGTCCCAGCTCTCCTTGGGGCGCAGGGCCTCGAACTCGAAATTGAGGCGTTCGCTCTGGAAATCGTACATGCGCTGGCACGAGGCGCACAGCCCGCCGCAGGCGCGGCCCATCGTGTCGGGAATCAGGATCGCCACCTCCGGGTAACGGCGGTGGATGTTGTGCCCGTCGGGCAGCAGCCACCCGGCGGCGTTGGGTTTTCCGGCCTCGACGACGTCCTCGCGCTCCCAGGCGCGGATCTGCCCGTAGGTTTCGACCAGCTGCGGGGAATAGAGAATGTAACTGCGGATGGCGGCATCGTCGTAACCGTCGCCCGTGACGTCGAGCAGCGAAAGGTAATAGGGCGTGGCGAAGAAGGGCATCCCCTTCTTGCGGGCCTTCGTAAGCAGATACATCGTCTCCGACGAAAGCGAGCCCGCCAGAAAGCGGTTCAGTTCCGAGGGGCTTTTCACGGCCATCGCCAGCTGGAAGCGGAAATCGCCCCACCAGGCGGCCACCTGCCGGTACTTCTCCTCGTAGGTCATGCCGTCGGCGAACTGGAAGCGCGACGGGGTCTTCGACTTGCGGTTCTCGATCTTCTGGATCAGCAGGTGGAGCATCCGTTCGCGGTTGTCGGCGCGGATGGCCCGCACCCCTTCGTCCTGCCCCGAGGGCCAGCGTTCGGTGCGGCTGCGCACGCGCTGGGGCGAAGGCAGCGGAATCTCCGGAGCATCCAGCAGGCGGAAGAGGTGGTACAGATCGAGGAACAGGTCGGAAGGCATTTCGGGATTTTCGAGCCTTCCGGTAAGGAATTGCCACAGCAGCGTGAGGGTTTTGACTTCCAGCTGCCGGTCGGTGGATAATTCGCGGACGCTGCGTCCGTCGTAATCGATCAACAGTCGAATCTGCTCCGCCGCTTCGCTTTCCGCCGCCCGGTGTGCGTCCACGAACTCCCGGAGGCCCATGCGAAACCGTTCGCCGTCGCCGCTGGCGTCGGCAAGGGCCGCAAGGGCCGGAAACTCCTGACGATAAAGCAGTACGAGCTGGGAAAGGGTCAGTGCAAGCATTTTCTTTTGTTTCATAAGCATTGTCTTTTTAGAAATGGAACCATTCAAAACAGGCCGGCAGGAGTGGGGATATTCCGGCCTTCGGATTATATGCGGGGCAACAATATAGTAAAAATTTTTAAGATCACAAAAACCCTCCCTGCAAATTCCTCCGCTTTTAATCAAAAATCCGTAAAATTTTCACAAAAGGGCCTTTGGGAACCTCTTCGCCGGCCTAAAACGCAAGGTTTCGTTCTGCAACTTGCGAAAGTTTCGAATTTTTATTATTTTTGCTCCGACACAACATTCGCCCAACCCCAAACAACCGAAAAATGAAAAGACTGCTGTTGCTCGCACTCTTCGCCGCCACGGCGGCCTCGGGGAAAGCCCCCGCCGAGCGCTGGCTCGATCCCGAATGCTTCGACGTCGGCCGCGCCCCGATGCGCACGAGTTTCATCGCCTTCCCCACGGCCGCCGAGGCCGTTCCCGAAAACGACTACACCCGCTCGCCCTTCTACCGCACGCTCAACGGCGAATGGTCCTTCCTGCGCGTGGACCGCCCGGGAGCCGAACCCGAAGGGTTCTTCCGCGCCGGACACGACGATTCGGCGTGGGGCACAATGCCTGTGCCGGGCATCTGGGAGCTGAACGGCTGCGGCGACCCGGTTTACACGAACAAACCCTACCCGTGGCACAAGTTCTTCGAACTGCGCGCCCCGCTGGTTCCCTACGAACAGAACTACACGGGACTCTACCGCCGCACCATTCCGGTTCCCGCCGACTGGAAGGGCCGCGACGTATTCATCCACATCGGCTCGGCCACCTCGAACGTGACGCTCTGGGTCAACGGCCGCGAAGCGGGCTACAGCGAGGACAGCAAGCTCGAAGCCGAATTCGACATCACCCGCTACCTGACGCCGGGCAGCGACAACCTGATCGTGATGCGCGTCAACCGCTGGTGCGACGGCTCGTTCCTCGAGGACCAGGACTTCTGGCGTCTCTCGGGCATCGGCCGCGACTGCTACCTCTATGCCCGTGACAAACGCCGGCTGGCCGACGTACGGCTGACGCCCGATCTGGTCGACGACTACCGCAACGGCACGCTCCGCGCCGAAGTGGCCACGACGCCGGGCATCGGCGGCGTACGGCTGACGCTCCTCGACGCGGCGGGCAAAACGCTCGACACCCGCACGCTCCGTCCCCGCCGCAACGCAGCCGAAACGACGTTCGAGGTCGCCGCCCCGAAGCAGTGGAGCGCCGAGGCCCCGAACCTCTACACGCTCACGGCCGAAGCCTTGGCCGCCGACGGCTCCGTAACCGAGGCCGCTGCCTTCCGCGTCGGATTCCGCAAGGTCGAAATCCGCGGCGGACAACTGCTCGTCAACGGCAAACCCATCCTGATCAAAGGCGTCAACCGCCACGAAATAGAGCCGAACACGGGCTATTACGTAACCCGCGAGGAGATGGTGCGCGACATCCGCGAGATGAAGCGGCTCAACATGAACGCCGTGCGCACGTGCCATTATCCCGACACGCCGCTGTGGTACGACCTCTGCGACGAGTACGGTCTCTATGTCGTGGACGAGGCCAACATCGAGTCGCACGGCTACCACTACCGCGATAAGTCGAAAAACCTGGCCGGCAACCCCTCCTTCGCCGCCGCGCACCTCGACCGCAACCGCCGCATGGTGCTGCGCGATTACAACCACCCCTCGATCATCGTCTGGAGCACGGGCAACGAGGCCGGCAACGGACCCAACTTCGAACGTTGCTACGACTGGATCAAGTCCTTCGATCCTTCGCGCCCGGTGCAGTACGAGCAGGCCTCCTACCACAAGGACTACAACACCGACATCGTCTGCCCGATGTACTGGAGCTACGAGCAATGCGGGAAATACCTTGCGGAGAATCCTTCGAAACCGCTGATCCAGTGCGAATACGCCCATGCCATGGGCAACTCGATGGGCGGCTTCAAGGAGTACTGGGACATGATCCGCCGGGAACCGAAGTACCAGGGCGGGTTCATCTGGGACTTCGCCGACCAGGCGCTCGCCTGGCGCAGCCCCGAAGGCAGGCTGACCTACCGTTACGGCGGCGACTACAACGACGTGGACGCTTCGGACAGCACCTTCTGCTGCAACGGCGTGCTGGCCGCCGACCGCTCGTGGCATCCCCACGCCTACGAAGTGAAGCACCAGCACCGGCCGATCCACACCACGCCCCGCGACCTGAAAAAGGGCATCGTGAACGTCTACAACGAAAACTTTTTCACGGACCTCTCTCCCTACCGGTTGCTTTGGGAGATCACCTCGGACGGACGGCCCGTGTCGAGCGGAGTGGTCGAGCACCTCGACGTGGCCCCGCAGGCGACCGCCGCCGTGACGCTGGGCTACAAGCCCGAACAGGTCTACGCCCTGGGCGGCGAACTACTGCTCACGGTGCGCTACCAGCTCCGCGAACGGCAGGGACTGCTCGACGCCCTTTACGAAGTCGCCGCCGACCAGCTGACGCTGCGCGAGGACGATCCCGCGGCCCGCTTCGCCGCGGCAGTCCCCGCCGGGACGCTCCGCGTAGCGGACAAGACCGTTTCGGGCGAGGGATTCTCGGTCACGTTCGATCCTGCGAACGGATTCATCCGCTCCTACCGCCTGCGCAACGTCGAGCTGCTGGCAGGTCCCATGCGCCCCAACTTCTACCGCGCGGCCACGGACAATGACCTCGGCGTGCGCCAGACCGGGAAATACCCCGACAGCGGGATGTGGGCGAAAGCCGAGCCGCAGCTCACGGGCTTCGCCCTCACGCCCGGCGACAGCGAAGTAAAAGCCGTCGCCGACTACACGGTCTCCGCCGTAGGAGCGAAACTGACGCTCACCTACACGATCTTCGCCGACGGTTCGATCCGCGTCAGCGAGACGATGACCGCCGACCCGGCCCGCAAAGATGTCGCCGACCTGATGCGCTTCGGCATGGCCTTCGAGACCCCGGGCATGTTCGACACCGTGGAGTACTACGGACGCGGCCCGATGGAGAATTACGCCGACCGCTCCAGCGCCGCCTTCGTGGGCTGCTATGCACAGCGCGTCGCCGACCAGTTCCATATGAAATACGTCAGCCCGCAGGAGTCGGGAACGCGCAGCGACCTGCGCTGGTGGCGTCTGACCGACGCTTCGGGCCTCGGCGTCGAAATCTGCTCCGACCGCCACTTCTCGGCATCGGCCATCCCTTACTCCATCCCGCAGCTTGACAACGGCTCGCCGGAATACGTCCGCCACCCGAGCGACCTCGTACCCGACGGCCGCACGCACGTCAACATCGAGGGCGTCCAGTCCGGGCTGGGCTGCATCAACAGCTGGGGCCGCCTCCCGCTTCCCGAATACCTGCTGCCTTACGGCGACTACACCTTCAACTTTCTGTTACATCCCATCGTCAACAGACAATAACCCGCAACTAACCAACAGAAGAGCCGCAACCTTTCCAGGTTGCGGCTCATTTTTATCAGTCAATGGTATAAAATTCACACCATGTACCAAAGACAATAAGCAAAAACTACAGCGGCATTCAAGGATATTCGCCTTTATCCGTCGAACAATATATACCACATCCTCATCCGTCACATAGGGTCCACTCGGCAAGCACAAGCCGCATTTGAACAACGATTCGCTTACGC
>UQKD01000009.1 GCA_900541585.1 uncultured Alistipes sp.
CCGGGGCGCGTGCGCCCCCGCGAATAGGCGCCCGTTTCGAACGTTAGACGGGACGGAGTAGGCGAAGGCATCTGTCGGAGAGTTTTTGGTACTTTTTGCGGCCCAAAAGTACATAATACCCCGCAGTCGGAGACTGCGAATGAAAGAGGCGCTTGCAGCGGAAAAAGCGCCGTATGTGAAAAATTTGAAAACCTAAAAACAAGACACCCATGTATCTTTGCAAACAATCCTGGCGCTGGTACGGTCCGAACGACCCCGTAAGCCTTCAGGACATCCGTCAGGCCGGGGCCACGGACATCGTGACCGCCCTGCACCACATTCCCAACGGCGAGGTATGGACCGTCGGGGAGATCGAAAAACGCCGGAAGACGGTCGCCGACGCAGGCCTTCGGTGGTCGGTCGTGGAGAGCGTTCCCGTCCATGAGCATATCAAGACCCGTACGGGCGATTTTCAGCGCTATATCGAGAATTACAAACAGTCGGTCCGCAACCTCGCGGCGTGCGACATCCGGGTCATCACCTATAACTTCATGCCCGTGCTGGACTGGACGCGCACGAACCTCGCCTACGAGCTTCCCGACGGGTCGCGGGCCCTGCGCTTCGAGCGTGCGGCGTTCGTGGCCTTCGACCTCTTCATCCTGAAGCGCCCCGGCGCGGAGAAGGACTATTCCGAGGCCGAGCGTGCCGCCGCCGAGGCCCGTTTCGCGCGGATGGACGCCGCGGAAAAAGAACTCATCACCCGCAACATGATCGCGGGCCTGCCCGGCTCGGAGGAGAGTTTCACGCTGGAGCAGTTCCAGCGGGAGCTGGACCGCTACAAGGATGTCACGGCCGAGACGCTGCGCGCGAACCTCGTGGCGTTCCTGCGCGAAGTGGCTCCCGTGGCCGACGAAGTGGGCGCGGTGCTGGCGATCCATCCCGACGATCCTCCGTTTTCGATCCTCGGCCTGCCCCGTATTCTCTCCACCGAATCCGACTTTCAGAAGTTGGTCGAGGCGGTCCCCAACCCTTCGAACGGACTGTGCCTCTGCACCGGCTCGTTCGGCGTGTCGGCCCGGAACGATCTGCCGGGAATGATGCTGCGGCAGGGCGACCGGGTGAATTTCGTCCACCTGCGTTCGACCCAGCGCGATGCCGAGGGCAACTTCTACGAGGCCAACCACCTCGAAGGCGACGTGCCGATGTACGATGTGATGAAGGCCCTGCTGGAGATTCAGCAGCGCCGCCGCATTTCGATCCCGATGCGTCCGGACCACGGCCACCAGATGATCGACGACCTGAAGAAGAAGACCAATCCGGGTTATTCGTGCCTGGGCCGTCTGCGCGGACTGGCCGAGTTGCGCGGGTTGGAACTGGGCATCGCCCGGTCGCTGTTTTCGGATAAGTAAGCCTCTTTCCCGGCAGTGACGGGTACGCCGCACCCGGAAATCCTGGTCGGGCAATAATAGAGCGGTGCGCTTCGTGAGGAGCGCACCGCTTTGTGTCCGAATGGGTTCCGGGGCTATTTCTTGGCCGGGGCCGCCGGGGTCTTCTGCCCGGCAGCGGCTTTCTGTGCCGCCGGGGCCGTCTGGCCCGCCGGAACGGTCTCGATCACGTCCACCTCGGTCACCACCCAGCTGAAAAGGTCGTTGGCGCACTGACTCTCCAGCCGGCGGATCTGCGACATGTCGCTCGTGTCGGCCAGGATGGCGTTGAAGAACTGGTCCATCGTGGCGTACGTAGCATTGACTTTCGCCGCGAAGCAGCTGTAAAAGGCTTTCTGCTGCTCGTGGTCAAGCCCTGCGGGCAGCACGCCCTGTGCTACGAGGTAGTTGTAGGGATAGATGTGACGCATGTTGCGGGCGTCGGCGTTCAGTTCGTCGACGATGGTCGAGACGACCACCATGTCCACCGTGTCGTCAACGCCCTGCATCTGGACGAATTCCACGTAGACGGGATAGCTGTTTTCGAGCTGCCCCGCCACCTCGTCGGTGAAGAGTACGAACTCGGCGTCGTTCAGGTCGTCGAGGTACACCATCTGGCGGTAGCTGCGCAGCGCCTCGCGCATCGCCTTGCGCTGTTCGTGGTTCCATTGCCGCTGCTGCGAGCAGCCGAAAAATCCTGCCGCGAAGATCGCCAGCAGAGGTACACAGAGGAGAATTTTTTTCATTTTTACCCTGATTTTGGTTTTACTTCACTTCGGAACGCAATAGATGTGCCAAAAAAATCATATCTTTGGAGAAAAGAACCCGTTATGGATGTTTTGAGTTTCCGCGACTATTGCCTGTCGCTGCCCCTTACGGAGGAATCGACGCCGTTCGACGAGACGACGCTGGTCTACAAGATCGGCGGAAAGATGTACGCCTGCGCGGATATGATCGATTTCGGGTGGGTGGCCGTGAAGTGCGACCCCGACGAGGCGATCCGGCTGCGCGAGCAGTACGAGGAGATCGGCCCGGCTTACCATTTCAACAAGACCCATTGGAACGGCATCCGCACCGCGGGCGATCTGCCCGACGCCTTCATCCGCGAGCAGATACGCAACTCCTACCTGCTGGTCCTGCGGCGCAGCGTCACGCCCCGGAGCCTGCGTGAGGAGATTCTGCGTCATGTCGAAGAGCACGGGCTGCCGGAATGAACCTTCAACCTCGGAAAACGATACGATGATGAGAACGCTGTTCCTTTTTGCGGCGCTGACCCTTGCACTGACTGCCGGTTCGTGCTGCGGCGAACCGAAAACCGAACTTTTCAACGGCCGGGACCTCACCGGATGGGTGTGCGTCACCGATCCGGTGAGCGGCGCCGACGTCCGGGAGACCTTCTCCGTGCGGGACGGGAGTATCCGCATCGCGGGCCATCCGTTCGGGTACATGCGTACGGAAGAGGCCTACGGCGACTACCGGCTCCACGTCGAGTGGCGGTGGGTCGGCGAGGCGACGAACAGCGGCATTTTCCAGCGCGTGCAGGCCGGCGACCGGCTCTGGCCCGAGGCTGTCGAATGTCAGTTGCAGGCCGGGCGCGCGGGCGATCTGCTGGGGCTGGGCGGCGCCGCGATCGACGGAGCGGAGCAGAACGGACGCATCTCGATCAAGCGGCGTGCGGGCGGCGACTGCGAGCGGCCTGCGGGCGAATGGAACCGTGCCGAGATCGTCTGCGTGGGCGGTTACATGGCGGTTTACATCAACGGCGAGTTGCAGAACGAGTGTACGGGCCTTCGCTGCCGGGGGCATATCGCGCTTCAGAGCGAGGGCGGTCCCGTGGAGTTCCGCAACATCTGGCTGACCGCACCCCGGTTAAGAACCGGGATTTAGGGGGCGGAAGGACCGTTTTGCAGATCGGTCGCAATTCTGCGCCCGGTTAAGAACCGGGTTTTAATTGCGGCCGGCGGTTTCGTCTTGCTCTCCACCTTCATCCGCGCCCTCCCGGTTAAGCCCGGGCCTGCCGCCGCCAGCGGAGGTATCCCGCTACGGCCAGCGCCGAGTAGAGGGCGTAAAGCCCGGCGGTGTAGGGCAGGTCCTTGTAGAGGTAAAGCCCGACGGTCACCAGGTCCACGGCCAGCCATACGAGCCATTGTTCCACCAGCTTGCGCGACAGCATCCACATCGCCACGACCGACAGCGCCGTGGTCCCCGCGTCCCAGAAGGGCACGGTGCTGTCCGTGAAGTGCGTCAGCAGGAGGTAGAGCGCCGCGTGTGCCGCGGCGTAGACCGCCGTGAGGACCGGAATCATCCGCAGGGGCGTGTGGGCGATGTGCAACGCCGCGGCGGATGACTTCGCACCGCTTGCGCCCTTCGTATCCTTCGCGCCGGTCTGTCCGACATCCGTTCTCGTGTTGTTCCTGCGCCACACGAGCCACCCGTACAGCCCCGCCAACACGTAGTAAACCTGCATCGAGCAGTCGGCATACAGTCCCGATTTGTAGTAGAGCGCCCCGTGGATCAGGGGCATGACAAGCCCCACGATCCATAGCCGGATGTCGGCGCGGTATTCGAGCCACAGGTAGAGCAGCCCGAGCGCCACGCCGGCGATTTGCAGAATGAGTTTCCAATCCATTGTCATTTCATTTTATTTCCGTGGCAACCGAAGGAATTCTTTATACTTTTCGGTCGGCAACATCCCGCGGTCTTCGCCCGCGGGATGTTGCTGCCTTTTGCCACCGAAAGGTAGTTACACCCCGTGCTGTCAGAACCTCACCGTGACGTTCGCCAGCACGTTCAGCGGGGCCTGCGGGAAGTAGAAGGCCTCGTCGATGCGTACGGGCGCGGGTCCGCTCCACGTGTCCATGTACGAATATCCGTAGCCGTTGCTCTCGTATTCCGCGTTGAACAGGTTGTTGACCAGCAGCCCCAGCCGCACGCTGCGGGCCGCGCGGGTGCGGAACGTGTAGGAGAGGTTGAGGTTGGTCACGCAGTAGGCGTCGAGCGACAGGGCGTCGTTCTCGTTGTTGGTGAAATACTGCTTGCCGACGTACTGGGTGTGCAGCACGGCTTCGAATCCGCGGTAGTGGAAATCCAGAAAGGCGTTGGCGATGACGTCGGGCGAATAGGCGATGGTCCTGTCGCCCAGCTCCTTGTCGTAGGTGGGGCTGTCCTTCAGTGCGTCCACGTAGTTCTCGATGCGGTTCTGCGCGAAGGTGGCATTGGCCCCCACGGTGAACCACCCGGTTGCGCGCCACGAAGCCGACAATTCCACGCCGCGGCGGTAGCTGTCCGGCACGTTGACGTTCAGGGCGTCGTCGCCGTCGTTGACCATGCCCGTCGGGACGAGCTGGTCCTTGTACTTCATGTAGTAGAGATTCACACCCAGCGAGAGGCGCGGCGCGGTGTAGGCATAGCCCAGTTCCCAGTCGTAGAGTTTCTCGGACGAGGGATAGCTGTCGTCGGCCGCGAACTTGTAGCGGTCGGTGAAGTCGCTGCGCGTGGGCTCCTTCTGGGCTATGGCGAACGAGAGGTAGAAGTTGCTGCGTTCGGCGAGCGTGTAGCTCACACCGGCGCGGGGGTTGAAGAAATGGTACTGTTTGTCCACGTCGATGGGCTGCATGCCCGCCTCCTCCGAGACGAAGTTGTCGTTGACGCCCCAGGTCCGGTAGCTGACGTAACGGTATTGCAGGTCGCCGAAGAGGCGCAGTCCGTCGGTTACTTGCCAGTTGGCGCGTGCGAAGAGGTTGGCGTCGTGCTTGTTCACGTCGTTGTCGTACCAGCGTCCGCCGATCTGGCTCCGATCCAGCCCGTCGACCCAGTCCAGCTCGCCCCAGTGGGGGCAGGAGTAGTAGCTGTACGAGCCGCCGAGGGTCAGGTCGAGGTTCTTCACGGAGTAGGCCGCCGAGGCGTTCAGACCTCCGAGGTGGTTGCGCATGATCTTTTCGCGGATCAGGTCGGCCTCCTTTCCGGCAGCGACGTCGGTCGGGATATTGAGGTATTCGGAGAGCGTGCGCCCGTCCTTATACTGCTTGTAGTAGCCGTAGCCGTAGGTGTAGAATCCCGTGGCGTTCAGAGTCCATTTTTCGTTGAAACGGTGGGAGAGCACCAGCTGGTTGTTGATTTGCAGGTAGTTGTCCGTCTGGTCGTCGTAATAGTCTACCGTGGCGCGCTGCCGCTCGTCGTCCTTCATATAGTAATAGGAATGGGGACCGTTCGAGGTGTAGTACATGCCTTCGGTGTGGAACCTCCGGCCGTTGAGGCGCATCTGCTCTTTCGTCGCGCCCGTGTAGGTGAGTCCCGTTTTGGCCTTGCCGCCGAACGAGACGAGTTTGAGCATCGTGTTGCCGTTGTAATAGGCTCCCTGGAACATGTAGGACTTGAGGTCCGTGGCTCCGCGGTCGATGTAGCCGTCCGAGCCGATGTGGGTGAGCCGTGCATCCACGAGCCAATGGCCGCCCATCAGTCCCGAGGAGATGTGCACGGCCTGCTTGTTCGTATTGTACGAGCCGTAGGAGAGCGATGCGTCGCCGCCGAACTCGGTTTGCAGGGCGTCGGTCGACATGTTGATCGCTCCGCCGAAGGCTCCCGTGCCGTTGGTCGAGATGCCGGCGCCGCGCTGCACCTGAATGGTCCCCACGGCCGAGATCAGGTCGGGGGTGTCGTACCAGTACATCGAGTGCGAGTCGGGGTTGTTCATCGCCACGCCGTTGATCGTGACGTTGAGGCGCGTCGGGTCCGTGCCGCGCAGGCGCACGGCCGTGCCGCCGATGCCGATGCCCGTTTCGTTGGTGGCGATCATCGAGGGGGTCAGGGCCAGCACCGAGGGGATGTCGAATCCGTAGCTGTTGCGGGCGATCTCTTCGCGCCGGATGTCGGAGTAGGCCACGGGGGTGGTCGGGGTTGCGCGCGTGGCGGTCACCTCGACCTCCTGGAGACGGTACATGCGCACCGAATCGTCGGGCCGCTTCGTCGGACGCCCTTCGGAGGGCGTCGTTGCGGTTCCGTCGGTCGGCCGGGCGGTTGTTTCGGTCCGGGCCGTTTCGGTGTTTCCGGCTTTGAGTTGTGCGGCCGGGCAGAGCGCGGCAGCCGCAAGAATCAGAAAAATCCTTTTCATCGTCAAACTTTTTGAAGTTAATAGACTGAAAAGGGGTATGAGTTGTTGATTACGCTTCGTCCCGGTCTCGGCATTACCCGTCTCCGGTTCAATGGGTATAATCTCAGCCTGACAGTAAGGCACCCCTTTGAAATATCGGGTGCAAAGATATAAATAAAAGGCGGAAAGTAGTACTACTTTCCGCCTTTTATTCGTATTTCAGTTGATTGTCAAAACGTTCCGAATCGGAAAACGATCTTCTGGCAATAGGTTTCGCCGGGGTGGAGCAGCGGCGAGGGGAATTCGGGATGGTTCACGGCGTCGGGGTAGTTCTGGCACTCCATCGCCACGCCGTCGTAGTCGGCGTAGCGGCCGCCCGACTTGGTTTCGGGGCATCCGCCTGCGAGCCAGTTGCCCGTGTAGATCATCACGCTGGGCTGCGACGAGAGCACCGTCACCGAGCGGCCCGACCGGGGTTCGCGCAGGCAGCCGACCTCGCCCAGGATATTGGGCTTCCAGCCGTCGACGACGAAGGGATGGTCATAGCCTTTGAAGTCGCGGATGTGGTTGAACTCCGAGTCGATGCCGGGGCGGAAAGAGCGGAACTGCGAGAAATCCTGCGGGGTTCCGGCCGCGTCGAGCAGCTTGCCCGTGGGAATCTGGCGTTCGTTCATTTCCAGAATCTTCGAGCTGTTCAGGCGCAGTTCGTGGTCGAGCACCGACCCGCTGCCTTCGCCCGCGAGGTTGAAGTAGACGTGGTTGGTGAGGTTCACCACCGTCGTCTTGTCGGTCCGTGCGAGGTAGGTGATCTCCAGCGCGTTGTCGTCGTCGAAGTCGAATACGGCCTCGACGCACAGCTCTCCGGGATAGCCTTGGTCGCCGTCCTCCGATATGAGCGACATCACCACGCGGTTGGTCTCCACGCGGCTCTCCCAGATGCGGTTGGCGAAGTTCTTCGTTCCTCCGTGCAGGTGGTTCGCTCCGTTGTTGACCTCCAGCGCGTAGTCCTTGCCCTCGACGGTCATGCGTCCGAAAGCGATGCGGTTGGCGCAGCGTCCCACGCTTTTTCCCGAGGCGGCTCCGTCGAAGAAGTAGCCTTCGGGGTGTTTGTACCCCAGCACCACGTCGGCCATGCGGCCCTCGCGGTCGGGCATCTTCACCGAGACGATCGCCGCGCCCCAGTTCGTGAGCTGCACTTCGGCTCCCGAGTCGTTGCGCAGCGTGTAGAGGATGATTGCCTCGCCCTCCGGGGTCATGCCCCAGACGTGTTGTTCGATTTGTACCATTTTATTCAGCGGGTTTTAAGTTGGTCAGCAGATTGTCGATACGCTTCAGGCATTCCTCTTTGCCGATGAACGACGTCACGTCGTACATGCCCGGGCCCTTTCCGGCGCCCACGAGGGCCAGCCGCAGGGTGTTCATCACCTGGCCCATGCCGTATCCCTTCTCCTCGATCCAGGCGTGGACGATGCGCTCGGTGTTCTCCAGCGAGAAGTCCTCGATGCCCGCCAGCACGCCGCGCAGCTCCGCGAGCATGGCGGGATTCTGCCCTTTCCAGTACTTGCGCACCTGTTTTTCCTCGTACTCCGCGGGGGCCTCGAAGAAGAACGACGTGAGGTCCCATAGGTCGGTCGTGAACGTCGCGCGCTCCTTCATGATGCCTGCGGCCCGGCCGGCCACGTCGTCCGGCACCTCGATGCCGTGGCTGCGCAGGATCGGCTGGTAGAGGGCCGCCAGTTCGTCGTCGGTCTTGTGGTGCATGTACTGGGCGTTGAACCACCGGGCCTTGTCGGGCTGGAATCGGGCGCCCGATTTCGAGACGCGGTCGAGCGAGAAGCTGTCGATCAGCTCCTGCATCGAGAAGATCTCCTGCTCCGTGCCGGGGTTCCAGCCCAGCAGCGCCAGCATGTTGATGAACGCCTCGGGGAAATAGCCGTCCTCGCGGTAGCCGTGGGCGGTCTCACCCGTCGCGGGCGATTTCCAGAAGAGCGGGAAAACGGGAAATCCCATTTTGTCGCCGTCGCGTTTCGAGAGCTTGCCGCCGCCCGTGGGTTTGAGCAGCAGCGGCAGGTGGGCGAACCGGGGCTGTGCGTCCGTCCACCCGAAGGCCTTGTACAGGAGGTAGTGCAGCGGCAGCGACGGCAGCCACTCCTCGCCGCGGATGACGTGCGACACCTCCATCAGGCGGTCATCGACGATGTTCGCCAGGTGGTAGGTGGGCAGCGCGTCGGCCGATTTGTAGAGCACCTTGTCGTCCAGCGTCGAGGTGTTGACCTCCACGTGGCCGCGGATCAGGTCGTCCATTTCGACCACCTCGTTTTCGGGCATCCGGAAGCGGATCACCCATTGGTCGCCGCGGTCGATGCGGGCCTTCACCTCGCTTTCCGGCAGCGAGAGCGAGGTTGCCAGTTTATCGCGTACGGCATAGTTGTAGGCGAACGCCTCGCCGCGCGCCTCGGCCTCCTTGCGCAGTGCGTCCAGCTCCTCGGCGGTGTCGAAGGCGTAGTAGGCCCAGCCCGCCTCGACGAGCTGCAGGGCGTATTTGAGGTAGATTTCGCGCCGCTCGCTCTGGCGGTAGGGGGCGTGGGGGCCTCCGACGCCGACGCCTTCGTCGATCTCGATGCCGCACCATTTGAGCGATTCGAGGATGTAGTCCTCCGCTCCGGGGACGAAGCGCTGCGAATCGGTGTCCTCGATACGCAGGATCATCGTTCCCTTGTGCCGGCGGGCGAACAGGTAGTTGTACAGTGCCGTGCGGACGCCGCCGATGTGCAGCGGTCCGGTGGGGCTGGGCGCGAAGCGCACCCGAACGGGTCTTTCCATAGCTGTATTTTTCATTTTTTTACGGTCCCGGTTTGCGGCGTCAGACGTTGAACAGGAAGTGCATGATGTCGCCGTCCTCGACGACGTACTCCTTGCCTTCGATCGACAGTTTGCCTGCGTCGCGGCACGCCTTCTCGGATCCCAGGGCGGTGTAGTCGTCGTACTTGATCACCTCGGCGCGGATGAACCCCTTCTCGAAGTCGGTGTGGATGATGCCGGCCGTCTGCGGGGCTTTCATGCCGCGCAGGTAGGTCCAGGCGCGGGTTTCGTCGGCCCCGGTGGTGAAGAACGTTTCGAGGTTGAGCAATTTGTAGGCCGATTTGATCAGGCGCGCCACGCCCGACTCCTCCAGCCCGAGGTCTTCGAGGAACATCTGCCGCTCGTCGTAGTCCTCCAGTTCGGCGATGTCGGCCTCCGTGGCGGCGGCGATGACAAGCATTTCGGCCCGTTCGCCGGCGATGGCCTCCCGGACGGCCTCGGTGTAGGCGTTGCCCGTCGCGGCGCTCTTCTCGTCGACGTTGCAGACGTAGAGCACCGGCTTGTCGGTCAAAAGATTGAGGTCGGCCATCAGTTTGCGGTCCTCCTTGTCGAGTTCCACGGTGCGGGCCGAAAGCCCCTGTTCCAGCACCGCCTTGTACTGCAGGAGCAGCTCCACGGCGCGCTTGGCCTGCTTGTCGCCGCCCGAGGTGGCCTGCTTCTGGGTCTTGGCGAGGCGGTTCTCGACGGTTTCGAGGTCCTTCAACTGCAATTCGGTGTCGATGATGCCCTTGTCGCGCACGGGATCTATCGAGCCGTCGACATGGGTGATGTTGCCGTTGTCGAAGCACCGCAGGACGTGGATGATCGCATTCGTGTTGCGGATGTTGCCCAGGAATTTGTTGCCCAGGCCTTCGCCCTTCGAGGCGCCCTTCACCAGACCCGCGATGTCGACGATCTCGATGGTCGTCGGGACCACGCGCTTGGGGTTGTCGATCTCGGCGAGGCGGATCAGCCGCCGGTCGGGGACCGTGATTACGCCCACGTTAGGCTCGATGGTGCAGAAAGGAAAGTTTGCCGCCTGCGCCTTTGCATTGGACAGGCAGTTGAAAAGGGTCGATTTACCCACGTTCGGCAAGCCGACGATGCCGCATTGTAACGCCATTTATTCGTTTCGTTTATGTTGCTGTCAGACAAATTGCGCTTATCGTGAAACAAGCCCACAAAGATAGGAATTTCTTTTCAATAATCGGAGGCGCACGCGATAAAAGCCGGAAAGGGGCTGGTTTTCGCCTCCGGACACAAAAAAAGCACCCGAGCCGACGGGTGCTTTCCGGAAATGGTTGTGAACTTTTTATTTTTCGGCTATGGTTTTTTCGATCTCTTCGCACAGCGTTTTCTCGGTCGTGGCGCCCAGTCCCATCTGTACGTAACGCAGTTTGCCGTCCCTGCCGAAGAGCATGAAGGTGGGCCAGCCGTTGACGCCGAAGGCGAGTGCGGCCTCGCGGCTGCCCAGCCCCACGGTGTAACGGATGTCGTATTTGGCGACGAACCGGGTGATATACTTCATTTCCCGGTCGTCGTTGTTCAGCCCGAATACCGTGAGGGCGGGATATTTCTCATACAGCCGGTTTACGACCGGGATCGCCGCCCGCGAGGCGCCGCAGCCCATCGTCCAGAAGAGGATCAGCGTCGGTTTGCCTTCGAATGTACTCCGGTCGACGGAGCCTTTGCCGTCGACGACGGCCGAGAACTCCGGCATCGGGCTTCCGGCGGTCAGCAGGGTGTATTCGATCCGCTCATAGGGCTTTGCTTCGGGGAAGTCGGCGAACATCCATTTGCGTTCCGCCTCGGGGCGGTCGAAGACGTAGTCGGTGTAGTAAACCATGTCGTAGCTGCCCGCGTCGTTGGCCGAGCCTTCGCCGCGCAGCAGGCCGTCCTTCTTCGAGAAGACGAACTTGTAGCCGAATTCCCGCGGCATGTCGGCCGGGAACTTGTAGAGGCTCTCGCCGTAGATGCTCTTATTCTGCAATACAACGCTGATCTGGCGGCATTTGTGCCCGTCGATCACCGTGTCGGCCAGCAGGGTGATCCGTGCCGTGGAGTCGGCCGTGATCTTCGGGAAGACCCGCGCGAAAGAGAACGGCGTTCCGGCGTATCCCGTGATGGGGATGAAGGGTTTGAGGATGGGGTAGGTCTCGTAATCGTTCTTCTGCAGGTAGCGGTAGCTGTCTCGCAGGCCGATAACGAAGAGTTCCTTGCCGTTGTAGATGACACGCGAATCCTCGCTCGTAGCCTGGAACCGGATGCCGATAATGGTGTCCGCGGGGTTCGGTTCGGCATATATTTCCAGCGTTTCCGTGCCGCTGTCGCGTTCGGAGACGGTGTTGAACCGGACGGCGGCGGCTTTCGAGCCCAGCACCGATTCGGAGTACTCCGAGAGGTATTCGGCGGCGGTTTTGTCATTTCGGCAACAGGCGGCCGCGAGCATTCCGCAGACCATTGCCAGGAGGATCTTTTTCATGTCAGTAATTTTGTGTGAGATTGGGGTTGTAGTTGGTGGCGTTCTGCGGGAAGGGGAAGATCCATAGCGGCGAGTCGGGGCGCAGTTCGAACTCCTGTCCCAGCAGGTTCTTGCGGAGCGTTTCCTTGTAGGCGTCCTCGGTGTTCCAGCGCTTCAGGTTGACGAAGTTGCGGTAGGAGAACCAGTTTTCCGTACGGGAAAGCTGTTTGAGGTAGGCGAACGCCTGCGCCGGGTCGGCGGCCGACAGCGGGGTGTAGGGGTCGATGCGTTTCTCGCGGATGGTGTTGATGACGTTCATGGCTTCTTGCAGGTCGTCGCCCTTGTTCGAACGGATCAGGCACTCGGCCTGGGTCAGGTACATGTCGATCGTGGTCAGTCCGCCGGTGGTCATGTAGTATTCGTTGTTGTCCCACATCGTGAGTCCCGGGACGCCGTAGATGATCAGTCCGATGGGGAATCCCGATTCGTCGATCTTGGGAAAATGGTTGAACGAGATGCTTCCCGGTTCGAACTGCGCCATTATTTCATCGGTATAGGCGTGCAGGTTCGGACGTTCGTAGAACGTGGTGAAGAGATCCTCCTGGCAGTCTATGCGCGGCCGGACGAAGTCGCCTCCGGTCAGCTGCCGCTGGTCGTAGATGAAATCGTTGATGGCGAGGCTTGCCTCGGCGGCCTCCAGCGCTTCGGGGAATTTGTGCATCGACATCAGCGCCTTGGCCTTCACGGCGTAGGCGAACGCCTTGCCCACACGCATCGTGTTGATCGGTTTGTCGGGCAGGCTGTTGAGTTCGAGGGCCGTTTCGAGGTCGGCGAGGATGTTTTCGTAGACTTCGGCTACGGTGCTTTTGGTGCACGGCACTTCGAGTGCGTCGTTCTCTTTGATATAGGGTACGCCCGGGTCGTCGGCCGCCGTTTCGGGGTCGTAGGCTTTGGCGTAGAGGTTTACTACGATGTAGTGCATGTAGGCGCGCAGCACGTAGGCTTCGGCCTTGAGCCGGTCGGCCATGTAACGGTCGCCTGCCGCGGCGTCGACCTTGGCGATGACGGCATTGGCTACCTTGGCGTTGATTGAGTAGCACTCCGAGTAGGCATCGTCGGTGGCGGTCAGGATGGCCCGGTCGAGGGTCCCGTCCCAGGTTGCGAGGATGCCGTTGAGCGACTTCTCCTTGGCGCTGAGCAGATTGGGGATGTTTTCGGCGTAGGGAAGGATATCGTTGGCCACCAGCATGACGGAACGGAATGCGAACCCCCGCTGCCGGTATTCGTAGTTGAGCAGCATGTCGAGGTCCTCTACCCGGCTGAGCACGTTCTTGCCCTTGGGTTCGATCTCGGTGAAATCGCTGCAGGCGGACGCGAAAGCCAGTAGCGCGAACAGGATGCTGTATGTTATTTTTTTCATGGTCGGGTCTGGTTTAGAAGTTGAAATTGATGCCGAAGATATAGGAGGTCAGCTGCCGGATACCGCCCGTTTCAGGGTCGATACCTACATCGTTCTTCACCCACAGCGCCTTGGGGTTGTCGATCTGGAACCGGATGCTGGCGCTGCGCATGCCCAGTTTCCGGGCGAACGACTGCGGCAGGTCGTAACCCACGACGATGTTGCGGAGTTTAAGGAATGCCGCCGGGCGTACGAAGGCATCGGTATAGTAGATGTTCGATGTGGTCGACTGGGTCGAGTACTGCCCGAATCCTGGAACCAGCGTGTCGGTGTTTTCGGGAGTCCAGCTGTCTTTCAGATAGGACGGGAAAGCCCTGTATTGCAGTCCGGGCATACCGGATGGCTGAAGTGCACGCAGGTAGTGGCCGCCGTAGTATACGAGCAGGAAACTCAGGCTGACGCCCTTGTATCGCAGTGTGTTGCTGAAGCCGATGTTGGTTTTGGGGTCTTCCGAACCGGAGTAGACCACGACGCTCATGTCGGAGCTTTTCAGGTAGTCGTTGGTGGTCGATCCGTCGGCTTTGTGCCACGTCGGTATGCCTTTGCCGTTCACCTCCTCGACACCGGCGTAGGGCAGCGAGAAGAGCGCATGCACGGGATAGCCGACCTTCAGGCCGCCTGCTACGAGCGCATTGGGCGTTGTGGCGGCCTCGTCCACGCGGGTGATCTCGTTCTTGACGAAGGTCAGGGTCAGCGCCGAGTTCCAGCTGAAGTCGCGTTGTTCGTTGGGGCGGAACCAGTCGTAGGAGAGGCTGGCTTCGAAACCGTTGTTCAGCAGGTCGGCATAGTTCATCACGACCGATTCGTAGCCCTTCGTACAGTCGATGCGCATGGTGTGGAAGATGTCCTTACCGCGTTTGCGGAACCAGTCGAGCGAGCCGCTCAGGCGGTTGTTGAACAGGGTGAAGTCCACGCCCGCATTGATCGTGGCGTTTTTCTCCCACTTGAGTTTTTCATTGCCCGGGGCCTCGATGACGGCCATCGGGAGTTTGGTCACCTCGTTGTAGAGGGTCGAGTTGGCCGTGGTGAAACTCGTGGCGTCCTGGTAGATGTTGCCCGTTACGCCGTAGCTGACGCGCAGTTTCAGGAAGTTGACCTGCCGGCTGTTTTCCAGGAACGATTCGTTGTGTATATTCCAGCCCGCGCCCACCGACCAAAGGGGTTTGCCGCGGAATTCGGTGGCCAGTCCGAACATGTCGGCGTAGTCCTTGCGGAACGATGCGAAGGCGTTGTAACGCTCATCGTATGTGTAAGTGGCGTTGAAATACCCGGAAGCGTAGCGGTGGCGCTCCTCGTTGAGCAGACCGATGGCCGATTCGATATAGGGTTTGTAGATCTGGTCTCTGGCCAGCAGGTTTTTGCAGAAGAACGGGGTCCGCTCGAAGTTGGCGAGGTCGACGTAGCTTACGCTGGTGGTTGCCTGGGCCTGGTTCTGGTCGTCGTAACCGAGCATCAGGTTGCGCGTTCCCTTGATGCGGGTTTCGCGGAACTCGAAACCGCCGATTACATCCACGGCGTGCTTGCCGAAGGTGCGCGTGTAGCTGGCCTGTGCGCGGAAAGTCCAGTTGTCGGTGTTGCTCTGCGTCGTGGCGAGTTTTCCGCCGCTCTTGGGCAGCAGGCAGGAGTAGTTGTCGCCGTCCTTGGTCGTGTAGACGTTCTTCATGTAGCGCATGATGAAACTGTCCGATTCGGAGTAGGCCGAGGTGTTGTTCCGGTCGATCTCGTAGATGAACTGGGTGCTGAGCTTGAGTCCTTTCACTACGTCGAAATCGAGTTTGGTCTGGAAGCGGGTGTAGTTGCGCGACTTCCGGATACGGTCCTTGCCAAGCTCCTCCACGTGGTTGAAGAGCATGCTTTGCAGTTCGGGAGTCTCCTCGATCAGCGTGTCGTAGGGATTGTATTCGGCTGTGGTGTAGTAGTTCAGCGAACCGTCGTCGTTGACGAGGCGCATGTAGGCCGGTACGTTGAACGGGTCCGAAGCGTATTTGCTGTTGCTGCTGTTGGCGGCGTTGACGATGTTGTTGACGCCGAAGTCCATCTTCATCCACGAAGCCACCTGATAGGTCCCCTTGTAGAAGATGTTGAATTCGCGGTCGTAGGCCTCGATAAGTCCCGAGTTGTCGTGCTTGAAGTTGAATACGAGGTTCGACTGGAATTTCTCGCCGCGGCTGCGCAGGGCGATGTTGTATTGTTGCAGCAACCGGTGTTTCAGCGCTTTTTCGCCGAACTGCCGGGCGAAATCGTTGCTGCGCAGCTGGTCCAGTTGTTTGTCGAGCTGCGTCTGGTCGATCGCTCCGGTTGCCTTCTGGTAATAGGCATACTGTACGGGCGATATGCCGTATCCGTTCTGGATATTGTTGGAGAACGTTTGCGTCGGGTTGTCTATTTCGCCGTTGCTGTGGAAGAAGTACCAGTCGGAGTAGCCCGCCTCGAGGTTCACCTGCTCGGCGGGCGTGAGGTAGAAGTTGTCCGCGTAGTCCATGTTCTTCTTCTCGTAAACGGTCAGGTTGGCCGATACGTCCACCGTCAGCGAGCCTTGTTCCCGGGCCTGTTTGGTCGTGACGACGATGATGCCGTTCGATGCGCGCACGCCGTAGATGGCCGTTGCGGCGGCATCTTTCAGCACGGTGATGTTCTCGATGTCATAGGGGTTGAGGTCTTCGAGTTTGCTCTCCACGGGAAGTCCGTCGATCACCAGCAGCGGCGAGGTCGAAGCGTGCAGGCTGCTCAGTCCGCGGATGGTCGTGTTGCCCTTGTAGGTCACCAGACCGGCGATGCGGCCTTCGAGGTTGTCCGTGACGTTGGGACTGTAACTCACCGCGAGGTCCTTGGCGTTGAGCGAGATGGCCGATCCGGTCATCTTCTCCTTGACGATGGTCTGGTAACCCGTGCGGACGATCACCTCTTCGACGGCCACCGAGCCGGGTTCGAGCTGAATATCGAACTTGTCCTGGTTGTGGACCGCCAGTTCCCGGGTTTCGAGGCCCAGGAACGACACGGCCAGCACCGAACCCTGCTGCACGCGCAGCTGGAACTGTCCCTGCCCGTTGGTCGTCGTGCCTTTGCTTTGGCCCTTTACCAGCACCGTGGCGCCTGCTAGGGGCCTTCCGTCGGCGTCGCGCACGATGCCGCTGATCGTGACGATCGGCGCCGGACTTTTGGCCGGAACCTTTTTCCGGGCGATCACGATGGTTCCGTTGACGAACGACCAGCCCAGTGGCGCATCCTCCGTCAGGCGGTCCATCACCTCCTCGATCGGGGCGTTTTCGAACGTGTAATCCCGGATGGGCACCTGCTGGAGATCCTCTTTCGAAAACGAGAATTTGTAGCGTGTGGCCGCCATGATCCGGTCGATTACCTCTTCTGCCGGGACCTGTTTCATGTTCAGGGTGATCCGTTGCTGCGGAACCTGTGCCGGCAGGACGCCGGAAACGGTCAGACATAAGATGAGAAAGAGTAGAGTTTTCTTCATGCTTGCTGATTTTAAGGGTTAATAATGGGATTGTTTCAGAATGTGATCCGGACGGTTTTGCCTTCCGCGCAGTAATGCAGGTCTGTAACCTCCTGGAGGATTTCCATGACATGGGTGAAGTCGCTCCGGCGGTCGCATTGCAGGGTGATGGCCCCGAACCGGGCCACGGCGGCGGGGTCGTAGACGATACGGATGTCGTACCATTTGGAGATGGCGTCGAGGATCGTCTCCAGCGGTTGCAGCTTGAAGTCGAACATGCCGTTGGTCCAGGCGCAGCAACCCGACGGGTCCTCCACGTCGTGCAGCGAGAGCGTCCGGTCTGTTCGGTCGAACACGGCCTGTTGCGAGGGTTGCAGCGTCACTTTCCGCTCCCCGTCGGCCACCGAGAGCGATCCTTCGACCAGCGTCACCTGCGCGCGGTCGACGTCGAGGTAGCTGCTCACGTTGAAACGGGTTCCGAGCACCGTGATTTCGAGCCGGTCCGCAGTGGTGATCGTGAAGGGTTTCGAAGGATCGTGCGCCACGTCGAAAAAAGCCTCTCCGCTGAGAGTTACGGCGCGGCCTTCGCCCACGAACTCCGACGGATAGACGATCACGGTTTCCGCGTTGAGCCATGCCGTCGTTCCGTCCGGCAGCCGCAGGCGGTATTCGCCGCCTTTGGGGATCTCGATCCGGATCTGTTCGGGGGCGGGCGGAATGCTGTCTGCGGCCTCTTCCCGGGCGGGTGCTGCCTCTTCGGCGACGAATTTCTGCCATTCGCTGTCCTGCTCCCTGTCGCTTAACAGGATTCGCTCCCCGTCGCCGACGCAGAGTATCGCCTGCGTGGTTCCGGCCGTGATGTGCAGGGCCGACCGTTCTTCCGGGGTCGTGGATGCCGGGCGGTTCAGCGTCCAGATGCCGAGGGTTACGGCGACTGCGGCCGCGCAGGCCGCCGCCGCGCGGAGTCGTATCAACCGGCCGCTTTTGCGTTTGGCGCGCTGCGTGAACCGCTGCCACGAGGCGTCCAGCTCTCCGTCGCTGAATTCCAGTTTTCCGACGGGTTCGGCGTAGTGTTTCCGGACCGTTTCGTAGAAATCCCGGTGGCGTTCGCTTTCGTCGAGCCACCGCTCCAGCATTTGTCGTTCCCGAAGGTTCAGGGTTCCGAGAACCGATTTTTTGAGTATGTCCCAGTTGATGATCATGGCGGGATTGCTAAAATCTTTTATTAAAGAACAACAAGCCGCGCCGAATCCGGTACAGAAAGTCTGAAAAAGTGTTAAAAATCGGTCATATCGTAGAATAATACGATTGACATGATCGTAGGGAGATTATTGCGGAAGAAGCGAAAGGCGCGTTTGATGTGTGTCTCCACGGTCTCGGGCGAGATGCCGAGCCGCAGTGCGATTTCGGTATATTTCAGTCCCTCGAAATAGCGGAGCGTGAGCACCTCGCGCTGTTTGGGCGGGAGCATGTCGAGGCATTTGCGGACACGCGCCTGCGCCTCTTCGTCATCGCGGCTCCAGCCGGAAGTCTCGGAGAAGAGCAGCGCTTCGACCAATTTCTGCTTGTTGCGGTCTTCGACTCCTTTGTGCTTGAGGTAGTTGAGGCATTCGTTTTTTGCCAGCCGCAGCAGGTAGTGCCGGGCGTCGTCGGGCTGGGGCAGCCACGACGGTCTCCGCCACAGTTTCCAGAAGACGTCCTGCGCGATGTCTTCGGCCGCCGCACGGTCCATGACGAAAGAGTACGCGAAATTAAGGATATATACATAGTATCTTCTGTATATACCTTCAAAAACACCGTTGGGCGGATTACCCCCCCCCGTGTCGGATTTGTCGCGTATTTCCACCTTTTTGGCCTAACCTGATTTTGCAAAAATAGGAATCTTTCGCTATCTCCTGCATTTTTTATGAATATTTTTTATTTCCCGTTTCCGCCGGAACGTGACCCGGAGTCCGTTTTGTGTTTTCGGGACACCTTCCGGATGAAAAAAGCCTCCCCGCCACGAGGCGAAGAGGCTTTTTTATCGGCAGCATGGCTGGCTATTCGGCCAGCGACCATTCGATCACGACCGGGAAGTGGTCCGAAGGGTATTTCCGGTTGTAGCTGTTGTTGACGATGCGCCATGAAACGACCTTCGTGTCCTTCGGCGTGACGAAGACGTGGTCGATGCGCGACGCGGCGGCGGGAGGCGTCGAAATGTATTTGTAGCCGTTGTAGGTGGGCCAGTCTCCGTTGGTCTTGGCCGGACAGCGGACGTAGCTGTCGGCCAGGATGCCTGATCCGGCGATCGTTTTGTAGGCTTCGGTGTTCTGGTTCGAATTGAAGTCGCCCGTGCAAAAGGCCGGTTTGCCGCCTGCGATCTCCCGCACTTTGGCCACCAGCAGTTTGGCGCTCTCGGCGCGGGCCGTAGTCCCTATGTGGTCGAAGTGCGAATTGAAATGGTAGAACTCCCGTCCGTTCGCGCGGATGCGGAAATGCACCCAGTTGCACATGCGGGGCGAATAGGAGTCCCAGCCTTTGGACCCGGGCGCGGAGGGCGTTTCGGAGTACCAGAACGCTCCCCGGTCCAATACTTCGAATTTGTCCTTGCGGTAGAAAACGGGGTTGTAGTGGCGTCGCCGGGCCGTTTCGTCGCCGATGACGTTCTCTCCGACCCAGGCGTATCCGTCGAGGAACGGCTCGATGTCCTCGATCTGGGTCAGATAGGGTTCCTGCGCCCCGAAGATGTCGAACTTCTCGCTCTGAAGCAGTTGGCGGAGCAAATCCCGGCGGGTTGTCCATTTGTTGTCCTGATCGGCGGCGTTGTCGTACTGGATGTTGTAGGTGGCGACACGGATCGGGTCGAGCCATGTTTTGCCCGGGGCCGGTTCGGGGGCCGGGGCATCGTTTCCCGAACTGCACAGCGAGAGAAGCGGCAGGCAGAGCAGGAACAGGCCGAAAAACGGTTTTCGTATCATTTTTCCGAAAGGGATTGGTTTCGGACTATAAGACGGACAGTTTCCGGTTTTGTCCCCTGGGGGAGCGAAAATTTGCTATTTCGCATTTTTTATTCGATTTTTGCCGCTTGCAGGGGGACAAACCGGACGGTTTTCCGTTATATCGAATGACCGACCAAACTAATGACCCGAATGTTTCGGCAACGCAAGTACGACACCCGACGAATCGACCGGCAGTATGCCGAAGAGACCGACGTATATGTTATGTTGTATAACAGTTACGCCGATGCGCTCTATGCCTACGGCATGGGGTTCGGTCTCGACAACGAAACGGTCAAGGATGTCATCCACGACATATTCCTCGACATCATGACCCGCCAGGTCGACCTGGGCCGCATCGTCAACATCAAGGCCTATCTTTTCCGGATCGTTCACAACCGTTTGGTCGACCTGCACCGTTCGCGGGTGGACAAGTGCGACCTTTCGGACCGGGAACCGGGATTGCGGGTGTCGCTGACCTCGCTCGACGCGATGATCGAATCGGAGCACGTGCTGCGCATCCGCCAAACGATCGAGTCGCTGCTCAACCAGCTCTCGCCCAAGCAGCGCGAGGCGCTGCTGCTGCGCTTCGTCTACGAGATGGAGTATGATGACATCGCCGTCATACTCGACGCCACGCCCCACGCCGTCCGCAAGTTCGTGTCGAAGGGGCTGGGCAAACTGCGGAAGAGCAGGGAGTGCGGCAAGACGATGAAAATAGCCACTTGATGCGGCGGGCGCTGTTTTTCGCGGTTCGAGGGGGACAAAACGGCGGATTCGCCGTCATAGGGAAAAGCGCGGTGCCGCAGCATGCAATTTGAAGATTACGAAGATTACGTTGGAATCGATGATAAAACCGGACGATATTCAGAAGCACACGACGGAGTTCTTCACCTCCGATCCGGACTTCGTTTTGTGGTGTCTCGACCCCGAACGGGCGCAGGACGGCTATTGGTGCGATTACACCGAACGCCATCCGCAGGACCTGGTCGAGTTCGAGCGTGCCGTGAGCCTGGTGCGCCGTGTGGGCAAGACCCATCCCGCGCTGCCGTCCGTGGAGAAACAGTTGCTGCTCGACCGCATCCTGACCGACTATTACGCCCGGCGCCGTTTTGCAGCTCCTCCCCGCCGCCGCAACCGGACGGCGCTCTTCGCCGCCGCTGCGGTACTGGTCGCCGGCATCGTGGCGGCCCTGTTCTGGTGTGCGGATTTCACGGACTCCGGACTGCCTTCGGCCGAGGCCTATGAGAACATCACGCTCGTGACCCGCGAAGGCAGCCGCGAGGTGTACGACGACATCGCCCGTATCAGCCTTACGCCCAAGGGTAAAATTCTGATCGATGGCAAGGAGAACGAGGGGATGAAGGCCGATCGCAGAACGCCCCGGCAGGAAGTGCGCGTGCATACGAGCGAACTGGTGGTCCCCAAGGGCAAGCGCGCCCATCTGCAACTCTCCGACGGCACGCGGGTGTGGATCAATTCGGCGTCGGTGCTCCGTTTCCCGTCCGCATTCGGTGACACGCGCGACGTCTTCGTCGAGGGCGAGGCCTATTTCGAGGTGGCGAAGGATGCGAACCGTCCCTTCATCGTGCATACCGACCATTTTGCGACCCGCGTGCTGGGCACGTCGTTCGACGTGACGACCGCGCCCCGTGCCGACGGTTCGTCGGCCGTGGTGCTGGTCGAAGGCTCGGTGGCCATCGACGTGGCCAACGGCGAATCGGTGACGCTGAATCCCTCGGAACGCTTCTCGATGAAGGACGGCAGCTACTCGGTCTACGAGGTCGATCCCTATAAATACATCAGCTGGAAGGACGGACTGTTGTTCTTCGCCTCGAACACGCTGTTCGAAGTCCTGCAAAAGGTGGCTGCCTTCTACAAGATCGAAATAACCTGCTCCGGGGAGATCGGGAGCCGGAAGTGTACCGGCAAGCTGATCCTGTTCGACGACCTGGACGGTACGCTCGACGTGCTCTCCGACATCTTCCGGATCGCCTACGTCCGGGGACCCGACGGCTCGGTGGCGGTGAGACCTGCCCCCGACGATTGCCCCGATGCCGTATATCGCTGACAACCAATTTCCTGTCTTAAATACTAACCTTAATTCTGTTACTTATGAAGAAACTTTTCTTTGTGAGGAGTGGCTCGACATGCCGTATGCTGCGGATTCTTGCGGCGGCGCTGCTGTTGCTTCCGGTGAATCTCCAGCCCGTCCGGGCCTCCCGGCAGGACGCCGGAGCCAAGTCGTCGCTGACCGTGAAGATGAAGGACGCAACGCTGTCGAGCGTCTTTGCGGAGGTCGAGCGGACCAGCCGTTACGCCTTCATCTACACCGACGACGTGCGGCCGCTGCTCGACCGCCGGGTTTCGGTTTCGGTCAGGTCGGCGACTATCGACGAACTGCTCTCCGCCGTCCTGAAGGGGACGGAACTGACCGGACGGGTGCGCGAAAACCAGGTGATCATCTCGAAAGCGCCCGCCCGTAAGAACGCCGCCGTTTCCCCCCCCCTCCCGGCCGCCAGTTCCGGTAGGGAAATCGTCCTGCAGGGTACGGTGATCTCTTCGGCCGACAACAAGCCCATCGTCGGTGTTTCGGTCTATGTCGAGGGGACGACCATCGGCGCCACCTCGGACATCAACGGCAACTACACCCTCAAGGTGCCGGCGGGGACGAAACACGTCACCTTCGCTTTCCTGGGCTACGACACCAAGAAGATCGCCGTCGCCGATGTCGAACTGTTCAAGCTCGTGACGCTGATCGAGGCGTCGAACGTCATGGACGACGTGGTGGTCGTGGCTTTCGGCACGCAGAAGAAGGAGAGCCTGGTGGGAGCCGTGCAGGTCGTGCGTCCCAGTACGCTCAAGGTTACGTCGAGCAATCTCTCGACCTCGTTCGCGGGCAAGATCGCCGGCGTCATCTCCACCCAGTCGTCGGGCGAACCCGGCGCCGACGGTGCGAATTTCTGGATTCGCGGCATTTCGACCTTCGGAGCGAACAAATCGCCGCTGCTGATTCTCGACGGCGTGGAGATCGTCTCGGAGATGCTCAACAACATTCCGCCCGAGGCGATCGAGTCGTTTTCGATCCTACGCGACGCCACGGCCACGGCGCTCTACGGTTCGCGCGGCGCCAACGGCGTGATGATCATTACCACCAAAAACGGCCGCCAGTCGGAGAAGATGGCGATCAACGTTCGTCTCGAATCGGGCATTTCGATGCCTACGCGCGTGCAGGACATCGCCGGCGGCGTGACCTACATGGAGAACTACAACGAGGCGCTGCGCACCCGCACCCCGGCGGGCGAAACCTATGTGCCGCGCTTTTCCGACGAGAAGATCGCGGGCACGCGCAACCGGCTCAATCCCTACGTCTATCCCGACAACGACTGGTATTCTATGCTTTTCAAGGATTTTACGGTCAACGAAAACATGAATCTCAACGTGCGGGGCGGCGGCAAGGTGGTCGACTATTTCCTCAATGCTTCGATCTTCAACGAAAACGGTATCCTGAAGAAACCCGCGGAGTCGAAATTCAACACCAACATCAATTCGCAGAAATACCTCTTCCAGGCCAACGTCGGCGCACAGCTCACCCGGACGACCCGCGTGAGCCTGAAGATGAACACGCAGCTGCTTTTCTGGCACCGTCCCGTCGAAGAGGTGAAAGACCTGTTCTACTATACGATGCGCGCCAATCCGGTCGCTTTCCCGGCCATCTATCCCAAAGGCTCCGTGGACGATCTCGACGATCCGATTTTCGGTAACGCGCCCTCGTGGGACGGCAGTTCCACGGACATCAATCCTTACGCCCTGCTGAGCCGCGGATACGGACAGCGCCACACGCAGTACATCACCACGACCTTCTCGGTGGACCAGGACCTCGATTTCGTCACCAAAGGACTGAAGGTCCGGGGCATGGTCTCGTTCTACAACAAGACCTATGCGGCGACTTACCGTTCGTTTTCGCCCTATTACTACGAAATGACCGACTATACCGACAACGGCGACGGGACTTTCGACTACAACCTGCAAAACATCGGCGCGGCCGGATCGTCCTATCTGGGAACTTCCACGGGGCGTAACGGTTACCGTGAGATCTCGTTGCAGGGGCAGGTCGAATATTCGCGCACGTTCGGCCGCCACGACATCAACGCCCTGTTCGTCTACCACCAGAAAGAGAAGGTCGACAACCAGCCCACCAACGATGAGTACAAGGTGCTTCCTTACCGCGAGCAGGGCCTCGCCGGACGTTTTACCTATGGGTATGACAACCGCTACCTGATGGAGTTCAATTTCGGCTACAACGGTTCGGAAAACTTCATATCGGGCCATCGTTTCGGATTCTTTCCGTCGATCGCCGGAGCGTGGGTCGTGTCGAGCGAACCCTTCTGGGATGGCATCCGCAGCAAGGTGAACCTGCTGAAAATCCGTGCTTCGTACGGTCTTTCGGGCAACGACTACCTGGCCGACAGCAGCAATAACATCGTCCGTTTTCCCTACCTCACGACGGTCAACATGAACAAGGCGCTCTACGTGTGGTTTTCGCCCAACTTCGTCAAGCAGACCGGACACGAGATCAAGACCGTGGGCAATCCCCTGGCCACGTGGGAGGAGAGCACCAAGCTCAACATCGGTCTCGAACTGGGGCTGTTCGACGCCCTGACGCTGAATGTCGACGTATACAAAGAGGACCGCACCGGGATCTTCATGCAGCGTCGTTCGCTGCCTTCTACGATGGGCCTTTCGGGTGTCACGCCCTACGGCAACCTCGGCGAGGTGGAGAACCGCGGCGTCGACGTTTCGCTCGAATACAACAAGGCGTTCAGCAAGGACCTGCTGGTCTCCGTGCGCGGAACGTTCACCTATGCGCACAACGAGGTGAAGGCCCGCGACGAGGCGAAGTACCTGCCCAACGCCTACAACTCCGTGCTGGGCAAGCCCGTCAATTCGGTCTACGGACTGGTCGCCGACGGCCTTTTCGCCTCGCAGGAGGAGATCGACAACTCGCCCCGGCAGACCTTCATGCCCGATTATCTGCCTGGCGACATCAAATACCGCGACCTGAACGGCGACGGCGTGATCGACGCCAACGACCGCACGTCGCTGGGCTATCCCACCGTGCCCGAAATCATGTACGGTTTCGGCGCCTCGGTCAATTACAAGCGCTGGGATTTCTCGTTTTTCTTCCAGGGCACGGCGCGCGTTTCGCTGCGCATGTACGACATGCATCCGTTCCGCGACAATCAGTATTCGGGTTTCAACATGACGCAATACGTCGCCGACGACCACTGGTCGGAATCCGATCCCAATCCCAATGCCGCCTATCCGCGCCTGGATTACCGCTACAACGCCAACAACACGCAGACCTCGTCGTTCTGGATCAGGAACGGCAGCTACCTGCGCCTGAAGAGCGTCGAACTGGGTTTCACTTACAAAAGCCTGCGCGCCTATCTGGCCGGCACGAATCTGTTCATCATTTCGCCCTTCAAGTACTGGGACCCCGAAATGGGCAGCGGCAACGGTTTGAAATATCCGTTGCAGCGCGTGGTGAAACTCGGCCTTCAGTATAACTTCTAAAATTCGAGCGACATGAAAAGAATCATCTACATTTTGCTGTTTGCCTGTGCCGGAGCGCTCGCCTCGTGCGATTTCCTCGATGTGGTTCCCGAGGGGCAGGCGACACAGGACGACATATTCAAAACTTCCAAGGAGGCCCGCAAATACCTCAACACGCTCTATACCTACGCCCCCAACATCGCGGCCTACCGGTATATGCCCGACTTCTGCGCCGGCGACGACATCATCACCGCCACCAACGGCCAGACCCGCTATTTCCCCTACAAGAGCATGCTCTACAACGAGGAGAACGCCAGCCAGACCTATTACGGACTGTGGGACGCGACGACCTCTTCCCCGTCCGGGCGCACGAACTACGACATGTACAAGGGCATCCGCTACTGCTACATCATGATCGACAACATCGACGCAGTCCCGGGCATCTCGCCCTCCGTGGCCGACGAGTTCAAGGGCGAAGCCTATTTTCTGATCGCCTATTACCACTGGGTGCTGCTGACCCACTACGGCCCGGTCATCCTCGTCAGGGGGCAGCTGGACATGGGGCTTCCCGAGGAGGAGGTCTACGTGGCCCGCAGCCCGTTCGACGAATGCGTGACGTTCATCGCCGAGACCTACGACCGCGCGGCCGAATTGCTGCACGAGTATCCGACGCGTCCCGATGCCGACCTCGGACGCGCCACCTCGGTGGCGGCCAAGGCGATGAAGGCCCGGCTGATGCTCTATGCCGCCAGTCCGCTCTTCAACGGCAATGCGGAGTTCTACGCGCGTTTCCGCAACAACGACGGCACGCCGCTGATGAGCCGGACCTACAATCCCGAAAAGTGGAAGTGGGCGCTCGACGCCTGCCGGGAAGCGATCGCGCTGGCCGAGGACAACGGACACAGGCTCTACGAAAGCCCGAACGCGACTGCGGCTGCAACCGCAGCCGAGCGCGGCGAGATCAACTACCACGACTGCTTCGTCGAACCGCTCTGGAACACGACCGAGTACCTTTGGGCGATGGGCGACCAGACCGGCATCGAGCAGTTGCAGCGTTACGGCGGTGCGCGCCTGAAACTGCCGTACAGCACCGACGGCTTCTGCATCAACATCGTTCCGACGTTCGAGTGCGTGGAGATGTACTACACGCACAACGGCCTGCCGTGGGACAGGGACCCCGAGACCATGCACCTCGACCCCTATGCCTACAATGCCGAAAAGGAGACCGCCAACCTCCATGTCTACAAGGAGCCGCGCTTCTATGCATCGGTGGGCTACGACCGCGGCAAATACGCCATCAACGGCGAGGAGTTCATTCTCAAATGCCGCGCCGGCGAGATGCAGGGCAGCGTGCTCGACGCCTCGAAGGAGTACCAGAGCTGTACGGGCTACATCCTCAAGAAGTGGATTCACCGCCAGTCGGCCTTCAACTACGACACCAAGTCGTGGACCTACCGCAAGTACGCCTATCCTTACATCCGCCTTGCGGAACTCTACCTGAGCTATGCCGAGGCCGATTTCGAGTACAACGGGTCGTTGAGCGATGCGAGCCTCGATTACCTGAATCTGGTCCGCCGCCGCTCGGGGCTGCCCGATTTCAAGGATTCGTGGGCCTTGGCCGGGGGTATTCCTGCCGGCGACGAACTGCGCAAGGTGCTGCATCAGGAACGTTCGGTCGAACTGCTGATGGAGGGCATGCGCTACCACGACCTGCGCCGCTGGAAAGAGGCGGGCGAAGCGATGTCCCGGCGTCCCAAGGCGTGGAACCTCGACGGCAGGACGGCCGAGGATTTCTACACGGTCTCCACGATGAAGGAGAGCGGCGTACGCACGTTCGAATCCCCCAAGACCTACTGGATGGCCATTCCGTTGAGCGAAATCAACATCAACTACAACCTCGTGCAGAATCCCGGTTACTAACCTTAAAAATCCGATTGCGATGAAGAATCTTGCGATATGCCTCCTGCTTCTGCTGGGAGCCGTAGGGTGCGGCGACGATTACGTCGTCTACGAGACGGTGGACACCATGGTCTGCATCCCGAAAAACGATTTCCAGGTCCTCGAATACGATGCCGCTTCCGGCCAGGCGTGCGTTTACGATCTCTATCTTTACAAGGGAGGTTACAATGACGAGGGGATCACCGTGAAACTGGTGGTCGACCCTTCCGTGCTCGACGTCTATAACGTGGAAAACGGACTCGAACTGAAGGTGATGCCCGACCGGTATTTCGCCTTCGATCCCGAAGTGCGCTTGTCGGGGGACAGGATCATGAACCGCACCGAAATCCGCTTCGACGCCGCTTCGATGCTTGCCGACGGCATCGGTTCCTCCTATGTGCTGCCGCTTTCCGTCAGGGCGGATGATCAGGGCAAGGTGCGTCCCGAAAAGAACAGCGTGATCATCCGGGTCGTAATGAAATAACCGTGATGCGGAGGAGGCCCCCCCCCTCCGCATCCCTCAATGCAAAAAAACATGTCGAAATTCTACATACGGATTCTGCCGGTGTGCCTTGTCGTCCTTGTCCTTGCGGCCTGCTCCTCCTCGGAGGGTGGCGGCGACGACGACGGCCCGGCTGCCGGGCAGATCCCCGATAAGGCCGGAATGACGGTGAAGGGAATGGTGAAGGACAACGCCGGAAATGCCATTGCCGGGGTTGTGGTGAGCGACGGACTGGAGGTGACGGCGACCGACGAACGGGGGATCTACTATTTGGCCTCCGACCTTGCGCGGCGCAATTTCGTTTTTGTCTCCGTGCCAGCCGATTGCGAGATTCCCGCCACGCAGGGCTGTCCGCGGTTCTACCGCAAAATAGATCGCAAACAGGCCGTCAACCGGGCCGACTTCACGCTGACTCGGCGCAAGACTCCGGCCGACCGTCATTCGCTGATCGTTATGGCCGACATTCAGCTGGCTGCCGATAACACGTCGGTGGGTTCCTATCTCGATCATGTCGTTCCCGACGTGCTGAAAACCGTGCAGGGACTTCCGACGGAGGTGTACGGAGTCAGCCTGGGCGACCTGGTCTGGAACGATATGACGCTTTTCCCGAAGTACCGTCAGGGGCTGGAGACGCTTGGCTTCACGACTTTCAGCCTGCCGGGCAACCACGACCATGACCCGGCCGAGTTGACCGACTCGCTCGCCTTGCAGAGCTACGAGCGCTATTTCGGCCCGGCAAACTACTCGGTGAACATCGGAAAAATCCATTATCTGTTCCTCGACAACATCCTTTTCGACCATGCGCCGACCGCCGAGGAGGAGTATACGATCGGCCTTACGGACGAAATTTGCCGCTGGATCGAAGCCGACTTGCGCCATGTCCCGGCGGGCAGTACGCTCGTCGTCTCGTCCCATTGCCCGATTCTCTGCCACACGAAGAACACCGCAGCGCGCAACCACCGCAATTTCCAGCGTTTCCTCGATGCGATAAGCCCCTATAAGGTCCATGCCTTCGGGGGACACAAGCACTACCATGACATTTACCGTTACGACGACGGACGCAAGGTCATGCACTGCATCGCCCGCACGCCGGGCGACCTGTTCATCAACGGCGACGTCAACTGCGACGGTACGCCCCGCGGCTATGCCGTGGTCGAGGTCGACGGCGAACAGCTCTCGTGGTATTACAAGTCCGCTGGCGAAAAGCGGGATATGCAGATGCGCCTCTATGCGCCCGGGCGTACCAATTCGGCCTGCGTCTACGCCAATGTCTGGGGCTATGACACGGCCTGGAGCGCCGTGGAGTGGATTCCCGCTTCGGGCGGGCAGGCCGTGGCGATGGAGCGGACGCAGCGTACCGACCCTTACTACGAAGATGTATTGGCGACGGGCGCGCGCGGCGGGACGCCGACCGATACGTGGCACATGTTCCGGACCGATCCGGGCAGTGAGCGGGGCGGCAGGGTGCGGGTCACCGACTGTTTCGGGCATACCTACGAATCGTCCGTGTCCTGGTGAATACGACATCCGAACAAAACCTTAAAAAACACAACCTGAACGATGAAAAGATTTTTCCTATTTCTGACCACCGCCGCAGTCGCCTGCTGTGCGGCGTGCAGCGACGATCCCGAGGTCGCCGAATCCAACCTTTCGCTGCTCGAGGACAACGTGACGTTCGATATGTTCGGGGGTCGCAGCGTCCTCGAAATCACGGCCGATTCGCCGTGGACGGTCTCCTGCGACGACGATTGGTGCCGCACCAACGTCACCGAAGGTTCGCACACGAAGAAGATCGTTCTGACGGTCGACCAGAGTTTCCTGCCCGAGGAGCGCACGACTGCGGTGCGTTTTTACGCCGCGGGCGAGGAGAAGCACACCGTGACCGTAACACAGGAGAAGTTCGAGCCGATCCTCGTGCTGGCGGAGAACGGCGCCGATATAACCGTCTACGGCGCCGGGAGCGAACCGGCCCTGAACCTGCGTGCGTCCGTGGCCTGGAAAGTCGAGGGCGCGACCGACTGGTGTGCCGTGTCGCAGTCCGAGGGGACGAAAAGCACGGTCGTCAAACTGCTGCTGACCGACGACGGCGAGGGCGTGCGTCCGCGCAGCGCGACGCTGACCGTCTCCTCCGAGATGGAGGGCGTCGAACCGCAGCAGGTGACCGTCGTGCAGCGGTCGACCGGGGCGAATACGGTCGTGGTCCGGGCGGGTGAAACCCGTGCGTTTCCGGCGCGGCGCACCGACGGCGCGTATGTGAAGGGCGTTGCGGCGGACTGGGTCTGGACCACCGACGCGGAGTTGCTTTCGGGGCTCGACTACGACGCTTCCCGGAATGAAATCACCTGCACTGCGGCCAAGTCGAAGCAGGGCAGCGGACTGGTCGCGCTGTTCGACGCCGGGGGCGAGGTCGTCTGGTCTTGGCTGGTCTGGGTCGTGGACAAGATGCCTTCGGATGTGACCGTAGGCGGTATCGCCTGGCAGGACCGTAATGTCGGGGCCGAATACCATTCGGCCGATCCGAAGGCCTGTGTCCAGGATTTCCGCTCCTACGGACTGTTCTACCAGTGGGGCCGCAAGGAGCCGTTCATCGGCGCGAAGATCCTCTCGAAGAACAAATATTACGAGGGGCATGCGGAATATCCTGACGCTTTCGGCGCGATGACGCGCGAGGTGGCTTTCAACGCCTCCCGCACCGCCGGCTGGCAGGTCAGCGGCGGGGAGATGACCGCCGCGGCGGCAAACGGCAATCCGACGACTTTCTATACCCGGTCCTCCGCGGCGATGTCCGAAGGCTGGACCGAGGGCGGCAAGGGGCTGAACGATCCCTGCCCGGTGGGATACCGGATTCCGACGGCGGCCGAATGGCAGTCGCTGCTTGCCTACGTGGACGGCAACGCCGCCAAGAACCAGGATTCGGGCGACACGTACAGCCGCTGGTATGTGCTCGATTCGGGCGGAACCCTCATCGGTCCGTCGACGATGTTCCGCAGGGGAGATAACGGCCGCATCCACTATCCGGGGCGCTCGGCAGCCTATTGTTCATCGACGCTCGCCGGCGGCAAGCCGCTCCCGATGTACGACTGGAAGGCGGGCGACGCCACGGCCGAGGGGACCTATTACGAACGGAAGATGACCACGGCCTACGGCATGCGCTGCGTGAAGGAGTAGTGCTGCCGCGATTGCGAAGGGCTTCGGGCGGAACCGGTTTTTTCCGCTCCGGAGCCTTTTTTTCGCGATATTTTCGCTATCTTCGGCACGTCTTTCCAAACTTTTTACCGATGAGAACAACCCTTCTTACCATGCTGGCGGCCCTGCTGCTGTTTCCGGCCGCAGCACAACCCGTCACCCCCGAGGACCGGCGGCGCGCCGCGGAACTGGTCGGGCGCATGACGCTCGATGAAAAGATCGGGCAGCTGGTCCAGCAGCGCGGAGGCGGTGCCGTCACGGGACCCGACAAGACGGAACTTTCCGTCGAACGGCTGGTCCGCGAAGGGCGGTGCGGCAGCGTGTTCAACATCAAGTCCTTCGAGGAGACCGAACGGTTGCAGCGGATCGCCGTCGAGGAGAGCCGGCTGGGCATCCCGCTCCTGATCGGCGCCGACGTGATCCACGGCTTTCGGACGATTTTCCCGATCAACCTCGCCGTCGCCGCCTCGTGGGACCCTGCCGCCGCCGAGTCGCTGGCCCGCGTTTCGGCCCGCGAAGCCTCGGCCATGGGCATCCATTGGACCTTTTCGCCGATGTGCGACGTTTCGCGCGACCCCCGCTGGGGCCGTGTTTCCGAGGGTGCGGGCGAAGATCCCTACCTGGGCGCGCGTGTCGCCGAAGCGATGGTGCGGGGCTATCAGGGCGACTTGTCCGACCCCTCGTCGGTCCTTGCCTGCGTGAAGCATTTCGCCGCCTACGGCGCTCCGCAGGCCGGGCGCGAATACCATGCGGTCGATATGTCCGAGCGGGTTTTCCGCGACAGCTACCTGCCGCCTTACCGGGCGGCGCTCGATGCCGGGGCCGCGACGGTGATGACCTCGTTCAACGACCTCGACGGCGTTCCGGCCACGGCCAACCGCTGGCTGCTGCGCGACCTGCTGCGCGATGAACTGGGCTTCGGGGGCTTCGTGGTGACCGACTACGGCACGATCGGCGAACTGAAAGCTCACGGTGTCGCGGCCGACGACCGGCAGGCCGCCGAACTGGCTCTGCGCGCCGGGGTCAATATGGACATGATGAGCGCCGCCTACCTGTTCCATGCTGCCGAACTGGTGCGGGAGGGACGCATTCCGGAGTCGCTGATCGACAGCCTTTGCTGCGAGGTGCTGGCCGTGAAGTTCCGCCTGGGGCTGTTCGACGACCCTTTCCGCTGCCAGGTGAAGGAGCGCGAGAGGTGCTATTACGCTCCGGAACATCTCGACGCCGCGCGCCGTGTGGCCCGCAGTTCGATGGTGCTGCTGGAGAACCGCGGCGGTGTGCTGCCCCTGAAAGAGGGAAGCCGGATCGCGCTGGTGGGGCCTTTCGCCGATTCGCGGTGGGACCTGATCGGCTCGTGGGTCCATTTCGCCGAGGCCGACCGGACCTCGACCTTTCTCGACGGACTGCGGGCGCGTTTCGGGGCCGACCGTGTGACCTATGCCCGCGGATGCGACCCGCACAAGGCCCTCGAAGGCGGTATTTCGGAGGCGGTGGCCGCGGCCGCGAAGTCGGACGTGGTGCTGGTCGCGCTCGGATTGAAGGCGGGGGAGAGCGGCGAGGCGGCGAGTCTTGCGTCGCTTGCGTTGCCCGACGCGCAGCGTGACCTGCTGGAAAGCTTGAAGCAAACCCGAAAACCGATTGTCATACTGCTTGTTACCGGCCGCCCGATGGAGCTTGCCCGCGAGGCGGAACTCGCCGACGCGGTGCTGCTGACCTGGTATCCGGGCACGATGGCGGGCGAGGCGCTGGCCGATGTCGTGTCGGGCGACTACAACCCCTCGGGACGCCTGCCGATGACCTTTCCCCGTACGGTGGGGCAGGTTCCGATCCATTACGACATGAAGAGCACGGGACGTCCGGCCGACGGGTCGGGCAAGCCCAACAAATACACTTCACGCTATCTCGACGTCCCCAATTCGCCGCAGTATTGCTTCGGCTACGGGTTGAGCTACACGACGTTCGGCTATTCGGACTTGCGGGTGCTGACGCCCCAAGCCGCCGTCGGCGGCGAGGTTCGCGTGTCGGTCCGCGTGACCAACACGGGCGGCCGCGACGGCGAGGAGGTCGTGCAGCTCTACGTGCGCGACTTGCTGGCCGGTGTGACGCGCCCGGTTCGGGAACTCAAAGGTTTCCGGAAGGTGATGCTTCGCGCCGGGGAGAGCCGCGAGGTGACCTTCACGCTGACGCCCGACGACCTTTCGTTCTGGCGTCTCGACAAAAAGTGGGGCCAGGAGCCGGGCGACTACCATGTCTGGGTAGGGCACGACTCCGACTGCACGCTCGGCGGCAGTTTCCGGATCACCGAATGATTCGTCTCTCCGGCACGGCGGCCGACGCCGCGGGTGCGGGACAGCTGCAAGGGAGCAGCGGCTTCGGCCGCCGCTCCCTTTTCCGTGCCCGGCGGGACGGTCCGGATGTCCCGGAAAAACCCGTTCGGAGATGTTTCGGACAAAAGGTTCCGGGGAATGGCTGGGCTTTCGCAAATTTTTTCTACCTTTGGAGGTCAAAACAGTACGCAATGATGGATTTGAAGACGATACGTGCCGAACTGCGCAAGCTGACCGCGATTGTCGACGGCTGGGAGCCTTCCGGGGAGATTCCGGCCCTCGAACGCGACCTGGCGCTGGAAAAACTGCGGACGCTCTACGATGCGGTGCGCTTTACGGAGGTGGAATCCCTTCCGGAATCCCCGGTTGCGGAGACGGAGCCTGCGGCGGCTCCGGTGCCCATCGACCTCGGGGCGGTGCTTTCGCTCGACCCGACGGACGAAGCCGTGTTCGAACCCGGTCCCGATGCCGTTTCAGGACCCGCGTTCGATGCGGAGGCGGAACCCGCAGAGCCGTTTTCCGAACCCGATACGACGGTCGCGGCCGATTCTGCCGGGGCGTTTGCCGGGGGGAATCCCGATACGGAGACGCCCGGAATGGCGGAGCCTGCGGCGTCGGATTCCGAGCCGGAACTTGAGGGGGAATCCGGATTTGAGCCTGATCCCGAAGCGGCGTCCGAAGCCGCATTCGTCGCCGGAGAATCCGAACCGGCCGCCGAATCCGGACCGGTCGCTGCGCCTGAATCCGAGGCTGTGCCCGAACCGTCTGCGAAGCCGGTCGCTGCGCCCGGACCTGCCGCTGCGGCTGAACCGGTCGTCGTTCCGGAACCTGCTCCTGCGCCAGCTCCGGAACCCGCTCCTGCGGAGAAACCCCAATATATCGCGCCCACGCTGTTCGGGCTGGAGGAGGAGACCGTCCGCCACCGTCACAAACAGCGCGTCATCATGTCGCTCTACGATACGCCTGCGCCCGCCGAAAAGCCCGCAAGGCCCGAAACGGCGGAAAGACCGGCGGAGCGTCCCGAACCCGCTGCCCGTCCCGAACCTGCTGTGACGCTCGAACCCGCTGCCCGTCCCGAACCCGCTGTGACGCCCGGACCGACTGTCCGTCCCGGGTTTGCCGCGACTCCCGAACCGGCGGCTGCGCCTGCGTCCGCAGGTCCCGGGCCGCAGTCCGGAATGTCCGTGCCGCAGTCCGCGGCGGAACCCGTCACCGTTTCGGAAGCGCCTGCCGCCGCCGAGCCGGAGGAGGCCGAATCCGGAGCGAGGAAGGTTGCGGTCCCTGTCGGGGCCGTGCTGGGCGAGGTGATCAACCACGACGTGCAGACGCTGGCCGACACGATCGCTCCGCGGCGCGACATGGCTTCGGAACTGCGCCGCGGCGAACCGGTCGCCGACCTTCGCAACGCCATCGGCATCAACGACAAGTTCCTGCTGATCCGCGATCTGTTCGGCGGCGACGGCGAAGCCTATGAAGAGGCGATCGCGACGCTCAACGCCTTCGACGATTTTGACGAGTGCATGATCCACATTGCCGAGAACTACGCCTGGAATCCCAATTCGGACGGCGCGAAGTTTATGATGGAACTGCTCGAACGCAAATTCGCCTGACACGATGGCCAAACTCTATATCGTACCTACGCCGATCGGGAATCTGGACGACATCACGCTGCGCGCGGTGAACGTCCTGCGCGAGGTGGATTTCATCCTCGCCGAGGACACGCGCACGACGTCGTTCCTGCTGAAGCACCTCGGCATCGAGCAGAAACTCCGTTCGCACCACAAGTTCAACGAGCACGCCACGGTCGAAATGGTTGCCGGGGCGATCGTCGCAGGACGCAATGCCGCCCTGGTGTCGGACGCCGGGACGCCCGGCATTTCGGACCCCGGGTTCCTGTTGGTGCGCACGTGCGTCGAGGCGGGGATCGAGGTCGAGACGCTGCCCGGCGCCACGGCGCTGATCCCGGCGCTGGTGCAGAGCGGGTTTCCGTGCGACCGTTTCTGCTTCGAGGGCTTCCTGCCCCAGAAGAAGGGGCGGATGAAGCAGTTGCAGGCGCTTGCCGGCGAGGAGCGCACGATGATTTTCTACGAATCGCCCTACCGCGTGGTCCGGTGTCTCGAGCAGTTCGCCGAGGTTTTCGGCGAAGACCGCCGGGTTTCGGTGTCGCGCGAGATCACCAAGAAGTTCGAGCAGACCGTGCGCGGAACCGTCGCCGAGGTGCTCGGGCATTTCCGCACGACCGAACCCAAGGGCGAGTTCGTGATCGTCGTGGCCGGAAAGCCCAAAGTCCGCCGCGTCCGGGAGGACGGGGAGGAGTAACTCAAATCGAAACGCATTGATGGAAGAGAACCGTACAGACGATACACAAAAGGTAAAACGTTCGTTTTCGGCGTGGCTCGGGGAGCTGCGCGAATTTATGAAGGGCCGTTTCAGCCTCGACGAGGACAAGGCGCAGCGCGACGAGGTCGTGGCCTCCGTCTCGAAGGGCGTGGAGTTCCGCGGCGTCAACCTCTGGGTGCTGATCTTCGCCACGATGATCGCCTCGCTGGGCCTGAACGTCAATTCGGCCGCGGTGATCATCGGCGCGATGCTCATTTCGCCGATCATGGGCCCGATCATGGGTGTCGGCCTCGCGCTGGGCATCAACGATTTCGAACTGCTCAAGAAGTCGCTGCGCAACCTGGCGCTGATGTTCATCGTCGCCATCATCACCTCGACGGTCTATTTCTTCATCTCGCCGCTCTCGTCGAACAGCAGCGAGCTGCTGGCGCGCACCGTGCCTACGACCTACGACGTGCTGATCGCCCTGTTCGGCGGCCTGGCGGGCATCGTGGCGCAGACGCGGCAGGACCGCACGTCGACCGTCATTCCCGGCGTGGCCATCGCCACGGCCCTCATCCCGCCCCTCTGTACGGCGGGCTTCGGACTGGCCACGGGGCAGTTCCGCTTTTTCATCGGCGCCTTCTACCTCTTCTTCATCAACTCGGTGTTCATCGCGCTGGCGACCTACGCCATGGTGCGTTTTCTGCAATACGAGAAGAAGGTCTTCATCGACAAGGTCCGCGAGCGCACGGTCAAGCGGCTGATGATGGTCATCACGCTGGTGACCTTCATCCCGAGCGTCGTCATCGGGTTCCACATGGTCCGCGTCTCGTTGTTCGAGGCCGTGGCCGACAAATACGTGTCGCAGGTCTTCAACTTTCCGCATACCCGCGTGATCGAGTGCAACAAACACTACGCGCAGGGCAAGAACCCCTCGCAGATCGAGCTGCTGCTCGTGGGCGAGCCGCTGGGCGAGGAGGTGATCGAGAATGCCCGTACGCAGATGCGCAATTTCGGGCTGGAGGAGGCCGAACTGGTCGTCCGGCAGGCCAATACGGAGGACAAGGTCGACGTGGTTTCGCTCCAGAAGAGCTATCAGGAGCTGCTGGAGGAGAAGAACCGCCGGATCGGCGAGATGTCCTCGCAGCTGAAACGCTACCGGGTGACCAACGTCGAGGTGAACGACATCTCGCGCGAAGTGGGGGCCATGATGGACAACATCGGGGCCATTTCGCTGACCAAGGGCATCACCTTCGACGTCGAGGGCACGCCCGGCGATACGACGCTCGTGTGCGTGGTGACGCCCCGGGATTCCGCGCTTCCGGTCGACCGTGAAACGCTGATCCGCTGGTTGAGAATCCGCACCAAGGTCGAGAACGTCAAACTTTTCGTGGAACCCTAATCCGGGCGGCAGGCATGAAACGAACCGATCTGACCATTTTGCAGCGCTTCTGGCTGGAGACCCTTTGGCTGGGCGCACGCGTGTTCGCCGTGATGCCTTACTGGTTCAAGTACTACGTCGTCGAAAACCTGCTTTTCGTCCTGCTCTACTACTGCCTGCGCTACCGCATGAAGGTCGTCAAGACCAACCTGCGGAACTCGTTCCCCGAGAAGAGCGAACGCGAACTGGCCGTCATCCGGCGGCGGTTCTACCGCACGCTGTCCGAAATCTTCGTCGACACGATCAACATGGCCTACATGAACGAGGAGAAGGGGCGGACGGTGCTCACGGTCAAAGACGTGGAGAAACACGTGGAAGCGGTGCACGGCCGCGACTGGATCGCCATGACGGCCCATTTCGGCTGCTGGGAGTACTGCTCCTACTGGGGGCTTTACGAGCGGTCGCAGATGCTGGTCGCCGTCTACCATCCGCTGCGCAGCAAGGTGATGGAGGAACTCTACCGGCGGCTGCGCAATTACGAAAATTCGATGACCGTCTCGATGAAGGAGAGCCTGCGTTTCTACCTGCGCAACCGGACCGGAGGCATCGCCGGCAAGAACCTCGTGATGGGGCTTATCGCCGACCAGAATCCCCCGCGGCGGCCCGACAGCCGTTGGTTCCGCTTCCTCAATCAGGATACGATCTTCTTCGACGGCGGCGAGAAACTGGCCCTGCGCTGCAACCTCCCGGTCTACTTCGTGAAGATGAACCGCCTGCGGCGGGGACGCTACGAAATGTCCTTCGAACTGATTTATGACGGCAAAGAGGAGGTCGCCGAATACGAAATCACGCAGCGTTACGTTCGTAAGTTGGAGCGGATGATCTGCGAGTGTCCCGAACTGTGGATGTGGTCGCATCGCCGCTGGAAGCACAAACGAACTCATGCCGGTCGCTAAAATCATCATACTCAACTGGAACGGCGCGGACCACCTGCGTCGTTTCCTGCCGTCGGTCGTGGCCGCGGCTCCCGCCGGCGTCGAGGTCATCGTCGCCGACAACGGTTCGACGGACGACTCTCTCGCGGCGCTCGCCGCCGGGTTTCCGTCGGTCACGGTCCTGCGCATGGACCGCAACTACGGCTTTGCCGGAGGCTACAACCGCGCATTGGAGCATATCGAGGCCGACTATTACCTGCTGCTGAACTCCGATGTCGAGACCCCCGAGGGGTGGCTTGCGCCGATTCTCGACTGTCTGGACCGGAATCCCGACGTGGCGGTCGCCGCGCCGAAGCTGATCTCCTGCGCCGACCGCACGGAGTTCGAGTATGCGGGGGCTGCGGGCGGTTTCATCGACTACCTGGGTTATCCCTTCTGCCGGGGGCGCATCCTGCGCCGCGTGGAGAAGGACAGGGGCCAGTACGACGACGAGCGCGACGTGTTCTGGGTGAGCGGCGCGGCTTTCTGCTGCCGGGCCGACGTGTTCCGTGCGCTGGGCGGCTTCGACGGCGATTTCTTCGCCCACATGGAGGAGATCGACCTCTGCTGGCGGATGCAGCTGGCGGGTTACCGGGTGCGGATCGTGCCCCGGAGCAGGGTCTACCACCTGGGTGGCGGCACGCTCCAGACCGATTCTCCGGCCAAGGTTTTCTACAATCACCGGAACAATCTCGCCATGCTTTACAAGTGCGCCTCGCCCGCACAGCGGCTTTGCGTGGCCGTTGCGCGCCCGGCGCTCGACCTGCTCGCCGCACTGTCCTACCTCATGCAGGGCCGCCGGGATAACTTCCGCGCTGTGTTCCGCGCCTGGCGCGACTTCATCCGCTGGCACGGGGCGCTGGCCCGCAAACGGCGTGAGATCCGCGCGAACCGCAAGGGTTCCGCCGCGGAAAACATCTACCGCGGCTCGGTGGTGCTGCGCTACCTTTTCGGCCGGCGGACCTTTGGCGGCATGATGCGCTGACGCGGAGCCGATGTCGTCGTTTTCGCAACGGGACTTGTGCGATCTTCGGTTTTTTGCGTATCTTTCTGAAAAATACCCTCGCTTATGATACGTGCGGCTCTTCTGCTGTCGGCAGTCGTGTGTTTTTTGCAGCCTTTTCGCGCGTCGGCGACAGGGCAGGCTGCCGAACGGCTTGTCGTCGGGCGCGATACGATGCAGTTGTTCGCACTGCCGCTGGCGACGGCGGATTCCGCCGTGCTCGCCCGGCTCGAAAAACGGCTGGACGAACTCGATGCCTCCGGCTCTACGGCTTGCTGGCGTCGCTGTATCGGTGTCTGGCGGCTGGACGACGAGGGCATCTTGTGGCTTGAGTGCGTGAACACCGAGGACGGCGACGTCGTATTTTCCGGAGCGGAGCTGGTTCCCGAATTTGCAGCGGGATCACGCGCCCGGGCCGGCTGGTTCAGAGATCCGCTATGGCACGGGGAATCTGGTGTATTACCAACACGATGGATTTATGCGGAATCTCGAACGCGAATGGGTGGCTGCGGTGTCCGAGGGGCGCGTGAGGGAGACGAAAGCCTACCGGAACCGGCTGTATGAAAGAGGTGCGGATGCGACGGACAATGCGCAGCGTGTGGCCGCGGCGTTCGACAGCCTTCATGTCGGAAAGTCGCCCGATCTGCTGTCGTTGTATGTGGTCTTTGCAGCCGATTCCACAGGGCGGGTGGTTCGGATCGACCGGGCGCGACTGTTGTCGGAAAAGGGAAGTCCTGTTGTCAGCGATCCGGCTGACCCGCTGTTGCAGGCAGCTCTGCGGGCGTTTCGCTCGGTGTCGCGCTGGGATGCCTGGTGGGTCGGAGAGACCTGGAAGGAACAGGCGTATTTTATTCCGCTACGCAGGGCCGGGAGGGTTTGGAAACCGCGAAGAGGATAACGATGCTTATTGCTCCGGCTTGCAGGGGAGCGTGAACCAGAAGGTCGAGCCTTTGCCCGGTCGGGATTCGACGCCGATGCGGCCGCCCATCGTTTCGACGATCGACTTCGAGATTGCCAGTCCGATGCCGATGCCCTGCCTGAACGATCCCGCCTTGACGAAACGTTGGAAAAGCTGTCCCCGGTGTTCTTCGGGGATGCCGGCTCCCGTGTCGGCGACGTAGACGTAGAGTTCCCCGCCGCGGATTTCGAACCCGAAATCGACGGAGCCTTCGGAGGTGAATTTCACGGCGTTGCTCAAAAGGTTGGCGATCACCTGAATCAGCCGTTTGCGGTCCGTGCGGATGTAGCGGACGGGATATTTTCTGTGGAAGGTGATCCGCACCGGGCTGTTCTCCGGCTGCCGCATGCGGAAACCGCCTTCCAGCTCTTCCATGACGGCATTGAGTTCCACGTCGGTATATTCGTAGCCGAGGGTTCCGGCCTCGATCTTCGAGAGATCGAGGATGTCGCAGAGTTGCTGTATCAGTACCTCGCCGTTGGAGCGGATGATGCGCATGTACTCCTGTTTCTCGGTCGGGTCGGGGTCGTCCATGAGCAGTTCCGAGAATCCGATGATGGCGTTCAGCGGCGTGCGCAGTTCGTGGCTCATGTTGGCCAGAAAGAGCGATTTCATGCGGTCGGACTCTTCGGCGCGAACGCGGGCTTTCTCCAGTTCGCGCTGGGTGCGTTTCTGGGCCGAGATGTCGCTCACGGTCAGCACCACCCGGGGCTGTCCTGCGACGGTGAGGAAATTGCCCGCCACGCTTACGTCGCAGTCGACGGTCTCCGTGTGGTCGTCGGAGGTGTAGAGCACCATCGGGACCTCCAGTCCCGAGAAGCCTTTCTTCGTCCGGAACACCCCGGTGATGGCCGCGCGGACGGGACAGTCGGCGCACAATTCGTGTGTGCCGCAGATGCCGGCGTCCTCGCCGTTCTTGCAGCGCAGCTGGTTGCCCACCTTGGGCGGTGCGGCTTTCGGAGCGGTTCCCGTCGTGGAGCGATAGTTGGTTTGCAGAACGTTGAAATCGGGGTCGATCAGCAGCAGGTAGGCGGCTACGTTGCGGAATATGCAGTCGTTGATCCGGTCGCTTGTTCGGATGTACCGGCGCTGGTAGCAGATACGGACGGCCAGGAGGACGCAAAACGCCGCCAGCACCCCTGTTCCTATTACGTATAACAACTGCATCCGATTATTCCGTTTTCGTTTCCGATCCCAAAGGTAGGTAAAATCCGGTGAAATAGGAGGGTAAATGATAAAAAAAGACATCCGGAATCGTCCGGATGTCTTTTTTTGTCGGTGGGGGATCTTTCTATTTGTTGATCTTGGCCCACGAGTCCTTGAGCGTCACCGTGCGGTTGAACACCAGATGACCGGGGGTCGAGTCGGTGTCGGGGCAGAAGTAGCCCACGCGCTCGAACTGTACGGCCCGGCCTACGGGGATGTCGCGCAGCGACGGTTCGAGGTAGCCTGTGATTTTGATCATTGATTCGGGATTGAGGTTGTCCTCCCAGGTCTGCCCTTCGGCCACGTCGTCGGGGTCCTCCTTCGTGAAGAGCGGGTTGAACAGCCGGATTTCGGCCTCCACGGCATCCGCGGCCGACACCCAGTGGATGACGCCTTTCACGCGGCGGCCGTCGCTCGACGAACCTCCGCCCGACATCGGATCGTAGGTGCAGCGCAGTTCGGTGATGTTGCCCCCCTCGTCCTTGACGACCTCCTCGCACTTGATGAGGTACGAATAGCGCAGGCGCACCTCGCCGCCCGGCGAGAGGCGGAAGAACTTCTTGGGCGGATTCTCCATGAAGTCGTCGCGCTCGATCCAGATCACCTTCGAGAAGGGAACCTGCCGCGTGCCGGCGGCTTCGTCCTCGGGGTTGTTGATCGCCGTGAACAGCTCGGTTTTGTCGTCCTCGTAGTTCGTGATGACTACCTTCAGCGGATTCAGCACGGCCATGCGGCGCTGGGCGACCCGGTTCAGGTCTTCGCGCACGCAGTATTCCAGCTTCCCGAGGTCGATCACGTTGTCGCGCTTGGCGACGCCCACCATCTCGGCGAAGTTGCGCACCGAGGCGGGCGTGTAGCCCTTGCGGCGCAGGGCGCAGATCGTCGGCATGCGGGGATCGTCCCAGCCCATCACGGCGCCCTCCTGCACGAGCTTCAGCAGTTTGCGCTTCGACATCATCGTATAGGTGAGGTTCAGGCGCGCGAACTCGTACTGGTGCGAGGGGAAAATGTCGAGCGCCTGGATGAACCAGTCGTACAGCGGACGGTGTACGTCGAATTCCAGGGTGCAGATCGAGTGGGTGATCCGCTCGATCGAGTCGCTCTGGCCGTGGGCGTAGTCGTACATCGGGTAGATGCACCATTTGTCGCCCGTGCGGTGATGCTCGGCGTGGATGATGCGGTACATGATCGGGTCGCGGAACAGCATGTTCGGATGGGCCATGTCGATCTTGGCGCGCAGCACCTTGGCTCCGTCGGGGAACTCGCCGTTCTTCATTCTCGTGAACAAATCGAGGTTTTCCTCCACCGAACGGTCGCGCCACGGCGAGGGCGTTCCCGGCACGGACACCGTACCGCGGTTTTCGCGGATCTCGTCCTGCGTCTGGTCGTCGACGTAGGCCAGCCCCTTCTTGATCAGTACGACGGCCCATTCGTAGAGCTGGTCGAAATAGTCCGACGCGTAACGCTCCAGCTCCCACTGGAAGCCGAGCCACTGGATGTCGCGCTTGATCGAGTCGACGTACTCCACGTCCTCCTTGACGGGGTTCGTGTCGTCGAAGCGCAGGTTGCACTTGCCGCCGTATTTCTTCGCCAGTCCGAAGTTGATGCAGATGCTCTTGGCGTGGCCGATATGCAGGTAACCGTTCGGTTCGGGCGGGAAACGGGTCTGTATGCGCGTTTCGCCCCCGGCGATCGACTCTTCGATGATCTCTTCGAGGAAGTTCAGCGACTTCTCCCGTGTTTCGTTTGTTTCGCTTGCCATATTATTTTTTATGATTCTTGCTGTTGTAAACGGTTTTGAGCAGTTTCACCCCCACGACCAGCATCTGCTGGGTTCCCAGGGCCGTGCCGTCGTGGTGGGCGGCGAACTCCGCGCGGACCGAGACTGTGTCGTCGAAGAACGAGCGGCGGTAGGAGAGCGCCGTGCGGCTGTACACCTTCTGGTCGGTGCGGAAGAAACTTTCGCCCGGATAGAGTTCGCGTCCGTAGGGGATGTGGGTCGTCGTGCCGTCGGTGTTCTCCAGATCGTGTCCGTAGAAGAAGGGGTGGATGTTGTCCCCGACATAGAGGCGTTCGTCGAGCGACAGCCCCCAGCGGCTGATCCGGAAGGCGAACTCACCCATACAGGGCTTTTCCCACGAATGGCCGAAACTGCGGTCGCGCTGGGCCGTGAGCAAAGCCCCCAGTTTGATGTCGAAATCGAAGAAGGCGTTGAACTTCACGCCGACGCAGGGGTTGAGCAGCTGCAGGTCGACGACGTTTTCGATCGGCGCGCCCTGCTGTCCCGCATAGTGGAACATCGAGTAGTTGAACCCGTAGTAGAACGTGTCGAGGTAGTGGCGTCCGGCGAGCAGGATGCGGAACTTTTCGCGCGAGAGGGTGGAATACATGCCCTCCCAGTCGCAGACGAACTCGACGTAGGAGTTCCTTTTGCCGTTGTACTGCGCCAGCACGCCGTTCATGCGGTTGTGGAAGAAGCGTTCCGACTCGGAGAAGAATGCCGTCGAATAGTCGTCGTCGTGCATCATGTCGCGCGTGAAGATACCGGCCGCGGCCGTCACCTTGGGCGTCCGGAACTGGTAGTAGAAGACGGGCTTGATCTCCGAGAGATAGGCCGATTCCGCCGACCCGAAGTTCTTGATCATGTCCGCGGCGATGACCAGCGTGTTTTTCTCGTCCCACCGGATGCCGATGCGGGGCGTCAGCCGGGCTGCGAAGTCCGTGCCCGATTCGATGTCCAGTCCCGGCACGGCGAACTCGTTGCTGCCGAATTCCTTGTTGTCGAAATACATTTTGAAATCGGTTCCCAGCAGAATCTCCTGGGCGTGTCCTGCGGCGATGCATCCCGAAAGGGCGAGCACGAGTAAAAGTTTTTTCATAGGTATCAACGGAATATAGCTGACAAAAGTAAGGAAAAGATTTTAATTTTATTTACTTTTGCCCCCGAAATCAACCGTTCCGAATCCATTATGCGCAAAATCACCAACGAAGAGCTGGGCAGGCCTTCTCCCGAGGAGTTCGCCGCGATGGAAAAGATGCCCGTCACGGTGGTGCTGGACAACGTCCGTTCGGCCCAGAATGTCGGAGCCTTTTTCCGCACGGGCGACGCCTTCGCCGTGGAGCGGATCGCCCTCTGCGGCATCACCGCCGTGCCGCCCTCCCGTGACATCCATAAAACGGCCCTGGGAGCCGAGATGACCGTGCCGTGGAGCCATCACGCTTCGACCGTCGGGTGCATCGCGCAGCTGCGCGCCGAAGGGTATGCGGTCTATGCCGTGGAGCAGGTCGAGGGCGCCGTGATGCTCGACGCGTTCCGCGCCGCGCCGGGGGTGAAATATGCGCTGGTTTTCGGCAACGAGGTCGACGGCGTGGGGCAGGAGGCGGTGGACCTGTGCGACGGGGCCGTCGAAATCCCGCAGGCCGGGACCAAGCATTCGGTCAACGTCTCGGTGTCGGGCGGCGTCGTTTTATGGAGTTTCTTTTGCCAAATCCGTCCGAAGCGTTAACTTTGCCGCGTTGTAAAACCTAAAATCTGAAAAAATGTCAGTAGAAAGCACTGTCAGGGCGGTGACCACTTACCGCCTGACGGAGATGAAACAGCGGGGCGAGAAGATCGCCATGCTTACCTCTTACGACTATTCGATGGCGAAGATCGTCGATGCCGCGGGTATCGACGTAATCCTCGTGGGCGACTCGGCCGCCAACGTGATGGCCGGTTACGAGACCACGGTCCCCATCACCCTCGATATGATGATCTACCATGCCCGCTCGGTCGTGCGTGCCGTGGAGCGGGCGCTTGTCGTCGTCGACCTGCCGTTCGGAACCTATCAGGGCAACTCGAAGGTGGCCCTCGACTCGGCCGTCCGCATCATGAAGGAGACCGAGGCCGACGCCGTGAAGATGGAGGGCGGCGAGGAGATCCTCGAATCGGTTCAGCGCATTCTTTCGGCCGGCATTCCCATCATGGGACACCTCGGCCTGACGCCCCAGTCGATCCACAAGTTCGGGACCTACGCCGTCCGCGCCAAGGAGGAGGCCGAGGCCGAAAAACTGCTGCACGACGCGCACCTGCTGAGCGATGCGGGGTGTTTCGGCATCGTGCTCGAAAAGATTCCCGCGGCGCTGGCCGCGCGCGTGACCGCCGAGATTCCGACCCCGACGATCGGCATCGGCGCCGGCGGAGGATGCGACGGCCAGGTGCTTGTGATCCACGACATGCTGGGCATCAACAAAGGTTTTTCGCCGCGTTTCCTGCGCCGCTACGCCGACCTGCATTCGGTGATGACCGGGGCTGTGGAACAGTATGTCAAGGATGTGAAGGAGTGCGATTTCCCCAACGAAAAGGAGCAGTATTAAACCTCTCCGTACATGAGGAGGTCCGGCCGCATGGTCGGACCTCTTTCATTTATTTCAGCGCTTCGGCGAGTTTTTCGTAGAAGTCAGGCCCTTCGCCCGCGAATTTCCCGACGATACGACCCTCCGGATCGACGAGCACTTTGGTCGGGTAGCTTTCGACGGCGTATCTCACCGAAACGTCTTCGGCGGACGGCGTACCTTCCGGGTTCCGGACATTGACCCACGGCAGCTGGTGTTCTCCGATCGCCGCGAGCCATTTTTCCGGCGTGTCCCGGCTGTCGATGCCGACGATCTCCAGCCTGTTCTTGTATTTCGCGTAGAGTCTCTTCATTTCCGGAAATCCTTTGATGCACCATCCGCACCAGCTGCCCCAGAAATCGAGCACGACGTATTTTCCGCGCAGCGACGAGAGCCTGAAATCCGTTCCGTCCGGGCGTTTGAGGGTAAAGTCCGGCGCCGGTTCGCCGGGGACGATCCGGGTTTTCGCAAGCAGGACCTGGCGGCGCTTTTCGGCTTTGGAAAGCAGCGGCCCGATCAGCGGGCGGAAGATCGAGTTGCGGGCCGCATCGCCCAGCCGTCCGTAATAGGAGAGTACGCTGTCGACGGGGATCTGCCGCAGGCAATATCCTGCGAGCGGATTGTCCGGGTTGGCGGCGATATAATTCATTTCGCAGGCCCGGCGGCGGTCCGTCACCTGTTGGAACTGCTCGTAGAGCGCCTCCTGTTCCGTGCGGGATTTTCCGGCCATGGCGTTTTGAAGCCGTTCGCCCTCGATCCAGAATGTCCGTAGTTCCCGGTAATGTTCGCTATGGTCTTCGTTGAGGCGTGTTCCCGAAAGCATGCAGTCGAACACCGTCGAGTCGATCCGGCCTTTGAGTTTCACCCGCTCGCCCGGGGCGAGGAACAATTTCATGTCCGAGGTGTAGGTGGAATAACGTTTTCCCCGGGAAGATTCCATGAGCTGAACGGGTGTGATGACCAGCAGCGTCGGTTGTTCGACGGAAATATCGTAGGCCAGGCGTCCGTTCTCGGCGACGACCGTGTCGTAGGTGATCCGTTCGTCGGAATCGTCCTCAAGGTCGGGAATGTCCGCGATGGCGCAGGAGGCGATTTGGAGCGTGTCGTTCGTCAGTCCGGCGATCCGGCCCGAGACGGAGTGGCGGGGCGCGCAGCCCGTGAGGGCGGCGGTCAGCAGGAATAGCAGCGGTCTTTTCATTTCGGAGTCGATGGGGTGGTTCGGAAACCGAAGATACGAAAAAAAGCCGTCCGTTGAACCTCCTGACAAATTGTTGAAAAAAAATCGACGGATCGGGCCGGAAATTAGGCCGTTTCGAAAAAAATCACTACATTTGCGAGCAACAAAAATCCACGTTCATTATGTCTTTTATCAATGAAAGGGTTCAGCCCGAAGGACTTACCTTCGACGATGTGCTGCTTATACCCGCCTATTCGGAAGTGTTGCCGCGAGAGGTCAATGTCCAGACCCGTTTCTCGCGAAATATCTCTCTCAACATCCCCATCGTGTCCGCCGCCATGGACACGGTAACCGAAGCGCCGCTGGCGATCGCCCTGGCGCGGGAAGGTGGAATCGGCGTGATCCACAAGAACATGACCATCGCCGAGCAGGCCGCGCAGGTCCGCAAGGTGAAGCGCGCCGAGAACGGCATGATCTACGATCCGGTGACCATTTCCAAGGACCACACCGTAGGCGATGCGCTGAACCTGATGAAAGAGAACCGTATCGGAGGCATTCCGGTCGTGAATGCGGACAAAATACTCATCGGCATCGTCACCAATCGCGACCTGCGTTTCCAGCGCGACATGTCGCGCCGCATCGAAGAGGTGATGACGCCCGGCGACCGCCTCGTGACGACGCACAATCCCGAACTGGCGCATGCCCAGGAGATACTGCTCAACAGCAAGATCGAAAAGCTCCCCGTGGTGGACGACGAAGGCCATCTGGTGGGGCTTATCACTTATAAGGACATCACCAAGGTGCAGGACCATCCCAACGCCTGCAAGGACGCGAAGGGCCGCCTGCGCGTGGCTGCCGGCGTCGGCGTCACGCCCGACGCGATGGACCGCGTGAAGGCGCTGGTCGCCGAGGATGTCGACGCCGTGGTGCTCGATTCGGCGCACGGCCATTCGGCCAACATCGTTTCGATGCTCAGGCGGATCAAGGAGGTCTATCCGTCGCTCGACGTCGTGGTGGGCAACATCGCCACGGGCGGGGCTGCGCGCTACCTGATCGAGAACGGCGCCGACGGCGTGAAGGTCGGCATCGGCCCCGGTTCGATCTGCACGACGCGCATCATCGCGGGTGTGGGCGTTCCCCAGCTGACGGCCATCTACGACGTGGCCTGCGTGGCCCGCGAGAGCGGCGTTCCGGTGATCGCCGACGGCGGCCTGCGTTATTCGGGGGACCTGGTGAAGGCGCTGGCTGCGGGCGGCGACTGCGTGATGATCGGCTCGATGTTCGCCGGCACGGAGGAGGCTCCGGGCGAGACGATCATCTTCAACGGCCGCAAGTTCAAGAGCTACCGCGGCATGGGTTCGATCGACGCCATGAAGGCCGGGTCGGCCGACCGCTATTTCCAGAAGGGCTGCGAAGGCAACATCAGCAAGCTCGTTCCCGAAGGCATCGCCGCGCGCGTGCCGTTCAAGGGGTCCCTTTCCGAGACGGTTTACCAGCTCATCGGCGGCGTCCGTTCGGGCATGGGTTACTGCGGCGCGAAGAATATCGAGGCGCTCAAGCAGGCCCGTTTCATCCGCATCACGGCTTCGGGCATGCAGGAGAGCCATCCCCACGACGTGGCCATCACAAGCGAGGCGCCTAACTATTCGAGCGAACGGTAGATGGGACTCCCGGTCTCGAAATATGACTGGTGGATTCTGGCGGCGGCGTTCGCACTGTTCGCCGCATGGCTGATCACCCGCCTCCCGGTGCTGCGTACACTGGTCCTTGCGGCGGCGTTGGGTTATCTTCTCCGGCGCGTGTGGGTGGGCTATCGAAATTTTGGAAAGTAATTGAACGACTGATATGGAAAAAATCCTGATTCTCGACTTCGGGTCGCAGTACACGCAGCTCATCGCGCGGCGTGTGCGCGAACTCTGTGTCTATTGCGAAATCCACCCCTTCAACAAGATCCCGGCGATAGACGCGTCGGTGCGGGGCGTGATTCTTTCGGGCAGTCCCTTCTCCGTGCGGGACGCACAGGCTCCGACTCCCGACCTTTCGGCCATCAAGGGCAAACTGCCGCTGCTGGGCGTCTGCTACGGCGCGCAGTTCCTCGCTTCGGCTTTCGGCGGCGAGGTGCAGCCTGCGCCCAGCCGCGAATACGGCCGCGCGATGCTCACCGTGGGCGATGCGTCGGATGCGCTGATGCGCGGCCTTCCGGCCCGCACGCAGGTGTGGATGTCGCACGGCGACACCATTACGCGCGTGCCCGACAACTATGAACTGATCGCCAGCACCGAGGACGTGCGCGTCGCCGCCTTCCGCGTCGGGGGCGAGCGGACGTGGGGCATCCAGTTCCACCCCGAAGTGTACCATTCGACCGACGGCACGCAGCTGCTCAAAAACTTCGTCGTGGACATCTGCGGCTGTGATCAGTCGTGGACCTCGGAGAGTTTCGTCGAGGCCACCGTGCGCGAGCTGCGCGAAAAGCTGGGCGACGACAAGGTCGTGCTGGCGCTTTCGGGCGGAGTGGATTCGTCGGTGGCGGCCGTGCTGCTGCACAGGGCCATCGGCAAGAACCTCTACTGCGTCTTCGTCGACTCGGGCCTGCTGCGCAAGAACGAGTTCGAGGAGGTGCTCGAATCCTACAAGCACATGGGGCTGAACGTCAAGGGCGTGAATGCTTCGGCCAAGTTCCTGGGCGATCTGGCGGGCGTTACGGATCCCGAGCGGAAGCGCAAGATCATCGGCCGCGACTTCGTGGAGGTTTTCAACGAGGAGGCCATTCAGATCAAGGATGTCAAGTGGCTGGCGCAGGGTACGATCTACCCGGACGTGATCGAGTCGTGCTCGGTCAACGGCCCTTCGGCCACGATCAAGTCGCACCACAACGTCGGCGGGCTTCCCGAGAAGATGAACCTCCGGATCGTCGAGCCGCTGCGCCTGCTGTTCAAGGACGAGGTGCGCCGTGTGGGGCGTTCGATGGGCATTTCCGAACAGCTGATCGGCCGCCATCCCTTCCCGGGACCGGGCCTTGCGATCCGCATCCTGGGCGACATCACGCCCGAGAAGGTCGAAATTCTCCAGAACGTCGACAAAATCTATATCGACTCGCTGCGCGCCGCCGGGCTGTACGACCGGGTGTGGCAGGCGGGGGCGATCCTGCTCCCGGTGAAGAGCGTGGGCGTGATGGGCGACGAGCGCACCTACGAGAGCTGCGTGGCCCTGCGTGCCGTGACCTCGACCGACGGCATGACCGCCGACTGGGTGCACCTGCCCTACGAGTTCCTGGCCGATGTTTCGAACGACATCATCAACAAGGTCAAGGGGGTCAACCGCGTAGTCTACGACATCTCCTCCAAACCGCCCGCAACGATCGAGTGGGAGTAGGGGATTCCCGTTATGAGAAAGGGCCGCATCCGTTGCAGATGCGGCCCTTTCTTTATGAGGTGCGGGACTATTTCACCGTGACGGGCAGGGTGGCGGCGATGTCGGCCGACGAGGTTCCCAGCGAGAGGGTGTATTCGCCCGGATTGACCTTCCAGTCGCGCGACTGCGTGTCCCAGAACGCCAGCGCCTGCCGGTCGAGTTCGAACTCCACGACGGTGCTTTTGCCGGGGGCCAGGGTCACTTTCCGGAAGCCTTTCAACTCTTTTTTCGGGCGGAGGACCGTCGGGGCGTTCTCCGAGACGTAGAGCTGCACGACTTCCGCTCCCTCGCGGTCGCCCGTGTTGGTCAGCGTGACGCTCACCTTCAGCGGCTTGTCGGCGGGGAATGTCTTCGGGGCGCGGGGCTTCTCCAGCGCGAAGGTCGTGTACGAAAGTCCGAACCCGAAGGGGTAGAGCGGTGCGATGCCCTTGGTTTCGTACCAGCGGTAGCCGACCAGCACCGACTCCTTGTAATCGACGTCGTAGAGCTGGATCAGGCGTTCGTTGTAGGCGCGGGGCGCTTTGTTGTAGAACTCCGCGCCGGCGGGCATCGTGCCTTTGGCGGGGGAGTCGTTGAACTCCTTCTCGATGGTCATGGGCAGCTTGCCCGAGGGCGACAGTTTGCCCGAAAGTATGTCGGCCAGCGCCGTGAATCCGCTCTGGCCCGGGTACCAGCCGTAGATCACCGCCGCGGCCCGTTCGTTCCAGCCGCCCATGCGGATGCCCGAACCCGAGTTGACCAGCACGATGGTGTTGGGATTGGCCTCGACGGCCGTGCGGATGAAGGCTTCCTCCTCCTTGGGCAGCGCGAAAGGGCGTTCGAACGACTCCACGTCGATCGTGCCCGTCGAGAGCAGCACCACGTCGGCGGCCGCCAGCTCCTCGCGGGAGGGCTTTTCGACGACGCGGACTGCATCGCCGTAGACCTCGCGGAGCGCCGCGGTCAGCGTCACGTTGTCGTAGCCCAGCACCTCGGCCGAGGACGAAGTGCTGCCTCCCGTGCGGGGAATCTGCTCGGTGAAGCGGCCCGTCAGCAGGATTTTGCGGCCTTCGGCGAGGGGCAGGATGCCGTTATTGCGCAGCAGTACGATGCCCTCGGCGGCCACGTCGTAGCCGGTCTGCTTGTGCGCGGGGAATTTCTCCAGCAGGGCGGGAACGTATTTCTCCCGGTCGTAAAGCCCGAAGGCGATGCTCGTGGCGATGTTGGGACGGATCATCTTTTCGATGTCCTTTTCGGTGATGCGGCCCTCCTTGAGCAGCGCGCGCACCTCGCCGAAGAACTCCTTGCGGCCCGGCATCTCGACGTTCTGGCCGCTCTTGACCACCTTTTCCGTGTCGTTCACCGACGTCCAGTCGCTCATCACGCAGCCCCGGAATCCCAGTTCGCCGCGCAGGATGCGCCGGATCAGGTCGGCGTTCTGCCCGGCCCACTCGCCGTTGAGCCGGTTGTAGGAGGTCATCACGTAACCCACGCCGGCGTCGATGCCGGCCTTGAACGGCGGCAGGTAGAGTTCGTGCAGCGCCCGTTCGTCGACGATCGAGTTCGAGCGGCGGCGGTAAAATTCCGTCTCGTTGCAGATGAAGTGTTTCAGGCACGCCACGGTTCCCGTCGACTGCATGCCCTTCACGTACTCGGCGACCATCGCCGCGGAGAGCAGCGGGTCTTCGCCCATGTATTCGAAGTTGCGTCCGTTCTGCGAGTTGCGGTAGATATTCATGCCCGGACCCAGCAGGACTTCGATGCCTCCGGCGCGGCACTCTTCGCCCACGGCTTCGGCGTATTCATAGGCCAGCGACGGGTTGAAGGTCGCCGCCAGGGCTATCGGGCACGGAAAGGCCGTCGAACGCTCCAGCTGGCGGACCATCGTGGGATCGGACAGGTTGTCGCGCATGTGCACGCCCTGCGTGGCGTCGGAGAGATAGATGTAGGGCATGCCTTTCTCGGGCACGCCGTAAAAGAAGAAGGAGGAGTAGCCGCGCATGAACGAGATTTTCTCGTCGAGGGTCAGCTGTGCGATCCGGGCGTCGGCCTGTTGGTAGGCCTCGTCCCACGCTACGACCTGCTGGGCCGCGGCCGGTGCAATCGCCGCGGCCGCCGTTGCGAAGGCGAGCAAAAGTTTTACGGAGGTTTTCATCGTTTTTTCGAATTGGTTTGCGTTTCGGTTTTCTGCAAAGTTAGCGCATGAAAGGTCCGCCGGAACGGCCCTGCGGAAAAATATAAACGATACGGAATGTCAGTTTTCTGAAAATCAACTGATTGATATTCCGAATATCGCTGAATTATACAAATAAAACAGACACAATAATTTGTTTTTGCATCTTTTTTATCGCTATATTTGCGCAAACCCGTTGCCTGAAATGAAAAAACTGCCTGCCCTTTTCGCTGTCCTCCTCATCTTCTCCGCATCCGGTCTGCACGCCGGGGAACCTTCGGATATACATACGCTGCTTCGCCGCCTGGACGGTCTGCTCGACCGCCGGGAGGAGTTCCTGCTCCGCCACGAGGCGCACCTCGACTCGCTCAAATCCCTGCTGTGCGTCGACACCCTCGGGTTCGGGATACGTTATGCCGTCACGGCGGAGATCGCGGAGCGTTATTTCGCCTACCAGAGCGATTCGACGATCGCCTTCCTGCGCCGGAATGTCGCGCTGGCCGAAAGGGCGGGGAATGCCGACCTGACGATCCGCGCCAAATCGGTCATGGCGATGTGTTACAGCATGAACGGCCGTTTCCTCGAAGCCGACCGGGTGCTTCGTGGCGTGACCGACACGCTGTCCATGAGCCGTGCGACGCAGGCGGCCTATTATGCCGCGCAGCACCGCCAGAACCGCGAGTGCCGCGGCCAGAGCGAGCCGGGGGCGGAGCGCGACCGGTTCCGGGCCTGCGAAGCGTACTACGCCCGCCGTGCGCTGGAGACCACCGACGACATTTCGAAACGTTTCTATTTCGCCTATCTCGTCGCCGTGGACGCAGGGGATTGCGACCGTGCCGCCGCGGCCTGCGACAGTGCGCTGTCGTGCGCTCCGCCCGCGTCGCACGACTATGCCCGGGCGGCGTTCTACCGTTCGGAGACCGAAAGGTTCCGGGGCGACGGGACCGCGCGTTTCGAATGGCTCGTGCGTGCCGCCATGGCCGATGTGCAGGGGGCCGTCCGCGACTACGGCGCCCTGGGCGCCGTGGCCGAAGAGCTGCTGCGCCGGGGCGACGCCACACGGGCGATGCGGTGTATCCGTGTTGCGATCAACGACACGCAGGCCTACAATTCGCCCATCCGCTCGTGGCGCGACATGGCGATTCTGCCCCAGATCGAACAGGCGTACAGCGAGCGCAATGCCCGTCTGCACACGATGTACGTCGTGCTGATCCTCCTGGCCCTCCTTTTCGCCCTCTCGGCAGTCGGGGGCGTGCTGTTCGTCCTGCGCCAGAACCGGCGGCTCAACGCCGTGCAGCAGACCCTGCGCGAGTCGAACGGGAAGCTGGCCGAACTGGCCGCCAGCCTGCGCGAAACCAATGCCGACCTGAGCCGGCAGAACATCCGCATCGCCGACGCCAACCGCATCAAGGAGGTCTATATCGGCGGGTTCCTGAAGACGATCTCCGAATATATCTACAAACTGGCCGACACCTACCGTCATGTCGGCCGGATGCTGCGCGACGACCGTTCCGACGAACTGCGCCGCGAGTATGCCGGAACCGACGTCCGGAGCGACGAACTGAAAGAGTTCTACCACAATTTCGACACCACCTTTCTGGGGCTTTTCCCCTCGTTCATCGGGGAGTTCAACCGCCTGCTCGCCGACGATGCGCGCATCGAGGTCCGCCGTCCGGGAAGCCTTACGACCGAACTGCGCATCTTCGCGCTGGTCCGGCTGGGCATCACCGACACGTCGACCATCGCCTCGCTGCTGCACTGTTCGGTCAATACGGTGTATAGCTACCGTTCGCGTACGCGACTGCGCTCGCTCGTTCCGGAGCGGGATTTCGAACGGCGGGTGCAGTCCATCGGCCTCGGGGACGCCGCCGCCGGGGTCTCCGGAGCCTGACCGGGACATTCCGGCCGGGGGCAGGGCCTTTTCGGTCCGGACTTCGGGCGCTGCCGCCGTAGTAGCTGCCGCTGCGTATACAAAACCGCCCGCCGTCGCCTATCCGGCCATCCCTACATCCGCACTTCGGCCTGCACGTCGGTTCGCACCTCCGCTCGTCTCGCAACCCTCTTCGACGGTTCCGGACCGATGGTTTGCGTCCCGTTTCGCAATCCCCTTCTGCGATCCTGTCCGATAGTCCCGGACCGTCGGTTGCACTTCGTTCCGTAATCGTCCCGCAATCTCCTTCTGCAATTCTCTCCCGCAGTCCCGGAGCTTCCCTCTCCGCACCGTAATTTACGCTGAAATCAGACGATTGACGGGCTGTTATTTTCTTTTTCCGAAAATATGCCTATATTTGTCAGACAAATAAGATCAATCAACCGGAATACAGGCCGAGACACCGGCCTCCTGACTAACCTACTTGCTACATGAAACCGAATGCTTTGGAAAAAATCTGCCTCGCGGGCGCTGCCGTAACGGGCGCCGTGACGCTTACGGCCTGCGGTGAAAAGGCTCCTGCCGACGCACGGCCCAACATCGTGCTGATCCTTGCCGACGACCTGGGATTCAGCGATCTGGGCTGTTTCGGCGGTGAAATCACCACCCCGAACCTCGATTCGCTGGCCGCCAACGGACTCCGCTACCGCCAGTTCTACAACACGGCGCGCAGCTGTCCCTCGCGGGCGAGTATGCTCACGGGCCTCACGCCCCATCTTGCGGGCGTCGGGCACATGGTCGCCGACCGCGGCTATCCGGGTTACCGCGGCACACTGGCCCCGAACTCCGTGACGCTGGCCGAGGCGCTCCGCGCGAGCGGCTACCATACGGCCATGTCGGGCAAATGGCATGTGACCAACAACACCGATCCGGCGGGCGACACCTCGCAATGGCCCCTGCAACGCGGTTTCGAGCGTTTCTACGGTACGTTGAGCGGCCACGGCAGCTTCTGGGACCCCAAATGCCTGTTCGACGGCAACACCCCGGTCCGTGCCGAGGGCGACTATTATTATACGGAGGCGATCACCGACTGTGCCCGGCGGTTCATCGGCGAAATGGCCGGGGAGGACGCCCCGTTCTTCCTCTATGTGGCCTACACCGCGCCGCACTACCCCTTGCATGCACGCCCCGAATACATCGAAAAATACAAGGGCCGCTTCGCCGCGGGCTGGGATTCGCTGCGCACGGAGCGTTTCAGGCGGATGAAACGCATGGGCGTCCTCCCTGCCGGGGCCGTGCTGCCCCCGAAGGACGGGCAGTGCTACGACTGGGCCGACGAGCCGGAGAAGGAGTGGCAGCAGATGCGTATGGAGGTCTACGCCGCTATGGTCGAGCAGATGGATGCGGGCGTGGGGGAGATCGTCGGCGATTTGCGCCGCCGCGGCCTGCTCGACAATACCCTGATCGTCTTTCTGTCGGACAACGGCGCTTCGAACGAAGGCCACCTGAACAATACGGTGGAACGCACGGGCAAACATTGGGGCGACCGGATGATTCCCGCCGGGACGCGCGACGGACGTCCCGTGCATGCGGGCGACATTCCGGGCCTGACGCTCGGTCCCGACGACACCTATGGCAGTTACGGACCCCAGTGGGCGCACCTCTGCGGCACGCCGTTCCGCCGTTACAAAAGCTGGATTCACGAGGGCGGCATCTGCGCCCCGATGATCGTTGCGTGGGGCGGCCGGATAGCCGACAAGGGCGCTTTCCGCGACGGCGTGTTCGGCATCACGGACTTCATGCCCACCTTTCTCGAACTGGCCGGCGGGGAGTATCCCGATTCGATCCGGGGGCTGAAGACCATTCCGGTCGAGGGGCGGAGTTTCGCCGCGACGTTCGCCGAAAACCGCATCGACACGACCCGCACGATGTTTTGGGAGCACGAGGGCAACAAGGCCGTCCGGCGCGGGAAATGGAAACTCGTGGCCGAATACCCGGGCAGCTGGCGCACGCTGCGCTCCTATCCGACGGGCGGCGCGTGGGAACTCTACGACCTCGATACGGACCGCACCGAGACCCGCGACCTCGCGGCGCAGCATCCCGAACTGGTGCGCGAACTGGCTGCCGAGTGGGAGGCGTGGGCCGCCCGCGCGCAGGTCGAAGACTGGGGTGCGATCGGCGGCGAAAAGTGGTAGACGCTCCTTGTTTTGAGGCCCGGACGAACCGTTGTAATTGAATAGCAGCGGTTCGTTCGTTTCATTGTCACGGAACCGTCGTACGGATGAAACTCCGGCAGGGTAGTTTTGCAGCGTGAACCGAAGCGATGTGATCTCGCAACCTGACTATCCTGTTCGAAACTTCACCGGCCCCGCATGCAACAAGCGGGGCTTTTTTTCGTTCGGAAGGTGCGTCCTACGGCCGGAATGCGTATATTTGCGGGACGCAAACGATGATCCGATGAAAGATTTTGCAGCCATAGATTTCGAAACGGCCAACGGGAAGCGCACGAGCGTCTGCTCGGTGGGCGTCGTGGTCGTGCGCGGCGGCGAGGTGACCGACACGTTTTACCGCCTGATCCGCCCCCGTCCCAATTTTTACAGCCGTTTCACGACGGCCATCCACGGACTCACCTACGAGGATACGGCCGATGCCCCCGATTTCGCGTCGGTGTGGCGCGAAATAGAGCCCCGCATCGCGGGGCTGCCGCTCGTGGCCCACAACTCGCCCTTCGACGAAGGCTGCCTGCGGGCCGTCTTCGAGCTGTACGGCATGCCTTATCCCGGCTATACGTTCTACTGCACCTGCCGTGCCTCGCGCCGCACCTTCGGGAGCCGTCTTCCGAACCACCAGCTGCACACCGTTTCCGCCGCCTGCGGCTTCGAACTCGAAAACCACCACCACGCGCTGGCCGATGCCGAAGCGTGTGCGCAGATCGCCCTGAAAATCCTATAATATATAGGTGCTGCCTGTACGATTTCACCCCTGCCGGAGAGTTTTCGGCAGGGGTGATTTTTTTCGGGAGACTTGTCGGACGGCCTTTTCTTCGCTTCAAAGCCCCAGCTCCAGCTGGAAGCGGATTTCCCAGCGGTTGTAGTCGGGGTGTATGGACCGGCTCCGGGTGTTGTACGACATGTCGGCCTGCACCTTGAGGCTGTGGCCGATGATGTAGCGCGTGATGCCCAGCGTGGTCTGGTTCCAGTTGCGGTATCCGGCCAGCGGCTGCACTTCGCTGTCCGGGAACAGCGTCGAGTTGCGCAGGGCGATTTCCCATTTTTTGTTGAACAGGTAGCTGGTCTGCACGTTGAGGCCCTGCCCGTTGTAGACGAAGGCTCCGGTTTCGGGGCTGAACAGCGGGTCGCTGCACGAACGGCCCATGAAATCGGTGTAGAAGGCGAAGCCCCGGTATTCGAGGATGAAATCGACGAAATAGGACCCCATGTTGCGTGTGGCGTCGCCGGGCATCACGGCGCCACGCTGGCCCTTCAGCCGCGAGGCCTTGTGGTTGTAGGAGTAGGCTCCGGCGAGCAGAATCTTCACCCGCTCCTCGAACTCGTAGTTACCCTCGATGACGTCGCCCTTCGATTTGAAGCGTCCCAGCGGATAGAGTTCCAGGCGCCCCGTGTAGGCCAGCCCTCCGGTCGGCGAACTGCCCCAGTTGCGGCCTTCGCCCAGCGTGACGGAACCCTTCGCCGAGAGGTTGAAGCCCTCGCCGTGGCGCATGTTGTATTCGCCGAAGAATCCGAAGTCGCGGTCGAGGTTGAACTCGCTGTTGACGATGCTGCGGTCGACGAATTGCAGGGCGCTCGACGAATTGATCCGCGCGCGGTTGGCCTTGATCTTGGTCTGCCCGAAGCCGATGTTCCAGGTGGCGTTGGGCACGTAGTAGACGATGGCGTCGCGCACGATGTTCATGTCCCCGCCGGGCAGCGGCTCGGTGTCGTAGGAGGTGAAGCCCAGCTGGACCGAGTAGACCAGTTTGGGTGAATAGATGTATCCGTCGAAGCGCAGCCGCAGCCGTTTGACGCGGGCTTCGGTCTTGGTGAGCGTGAAGTCGTCGTCGAACGACAGCGCCAGGAGGTTCTGCATGCGGAAGCGCATCGTCAGTTCGAACCAGTCGTTCTTGGGGCGGAAGGTGATGCCCTTGCCGATTTCGATGTTGGGCATGTTGCGCAGCTGCGCCAGCAGTTCGCCGGTCGAATCGGCCGCGATGATTTCGGTGCGGGGTTTGCGTTTCTGTGCCGCCGGGGTCTGCGGCTTCTCTTGTGCCGCGGCCAGTGACCAGCAGGCAGTCAGCAGGAGCAGGATCGGGATTTTTTTCATCGTCTCTTTCTGTTAATTCTCTTTCGGTTGCATGCCGGACAAAAGTACAAAAAATATGCAGAGTCCGGGAAAAGGCGATGCAAAGTTGGGGCGTAAATCTGAAACGAACTTGAAATGCAGGGGCGCCAGGGGGCTTTCGGAGGGTAAAAAGATGCGGTGGAAGAGATAAAATTCGAAAAAATAGGAAATCTGGAATAAATTGTGTATCTTTGCCAGCGAAACAATCGAGTTTTGTTTTGAATCTTTCTTTGTAAGTGTTTGATCCCGCAGTTCATCGCGGTTTCCCCCATTCTCAAAATCGACCTCATTAGCTTGCTCTTTTGTTGGGAGCGGCGTGCGCGTGCGCTTCGGTATTTGCAAAAAACAATTGATAAATGGCCAAACGAATTACATCGGGAAAGAGAGAAAGAGAGAAATTAAAGCAGACCAAGCGTCAGGACAAGCAGAAGAAAAAGGAGGAGCGTCTGAACGGCGGAAGCCGCAGTTTCGAGGACATGCTGGCGTATGTCGACGAAAACGGCGTCCTTCACACGACCCCGCAGGATGTGAAACCCAAGGAGGAGATCGATGTCTCGCAGATCGAAATTTCGGTGCCGAGGCAGTCGGAAATCGAGGAGGAGGAGCCGATGAGCGGCCGGGTGGAATATTTCACCGCATCCAAAGGCTACGGCTTCATCAAGGATGCCGCCGGTTCCGAGAAATACTTTTTTCACATCACCAACGCCCCGGCGGGCATTGCCGAAGGGGACCGGGTGACGTTCGAACTCGAACGCGGCACGCGGGGAATGAATGCAGTACGAATAGCTATCATTAACAAATAACACTTTTTTAATTAACTTATCAAGAGAATGAACATTTATGTTTCGCATCTGAGCTGGGGCACGAGCAGTGAGGGCTTAGGAAATTTATTCATGCAGTTCGGCGAAGTAGCGTCGGCTAACGTTATTACCGACCGGGAGACGGGCCGTTCGCGCGGTTTCGGCTTCGTCGAGATGCCCAATGAGGAAGAGGGTCAGAAGGCCATCGACCAGCTCAACGGAACCAACTTCGAGGGTCAGACGATCACGGTCAACGTGGCTCGTCCCCGCGAGGATCGCTCTTCGGGCGGCTACGGCGGCAATCGCGGCGGCGGCAACCGCGGCGGCGGTTACGGCGGCAACCGTGGCGGTGGCTACGGCGGCAACGGCGGCGGTTACGGTCGCAACCGGTACTAATTCCGGATTTATTTCAGCGAGGATCTCCGGGAGAGCATTTCTCCCCATACCATACGGAGCGGGGCGGTTTTTACCGCCCCGTTTTTTATTTTTTTCTATTTCTCACACGCCCAGCGACATCGGGAAAAAGAGCGAAAAATTACCTGCGGAACCTCTGTTTTTCCCGAAAAAAGCGATAACTTGCCGCCATGAAGGAGACGGTGCTCGAAAAACTCAAGGTGCTGGCCGAGTCGGCCAAATACGACGTTTCGTGCGCTTCGAGCGGCGTGACGCGCAAGCATCGCGCGGGCGGGGTGGGCAGCGCCGCGGGGTGGGGCATCTGCCATACCTTCACGGCCGACGGCCGCTGCGTTTCGCTGCTGAAGATCATGCTCACCAACGTCTGCATCTACGACTGCGCCTACTGCATCAACCGGCGCAGCAACGACATCCCGCGCGCGGCCTTCACGCCCGGCGAACTGGCCGAACTGACCATCGAGTTCTACCGCCGCAACTACATCGAGGGGCTTTTCCTCTCGTCGGGCGTTATCCGCGACCCCGACTATACGATGGAACGCATGGTCCGCGTGGCCCGCGACCTGCGCACGGTGCACCGTTTCAACGGCTACATCCACCTCAAAAGCATTCCCGGCGCCAGCCGCGAACTGGTGGCCGAGGCCGGACGCTATGCCGACCGCATGAGCGTCAACATCGAAATCCCGACCGAACGCAACCTGCAGCTGCTGGCCCCCGACAAGAATTACGAAAGCATCTACCGCCCGATGAGCTACATCCAGCAGGGGGTGCTCCAGAGCGCCGAGGAGCGCACGCGCTTCCGCCATGCGCCGCGCTTCGCCCCGGCCGGACAGAGCACGCAGATGATCGTCGGGGCCACGGACGAGAGCGACCGCGACATCCTGCTGCTCTCGTCGGCCCTCTACGGGCGGCCCACGATGAAGCGGGTCTACTATTCGGGCTTCATTCCCGTCAATCCCTACGACAAGCGGCTGCCGGCGCTCGACAAGGCGCCGCTCGTGCGTGAGAACCGGCTCTACCAGGCCGACTGGCTGATGCGTTTCTACGGATTCCGCGCCGAGGAGATCGCCGACGAGCAGACGCCCCGGCTGGACCTCGAAATCGACCCCAAGCTGGCCTGGGCCTTGCGGAACCCCGCGTTTTTCCCCGTCGATGTCAACCGTGCCGATTACGAAGCCCTGCTGCGCGTGCCGGGCATCGGGGTCAAGTCGGCCCGGCTGATCGTCGCCTCGCGCCGCTACCGGACGCTGACGCAGCAGTCGCTGCGGCAGATCGGCGTGGTGATGAAGAAGGCGCAGTATTTCATCTGCTGCCGCGAACTGACTACGGGGCAGGGTGTCAACGAACTCCGCCCCGAGCAGGTGCGCCGCCTGCTGACCGCCCCGCAGCGGCGAAAGCAGGACCGGAACGAAGGCCAACTGACCCTTTTCTGATGCGATGCTGGTTTTCCGATACGACAAATCCTTCGACGGGCTGCTGTCTGCCCTGTTCGACGCCTATTCGCTGCGGGCGTTTCCCGAGGCGCTGATCGGTCCCGGGGAGCCTGAACCGCTCTTCACCGAGCGCGTCCACGAGGTCGCCACCGACGGGGCGCATGCCGACCGCGTGTGGCGGGGCCTGGAGCGGCGGTTGACCGCCCGCATCCGTTCGATGTTCGTCTACGCCTGGCACGGGGAGCAGCCGCAGGGCGACCTGCTGATGCTGCGCTGCCTGCGCCGCGTCTTCGACGAGGGCGGGGGCGTCGTGGCCGACCAGGCCGATCCCGACATGAAGTCGCTTTTCCAGCTGGCGCTCAAGGTCTCCCACGAGCGGGAACGCCTCAAACAGTTCGTCCGCCTCCAGAAAGCCGCCGACGGAACCTATTTCGCGGCCGTCACGCCCGAGCACAACGCCCTGCCGCTGGGGCTGGACTATTTCACCGACCGTTTCGCCGACCAGCGGTGGCTGATCTACGACCGGCGTCGCGACTACGGCTACTATTACGACGGGCATACGGCGCGGCGCGTCACGCTGGAGGACGACCGGGGAATGATCGCCGACAAGCTCGCCGACGAATGGCTCGCCGAAGACGAGCGCGAGTTCCAGCTGCTGTGGAAAAACTATTTCCGGGCGCTGGCGATTCCCCAGCGCGTCAACGAGCGCCAGCAGCGCCGCATGATGCCCCGCCGTTACTGGAAGCACCTGACCGAGATGGAGTGACTGTCCGGGGCGGATTCAGAGGTTGTTTTTGCAGATGACGCCGTCTTTGACGATCAGCGCGAATTTTTCCGCGGGGTTTTCCAACACACCGATCTCTTGCAGGGGATTTCCCTCGATCAGCAGCAGGTCGGCCAGCGCACCCTCTTCGACGACGCCCAGCTGGCCCGGATAGGGATTCCGCGGCCCGGACATGGCCAGCAGCTGCGCGTTGTCGAACGTCACCATTTTCAGGATTTCGAACGGCGTGAACCATTTTTGCAGTTTGACGATGCCGTGGTTCTGGTTTTTCGTGTTGGCAGGATTGAACAGCAGGTCGGTTCCCCAAGCCAGTTTCACCCGGTATTTTTTCGCGAGGTTGTAGGTGCGGTCCGTTCCTTGGGTGATCTCGATGTGCTTGGCCTGCTGAACGGGCGAAGGGTAGGTGTTGTCCTCGACGGCGAATGCCTGCATGCTGAGCCAGACATCGTTTGCCGCAAGCAGCTCCATTGTCGGTTCGTCGATCAGGTGGCCGTGTTCGATGCTTCTGACGCCGGCCGCTATGGCCCGTGCAATGCCCCGCGGGTTGTAGACGTGTACCATGACATACGTGCCCCAGTCTTCCGCCGCGCGGACTGCGGCGCGAATCTCTTCCTCGAAAAATTCGGTCACGTCCAGCGGATCGTAGAGCGATGCGGCGCCGCCTCCGGTCATCAGCTTGATCTGCGAGGCGCCCTGCCGCAGGTTCTCGCGCGTGGCGGCTGTCACGGCGTCGGCCCCGTCGACGATGCGCGAGGCTCCGAGCTGTTCGATGTGCGCGGCCTCGCACCCGCAGCCTCCGTGGAAATGGTCGTAGATCATCCGGAAATCGCCGTGCCCCGAGGTCTGTGAGATCATGGCGCCGCTGGGGTAGATGCGCGGCCCGGGCAGCAGTCCGGTGTCGATGGCCCGCTTCAGTCCGAAGACGGGTCCTCCGGCGTCGCGGATGGTCGTGAAACCCCGCAGCAGGGTAGCCCCGGCCTCGCGTCCCGCCGCCAGGTGCGTATACGAAGGGTCCGACGTCAGCAGATCCTGCATGGTGTTGCAGCAGAGGTAGGCGTGCCAGTGCGCGTCGATCAGGCCGGGCATCAGGAACCGGCCCTTTCCGTCGAGCGCCCGGACTCCGGCTGCGGGGTCTGCGGGGATGGGTTCCCGGGAGATTCTCTCGATCCGGTTGTTTCTGATCAGCACGTTTCCCCGGAGGGTCTGCGGCTCTTTTCCGTTGAAAATCTCAACGTCGTTGATAAGTATTTGCGAATCCATAGAGAAGAGGGTTTTCGGTCAGACATGCAGGTGGAACAGTTTGGCGATGCCCGTCACGACGATCTGGACGCCGACGCAGAAGGTGAAGAAGGCGACCATCTTGTTGATGACGATGCTGCCGCTGTTGCCGATTTTCCGGATGATCCGTTCGCCCTGCGACAGGAACAGATAGAGGATCAGACACATCAGTAAGATGACCAGCGCGATGATGGCGTAGGAGAGCAGGCCCTTGGCCCAGCCGTCCTTCATGCTGACCGAGGCCATCAGCGTCAGGATGACCGAGACGCTGCCCGGACCGATGCTGATGGGGAAAGTGATCGGGTAGAAGATCTGCGACTCGATGGCCGATTTGTGAATGGGGTTGACGTCCTTGCCCTGCGTCCGTCCCACCGAGGAGTCCGAATCGCCGAGCCATTGCAGGGCGGTGCGGCAGATCAGCAGTCCTCCGCCCAGCTGGATGACCGGGAGCGAAAGCCCGAAAAGCGACAGCACGAAATGTCCCACGGCCAGGCTGCCCAGTCCGACGAGCAGGTAGTCGGTGACGATTCTGCGGATGATCGACCTGCGGTCCTCGTCGCTCAATCCCGACAGCAGCCCGTTGACCAGAAATCCGGCCCCCACCGGGTTCGCCACCGGGAACAGCGCCATGAAGGCGGATATGAACGTGAAAAGGAAACCTTCTTTCAGCATCTTGAGGCTCGGAACTTTGTGTTGCCGGCAGAAATCAGCAACAACTGTTCCAAACCTTCCGCACTCCGGGCGGAGCCATGTCGCACGGAGGCAAAAGCCGTTTGCCGTGCACAGCCCGGTTTTCAACGACGACGGCAATCGCCGTCCGGAAAAACAAAACCCTGCAAGATCAACGACTTGCAGGATTTTCTATTTGATAGCCGCTTTGCGTGCCGGCTTTGCGGAGAGGACGAGATTCGAACTCGTGGTACAGGTTGCCCCGTACGTCGGTTTAGCAAACCGGTGGTTTCAGCCACTCACCCACCTCTCCGGACACGCCTTCCGGCTGTTAACTCCGAAAGGGTGTGCAAATATAGAATCTTTTTGGGGAAATACAAAGAAATGCGGTCAAAATTTGTATTTTTGCATAAATCCTCACACCCTCGGTTTGAAACGCATCCGTTGCATATTATATATGGTGTGCTGTCTTGTGGCGGCATCCTCCGCCGCGCAGCCCGCCTTTGAAAACCGTTTCGCGCAGCCGCTCGGCGAGGTCCTGCGGCAGGCCGGGGAGCGCTTCGGCGTGCGTATCGTCTGCAAGCGTTTCGACCCCGACACGGTGCGGGTCGCCTATGCCGCCTTCCGGGTGCGCCCCTATTCGCTTCGGGAGACGCTGGACGGGCTGTTGCATCCGCTCGGGCTGGTGTGGAACGGGACGGAGAAGATCACCGTGCAGCCTTACGAATACTACCGCCGCACGCCTGCCGACGGCGAAAGACTGCTGGCATGGCTCTCGGCGCAATATGCCGGCCGGGAGGCGTGGGAGCGGCGCCGGGAACGGCTGCTCGAAGGCGTCCGCGACGCCCTGAACCTCGCTCCGTTTCTCCGGGGGCTGGCGGCCGATCCCGATGTCCTGCTCGGTCCGGAGATCGGTCACGACGGCTATACGACGCAGAATTACGCCCTCGAAACCCTGCCCGGACTCTATGTCTGCGGGACGGTCTATGCTCCCGCCGTGCCGCCGCTTCCGGAGCGCCGGATGATTTTCCGGGGCCCCGGAACGCATGGCCCGGTGCGTCGGCCGCTGATCGTTTCGCCGGCGGGGCACTGGCCGGGCGGCCGCTACCGCGCCGACCAGCAGCTGCGCATGGCGACGTTCGCCCGCATGGGGGCCGTGGCCGTCGATATGGACATCTTCGGTTGGGGCGAATCGGAACGGCAGGTCGGGCGCGAGGCGCACACGGCCCCTTACTCGATGCAGGTGCAGGCCCTCTGGTCGAAGGCCGTCACCGACTGGATCGCGGCGTCGCGCCGTGACGTGGACACCGCCCGCATGGCCGCGACGGGCGGTTCGGGCGGGGCTACGCACGCCCTGCTGCTGGCCGTGACCGACGGACGCTTCGCCGCTTTGGCTCCCGTCGTGCATCTGGTGTCGCATTTCGACGGGGGATGTCCCTGCGAGAGCGGCCGCCCGGTGACGCTGGCCGCCGGGGGCAGCTGCATGCCGGAAATCCTCGCCGCGGCGATGGCTCCCCGTCCGGTGCTGGCGGTCAGCGACGGCGGCGACTGGACGGCGAGCTGGCCGGCGCTGGAATATCCCTTCCTGCGGCGAATCTGGGATTTCTACGACGCCGGAGCGCAGGTCCGCAACGTCCATTTTCCCGGCGAGCGGCACGATTACGGTGCGAACAAGCGCCGCGCGGTCTACGCCTTTTTCGCCGAAACGCTGGGCCTCGACGTCTCGCAGGCCGACGAAAGCAGGGTGGAGGTTCTGCCCGAAGCCGCGCTGTGCGCTTTTCCGGGCGAACTGCCCCCGACAGCCCTCCGGAGCCGCGCACAACTGGAACGAATCATCGAAAAACTGAAATAGCCATGAAACGGATTCTCTTGTTTTTGCTGGCCCTCGGGGCCGTTTGCAGCCTGAATGCCAAGACCCAGAAATGCCTCTACCGCGTGACGGTCACGGGCAACCGTCCCGAATGTCCGGTCGTGATCCGCGACGTGCCCGAGTGGGCGCAGAGCGCCGTCGTGTCGATAGAGGGTCTTCACCAGATTCCCTCCCAGCTGGACAGAGACCTGGGCGAGCTGGTTTTCGTTTACGACATTTCCGGCAGTCGGGATTTCCGGGTCGTTTATTCGTCGAGTCCCGACAAACGGGTCTTCAGCGCGCGCGTGCATGCCCAGATGTGGCTCAAGAACCCCGACAAGACCCTGCGTGCCGTCGACCGCGCTTCCTCGGAGAAGAATGACATGTACCATAAACTGCACCATCACGGTCCGGCCTTCGAGTCGGAGTATGCCGCCTACCGCATCTATTTCGACAACAAGCAGACCATTGACACCTACGGCAAGAAGCGTCCGCAGCTCGAGCTGGCCGAGACGATGTGGTATCCTTCGGACGAGCAGCTCTCCCGCGGTTACGGTCACGACAACCTGCGCGTCTTCGGGTCGGTGGGCGTGGGGGCGCTCAAAGGCTGGGACGCCGAAAAGAGAAAAATGGTCCACATCGCCGATTTCAAACGTCGCGAAGCCCGCATCCTGGCCAACGGACCCATCCGCACGGTGGTCGAAATGCAGGTCGAGGGGTGGCGCTACGGAGGGCGCGAGATCTCGATGACCTCGCGCTACATCCTCTACGCCGGGCATGGCGACGTGCAGGTGGAGAATCGTATCGAGGGAGACTTCAAGGGGCTGGTCTTCACGACCGGCGTGATGAAGATGGCCGAGAACAAGGTCTATAAGAATGAGAACGTGATCGCCGCCTTCGGGCGCGACTTCCCCGAGAACGACACCGTGAAGTGGGAGCGCGAGAGCGTCGGGCTGGCCGTCGCCGTGCCGCAGAGGCAGATCGCCTCGCAGACCGACGACAGGACCAGCTACCTTTTCCAGCTTACGCCCGACGCCCGGGGACGCATCGACTACGTGTTCGAAATGATCTGGCGCAAGAGCGAATGGCTCAAGGACCGCAGCGACACCGAATGCGTCCTGGGGCTGATGGAGTCGGTGGGCGCGGCCCGGACCCCGGTCGTCGTTTCGCGGATCAGGTAGTTTTGAAAAAAAATGCATCGTTTGCGTCAAAAAATCCCTGTTCGATAAGCTGGGGCAGTGTACTTTTGTATACCTGAAATTGTGAAAATTTTACGTATACGAATAAAACTACCTCTCTTATGAACTTCAGACAAGTGACGATTTGCGCAGCCGCGGCACTCCTGGCAGCCGCCGCAGGATGCCGCGCACACGCCCCGGCCTGCAACCTCCCGTTCGAGATGCCGCAGGTCGCCCGGCCTGCGATTCCTTCGAATACGGTCAGCGTCGCCGATTTCGGCGGTTCGGGCGACGGCCATACGCTCAATACGGCGGCCTTCGCCGACGCCATTGCCGCCCTGGCCGCCCGGGGAGGCGGTCGTGTGGTCGTTCCCGAAGGCGTTTGGTTTACCGGGCCTATCGAACTGAAAGACAATACCGAACTGCACCTCGAACAGAACGCCGTCATCGTTTTCAGCGACGACAAGACGCTCTATCCGCTTGTCGAGACCACGTTCGAGGGTCTCAATACGCTGCGCTGCCAGTCGCCGATCTCGGCGCGGGGCGTGAAAAACGTGGCCATCACGGGCCGCGGCGTGATCGACGGCAACGGTGATGCGTGGCGCGCCGTGAAGCAGGACAAACTCAATCCCCGCCAGTGGAAGACATTGGTCAAAAGCGGCGGCGTGCTCTCCGACGACGGCAAGACGTGGTATCCTTCGGAAAGCTATAAGTTCGGGGCCACGTCGGGCGCCGACCAGAACGTTTCGACGTGGGCGAAAACCCGCGCCGATTTCGAGCGCATGCACGACTTCCTGCGTCCGGTGATGATCGCCGTCCACCATTGCGAGAACGTCCTGCTGGAGGGCGTCACCTTCCAGAATTCGCCCTGCTGGAACATCCATCCGGCCATGTGCACCAACCTGATCGTCAACGACATCACGGTCCGGTGCCCCGATTATGCGCAGAACGGCGACGGCATCGACATCGAGTCGTGCCGCAACGTCGTGCTGACCAACTCGCGCTTCGACGTGGGTGACGACGGCATCTGCATCAAGAGCGGCAAGGACAAGGCGGGCCGCGACCGCGGCATTCCGTGCGAGAATATCCTCGTCGACAACTGCATCGTCTTCCACGGCCACGGCGGGTTCGTCGTCGGCAGCGAGATGTCGGGCGGCGTCAGGAACGTCAAGGTTTCGAACTGCACCTTCTCGGGGACCGACGTGGGGCTGCGTTTCAAGTCGGCGCGCGGCCGCGGCGGGGTGGTCGAGAACATCTGGATCGAGGACATCGCCATGAACGATATCCTTCAGGAACCGCTGCTGTTCGATCTTTTCTACGGCGGCAAGTCGGCTTCCGAGGCGCTTGCCGAGAACGGCGGGGCCGAGGCTGCGGACCTCGCCCCGAAACCCGTCGACGAGACCACGCCGGCCTTCCGGGACATCCATATCCGAAATGTGTGGTGCCGCGGCGCGCGGCGCGCGATGTATTTCAACGGACTTCCGGAGATGAACGTCGAGCGCGTCACGGTCGAGAACACGCAGATTTACGCCGCGACGGGCGCGCAGATCAACGAGTCTTCGGATGTCGTGCTGCGCGACGTGCAGATCGTCCCCGAGCAGGGTCCCGCGCTGATGCTCAACAACGTGAAGAATCTTTCGGCCGAGGGCTTCGTCTGCCCCGAAGGGCTGGAGCGCGCGCTCGTCGTGACGGGAAGCCGCAACCGCTCGATCGAGGTTTCCTCGCCGCAGATCACCGGGGCCAACGCTTCGCTGCCGAAGGGTGCGGCCCAGTATGTAGCAATCAAATAAACCGATCCGCGATGATTCGTACCGATATTTTACTGTTGTCCGCGATGCTGGCCCTTGCCGTCGGTTGCGGCGATGATTCCACGGCGGCGGCTCCCGACGTGAAAATCCTTCCCGTGCCCGATGTCACCGTCTCGGTTTCGGACCAGACGGCCACCGTGCGCTGGAGCATCTCCGAGCCGGTCGAGGCCGTGCGCTTCACCTTCGAACTCTATGCCGGCGACGCCGCGGCGCCCTTGCAATCGGCCACGACGCGCCTCGGGTCGCAGCGTTTCGAAATGGAGACGGGTGTTTCCTATCGTTTCCGCGTGCTTGCCGCGGCTCCGCTCGGTTCCGCCGAATGGCAGGACTCGGAGTTCTCCGATTTCGTGGTTTTCTCGGGCGACATGCTCGGCACTCCCGCGGCGCGGCTCGTCGAGAAGTCGGACGATTCGGCCACGCTCTCCTGGACAACGGTCGCCGGGGCGGCGGAATACGCCTACGAGCTTTACGAAGGGGATGATGCGGCTCCCTGCCGGGCCGCCGCGACGATCCGGACGACCGTTGAACTGACGGGCCTTTCGGCCAATACGGCCTACCGTTTCCGCGTGAAAGCGGTTGCGGAGGAGGAGGGTGACGACTCGTCCTACTCCGAGCCGGTAGCCTTCACCACCGACCGTTCGTCCGTCGATCCCGGCGTCGACCTGGGGCTTCCCCTGGCCGACGAGAACGACGGCGTGCTGCGCGCCTTCCCCGGCGCCGAGGGCGGCGGCATGTACACGACGGGCGGCCGCGGGGGCAAGGTCTACCACGTCACCAACCTCAACGACTCGGGCGCCGGTTCGTTCCGCGCCGCCGCCGAGGCTTCGGGCAAACGCATCGTGGTCTTCGACGTGGCCGGCACGGTCCACCTGACGAGCGACCTGCGCATCCGGAACGGCAACCTCACCGTTGCGGGGCAGACCGCCCCGGGCGGCGGCGTCTGCATCGCCGGCGGCACGGTCGTGGTCGACGCCGACAACGTGATCATCCGCTATATGCGTTTCCGCCTGGGCGACCTCAATACGGGCGGCAATCTCTCCGACGGTTCGGACACCATCTGGGGCCGTTACCACAAGGACATCATCCTCGACCATTGTTCGATGTCGTGGTCCATCGACGAGTGCGCCTCGTTCTACGCCAATCAGAATTTCACGATGCAGTGGTGTCTCTTGACCGAGAGCCTGCGCAAATCGGCCCACGGCAAGGGCGACCACGGCTACGGCGGTATCTGGGGCGGCAGGAACGCTTCGTTCCACCACAACCTGCTGGCCAACCACGACAGCCGCAACGCCCGCATCGACCATCCGGGCATCTACGGCAGTTACCTCTCGACGCACCGCGGCAATGTCGATTACCGCAACAACGTGATCTACAACTGGGGCAGCAATACGACCTATGGCGGCGAGGACGGCTCGTTCAACATCGTGAACAACTACTACAAGCCCGGCCCGGCATCGAAGGAGAAAAAATATTTCGTCGACGCCTACTGGTACAACTCCTCCTCGAACGTGGGTTCTGCCTATCCCCGGCTCTATATGTCGGGTAACTACCATGCCGGCAGTTATGCCTCCTCGATCAACGGCGATCAGTGGAGCGGTGTTTACTACCATCCGCAGGGCAATGACCCCTCGACCACGGACGGACGTCTCTCCGCGCCGCTTTCGATCAAAGCCGGCGACGCGACGGTGTGCCACACCACGACGCACACGGCGGCCGGGGCGTTCGACGCCGTGCTGTCCTACGCCGGGGCTTCGCTCTGCCGCGATGCCGTCGACAAGCGGGCCGAGACCGACGCCCGCAGCGGTAAGGCGACCTTCCCCGACGGCGGCAACGGCTCGACGGGCGGCCTGATCGACTCGCAGGCGGCCGTGGGAGGCTGGCCCGAACTCACGGCGACCGCCGACCAGATCGCGCGGGCCGCGGTGGATACCGACGGCGACGGCATTCCCGATTACTACGAGGAACTGCTCGGACTCGACCCGAAGGACGCTTCCGACGCTGCGGCCACGACGCTCGACCCGCAGAAGCTCTATTCCAACATCGAGGTTTACTTCCACTACCTGGTCCGCGACGTCACGCTGTCGCAGGTGAAGGGAGGCTCCTATACTGCTTTACAATAGTTGATCCGGTCGCGGCCGGCGGCAGACGGGAGGTCGCAGCGCCTCCCGCCCGCCGTTTAAAACGTTGCTTGAGATGAAACGGTTTTTCCTGCTGATACTGTGCGTGTTGTTTTCCGCGGTTGCCTGCGGGCAGACGCTGCGTGTCTACCTGGTCGGCGACTCGACCTGCGCCACGAAGGACCTTGCGAAGCAGAATCCCGAGCGGGGCTGGGGGCAACTGTTCCGGCCGTTGTTCGACGCTTCGGTGCGGGTCGAAAACCACGCCACGAACGGGCGTTCGACCAAATCGTTCCGCGACGAGGGGCGCTGGGCCGCCGTTTACGGAAAGTTGCAGCCCGGCGACTACGTCTTCATCCAGTTCGGGCACAACGACCAGAAACAGCAGGATTCTACCCGCTATGCCTCTCCGGAGCGGTATGCCGAAAATCTGCGCCGCTATGTGCGCGAAACGCGGGAAAAGGGAGGTATTCCCGTACTGCTGACACCCATTGTCCGGCGGCACTTCACCGGGGGTGCGCTGGACGATACCCACGGACCCTATGCCGACGCCGTGCGCCGCGTGGCCGCAGCGGAGAAGACGCCGCTGATCGACGCCGAACGGCTGACCCGTGCGTGGGTATCGTCGCTGGGCGAGGAGGCGTCCCGGGCCTGTTACATGTGGATCGAACCCGGGACCAATCCCCGCTGGCCCGACGGACGGCGGGACGACACCCACCTCAACGTCCGCGGCGCACGCGTCGTGGCGCGGATGATCGCCGCACGGCTTCCGGAACTGCTTCCGGAACTGGGCCGCCGTCTCGCACACTCCGATTTCGTGGTCGCACAGGACGGCTCGGGCGACTTTTTCACGTTGACCGAAGCTGTGGCCGCCGTTCCCGACTTCTGCCGCGATACGACTCGCATCCTCGTCTGCGAAGGCGTCTACCGCGAGAAAGTCGTCGTTCCCGCCACCAAGCGCAACGTCATACTCGAGGGGGTACGCGGAATCGGGCCGGATGCGGACCGATCGGCGGTCGCTTCGGAAACCGGCGCCTTGAGCCGGCGGGGCGCGGTGACCGTGACGTGGGACGACTACGCCGCCAGGACCGGCCCTACCGGGCATCCGCTGGGCACTTCCGGTTCCTCGACCGTCTATTTCGGCGGCGACGGCTGGACGGTGCGCGGCCTGACGTTCGAGAACGCCGCCGGATGCGTGGGGCAGGCCGTCGCCGTGCAGTGCCTCGGTACCGGCCTGCATTTCATCGGCTGCCGTTTTCTGGGCAACCAGGACACGCTCTACCTCTACGGCGTCGGCAACCGCGACGGGGAGACTTGTGCGGAGAACGCCCGCATCCGTTTCGACGACTGCTACGTCGAGGGTACGACCGACTTCATTTTCGGCTCGGCGGCGGCGCTGTTCCGCAACTGCGAGATTCGTTCGAAGGCCGATTCCTACATCACGGCGGCCTCGACCTGCAAGGGACAGCCCGTGGGCTTCGTTTTCCGCAACTGCCGCCTGACCGCCGCCGAAGGGGTCACGCGGTGCTGGCTGGGCCGCCCGTGGCGCGATTATGCGCAGACTGTCTTCGTCGACTGCCACCTGGGACCGCACATCGTGCCCGAAGGGTGGCACGACTGGTCCAAACCCCGCGCGCACCGGACCGCGTTCTATGCCGAATATCATTCCGAAGGCCCCGGGGCCGCAGCCCGGAGCCGGGTCGGATGGTCGCGGCAGCTGACCGAAAAAGAGGTCCGGCAGGTGCTCGCGGCCTTTGAAAAATAGATCGGGAATCCGATTTTCGTATATTTGGTGTCGTAACGATACGCTTTGTTTGCCGGGCCGTTTTGCTCAACCGCGTGCAATTCGATTTTGGAATAGTCCGTTCTTTTTACTACCTTGGAGATCGGATTTGTTAAATGACTATGAAACGACTGCTGCTGACCTTTTTGCTGCTCGCCGCCGTTCCGGGGTTCGCCCGGACGTCGCCCCCGCAGTGCCTTTTTCAGACCTACTCCACCCTGGACGGGATGACACACGACCGCATCGCCGACATCTACACCGATTCGCGCGGCTTCGTGTGGGTCTGCACGTGGTACGGGGTCAGCCGTTTCGACGGGTATACCTTCAAGAATTTCAGCACCACGCCGGGCGACTTCTCGCCGCTTTCGCATCACCGCTTCGTCTCGGTGAGCGAGGATTCGAACGGCCATCTCTGGTTCACGACCTATAACCTCCACGTCTACCGTCTGAACCGCTATACCGAACAGTTCGAGGACGTGGTGTCGCTCATCGACGGCGTCGATTCGAAGCATTACCGCATGACGCACTGCCTGCACGATGGCGACGGCGGCACGTGGGTGGCCATCGCGGGGCTGGGCGTGGCGCGCTTCGCCGACGGGGCCGATGCCGCTCCCGTGCGTGTGGACGCCTTTTTCGACGCCCCGGTGCTGGGCGGCGACGTTGCGGCGATGTACCTCGACGACCGGGGCGGCGCCTGGATCGCCGCGGCGGACGGGCAGCTGAACCACATCGCCGCCGGGGAGCGCACCGCCCGCACGCTCTGCGAGACGGCGGCTCCGGCCTTCGCCTTTACGGCCGACGCCGCATCCGTCTACTGCGCCACGCCGGGCGAGGTGGTCCGCGTCGGGAAGCAGAGCGGCAAAGTCGACCGCCTGCCGGGCGGCGCGGCTCCGCTGACAGCCATCGTCGCCGATTCGGTGCGGGGCGCGGTCTACGCCGGGAGCCGTTCGGGCGAACTCTACCGCGTCGCGGGCGACCGCCTCGCGCGGCTCAATCCCAAAGGGGTGCGCCCGCGCCGCATCCGCGGCCTCGCGGCCGACTCCCGAGGCATCGTATGGGTGACCTCGGCCGAGACGGGCATCACGCGTTACAATCCCTCGACCGACGACTACAAGCACTTCGAGCAAGAGCCTTACACCGTCTCCTACAACCTCGACACGATCACCAAGATCGCCGAGGGCGGCGGCCTGCTGTGGATCAAGATGAACAACTGGGGCTTCGGCTATTACGACCGCGAACGCGACACGGTCGAGCCGTTCTACAACGACCCCAAGCAGCCCAACTGCCAGATGACCAACGCCGTCGTGCGTTTCGACGTGCGCGACGACGTGCTGTGGCTCTCGACCTACAACGAACGCGGACTGCGCAAGGCGGTGCTGCTGCGCCAGCCTGCCGAGGTCTTCACCCTCGACTCGAAATCCCCGGACCCGCTTTCGGGTGAAATCCGCGCCCTGATGACCGACAGCCGGGGACGGATGTGGGTCGGCACGCGCGACGGCGACCTGATCGCCTTCGACGCCTCGAACAAACCCGTCTACACGCTTCCGGCGCAGGGCCGCCGCGGCACGGGGATGATCTACGCCCTGAAGGAGGACTCTTCGGGCAACATCTGGGTCGGGACCAAGGGCGAGGGGCTTTACCGCATGACGCCCGAGGGCGGCGGTTACCGGGTCACGCATTTCACCCATTCCGACGCGGACGCCTGGTCGTTGAGCGACGACCAGATCTACTGCGTCGAGGAGGACGGTACGGGCCGTATCTGGGTGGCGACCTACGGCGGGGGCATCAATCTGCTGGAGGACCCCGCGGGACACCGTTTCATCCATGCCGGCAACCTGATGACGCACTATCCGCTCGACGAGGCGGGGCGTGTGCGGTGGCTGCTCTACGACCGCCCGGACCGGATGTTCGCCGCGACGGTCGACGGACTGCTGGTCTTCGACCCGGGCGCCAGCGCCAAACTGATGCGCTTCCGGCTGATGCAGAAGATACCGGGCGACGCGAAGTCGCTGGGCAACAACGATATTATCCACATGCTGAAGGACTCCGGGGGACGCATCTGGCTGGCGACCTTCGGCGGGGGATTGAACCTCATCGAGGGTTACGACGCCGACGGTGCGCCGCGTTTCCGCTGCTACGACAAATCGTCGGGACTGGCCAGCAATATCTGCATGGCCCTGACCGAGGACCGGCAGGGCGACCTGTGGGTTTCGACGCACAACGCCGTGTCGCGGTTCGACCCCCGGCGCGGGATTTTCTCGAACTACTACCTCTACGACAACATGCGCAATGCGGTTTTCAGCGAGGCCACGGCGCTCACTTCGCCCCGCGGCGACGTGCTCTTCGGCAGCGGACGCCAGCTCTACCGCTTCGATCCGGACGAGGTCCGTGCCGCGAAGATCGACTACGACCTGCGTTTCACGGGGCTCGACGTGCGCAACGTCCCCGTCGTCGCGGGGCGCCGCTCGCCGCTCTCGGAGTCGGTGACCGAGGCCGACCGCATCGTACTGCCCTACAATTTCTCGAATTTCCGCATGGAGTTCGCATCGCTCAATTTCGCCATCCAGCACGTGGTGGGGTACATGTACAGGCTCGAAGGCTACGACCAGGACTGGAACATCTCGGGGACGACCAACCGCGCGGCCTACTCCAACGTGCCGATCGGCGACTACAAGTTCCACGTCAAGGCGTTCGTCGGCAATGCCGATGCCGCCGACGAGGGGATCACGATCGGGGTCGAAGTGCTTCCCCCCCCCTGGCTCACCTGGTGGGCTAAAACCCTTTACGTCCTGCTGGCGCTGGCGGCGGCGGCCGTCGCCTGGCGCATTGCCAGTTCGGTCATCCGCATCCGCCGCGAAGCGAGCGTCGAGCAGAACATGACCGACCTCAAACTGCGTTTCTTCACCAACATCTCGCACGAACTGCGCACGCCGCTCACGCTCATATTGGGCGGCATCGAGGACGTGAAGAAGCACGACAGCCTGACGCCGCGGGGCGAAAACAGCCTCACGCTGGCTCACCGCAACGCCAAGCGCATGCTGACGCTGATCAACCAGCTGCTCGACTTCCGCAAGATCGTCAAGAACAAGATGGAGCTGAAAATTTCGCGCGTGGACCTCGTGCCGCTGGTCGAGGACGCCCTCGACGATTTCCGCGAAATGGCCTCCGAGCGCCGGATCGAATTGCTGTTCACCCTTTCGCGCCGCTCGGTGCTGGTGTGGGTGGACATCGAACGCATGGAGAGCGTCGTCTACAACCTTTTGTCCAACGCGCTGAAATTCACGTCCAACGGCGGTCGGATTGAAGTGATCCTTTCACTGCGCGAAGAGGAGGAGAGCGTGACGCTCACCGTCCGTGACACGGGCATCGGCATCCCGAAGGACAAGCAGGGGGTGATTTTCGAGCGTTTCGCGCAGGCTTCGCGCGCCGTGGACAGCAACATGAAGGGGTCGGGTATCGGCCTTTCGCTCTGCCGCGACATCGTGGCCCTGCACCACGGCGAAATCTCGGTCGACAGCCGTCCGGGCGAAGGCGCCTCCTTCACCGTGAAACTCAAACTCGGCAACGCCCACTTCGGCATGGAGCAGATCGACTTCACGGGCGCCGGGGCGGGGAAGGGCGAACGCCGCAACGACTATATGGTCAGCGACTTCACGGCCGCCGACAGCCAGCGCCGCATGGACGTCGCGCCGCCGAAGGACGCGCAGAAAATCCTCCTGGTCGAGGATAACCGCGAACTGCGCATCTTCATGTACAACAGTCTGATAGACACCTATTACGTCGTCGAGGCCGACGACGGTGTCGAGGCCCTCGAAAAGATCCGCAGCGAGATGCCCGACATCATCGTCACCGACCTGATGATGCCCCGCATGGACGGCATCGAACTGATCGACAAGGTGCGCCACGACTTCACGATGAGCCACATCCCGATCGTGATGCTCACGGCCCGCCACTCGCCCGACGACCGGGTGAAGGCCATGGAGTTCGGCGCCGACGGCTACATCACCAAGCCGTTCAGCATCGAACTGCTGCTGGCCCGCATCGACAACCTGCTGACTCAGCGGCGCAAGCTCTTCGAGAAGTTCTCCTCGCAGTCGGCCCGCAACAAGGTGGTCGAACTGGCGGTCGAGGATGTCGTCGTCACGGACCGCGACGAGGAGTTCATGAAGAACGTGATGGCGTGGCTGGGTGAGAACATCGAGAACTCGGAACTCACGATCGACCGGCTGGCCTCGCACCTCGGGCTGGGCCGCACGACGATGTACAACAAACTCAAGAGCCTCACGGGCAAGTCGCCCGTCGAACTGATCAAGGAGTACCGCATCACCAAGTCGAAACTCCTGCTGCGCACGGGCCAGTTCTCCGTGTCGGAGGTGGCCTACAAGGTGGGCTTCTCCGATCCGGGCTATTTCAGCCGCTGTTTCCGCGAGCAGTACCACATGTCGCCCGCCGAATACCTCAAGACGCATAACCTGAAACAAGAAGATACCAAGACTGCATGAAAAAACGTCTGATCCCTGCCGCGCTGTGTGCGCTGGCCGCCGCCTGCACCTCGTCCGGCGCATTGTACGAATCCGGAAACCCGCCCGCCGTCCGCATGGCCGCGAGCGAAATCGTCCGCAACCCTTCGCCGACGAACCTCGACGGCATTCCCGCGGGGAAGGTGAAGTGGAACTACACCACGGGACTCGAACTGCTCGCCATCGCGGATGCCGGCCGGATGTACGGCATCGAGGAGTTCACGGCCTATGCCGAGCGTTATTTCGACACGATCGTGCGTCCCGGCGGGGAGGTGCTGACCTATAGGAAGACGAAATACAACCTCGACCACGTCTGTCCCGGGCGCGCCCTTTTCGAACTGTACGACCGCACGGGCGACGTGCGCTATAAGATGGCGCTCGACACGCTCTACGCCCAGTTGCAGGAGCAGCCCCGCAATGCCGACGGGGGCTTCTGGCACAAGAAGGTCTACCCGCACCAGATGTGGCTCGACGGACTGTACATGGCCCAGCCGTTCTACGCCGAGTATGCCGCGCGGAACCTCTCCGGGGCCGGGTACGAGAAAGCTGTCGACGACATCGTGAACCAGTTCGTCGTCGTGGCCGCGCACACCTACGATCCCGCCACGGGGCTTTACCGCCACGCCTACGACGATTCGCGCGAAATGTTCTGGTGCGACAGGGCCACCGGCCAGTCGGCCCATGCCTGGGGCCGCGCGATGGGGTGGTACGCCATGGCCATCGTCGAGACGCTGCAATACCTCGGCGTCGACGATGCGACGCAGCCGATGGTCGAAATACTGAACCATATCTACGAGGTGCTGCCGAAATACGCCGATCCCGCGACCGGCATGTGGTATCAGGTGCTCGACCAGCCGGGCCGCGAGGGCAACTACCTCGAATCGACCGCCTCGGCGATGTTCGTCTACGCCATGCTCAAGGGCGTGCGGCTGGGTTACCTGCCTGCGGAACTGGGCGGCGAGGCGCGGCGGCTGTATGAAAAGTTCGCCGACTGTTTCGTGAAGGAGAATCCCGACGGCACGATCTCGCTGACCGGCTGCTGTTCGGTGGCGGGCCTGGGCGGCAAGCAGATGCGCAGCGGCACGTTCGAATATTACATCTCCGAGCCGGTGATCGACAACGACTGCAAGGGCGTGGGGCCCTTTATCTGGGCTTCGCTGGAGATTCGTCTTGCGCAGGAGACTCTCTGATCCGCGGACATACCATTCTCTTTTTCCGGAAAAATCCTCCTGCCGAAGGAGGATTTTTTGCCCCATTTTCCTTTTCCCGGGGCCTTGCGGGGCCGTTCGGAGCGGTTTGACAAATTATCCATGAGAAGTGATAAAAATTACCAATCGAATCCTCCGGGGCAATTTATTTTTGTATAGGGAAATGCCCCTTTTACGGAAAAAGCGAAAACCTAATTATTAACCAAAACCTTTTATATGAAAAGCTTTACTCTAAAGTTCGCCCTGTTGTTCCTGCTGGGTGTGGGTCTGGCCTCCACGGCCGCGGCTCAGAAAATCGGAGGTGTCGTCAAGGATTCGGCGGGCAAACCGGTTATCGGAGCTTCGGTGATCGTTGACGGTACGACTTTGGGAGCGAGTTCGGGCGTCGACGGGCAATGGACGCTCAACGTACCCGACGCTTCGAAGAAGACGCTGGTGATCTCCTATATCGGTATGAAGACGCAGCGCATCGCCATCGGCAGCAAAACGCAGATCGACGTCAGGCTCGAAGACGAGTCGACGGCGATGGACGACGTGGTGGTCGTGGGTTACGCCACCGTGAAACGCCGCGATGTCGTGGGTTCGGTCGCCTCGGTGAATGCCGAGACGCTCCAGCAGATGCCCGTGGCCTCGGTCGCCGAGGCGATGACGGGCCGCATGGCCGGTGTGCAGGTCACGGCCACGGAGGGAGATCCCGACGCCGAAATCCGCATCCGCGTGCGCGGTGCGGGTTCGTTCTCGTCGGACGGCGCGCCGCTCTATATCGTCGACGGATTCCCCGTGGAGAGCATCAGCGACATCTCCTCGTCGGAAATCCAGTCGATCGACATTCTGAAAGACGCCTTCTCGACGGCCATCTACGGTTCGCGCGGCGCCAACGGCGTCGTGCTGATCACCACCAAGAGCGGCGAGAAGGGCAAGGTGAACGTAAACTACAATGTATACTGGGGGTTCAAGGACATCGCCCGCAAGAACCAGGTGCAGGCGCTCAACCCCTCGGAGTTCGCCAAGTGGCAGTACGAGCTGGCCGCCATCCAGAATAAGGTCTCGGACAACTACGAGCCTTACTTCGGATCGTTCTCCGACATCGACCTCTACGACGGCGTGAAGGGCAACAACTGGATGGACCAGCTTTTCGGCCGTTCGGGCGAGCAGTTCAACCACAACCTGACGGTTTCGGGCGGCGGCGACAAGTTCAAGTGGAACGCCACCTATGCGCGTCTCTACGACAAGGCGATCATGATCGGCTCGAATTACAGCCGTGACAACCTGGGCCTGAAAACGCAGTTCAAGGCCAACAAGCGCATCACGCTCGACTTCAACATCCGCTATTCGCGCATCAAGGTCCGCGGCGCGGGCGCCAACTCGCTCAACGACTCGGGTTCGCAGACCACGGGCCGTCTGAAGAACGCCATGCTCTACACGCCCATTCCGCTGAAGGCTCAGATCGAGGGCGGCGACGACCTGGAGGAGAACTCCTCGGACGCCGTGATGCCGACGGTCGCCGTTTCGGATTCGGACCGCAAGCGCGAGCGCACCAACTGGAACGCCAACGCGGGCTTCACGTGGGAGATCGTCGACGACCTTCGCCTGAAGGTCGAGGCCGGTATGGAGGACTACCGCCAGGAGACCAATTCGTTCTACGGCCTTACGACCTACTATTCGAAGGTCGGCGGTTCGGGTTCGTCGGTTCCGGGAACCCCCTCGACCAACTACAACGATGTGACGCGCCGCCGCGTCCGCAACACCAATACGTTGAGCTATGACTTCAGGAAGCTCATCTCGAACGAAAACCACCACCTGAACGTGCTGCTGGGACAGGAGTACATCATCACCGAGCAGCGGACGTTCAACACCTGGGTCGACGGACTGCCCGACTTCTACACCGCCGAGCAGGCGTGGACCTTCATGGGTTCGGCCTCGAACGCCAGTTCGTCGAACATGAACTATGCGGCCGACGACATCCTGCTCTCCTATTTCGGGCGCATCAACTACGACTTCAAGGGCAAGTACATGCTTTCGGCCACGATGCGCGGCGACGGTTCGTCGAAGTTCTCGAAGGGCCAGAAGTGGGGCTACTTCCCCTCGGTGGCCGCTTCGTGGCGCTTGTCGGACGAGTGGGGCATGAAGGACCTCAAGTGGCTCGACAACCTCAAGCTGCGTTACAGCTTCGGTACGGCGGGTAACAACAACATCCCGACCGGCATGGGCGGCCTGACGCAGCTCTACGAGGTCGGCACGGGCAGCAGCTTCATCTACGGCGACCCGGTCTACTGGACGCCCAACGGCAACGGGGCCAGCGAGAGCTACATGGCCAATGCCAACCTGACGTGGGAGACCACCTATTCGCACAACCTGGGTCTCGACTTCGGATTCTGGCGCAACCGCCTTTCGGGATCGGTCGAGGTCTACCAGAACACCACCGAGGACATTCTGATGCGCTATCCGGTTTCGGGTTCGGGTTACAGCTTCCAGTACCGCAACGCCGGTACGATCCGCAACCGCGGTCTGGAGGTGTCGGTGGCCGCCGTTCTGGCCGAAAAGGCGAAGTGGGGCGTGAACTTCAACGCCAATATCGCCTTCAACCGCAGCCGCATCATGGACCTGGCCGGGCTGGAGACCTATTCGCAGTCGTCGGGCTGGAACAACAATGTCACGGACTACTACGCCGTGCTGGGCGGCGCCATCGGCGACATCCGCGGCTACACGACATTGGGCCGCTACGAGGTCGAGGACTTCGACCTGGACGTTTACAACCAGACGGGCAAATGGCAGACGCTCGACGGCTCGAATTGCGCCGGCGTGGTCGGCGACATGCGCCCAGGCTCGCTCAAACTGCTCTGCGATGAGAACGGTACGCCCGTTCAGGGCAGGATCGGCAACGTGCAGCCCAAGTTCACGGGCGGTTTCTCGCTCTCGGCCTATGCCTACGGTTTCGATGTGGCCGCCAACTTCACCTATTCCTACGGTAACAAGGTCTTCAACGCCAACAACGTCGAGTTCACCTCGTCGCAGAAGTACACGGGCAAGGGCGTCATCCGCAACCTTTCGGATGCGATGGCCCTCGGCAAGCGCTGGACCAACGTCGACTGGCAGACCGGCGCCCTGATCACCGATCCCGCCGAGCTGGCTGCCGCCAACGCCGCGACGAGCATGTGGTCGCCCTACATGCCGCAGACGGTCGTTCACAGCTGGCTGCTGGAGGACGCTTCGTTCCTGCGCCTCTCGTCGCTGACGGTCGGCTACACGCTGCCCGCGAGCTGGACGCGCAAGGTGCGCATCAACAAGGTGCGCCTCTATGCGACGGGCACGAACCTCTTCTGCTGGACGCCGTACAGCGGCTTCGATCCCGAGGTCGACACGCGCCGCTCGACGCCCATGACCCCCAACGTCGACTACTCGGCCTATCCGAAGAGCCGTTCGTGGGTTTTCGGTGCGAACATCAGCTTCTAACCTTTAACCGACAGAAAACAATCCAACGATGAAAAAGTTAATCTATATCCTTGCCTGCGCCGGCCTGATGGCCGCGTCGTGCGGCGAAGACCTGCTGGACACCCGTTCGTCCTCGTCGTCCGATTCGGAGACCATGTTTTCGAACGAGACCTATGCCGAGGCGGCCGTCATGAACATCTACCGCCAGTTCGGCGTCGACAAATCCTACCGCAACCGCTGGCTGGTCTACTACGGGGCCAACAGCGACACGGAGTGGTACGTAGGCGCGTCGCCCGACAAACCCACCGATACCAAAACGCTGATCTACTCCTATAACGCGTCGTACGACGATGCGAACAGCCAGCTCAACGAGAGCAGCGGCCAGTTCGCCCTGGCCTACACCGCCATCGAGAACGCCAACCTGGCCATCGCCGGCCTGCGCAAGTACGGCGACGTGGAGAACAACGCCGGGATGCGTTACCTCCTGGGCGAGGCGCTGGTGCTGCGCGCTCTCTATTACCACGACCTCGTCAAGGCCTGGGGCGACGTTCCCGCGCGTTTCCAGCCCATCGGCGAGACGGGCGACGTCATCAAGCCCAAGAGCGACCGCGACGTCATCTACCAGCAGATCATCGGAGATCTGGAGGAGGCCGTGAATTACGTTTACTGGCCCAACGAGTCCGGCAAAACGGGACTCACCACCCGCGTCAACAAGGCCTTCGCCTACGGCCTGCTGGCCCGCGTGTGCCTCTCGGCCGCCGGGTACTCGCAGCGTCCCGACGAGGGGCAGATCGGTACGGGCAGCGTCGGCTCGAACCGCCGCAGCAAGCTCACCGAGAGCGGGCAGGTGTGGGGCGACGACGCCCTCTACACGAAGGCGCTCGACGCCTGCAAGGAGGTCATCGCCAAGGAGAATGCCTGCGTGGGCCTGGAAGGCTCGTTCGAGGAGATCTGGCGCGACATGATGAAGCGCGAGGTCGCCGCCGGAGGCGAGGCGCTTTTCGTGATCCCCTTTGCCGACAACCGCGGCCAGTGGATGAACAACTACGCCATCAAGCACTACACGGCGGATAAATACTGCGGCAAGGCAAATGCCGGCGGCACGATCGGTCCGGTTCCCACGCTCTACTACGAGTACGACAGGAACGACCGCCGCCGCGACATCTCCTGCATTCCCTACCGCTGGAACGGCGGCAGGCAGGAACTGGAGAACATCCAGAAATGGTACAGCGGCAAATACCGCTACGAATGGATGAACGAGGTCGTTTCGGGTAACGACTGCGGCATCAAGCCGATCGTGATGCGCTATGCCGACGTGCTGCTGATGGCCGCCGAGGCCGCCAACGAGCTGAACGACCTTCCTTATGCCAAGACGCAGCTGCGCAAGGTCCGCTACCGCGCCTTCAAGTCCAACGACGCGGTCGACACCTACCTCGACGGCATCGCTTCGAAGGACGATATGTTCAAGGCCATCTATCGGGAGCGGATGCTCGAATTCAGCTGCGAGCAGATCCGCAAGCAGGACCTCATCCGCTGGGGACTGCTCAAGGCGTCGCTCGACGATGCGAAGGGCAAGATGAAGGCCATGCTCGACCATACGACCTACACCTCGGAGCTGACGGGTAAGACCTACGATTTCAGCCTTGTCGGCTCGAAGGTCTACTACAAGTATGCCGACGACGGCGAGACGGTGCAGCTCCACGGGCTGGACTTCGGCGAGGCCGGCGAACCCGAGGGTACGGGCTGGACGCTCTTCACCTCGAAGAAGACCGACGGATCGACCGAGGAGGAGTATATCAAGAGCGGCACGACCGCCACGGCGCGCATCGACATGATTTATCAATACGATCCCGACGTGCACATGTTCTGGCCGCTTTTCAAGCAGTCGATCACCACCAACAGCATGCTGTTCAACGACTACGGTTACCCGGTGCAATAGCGCCTGAAAAAGGAAAAAACAAGAAAACGCATGAAAACGATCATCAATAAATTCGTCCTGTTCGTGATGCTCTTCGCCGGAGCGGCGTCGCTTCACGGCTGTTCGGACCCCGACGGGATTATCGAGGACATTGCCTACGGCCGCGAGTTCTCCCCGCTGAACTTCACTCATACGTTGGCCAACAACGTCAACGTGACCTTCTCGTGGACGGTCATGACCGGAATCGCGGATTATACGCTGACGCTCTCCTACGCCGACGGCGAGGGCGGCGTCTACGACCAGGTGGACCTCATCGCCCCGCTCGACGGCGACGGCAACACCGTCAAGACGATGGAATACTCGTTCCGGGAGCTGCCCGGCAACCGTGAATGGATCGCCGAACTGGTCGCCGTCTCGCAGCGTGCGGGCGTCGCCGATTCGAAACCCGCAACCTGCGCGTTCGCCACGGGCGTCGAGAACCTCTTCCTCAACGACGGCAAGATGGGCGACGGCGACGTGACGGCCACGACGGCCATGCTGCGCTGGGTCGCCGGTTCGAACGTCACGCACCTCGACGTCACGCCCGACGTGGGGCTGATCGAGCTGTCGTCCGCGGAGATCGCCGCCGGCGAATACGAGCTGACCGGCCTTGTGACCGGCACGTCCTACACCGTCGAGCTGCTGCGCGACGAGGCCGTGCGCGGTACGATTTCGTTCGTCGCTTCGGACAAGATCGACGTGGAGGTGATCGACAAGGGCGCAACGACGATCACCCTTGCATGGGGCGCCGACCAGCAGGTTACGAGCCTCGTGCTGAAGGGCGGCGACGATGAGCGCAATGTTACGCTGACCGATGCCGAGATCGCCGCGCACACCTATACCTTCGAGGGACTCAAGGCGCAGACCGAGTATTCGATTTCGGTTTACATCGACGGTGTCGAGTCGGGCAATCTGGTCGTCACGACGCTGGGACAGTCCAATTTCTGGGATTTCACCGATGCGTCGAAATGGCCGATCGCCAACTGGGATTCGAACCAGACCATCGACGGCCTCACGATCCTGGCCGCCTCGGGCAAAAACGTTCAGATTCAGGCCGATGCCGACTACGGCTGCAACTACCTCGACCTGCGCGGTAAATCGACCGTCAAGGAGGGCGAAGCCCCCACGCAGCGTGCCGTGCAGTTCTCGGTGGTGGGCGAGGGCGTGATCGCCATTGACTGCTATGCCAACGACGCCGGCCGGAACTTCTACGCCTATGTCGATGCGCTGGGCAAGGCTTTCGGGCCTTTCGAGGCTCCGACAGCGGCCAACCGCGGCAAGGTCTACATTCCCTGCCCGGGCATCCCGGCTTCGGCGGTGGTTTCGATCTGGACCGACGCTACCATCAACCACATTTACAGCATCGGCTGGTACGAGGGCACCGAGGCTCCGGGGCAGAACGCCACGCCGCTTGCCGCTCCCGCGGTTACGGCCTCACCCGCCGAGGTGACCAAGGGCGACAACACTCCCGTGACCTTCTCGTGGACCGCCGTTCCCAATGCCGCGACCTATACCTACCGCCTCGCTCTGACGAAGCTCGTCGGCGAGACCGAAGAGGTCGTCCGCCTCTCGGAGACCGTTTCCGCGACCGAAATGACCGTTCCGGCCGAGACCGTCGCCGAACTCAAACCGGGAACCTATACGATTTCGGTGACCGCTGCGGCCGCCTCCGACTTCCTCTACAAGCCGTCGCCCGCCGGCAGCGCCGTGCTGACGGTCAACGACACCAAGCTGGCGACTCCCGTCGTGAAACTCGATCCTGCGAAAGTCACCGAAGGCGAACAGAAGGAGGTTGTGGCATCGTGGGATGCCGTCGAGGGAGCTGCATCGTATGTCGTTACTTTCAACAACGGAACTTCCGAGACCGTGAACACGACCTCTCACACGATTGCCGCCGCTGAGGTTGCCGCGCTTGCCGTGGGTGAATACACGATTTCGGTGGTCGCCACCCCCGCCGACGCTTCGGCACAGGCTTCCGATCCCGGTACGGCCAAACTGACCGTCGCCGAGGCTTCGACGGGTTCGGGAACTGCTTTGGCATGGGGAGCGGATGATTTTACAGTTGTATGGGCCGGATTCGCCAACAGCACGGGGGACATCAACGCTGCGGCTTTGGCGACGATGGCTGAAACGGCTGACCTGAAAAAGGATGCGGATGGTTTCACTTACAAAGGACTTTCGTTTCTCTTCGGCGGTGGTAAGTTCAAGTTCGGACAGAACAACAATGCAGACGGTGTGAAAGCTACTCGCTTCCAATACGGAGGTACGGGCAGCACTTCCAAGCAATGTGTCTCCTTTACGGTGGATGCTCCGGGTACACTGGTCGTGGAGGCTGTTTCCGGCGGAGATGCAGCCCGTCCGTTGGCTGTGGCCGTTGACGGTACGGAATTGCTTACGCAGGATACTCCCGATAAGACGCAGAATGCGGCAAAGTTGACTTATAATTGCTTGTCTGCTTCTGCCGGATCGAAGATCACGATTTACAGTAAGAACAGCGGTATCAATGTTTTCTCGATCACCTGGACGCCGTCGAAATAAGTGGCACGGTGATCCAATGGGGAGGGCGCTCAGAAATTGAGCGCCCTTTTTTGCCGTTTGACCGCTTCGGAACCGGATTTGCTGGGGAGATGGTAAAAATGTAAACGGATTTTCGTATCTTTGGCTTCGCTGAAGATGCTCCCGCCCGGCAATGTTCAAATAAATTTGAAATTGCGCCCGCTTATTTGTATCTTCGCAGGATATTTCGCTTGTGATGGCAGAAAAAGAGAAAGACATACTGGAAAATATCGGAGAGCAGGAATACAAGTACGGCTTCACTTCGGACATCGAGACCGAAACCATCGGCAAAGGGCTTTCGGAGGAGGTCGTGCGGCTGATCTCCGCCAAAAAGGGCGAACCGGAGTGGATGACCGAACGCCGTGTGGCGGCCTACCGCCATTGGCTGACGCTGGAGGCTCCGACGTGGGCCCACCTGACGATCCCGCCGATCGACTTTCAGGAGATCATCTACTATGCGGCTCCCAAGCCCAAGAAACAGCTCGGCTCGATGGACGAAGTCGATCCCGAGCTGAAACGCACGTTCGACAAACTGGGCATTCCGCTCGAAGAGCAGATGGCCCTGGCGGGCGTCGCGGTCGATGCCGTGATGGACTCCGTGTCGGTGAAGACCACCTTCAAGGAGACGCTGGCCGAAAAGGGTATCATCTTCTGTTCGATCTCCGAGGCGTTGCGCGACTTCCCCGAGCTGGTGAAAAAATACCTCGGGAGCGTCGTGCCCTATACCGACAACTTCTACGCCGCGCTGAACGCTGCGGTCTTTTCCGACGGTTCGTTCTGCTACATCCCCAAGGGGGTGCGTTGCCCGATGGAGCTTTCGACCTATTTCCGCATCAACGCCGCCGGCACGGGGCAGTTCGAACGCACGCTGATCGTGGCCGACGAGGGCGCCTACGTGAGCTACCTCGAAGGGTGCACCGCGCCGCAGCGCGACGAAAACCAGCTGCACGCCGCCGTCGTGGAGATCATCGTCGAGCGGGACGCCGAGGTCAAATACTCCACCGTCCAGAACTGGTATCCCGGCGACAGGCAGGGCCGGGGCGGCATCTACAACTTCGTCACCAAGCGCGGTTTCTGCCGCGAGAACGCCCGCCTGTCGTGGACGCAGGTCGAGACGGGTTCGGCGATCACGTGGAAATACCCGAGCTGCATCCTTGCGGGCGACAATGCCGTCGGCGAGTTCTACTCGGTGGCCATGACCAACAATTTCCAGCAGGCCGACACGGGTACGAAGATGATCCACATCGGCCGCAACACCCGCAGCCGCATCGTTTCGAAGGGCATCTCCGCGGGGCGGAGCGAGAACTCCTACCGCGGCATGGTCCGTGTGGCGAAGGGCGCCGAGAACGCCCGCAACTATTCGCAGTGCGATTCGCTGCTGATCGGCGACAAATGCGGGGCGCACACGTTCCCCGTGATCGACGTGCGCAACCCGACGGGCGTGGTGGAGCACGAGGCCACGACCTCGAAAATCTCCGACGACCAGCTGTTCTACTGCAACCAGCGCGGCCTTTCGACGGAGGATGCCGTGGGGCTGATCGTCAACGGCTATGCCCGCGAGGTGCTGTCGAAACTGCCGATGGAATTCGCTGTCGAGGCGCAGAAGTTGCTGGCGTTGCAGCTGGAGGGATCGGTAGGGTGATGCGAAAAATGAAAGTCGTCGTCCTGAACGGAAGCCCGCACCGCGGCGGGCTGGTCTCGCAGATGCTCGGCCACGTGGCCGCCGGACTGCCCGAAGGGTGTGAAGTCGGGACGCTGTTCGTCCGCGACATGCAGGTCCGGCCCTGCACCGGGTGTATGAAATGCCGTTCGCTGGGCCGCTGCGTGCTGCCAGAAGACGATGCGCACCGTGCGGCGGAGGCCATCCGCGGGGCCGATGCGCTGATCGTCGGGTCGCCCTGTTACTGGGGCAACATGAGCGGCGCGTTGAAGGTGCTGTTCGACCGGATGGTCTATGCGATGATGGGCGAGCGGGAGAACGGCATGCCGATCCCGCTGCATAAGGGCAAGCGGGCCGTGCTGGTCGCCGCGTGCAATACGGTCTATCCGTTCAGCGTGTGGTTCCGCCAGACGACCGGCGTGTTCCGCGCATTGCGCGAGATCCTGAAATGGAGCGGGTTCCGGGTCGCCGGGACCTTCGGCAAGGGCGGATGCCGCAAACGCGGGGCGCTGACGCCCCGGGAGATTGAAAAATGTGAAAAACTGGCAAAAAAGATATGTTAAGCGTAAAAAATCTACACGCCACGGTCGACGGCAAGGAGATTCTCCGGGGCATCGACCTCGAAGTGAAGGCCGGCGAGGTGCATGCGATCATGGGCCCCAACGGCTCGGGCAAGTCGACGCTGGCCTCGGTGCTTGCGGGCAATGAAAAGTTCACCGTCACCGAAGGGTCGGCCGAGTTCCTGGGCCGCGACCTGCTGTCGATGCCCATCGAGGACCGCGCGCGGCTGGGCCTGTTCCTGGGCTTTCAGTATCCGGTGGAGATTCCGGGCGTCACGATGGCCAATTTCATGAAGCTGGCCGTCAACGAGCAGCGCAAGTTCCGCGGCGAGGAGCCGCTTTCGGCCGCCGAGTTCCTGCGCCTGATGCGCGAGAAGAGCGCTGTGGTGGAACTTTCGTCGAAACTCACCTCGCGGGCCGTGAACGAAGGGTTCTCGGGCGGCGAGAAGAAGAAGAACGAGATTTTCCAGATGGCGATGCTCGACCCGAAGCTGGCGATCCTCGACGAGACCGACTCGGGACTCGACATCGACGCCCTGCGCATCGTCGCCACGGGCGTCACCAAACTGCATACGCCCCAAAACGCCACGGTGGTCATCACGCACTACCAGCGTCTGCTGGATTACATCGTGCCCGACGTGGTGCATGTGCTTTACAAGGGCCGCATCATCCATTCGGGCGACAAGTCGCTGGCCCTCCGGCTCGAAAAGGAGGGTTACGACTGGCTGATCAACGAATACGACAAGTGATGGAGACGATTCTCGACATAATCCGCGGGTTTCGTGCCGTGGACGGCGAGGCGCTCCGGCTCGACGGAGCCGGGGACGGACCGTTCGCGGCGGTCGATCCCCGGAAGCTCCGCATCGAGGCCGCGGCGGGCGCTTCGGCGCAGGTCGTCGTGCTGCACACCGCTCCCGAGATGTCGGTGCTGGAGGTGGAGCTGGCCGAAGGGGCGCAGCTGGAGCTGACCGAACTGTTCACGGCCGAGGCGTTCGCCGAGGTCTCGGTGAAGCAGGCCGCACGCAGCCGCTGCCGTCTGACGACGGTGCAGCTGTCGAGCGCCAACGCTTCGTACAGGATCGATCTCGACGGCGCGGATGCCGAAAACGAACTGGGCGGGGTGTTCCTCGCCGCGGGTGAAGAGCATTGCGTGCTGAAACTGCATACGGCGCACAACGCCGCCGACTGCCGCAGCAACTCCTACGTCAAGGGGGTTGCCGGAGGGTGTGCCGTGGGCGAGTTCTGCGGGATGGTCTACGTGGCCCCCGACGCCCAGCGTACCGACGCCTGTCAGCAGAGCCGCAACATCCTGTTGAGCCGGACGGCCCGCATCACGACCCAGCCCCAGCTGGAAATCTACGCCGACGACGTGAAGTGCTCGCACGGCGCGACGGTGGGGCAGATGGATGCGGATGCCATCCTGTACATGCGCCAGCGCGGTTTGAGCGAAGCCCAGGCCCGGCGGTTGCAGATCGAAGGATTCGTCGGCGACGTGGTGACCCGCTGCGGCATCGAGCCGCTGTGCGGGGCGATCCTGGAACGGGCCGCGGCGAAAATCGAAACCCTGTGAGAAATGTTCGACGTTGAAAAAATACGGGAGGAGTTCCCGATCCTGCACCGCGAAGTCTACGGCAAGCCGCTGGTTTACCTCGACAGCGGTGCCACGGCGCAGAAGCCCCGGACGGTGATCGATACCGTCGATCGCCTTCACCGGGACCTGAACGCCAACATCCACCGCGGGGTGCATTTCCTTTCGGAGGAGGCGACGGAGCTGTATGAAGCCGCCCGGGAGCGGATCGCCGCATTCGTCGGCGCGGCTGAAAAGGAAGAGATCGTCTTTACGGCGGGCGCCACGGCGTCGCTCAACACGGTGGCTTACGCCTGGGGCGATGCCTTCGTCGGAGCCGGGGACAACATCCTCGTCAGCGAGATGGAGCACCACTCGAACATCGTGCCGTGGCAGATGCTGGCCGAACGCAAGGGGGCCGAAATCCGCGTGCTTCCGTTCGACGGGGCGGGAGCGCTGCGCACGGACCTCCTGCCGGCGCTCGTGGACGAACGTACGCGCGTGGTGGCCGTGACGCAGGCGTCGAACACGCTCGGCACGCGGCCCGACTTGCGGACGGTGGTCGAAGCGGCGCATGCCGCGGGGGCCATTGTCGTTGTCGACGGCTGTCAGGGCCTGGTCCACGGCGGGGTTGATGTCCGGGCGATGGACTGCGATTTCTACGCCTTCTCGGGCCACAAGCTCTACGGGCCGACGGGAATCGGCGTGCTGTACGGCAAGCGCGAACTGCTGGAACGGATGCCGCCGTTCATGGGCGGCGGCGACATGGTCGACACGGTGACGTTCGCGAAGACCACCTACGCTCCCGTGCCGTTGAAATTCGAGGCCGGAACGGCCAATTTCGTGGGCGCCATCGGGCTGGGGGAGGCGGTGAAATTCATGCAGCGGTTCGACCCTGCCCAGATCGAAGCCCACGAGGAGGCGCTGCTGCGTCGCGCCACGGAGCGGCTGGAGGGGATCGGCGGACTGCGGATCTACGGCACGGCGCCCGGCAAGTGCGCCATTGTGTCATTCAACGTCGAGGGGGTGCATCCCTACGATATGGGCATGATCCTCGACAAGCTGGGCATTGCGGTCCGTACGGGCCAGCACTGCGCCGAACCCGTGATGGACCACTACGGAACGACGGGCATGTGCCGGGCCTCGTTCGCGCTGTACAACACACTCGCCGAGGCCGATGCACTGGCCGCGGGGGTCGAACGGGCGGTGAGGATGCTTCGAAATTAGAGTTGAAAGTTTTGGCGATATTCCGGTCGCGATGCGATTGAGCCTCCGTCAAGGCGGGGGGGTGGGGATGGGCCTGATTTGCAAACGCCGTCAGGGGCGGCGACAGCGACAGCCGGGAGCATAATGACGCTCCGATAATGATTATGAGATATTAAAACTTACTGACCTATGTTCATCGTACTCGAAGGATTGGACGGAGCGGGCAAGTCGACCCAGATCCGCATGTTGCGCCAGTTGTTCGCGGAGCGTGGCGTGGAGAGCGCCTACGTACATTTTCCGCGTTTCGACGCGCCGGTTTACGGCGAACTGATCGCCCGCTTCCTGCGCGGCGAATTCGGCGGCGTGAACGAGGTCGACCCCTATCTGGTGGCCCTGCTCTTTGCGGGCGACCGTGCGGCGGCCGGTCCGCAGATCCGGGCGTGGATCGCCGAAGGCAAAGCCGTGATCCTCGACCGTTACGTCTATTCGAACGTGGGTTTCCAGTGTGCGAAACTTCCTGCCGGCGAGCGGCGCGACCGCCTCGCGCAGTGGATTCTGGACCTGGAATTCGGTTACAACGGCCTGCCGCGCCCCGACCTGTCGCTGTTCCTCGACGTGCCGTTCGCCTTCACCGAGCGAAAGCTCACGGAGGTCCGCGAGGGAGACGACCGCGACTACCTGCAGGGCAGCCGGGACATCCACGAAGACGCCCTCGACCTGCAGCGGCGTGTGCGCGAGGTTTATCTCACGGCGGCGGCGAAGGACGATTCGCTGCGAGTGGTCGATTGCAGCGATCCGTCGGGGGCGATGGATTCGCCCGAACATAATTTCGAAAAAATACGGGCCGTGCTGGCCCCGATACTCGACGCGCGATGAGAAAGACCCGGGTTTTCAAGATCGTGGCCAACGTCTGCCGGCTGATCCTCGCCTGCACGTTCATCGTTTCGGGTTTCACGAAGGTGATCGACCCGTGGGGCACGGCGCTGAAGGTCAACGAATACCTTTCGATCTACGGACTCGACTACCTCCAGCCTGCGGCGATGACCTTTTCGATCTGGCTGTGCGGCGCGGAGCTGATGATGGGCTGCATGCTGCTGTTCAAGGTCCGCATCCGGCTGATCTCGATCTTCGCCGTGCTGTCGATGGTTTTCTTCACGCTGCTGACGCTGCTGAGCGCCACGATCATCCCCGTCGAGGACTGCGGATGTTTCGGCGAGGCGCTGAAACTCTCCCCGTGGGAGACGTTCGCCAAGAACGTCGTGCTGCTGCCGATGGCCTTCGTGGTGTGGTGGCGTTACCGTCCCGACAAGATTTTCGCCTTCAAGCCGCTGGAAATCGTGCTTACCTGCACGTTCTTCTTCCTGGCGATGTACCTCGGCTATTACTGTTACATTCACCTGCCGCTGATCGACTTCCTGCCCTATAAGGTCGGGGTCAATATCCGCGAGGCGATGCAGGCTCCCGTCGTCGAACCCGGCGAGTCGGAAACCGTGCTGGTCTACCGCAACCGGCAGACGGGCCGCGAACGCGAGTTCTCGCTGGAAGACACCGAGTGGCAGGACGCCGGGAAGTGGGAGTGGGTCGACACCCGCACCACGAGCGAAGCCCCGACGGTGAGGCCCCTCGTGAGCGAATTCGCCCTGCGCGACGCCGAGGGCGACGCCACGGAGGAGGTGCTGACGATGCCGGGCCGAGTTTACATGCTCTGCGTCACGGCTTTCGACCGTCTTCCGCGTTCGTGCGCCCGGCGTATGGCGCGGCTTGCGGAGCGCGCCCGCGAGGAGGGCGCGCATGTGGTCTGCCTGACGCCCGATCCGCTTTACGGCGTCACGTGGCACGAGTTCGGCACGGCGGAGGTGCGGTGCTACAACATCGACGCCTCGACGATGAAGACCATGCTCCGCGCCGATAACGGGCTCGTCGTGCTGGACGACGGAACCATCACGTCTAAAAAGAATTGTCGCGATATTCGTCCGTAGGGGCATCCTGCGGGACGCTGGTATGAAAGTTGACGCCGGAAACGGTGTCAACTTTTTCGTTTGGTGAGATCAGAGCCGAAACCCGGGTTCCGGCCTGTGACGAGCGCAGAAAATGAAGAAGGATTTTCAACTTTTTTCGTATGCGAATCATCCCTATTTTAGTGATCGCCCTGCTTGCCGGGGCGTGTTCCCGTAAGACGCCCGCACCTGCGGTGGTACGTCCCGTGAAGGTCACGACGGCTGCTGGCGCGGGGCTTATCGACAAGGATTTCGCCGGCATGGCTACTCCCGACGACGCTGTGAACCTCGCCTTCAAGGTGGCGGGGCAGGTCCTCGACGTCCCCGTTTCGCAGGGCGCGGGCGTGAAGAAGGGGGAGCTGCTCGCCGAACTCGATCCCCGGGACCTCGAGTTGCAGGTCGCGGCGACCCGATCGGCCTTCGAGGAGGCCCGCTCGCAGCAGCAGCGCATGCAGCGGCTCCTGGAGCACGAGGCGGTATCGCGGCAGGAGGCCGAAGCGGCCGCGACGCGCTATGCGCAGGCCCGTTCGGCCTACGAAAACGCCCTCGACCTGCTGAAGGATACGCGCCTGAAGGCCCCGTTCGCCGGGGTCGTCGAGCGCAAGTACGTCGATAATTTCGAACGTGTGCAGGCCGGACAGCCGATTCTCCGGCTGGTCAATCCCGTCACCGCGACCGTCCAGTTCACGCTGCCCGAAAACGGGTTGTCGCTGCTGCGGGACAGCTCTACGCGCTTCACCGTCGAGTTCGACAACTACCGGGGCGCGGCCATTCCGGCCCGCCTGAAAGAGTATGTCGAAACCTCGTCCGACGCCTCGGGATTCCCCGTGTCGCTGACCCTCGAAAACCCCGATCCGGCCCGTTACCGCATCTCGCCCGGCATGTCGTGCACGATCACCATGCTGAGCGCCGATCCCGTTCCCGATGCCGTGTCGCTGCCCGTTTCGGCCGTCTACGCCCCGGCCGGGGGCGGGACCTACGTCTGGACCGTCGGCGCGGGCGACCACGTCACGCGCCGCGAGGTGAAGCTCGGGGAGTTGTTCGGCCGTGACCGGGTGGTTGTCGACAGCGGCGTTGCACCCGGCGAACGGGTCGTCACGGCGGGGGTTTACCAACTGCGCGAGGGCGAACGGGTCCGCATCTTAAACTGACGCCGCCATGAACCTACCCGAATATTCGCTGCGCAGCGCCAAGGTCATCTGGTTCTTCCTCGCCGTGCTGCTGGCGGGAGGCGCCCTGGGCTTCGCCACGCTGGGCAAGAAGGAGGATTCGGTCTTCGTCATCAAGTCGGCGTCGCTCGTCTGCTCCTATCCGGGGGCTACGCCGCAGGAGGTCGAGGAGCTGATCACCGAACCCATCGAACGCGAGGTGCAGTCGATGCGCCTCGTGCACAAAATCACCTCCGAATCCTACTACGGACTTTCGAAAATACAGGTCGAACTGGACCCGGCCACACGTGCCGGGGAGATTCCGCAGCTGTGGGACGAACTGCGCCGCAAGGTGCTCAACGTCCAGCCGCGTCTGCCCGCGGGGGCTTCGGCGGTGACCGTCGCCGACGATTTCGGCGACGTGTACGGCATCTACTACGGGCTTTCGGTCGACGGGGGGTTCACCTGGTCCGAACTGCGCGACTGGGCGCAGCGGCTCAAAACGGCGCTCGTGACGGTCGACGGCGTGCAGAAGGTGGCCCTCTACGGCGAGCAGACGCCCGTGGTGAACGTCTACGTCAGCATGGCGACGCTGGCCAATTTCGCCATCCGTCCCGAAACCATCGTCGCGACCATCGGCCAGCAGAATTCCATCGTCGACAGCGGCGAGAAGCAGGCCGGGAAACTCCAGATCCAGATTCTCGAAGACGGGACCTACAAGACGCTCGACGACCTTTCGGACCAGCTGCTGATCTCCTCCTCGGGCAAACAGTACCGCCTGGGCGACATCGCCCGCGTCGAGCGGGGTTACGCCGAGCCGCCGCAGACGATGATGCGCGTCGACGGCCGCCGTGCCGTGGGCATCGGCGTCTCGACCGAGGACGGCGTCGACGTGGTGAAGACCGGAGCGAAGATCGATGCGTTGCTGGCTTCCCTCACGCGGCAGATGCCCCTGGGCATGGAGCTGACGGTGCTCTATCCCGAGAACCGCATCGCCCGGGAGGCCAACTCCACGTTCATCCTCAACCTCGCCGAGTCGGTTGCGATCGTCATCGGGATCATCATGCTCGTCATGGGCTTCCGCGCCGGGGTGCTGATCGGCAGTTCGCTGCTCTTTTCGATCGGCGGCACGCTGCTCCTGATGCAGTTTCTGGGCGAGGGGCTGAACCGCACGTCGCTCGCCGGTTTCATCATCGCGATGGGCATGCTCGTCGATAACGCCATCGTCGTCACCGACAATGCACAACAGGCCATGCTGCGGGGCGTGGCACGCCGCAGCGCCGTCGTCGACGGAGCCAACGCCCCGCGGTGGAGCCTGCTGGGAGCTACGCTGATCGCCATATTCTCGTTTCTGCCGCTGTACCTCGCGCCCTCGTCGGTGGCCGAGATCGTCAAGCCGCTGTTCGTCGTGCTGGCCCTTTCGCTGCTGTTGAGCTGGGTGCTGGCCCTGACGCAGACGCCGCTGTTCGGCAATTTCATGCTCAAAGTGAAACCCGCCGCCGGCGATCCCTACGACACGCGTTTCTACCGCGCCTTCGACGGTTTCCTGGCCGCCCTGCTGCGGTGGCGGTGGGCCGTCGCGGCGACGGTCGCGGGGCTGTTCGTCCTTTCGCTGGTCGTCATGGGGCTGATGCCCCAGAACTTCTTTCCGTCGCTCGACAAGCCCTATTTCCGGGCCGACGTGCTGCTGCCCGAGGGCTACAACATCCGCGACACGGAGCGCAACCTCGTGTCCATGGAGGAGTGGCTGCGCGCACAGCCCGAGGTGAAGACTGTCTCGATGACGCTCGGGTCCACGCCGCCGCGCTATTACCTGGCCAGCAGCAGCGTCTCGATGCGTCCCAATTTCGGCAATATCCTCGTGGAGCTGCACGACAAGCGGCAGACTGCGGCCGTCGAGGAGCGTTTCAACGCCCACGTCACCGAAAACTTTCCCGACGTGTGGCTGCGCTCGTCGCTGTTCAAACTCTCGCCCGTGCCCGATGCGGCCATCGAATTCGGTTTTATCGGCGACGACGTCGATACCCTGCGCCGTCTGACGGCCCGGGCCGAACAGGCAATGTGGAATACGCCCGGGGCGGTGAACGTCCGCAACGGCTGGGGCAACCGCGTGCCGATGTGGCAGCCGCTCTATTCGCAGATGAAGGGCCAGCGCATCGGCATCACCCGCAGTCAGATGGCCCGCGGCATCACCATCGCCACGCAGGGGTACACGCTGGGCGAATACCGCGAGGGCGACCAGTTCATGCCGATCCTTTTGAAGGACGAGAACATCGGTTCGTATAACCTGACCAATTTGCAGGCCCTGCCGATCTTCAATCCTTCGGGCAAGGTCTTTTCGATCGAGCAGGCGACCGACGGATTCCGTTTCGATTTCCGGCCGGGCGTCATCAAGCGTTTCAACCGCCAGCGGGTGATGAAGGCCCAATGCGACCCGGGCCGCGGGGTCAACACCATGCAGCTTTTCGCCGCGCTGCGCGATTCGGTGGACCGCGCCGTGGTGCTTCCCGAGGGCTACTCGATGAAGGTCTTCGGCGAGCAGGAGAGCCAGCAGGAGTCCAACGAGGCGCTGGCCGAATACATGCCGCTGACGCTGGTGCTCATCCTCATCGTCCTGCTGTTGCTGTTTCGTAACTACCGCGAGCCGGTCGTTATTCTGCTGATGATCCCCCTGATCTTCATCGGCGTGGTGCTGGGACTGGCCGTCACGGGCAAGGTGTTCAACTTTTTCTCCCTGTTGGGACTGCTGGGGCTCGTCGGCATGAACATCAAGAACGCCGTGGTGCTCGTCGAACAGATCGGCGTGCTGCGGGCCGCGGGCAAGGACCCCTACGAGGCCCTGACCTCGGCGACGCGCAGCCGTATCGTCCCGGTGGCGATGGCCTCGGGAACGACCATCCTGGGCATGCTGCCGCTGTTGTTCGACTCGATGTTCGGCGCGATGGCCGCCACGATCATGGGCGGGCTGCTGGTCGCCACGTTGCTGACGGTCTGCGTCCTGCCTGTGGTCTACGCGCTGTTCTACAATATCCGCAAGCCATGAAGATAACAGTTTCGATAATCGCCCTTTGTCTCTGCGCCCCGGCGCTGGGGCAGACCTCGCTGGCCGACTACCGCGCTGCCGTGGCCGATTACAGCTGGCAGCTGAAGATCGCCGCCTCGAAGAGCGATGCGGCGGCCGAGACGGCGGGGCAGGCCCGCACGGGCTACCTGCCGCGGCTCGCGATGGACGGCAGTTTCACGGCGACCGTACGCCATTTCGACGGCGTGGAGCGCTGGACGTTCAGCCTCCAGCCGCAGCTGGTGCAGACCGTCTACGGCGGCGGTGCGGTGCGGGCCGCGGCCCGGCAGGCCGAACTGGGCTACGACATCGCGCTGTGCGACGAGGAGTTTTCGCGCCTCGACGTGCGCTATGCCGCCGACTACGCCTACTGGAACCTCTCGGCCGTGGAACTCTACGTCGCCTCGATGCGCCGGTACGTCGCTATCATCCGTTCGCTCAAGGAGATCGTCGACCGCCGCTTTTCGGAGGGTTACATCGCCAAGGGCGACGTGCTGATGATCGACGCACGGTTGAGCGAGGCCGAATATTCGCTCGTGAACGCCGAGCAGAGCTACGAGGTCGCGCTCCACAACTTCAACATCCTCCGCGGGACCGATGCCGCGCTCGGCGTACAGCTCGCGCAGGGCATCCGCGACTCGCTGCCGATGCCCGGACGGGTCGTGGCGGCCGAGGCGCTGGAGCGGCGTCCCGACTATGCCGCCGCGCAGCTGCGTTCGGAGCAGGCCGAGGCGGGGATCCGGGCCGTCCGTGCGCCGTTCAATCCGCAGTTGAGCGTGGGGATCGGCGGCATGTGGCAGCCCTATTACCCCAACAGCACGGGCGCGACCTACGTCGACGGATCGGCTTTCGTGAAACTCTCCGTGCCGATTTTCCACTGGGGCGAACGCCGCCGTGCCGTGGGGGCCGCACGTGCCGTGCAGTTGCAGCAGGAGTGGTCGGCAGCGCTCGTGCACGACGACATCGTGCGCGAGGAGATGAACGGCTGGACGGCTCTCGTGCAGAGCCGCGCGCAGGTCGACGCCTCGGAGCAGAGCCTCCGCATCGCGGGCGAGAACCTCTCCATCAGCACCTATTCCTACGGCGAAGGCCTGGCGACCATCCTCGATGTCCTGCAGGCCCAGTTGAGCTGGATTCAGCTCTATTCCAACGCCATAAAGGCGCATTACAACTACGCTGTGGCGGTCTCCGACTACCAGCGCATCACGGCGCAATAGAAAAACGGCGGAGAGATTCTCCGCCGTTTTTTCCTGCCGCCGGGCGTTTTACGCCTTCGCCGGCTGGGTGCTGACCACCGCTATTTCGCGCGACACGGGTGCGATCCTGTGCAGCATCTGCACCATGCCGCAGTACTTTTCGTGTGTCAGCTCCACTGCGCGGCCGACCTTCGCCTGGTCGTCCTCGGTGTCGCACTCGATGTTGTAAACCACATGGAACGAGCGGTATACGCTTTCGGATTGAACCGTTTCTGCAGATAACTCGCCCGAGTAGCTGATTTCGAAACGCTTGGGCGTGATGCGCTCCTTCTGCATGATCATCAGCGCCGTCTGGCCCGAGCACTGGGCGGCGGCGTAGAGCAGCAGTTTCTTGGGATTCATCTCCTCGCATCCGGAGCCGCTTTCGACCCGGAATTTTCCCTCTCCGGTCATTTGCAAAGTTACTTTTTCGATCATAAGTCTCGGAATTTTTGTTGAACGACCGTTGAAGGGCAAATTCCGTTCCGCCGGACGTGGAAAGCTGGGCAAAAATTCTTATATTTGCCCGTCTATTAGAGAATATGTGCGTATGCGAAGATTCCGGATTTCATTGCTGACCCTTGCCCTTGCGGCGTGCGCCTTCGGTGCGCAGGCTGCCGGGCCTGAAATAGAGACCCTTGCGGGGCGCGCCCGCGATCTGTTCGATTACGGACGCTGGAGCGACGCCCGGCAGGAATTCCTGCGCGTCAGGGCGGCGCTGACGCCTTCGGACCGCCTGCTGGCCCAGGAGGCGGAATTTTACCTGGCCGCCTGCGCCGTGGAGCTGGGCAGTCCCGACGCCGAAGGGGCCTTGCGCGAATTCGCGGAGCGTTATCCCGAATCGGTCTACGCCAACGACGTGCGTTTCGCGCTCGGTTCGTTCTACTGTGCCGCGGGGAACATGGAAAAGGCCCGCGAAGCCTTCGGACAGACCGATTACAAGGCGCTGAGCGCGCCGCGCCGCGAGCAGTACGACATCCGCATGGGCTACGTCGAGTTCGCCGGGGGCGACTACCGGAAGGCCTACGACTATTTCGACCGCATCGGCAGCCGCAGCGAATACGTCGACCACGCCCGTTACTACAAAGCCTATATCGACTACGCCGAAGGACGTTACGGCCGTGCGAAGCAGGCCTTCACGACGCTCCTGCGCAGCGACGCCTACCGCGACGTGGTTCCCTATTACCTCCTGCAGATCGAATTCCGCGAGGGCAACTACCGCTACGTGGTCGAAAACGGCGAGGCGCTGGCCCGCCGGGCTGTTCCCGAGCGGCGTGCCGAACTGGAGCGCGTGATGGCCGAATCGTGGTTCCGGCTGGAGGATTTCAACAAGACGCTGGAGCACCTCGCGGCTTTCCGGAAGTCCGGCGGGGAGATGGACCGCGACGCCAGCTATCTGGAGGGCTTCTCGCTCTACCGTACGGCCCGCTATGCGGAGGCCGCGGAGTGGCTGCGCAAGGCGTGCGGCGCCGAGGACGCCCTGACGCAGAACGCCTCCTACCACCTGGCCGACTGTTACCTGCGCGCCGGGGACAAGGAGTCGGCGATGCAGGCTTTCGCGATGGCTTCCGACGAGTCGCTCGACGCGACGGTGGCCGAGGATGCGCTGTTCAACTATGCCAAATTGCAGTACGAGCTGGGTGGCGGCGCCTTCAACGGGGCGATCAACGTGCTGACGCGCTATGTCGAACGCTATCCCTCGTCGCCGCGCGTGGGGGAGGCCCGCGCGCTGCTGATCGCCGCCTACTACAACTCCCGCGACTACGCCGCCGCTTACAGGGCCATCAAACAGATGCCCTCGGGCGATGCCGACATCCGTGCGGCGTTGCAGAAGATCACCTATTTCCGCGCTCTGGAGGCCTACAAGGCGGGCGACATGCGCGCAGCGCAGCGTTACCTCACGGAATCCGCTGCGGTGAACGTCAGCCCCAAATACACCGCGCTGAATGCTTTCTGGCAGGGCGAAATCGCTTTCGCGCAGGGTGACTATCCGGTGGCGGCGGCCAAATACAACGCCTACCTGAAGCGTGCGCCCCGCACCGAGCGGGAGTATGCGCTGGCGTGGTACAATCTCGGTTACTGCGCCTTCGACCGCAACGACCTGGGGCAGGCGCAGGCTTCGTTCCGGAAGTTCCTCGCCGCCTGGTCGCCCCGCGACCGTTACCGTGCCGACGCCTACAACCGGCTGGGCGACGCCGCCTATTCCGACCGCCGTTTCGAGGAGGCCGTGGGGGAGTACGACAAGGCCATCGCCCTGGCGACGCCCGAACAGCAATATGCCCGTTACAAACGGGCCGTGACGCTCGGCATTCTGGGCCGTACGGACCAGAAGCAGCAGGCTCTGCGGCAGATCGTCGCTTCGGGCGGCGACTATGCCGACGAAGCCTCCTACGAGCTGGGACGCAGCTACATCGCGCAGGAGAAGTATGCCGAGGGCGCCGCGCAGCTCGAAAAGTTCGTGGCCGCCTATCCGTCGTCGCCCCGCTGCACGCAGGCGCTGTCCGACCTCGGGCTGGCCTACCTGAATCTGGGCGACAAGCAAAAGTCGCTCGAGTATTATGATCGGGTGGTCGGGGCGTCGCCCCACTCCTCCGAAGCCAGGGGTGCTATGCAGTCGATCCGCGAGATCTACGTTTCGCAGGGCGACGCCGACGCCTATTTCGACTATGCCGCCAAAGCCGGCCTGGAGAGCGACCTGACGGCCCTTTCGCGCGACTCGCTGTCGTTCGCCGCGGCGCAGAAACTCTACCTCGACGGACAGCAGGAGGCTGCCGCGAAGTCGCTGCGTAGCTATGTGCAGAGCTATCCGAAGGGGTATTACCTGACCGACGCACTCTACTATTTGAGCGACTGCTACCTCCGTTCGGGCGAGCGCGGGGAGGCCATCGAGACGCTGACGGCGCTGGCCGGCCGGGGGACGACCCAGTACACGGTCGCCGTGCTGGAGAAACTATCCGAGATGACCTATGCCGACGAACGCTGGGACGAGGCCGCCTCGGCCTACCGCCGGCTCTACGACGCTGCGCCGACCAAAACGGGCCGCGAGGAGGCCATGAAGGGCTATGTGCGTGCGACGGTGGCCGGAGGCGACGGGGCGAAGATCGCCGCGATGGCGGCCGACGTCTGCGGGCACGACGACGCGGGGGCCGTGGCGCTCCGCGAGGCGAAATACGCCTGGGCCGGGCAGCTGCGCGCCGAAGGCCGCCGCGACGAGGCCGTGAAGCTCTACCGCGAACTTGCGAAGGACGTGCGCACGAAAGAGGGTTCCGAGGCGGCCTATTACGTGATCGAATCCACGTTCGGGGGCGGTGACATGGACAAGACCGAAAAGGAGGTCTTCGCCTTCTCCGAACGGGAGCCGCAGGCCTACTGGCTGGCCAAAGCCTTCATCCTGCTGGGCGACGTGTATGTGAAGAAAGGGGATAATTTCCAGGCCCGTGCAACGTGGCAGAGTGTCGCCGACGGTTATTCGCCTGCCGACGACGGCATCGTGGACGAAGCGAAGGCGCGAATCGCAAAACTCAACTGACGATGAAGAAGATGCTGATAGTGGCCGCCCTCGCGGCGGTGCTGCCGCAGCTGGCTGCGGCGCAGGTCGAAAAGCAGGTCGAAGTGACCAAGGCCTATGTCCCGAAGGTGGAGAGCGCCTCGAAACTGCCTGTCCAGCCCGACATGACCGACACGGCGCGCATGCGCCCCGAAATCGACTACACCATTACGCCGCTGTCGTTGCGCACGACGCTCTCGACGCGTCCGATCCGCCCCGCGACGGTGACCTACTGGGAGTTCAACCGCCCGCTGCCCTTCTACGTGAAGGCCGGGGCGGGGTATCCGCTCAACTCGGTGCTGGACTTCTACGCCTCGTCGCAGAACCCCTCGACGGGCTACGTCGTGGGCTACGTCAACCACGAGGGGCGGTACGCCGATATTAAAAACGATTTCGGGGTGAAGAACAATTCGACGCGGATGTTCAACCGCATCGGGGCCGCCGCGGGCAAGTATTTCGGCCGGCACGTCCTCGAAGGCGACATTTACTACGACAACCGGATGTATCACCGCTACGGAGCCTATGGCGATGGGGTTTCCGAATCGTTCACTCCCGGCGGGATGAACGACTACGGCGATGCGAACGTCGCGGTGCGTTTCGGGGACAATTTCCAGGACTTGAGCCGCACGAACTTTGAAATAGCCTTGCGCGGGGGCATGTTCTTCGACCACTCCGAGTGGCCGGATTACGGCGACAAGGCCCGCCAGACCGCGCTCGAAGCCCGGGCGAAACTCGCCCGCGGATTCGGCCGCAGTTATTTTTCGGTCGAGGCGGGCTACGGGCTGTCGGCGGGGCAGAAATCCCTGGAGGGCACTAACCAGCAACTGATCCACGCCGCCCTGCGCTACGGTTTTGCAGGCGGGGTCGTGCGCCTCGACGTGGGGGCCGACTATTATCACGACCGGATCGAGTCGGGGGACTGGATTCCCGATCCGCTCGTGGAGAGCGGGAATTACGTCATTCCCTATGCGCGGCTCGATTTCAACCTCGGAACGCCGGGGCTGAAACCCTTCTTCGAGGCCGACGGCGCGGTGGCGCCCAACGACTTCCGGGCGCTGACGCTGGAGAATCCCTATGTCGCCTCCTCGACGTGGCTCGACAAGAGTTCCGTAGATTACAATTTCCGCCTCGGACTGGGCGGCAGCCTGTGGCGCAGCCGCTTCGACTACCGTGTTTACGCCGGGATTTCGATCCGCGACAACCATCTTTACTGGACGAATGTCCCGCTTCACCCGGAAGGCTTTGCCGCGGGCACGGCTTTTTCGGGGGCGTTCGTGCCCGAAATGGCGCGGCAGACCGTCACTTCGTTCAACGGCGAGATCGAGTTCCGGCCCGTGAGCGCGCTGAAATTCGACCTGGGCGTGCACGGCTACCTTTACAACGACGAGACGGACCTGAAAAACGGCGCTCCGTCGTTCGCCGGGAACATCGGCGTCGCCTTCGAGGGCCGCAAGGTCTCGTTCGGGGTGAAGGCGCTGATGCAGGGCGTGCGCCGCTGGACGACGCTCAACTACGAGCCGGAGCCTGCCGAGGGTTCCGTTATCGTTGGGATTGTGCCGGGCGAACCGTTCGAAGCCCCCTTCGGCGTCGACCTGCGGGTGAATTTCGACTGGAAGGTTTCGGGCCGCGTGACGCTCTTCGCCGAGGGCCGCAACCTCGTCAACCGCTGCCTGTACGAATACCCCTGGTATCCCGAACTGGGAGCCAGCTTCACGGTGGGCGTCAAGGCCAATTTCTGAAACCGTTTCCGCCGGAGCGGGTTTGCAGAACGGGGGCTTTTTCCGAAAAGCCCCCGTTTTTTGACGCCTTGCGAAAGACGACAATTCGTTTAATTGATGATCATTTTCGGCTGGCGGGGAGAACCGGTCGGAATTTTCGCTAAATTAGAGCAGATTTAATTCACACGACTATGAAACATACAATGCCCGAGCTTCCCTATGCACCGGAAGCGCTTGCTCCGAAGATGAGCAAAGAGACCTTCGATTACCACTACGGAAAGCATTTGCAGACCTATGTGAACAACCTGAACAACCTGATCGCGGGGACACCTTACGAGGAGATGTCGCTCGATGAGATCGTCCGCAAGGCCGACGGGGGCGTTTTCAACAATGCCGCCCAGGCCTGGAACCATACCTTCTTTTTCCAAATGCTGACCCCCGCGCAGCAGCCGATGCCCGCTAAACTGGCCGCCAAACTCACCGAGGCGTTCGGTTCGGTGGAGGCTTTCAAGGAGCAGTTCACCAAGGCCGCCGTGGGGCTGTTCGGCTCCGGATGGGCGTGGCTGGCGATGGACAAGGCCGGGAAACTGTCGATCGTCGCCAAGCCGAACGCCGGCAACCCGATGACCGACGGACTGCGTCCGGTGATGACTGTCGACGTTTGGGAGCACGCCTATTACATCGACTACCGCAACCGCCGTCCCGATTTCCTGGCGGCATTCTGGGAGCTGATCGACTGGCAAAAGGTCGCCGACCGCTGCATCCCGAAGCGGTACAAGTGCACGGCCTGCGATTACGTCTACGACCCTGCGAAGGGCGATCCCGAGACGGGCATCGCGCCGGGGACGCCGTTCGAGGAGATTCCCGACGACTGGACCTGCCCGATCTGCGGACTCTACAAGACCGACTTCGAGGCCATCGAGGAGTAAACGAAAAACCTCCGCGCCGATGCGCGGAGGTTTTTTTGCCCGGATCGCGGGAGCGGATCAGAAGACGAACTTCTCGATTTTCAGTTCGCCCAGCTGTTCCAGGCGCGGCACGAGGGTCGTGAAGTGCGGCGCCTGTTCGTGGGCCGCGAGGGCCTTTGCATTGCTCCAGGTTTCGCAGATCATCAGCACATCGCCGCGCGTGGCGCTTCCGAACAGGTCGTAGGCCACGCATCCTTCGTCCTTGAGCGAAGCGGCGACCAGCTCCTTGGCCGTGCGCACCAGTTCTTCGCGGTTGCTTTCCGTCGTGCGGATAAATACATTGAGACGTATCATTGTTTTCCCGTTTTTTGGTTTTGTCGTTTTGCAAATATAACGAATTTTTCGGTGACGGTGTGCCGCCTGCGGAAACAAATTGTTAACTTTTGCGGAAACCCGGCCGGGAGTTCCGCTTCTGCGACGGCTCGGGGAGAAGCCTGCGGGGAGTCGTCCGGCGGCTCCGGGGAGCGAGTTGCCGGAATTTTTCGTATCTTGTGCTTTTAACCGGATTCATTATGGAACTGAACGACAAGAAATTCGCGGTGCTGGTCGATGCCGACAACATCTCGCACCGCAAGATTAAGGATATTCTGGACGAGATCGCCAACTACGGCACGCCGACGATAAAACGCATTTACGGGGATTTCACCAACCCGAAATCCGCCGCCTGGAAGGAGGTGCTGCTGGAAAATTCCATCACGCCCATTCAGCAGTACGCCTATACGACGGGCAAGAACGCGACCGATTCGGCGCTGATCATCGACGCGATGGACATTCTGCACAAGGAGGGCGTGGACGGGTTCTGCATCGTGTCGAGCGACAGCGACTACACGCGCCTGGCCAGCCGTATCCGCGAATCGGGCCGGGAGGTGCTGGGGTTCGGCGAGAAGAAGACGCCGAAGCCGTTCATCAAGTCCTGCGACAAATTCATCTACGTCGAAATCCTCGGGCAGACGCCGCCTCCGGAGAAGGCGGCCCCTGCGAAGAGAAAGGCGGACGCGAAGAGACCCGCCGGGACTGAAGCGCCTGCGGGTCCGGTCGCCGACACCGCCGGGGAGAAGAAGCCGTCGCCGGATGCGGGGCACGCTTCGACGATCATCCGTCCGTTCGACGACGAATTCCGCACGCTGCTGGAGAACACGATCGACGACGCTGCCGACGACAGCGGCTGGGCCTCTCTGGGCGACGTGGGCAGCGTGCTGTCGAAGAAGATGCCGGATTTCGACCCCCGCAACTACGGCTACAAGAAACTTTCGCTCCTGGTCCGGGCGCTTTCCGATGCCATCGACATGAAGACGGAGCAGCAGCGGGTCTACGTCCGTAACCGGGTGGGGTAGGGCTTTCCGTATTCCGGGAGTGATCAGAGCGGACCGAGGCTCCCGCGGGCGGCTTCGTATTCGGCGACGAGACGGCGGAGGATCTCGCCGGCCGGCGGCAGGTCTTCGATGAGCGCGGCGATCTGTCCGATCTCCAGCTCCCCTTCGTCGAGGTCGCCTTCGAAAATTCCCCGTCTCGGGCGTCCGCGGCCGATCAGGGCCGACAATTCTTCGGCACCGGCGCCGCGCGATTCGGCCTCCTCGACCGTGCGGCAGAAGTCGTTGCGGACGAGGCGTGTCGGCGTGACCTTCTTGAGCGTCAGGATCGTGCCGCCCTCCTGCACCTCTACGCACCGCCGTTTGAATGCCTCGCAGGCCGAACTCTCCTGCGACAGCGCGAAGCGCGTCCCCAGCTGGCATCCTTCGGCGCCCAGGGCGAAAGCGGCCAGCATACCGGCTCCCGTGGCGATGCCTCCTGCGGCGATGAGCGGCAGGTCGACGGCCTGCCGCACCTGCGGGACGAGGGCCATCGTCGTCGTCTCCTCGCGGCCGTTGTGACCCCCGGCCTCGAAACCTTCGGCCACCACGGCGTCCACACCCGCCTCGCGGCTCTTGAGCGCGAATTTCGAACTCGACACCACATGCGCCACGCGGCAGCCCGCGTCGTGCAGGCGTGCGGTCCAGGTTGCGGGATTGCCCGCCGAGGTGAAGACCGCCGGGACGCGCTCTTCCGTGACGACGTCCATCAGCCGGGGCGCATAACGGTAGGCCAGCGGCACGTTGACGCCGAACGGCCGGGAGGTGGCCGCACGGCATTTGCGGATGTGCTCGCGCAGCAGTTCGGGGGTCATCGAGCCGGAGCCGATCAGCCCCAGCCCGCCGGCCTCGCTGACGGCGGCGGCCAGCCGCCAGCCGCTGCACCAGACCATCCCGCCTGCGACGACGGGGTAGCGGATGCCGAAAAGGGTCGTGATTCTGTTTTCCATCGTTTTCTGGTTTTCTGCGGGATCAAGATACAACTATTTTTCCAAAACGGGAGCGGATGGTTCGGGAGGTATGTGCAAAAAAACGGTGTTTCGACCCGCCGGGTCAAAGCACCGTTATGAAAAAAAGGGTGAGCTACTTACATCGCACCGCTACGACCACATACCCTTGCTCGATTCCTCGCCTGGGGGATTCTGTAGGAGCTGGTCGTGCAAGACTCACCCGGGCACAAAAGTAGGAAAATTTTATATCTTTGCAAAAAAAAACTGAAATGCGTAAGAAAATATTAGGTTGGGGAGTGCTGGCGGCGTTGGGCCTGGCGGCCGGCGCCGGACTTGTCCTGCGGCAGCAATTCTATGGAAATGCGGTCGTTACGGAGCGGGACCTCTACGTGAGCGCCCGTGCCGAATACGGGCAGGTCGTGGATTCGCTGCTGCCGCAGATCAAACACCGCCGGGCCTTCGACGCCTATGCCCGGAGGATCAACCTGGCCGAAACCTTCAAGCCCGGGCGTTACGTGCTCAAACATGGCATGAGCGTCATCGAAATCGCGCGCATGCTCAAGCTGGGGATGCAGACGCCCGTGCGTGTGACGATCAACAACGTGCGCATCCCGGCCCAGCTGGCGCAGAAACTCGCGCGGCAGATCGACGCCGATTCCACGGCGATCATGCAGGCGCTGACCTCGAAGGAGCTGGCTGCGGAGGTCGGGTTCGACAGCGTGACGCTCTTTTCGATGTTCATTCCCGACAGTTACGAGTTCTACTGGACGGTGACGCCCGGGGAGTTCGTCAAGCGCATGAAGCGCGAATACGACCGTTTCTGGACGGAGGAACGCGACGCCAAGCGCAAGCGCAGCGGGCTGAGCCGGCTGGAGGTGATGACGCTGGCCTCGATCGTCTACGAGGAGACCCGCAGGGTCGACGAGATGCCCCGCGTGGCCGGGGTCTACGTCAACCGCCTGAAGAAGGGCATCAAGCTGCAGGCCGACCCGACGGTGAAGTACGCCATGCAGGATTTCGGCCTGCGCCGCATTCTCTACCGCCACCTGAAATACGATTCGCCCTACAACACATATGTGAACAAGGGACTGCCGCCCTCGCCGATCTGCATGCCCGGGAAGAACGCCATCGACGCCGTGCTGAACTACGAAAAGCACGACTACATCTTCTTCTGCGCGCGTCCCGAGTTCGACGGTTACCACAACTTCGCCAAAACCCTGCGCGAGCACAATAAAAACGCCCGGGCATACAGCGACGAACTCAATCGGCGGAAGATTAAATAATTTTCGTATATTTGATGTAGTCTGAAGGTATTTAATTGACTACAAATAGATTAAAAGAAAC
>UQKD01000010.1 GCA_900541585.1 uncultured Alistipes sp.
CGCTTGCAGCGGAGAAAGAACAACCGAAAGCCCGCGCGCCCGGAGCGGGAGGCTGGCAAAGGCGTCTGCAGGCGAGGGCAGACAGCTTGCTGTTTGCCGAGCCGCCACAGCCTAAACGGCGCGTGTTTTTGCGCCGTAAAGGCCTGATCTTGCTGCGCCCGCTCAACGCGGGCCGGAGGTTGTTCCCGCGAAAGCGACATGCGGATGGTTTGGGTGCTACCTTTTGATGGCAAAAGGTAGCTACAAGACCGCGGCTAACTGCCGACCAAAAAGCGGTATAGAAATGCGATCTGAAGAGAGGGGGGGGGCACCCGGTCTGTTGATAAAACGGTTGAAAGCTTGTCGATAAATGGAGATAACAATTCACAAAATGCGGAAACAGAAGTATTTCCCGATGTTGATAACTTTACCGTCCCTGCCGGCCGGCTGTGAATCGTACGGCAAATATACGATACCGGACACCCCCTTGTCAAGCCCCCGATGCACTTTTTCCAGATTTTATGGAAAAACTTCGGGATTTTGTCGTACCTTTGTTTCGCAAACCAACAGTTTTACACCTTATGGATGATGGTCATAGTTCCACGTATAGCCGTCGTGTCGTGCTTCAGCACGACGCCATTCATCTATGGTATCCAGCACGAAGATAATCTCCGTGCCGGACTGCTGTTGTCCGACCCCGCCGAAGCAATCCAAGCCTTTTCCGAACACAAAGCCGACATCGCCCTGGTTCCGGCCGCCGCAGTGCCGTCGCTGACCGGCGCGCGCATCGTCACCGAATACTGCGTCGGAGGCGTTCCCGCGTCGAAGGAGGCCCTGCTCGCCAGCGACGACGCGCTGGTCGAAACATGGAAACCGTTCGGGAAACTTCCCTGCGCCTTCGCCGTCTGGGTGGCGCATGCCGACACGGACCCCGACGCCGTCGAGACCTTGCAGCATGCCCTGACCTACGGACTCGAACACGGCTACGAGGCGATTCTCGAATCGGCCTTCGCGGCCGATGCCGGGCGGGCCTACGCGGAACTCGCACATTTCGACTACATCTTCGACAATCAGAAAGACAAAGCGCTGAAAAAGTTCTGGGACTCGGGCCTCAAGGTGGCCCCGAGAGCCAATCCCGGCTGAAGAGCATAGCGGGCAGCAGTCCGCCTCTCTGCACGTAAACGGATTCACGAACTTTAAGAGAGCGTCTTATGATTACAATTTACCTCAAGCAATACAACAAGATCATCCGCAATGCCGACACCAAGCTCTTCGATGAGCTGGGCTACGACGACATCCTGTGGATCGACATGTTGCTGCCCACGATCAAGGAGCAGAAGGCCGTCGAGAATTTCATGGAAATCAGCCTCCAGACCAAACAGCAGGTCGAGGAGATCGAGTCGACGTCGAAATACTCCGAGAACGAAAACTCCATCATCTCCAACTCCAACTTCTTCGTCCCCACGGGCGATTCGTTCATCGTCGAACCGGTGTCGTTCATCATCTCGAACGAGGGCGTGCTCGTATCGGTGCGCAGCGCCGAGTTCCGAACCTTCCGCGAGACGGAAAAGCGGCTCCAGATGAACTACCGCAGCTATTCGACGGGCTACCACCTCTTCATTTCGCTGCTGGAGGTGCGCATCGACTTCGACGCCGACCTCGTGGAACTGATCGCCAAGCAGGTCGCGGCGCTCTCGAAGGACATCAACTCCGAGGATTCGATCGACAAGGAAGTGCTGCACCGCATCAGCGCGCTGCAGGAATCGACCATGTCGCTGCGCGAGAACATCTTCGACCGCCAGCGCGTGCTGTCGGGCATCCTGCGTTCCGAACGCTTCCCCAACGACATCTACCCGCGCCTGCAGCTGATGATCAAGGACGTGAATTCGCTGATCAACCACGCCGATTTCAGTTTCCAGCGACTGGACTACATCCAGGACGCGGCGCTGGGTCTTATCAACATCGAGCAGAACGAGATCGTCAAGATCTTCTCCGTGGCGGCCGTGATCTTCATGCCCGCGACGCTCATCGCGTCGATCTACGGCATGAACTTCAAGTTCATGCCCGAACTGGACTGGACACTGACGCTCGGCAACGGCTGGAACATTCCCCTGGGCTACATCTTCGCCATCGGGCTGATGATCTTCTGCTCGGCCCTGACGATCTGGTACTTCAAGTACAAAAAGTGGCTCTGAAAGTCTCCGGTTATACCCCCGCTCCTTCCGTTTCAACGTCTGGTATAGATAAAGCCTGCTATCCGTACGGATAGCAGGCTTATACACAACACCTTGTTTCTATTTCAGCTGCTTATCGGCAAACGAAATGAAATGCGTCCAATCAAGCGGCATAACATCGTGCTTGCCGTCCCGGATATGGTAACCGACACGCCCGCCGTGCAACGGCACCCCGACCGACGGCATCCCGACCGACGGCATCCCGTCGACCGGCAATCCCTCCAATCCGTAAAGCGCATAGACCCGGGAGGCTTCGGCGGCGGCGAGGAACTCCCCCTTCGGATCGGCCCAGACATCCCCGGCAGCGCTGGCAACATATAACGGACGGGGCGCAATCAACGCCAGCAGTTCGTGCTGATCGAACGGCAACGCTTCCTCATTGTCCGTATATTTGTCGAAATCCTTGCAGAACCAGTGGCGGAAACGCAGGATGCGGTGGAAATCCTCCCCGATCCGGCGCTTCGAAAGCGCCGCTCCGCAGCATCCGGAATCGTTGGAAATCACCAGCGCGAACCGAGGATCGTTCGCACCGGCCCACAAGGCCGCCTTCCCGAGCCGCGAATGGCCCATTACGGCAACCCGTGACGGGTCGATCCGCTCCTCCGAACCGGCCAGATAGTCCAGGACGCGGCTATAACCCCAGGCCCATGCGGAGATCGCCCGGCCTTCGGTGCCGGAAAAACCGGCGGATGAATTCCGTCCGAAAAGCGCGAATATGCTTTTGGGATATTTACCTTCGAAATCGTCATCCTCCCGGTCGTAGAAAAAATCGTAATAGTGGGCCGTCACGAGGGCATATCCGGCATCGACGACGGACTCCACATCCCAGCGGGAATCCCGGTTCCCGACCGGATATTCGGAGTATTGCGACGGAATCACCGCCGGGTCGAACGAGGTTGTCTGGTTTCCCTGGAAATTGAATCCGAGAAAACAGGGAACCGGCCCCTCGACACCATTCGGCAAATAGATCAGCAGAATCGCCTTCCGCTCGACGCCGTTCCGGGCGAACGTCAGCTCGACCTGCCGGCGGGTCGCCTTGCCGCCGACGGCATCCGCACTCTCCTCCAGGCATTTCGAAGTCACTTCGACATCCGTTCCGGGCAGCGTGCCGTACATCTGCCGCCGGAACACGGAGAGCAGCTCGGGCCGACGGACCCGTTCCCACTGGTTCGCCGTGCGGACCACCCGTCCATCCGCCCGCTTCAGCACATCGGGAAGCACGTAAGGCCTTATCGCCGCCTCATCGAAGTTCGCCCGGGCGAACGCATAAGGTGCGTAAATCAAGCCGAAATACTGGTAGACGGGAACAAAGCCGCAGCGGACCCTCGCAATGAACGAATCGTAGGTGTCCTTCGTTTCGGACCATGCAATTTCACTCAAAGCCGCAAGGCGGGGGAGGAGCATATACTGGACCTTGTCGAAAGAGTCGATATATTCGGTCCACAGGTTGGCCTGAAGGCCCAGGATATGATGTTTCGTATACTCGTCGAGTTGTTCGAAGGGCTCAAAGGCATAGCATTTTTCCATCGGAAGCGAGCCTCCGATGGCCAATGGCTCTCCGTTGGCCGCCGGGTCCGTCGTCTGGTAATAATCGAGGTAGAAACTGGTATTCGGAGCCATTACCACATCGTTACCCATCGACGCGGCCTTGATACCGCCCGCGGGTCCCCGCCACGACATCACTATGGCGCCCGAAGTGACGCCGGCCGTCAGGATTTCATCCCAGCCGAGAATCCGTTTCCCCCGCGACCGCAGATGTTCTTCCATCTTTGCCACGAGATGTCCCTGCAACTGCCGTTCAGACTCCAGCCCCAACTCCCGGAGGCGGGCCTGACATTTCGGACACTGCTTCCAGTTGTCCGCCTTGGCCTCGTCGCCGCCAATATGGATAATTTCCCCGGGAAACAATTCCGCCACCTCGTCCAGGACATCCCGAAAGAAGTCGTAGACGGCATCGTTACCCAGGCAGACCACCTCCTTGCTGATGCCCCAGGTCGTACGCACTTCGTATCCCTCGCCCCGGCATCCGAGGTGCGGATAAGCGGCCAGCGCGGCCTGCGCATGCCCGGGCATCTCGATTTCGGGCACGATCGTAATCCCGCGTGCAGCTGCATAGGCGACTACCTCCCGGATCTGGTCCTGCGTATAATAACCGCCGTAAGGCGTTCCGTCGTACTCTTTGCTTTTCTGAATATGCCCGATCAGCGTCTCCTTCCGCATCGACCCTATCTGTGTCAAAAAGGGGTATTTCCGGATCTCGATCCGCCAACCCTGATCGTCGGTAAGATGCCAATGAAACGTGTTGAGTTTGTGCAGGAACATCACGTCGATGAAGGACTTTACCTCCTCCACGGTAAAAAAATGCCTGCAACAGTCGAGCATGGCTCCCCGGTAAGCGAACCGCGGCTTGTCGGCGATCCGCAGTCCGGACAACCGGAGCGTTTCATTGCCGGGCTGTTCGTTGGCACGCCCGATCAGCACCTGGGAAAGGGTCTGAAGACCCCACCGGACTCCGGAAGGTGAGCCGCCACGGATCGCGATTCCTTCGGAAGAAATTTCCAGCACGTACTCTTCGGCAGCCAGTTTTGCGTCGACCGAGAGACAGACATCGGCATTGCGGGCCTTTGCGGAGAGGACGATCCCGGGCAGCGTCGCATCGGAGACGATTCTCCGGAAACCGGCGGCGGTCTCGCTGACACCCGGAGCGTACGGTTTGCAAAGCGACTCCTTCCAGACCCGGACCACGGATTCGAGTTCCGCGGTTCGGGCAAACACCCGGATTTTCGGTCCGAGCATCAGAACATTTCCCGTCTCTTCGGCAAAAAACGGTTTGGGAACGATGTCGACGACCGCCATGGCTGTACCGCAGCAGAAACAAAGAGAGCAGCAGATGATAAAACGATGCAGTTTTTTCATTTCGTTTCCGGTTTTATTTCCACAGATAATGTCTTACCCAGTCGACTTCGATCTCCGCCGGAAGCGCCGCATCGTCCACCGGGCCTCCCCACTCGCCGATAATCTGTATATCGAGGAAGAGATACACTGAACTGTAGAAGGGGAACTGCCCCTCCTCGGTAGTCTCAATCCGCGGATAGGAAAGGGTCTTTTCACCGTCGACATAGAAGATCAGTTCATCCGGCAACAGTTCTACGGCATAGACGTGGAACTCGGAGGGATTCAGCGGAACCTGCACCTGGCTCGGAGGATTCTCGTCGAAGCCCAGGTCGTAGGTATAGTGCGAATGGACCGTCTGGTAAATGCGATCCCGGGTATTGTAGTGCTCCATAATATCAATCTCACCGCCCCAAGGCCAGGTCGTTCCGGCCCAGGACCCGGTCCAGATCGCAGGCTGGGAGCCTTGCACGCCTTTGATCTTCGCACGCACCTCGATCCGTCCCGGCTTGAACTCCTTCAGGAATTTCGTATAGATGCCGCCGGTCAGATAGGGCACGGGGTCGGTCTCGGTATCGTCGTTGACAATGGCTTTCATTACGATACATCCGTCGCGGAACTCATAGCAGCGCGGATCCGACGACATGTACCGCAGGGCTGTCGTATTCGCCCGCTGGACCACACTCCAGGAAGTTTCGTCCAAAACGCCCTTATCGAATTCGTCCTCCCAGTCGAGTTTCCATTTCGGCTGCACGGGAACAGGGTTGAGCGTGAAGGTAAAGGTACGGGCCGCCAACAGATCAGTCGGAGAAACCAGCGTCAGCACGATGTCGTAGCTTCCGGCCTCTCCCGCTTTCGGGGCATAGACCTGCATGTATCCTTCGTCGAGCGTCGCGCGCCATCCGTCCGGCACTGAAAAGAAAGCCTCTTTCACATTCGCAAAGTCTACGGGGTATTTCATCTCTTCGCCCAGGCAGATCTCTTCGCCCTCGGTATAATGCGCGATGGAGAAAACCACCGTGTTCGTAACTCTCACCTCCAACTCCTCCCCGGTCTTGAGCAGGAAATGCATCACCCCGGTCTCTTTGTCGTAGCGTACGTCCGTAAAAAAGGAGTTCCCGGACGTGCTGTTGGCCTGAAAGGCGTTGACGGGAAGGCCGTTGTTATCCAGCATTCTCGTCCAGGTCTGTCCTCCGTCGACGGAAACCGTCCAGTATCCGTCCGCATCGAGTTCTATTTTCGGCGTGATCCCGTCCGTGGAGGTCGCCTTTCCGGCGCCCTCCACCGGTTGGAACGTCTCGCCCCCGTCCATCGAATAGATGAAACGTCCCTCCTCATCCACGCCGATAACCGGCACGAGGGGATCGAGTTCATCCCCGAAGGTGACTTCGATCTGCTGCCCGTCGCTCAATTCCAGCACATAACCGATGACCGTACCGTCGGAATCCGTCTTCTCCCGGAAATCCGCGATCAGGATCGACTCGTCGAACAGCGCCGAAATCGCAAGCACATTGCCGTTGACCTGCTCGACCAGGTTTTCCAGTGCGGCGAGCTGCTCGTTCTGCCGGTCGATCCGGTCTCTGATGTCGTCCGCCTCCGAACAGGCCGCCAGCAGGCAGAGCGACATGACCAATATTCCTATCTTCTTAAACATAACACTCTTTTTTATGATTACTTACCCTTTTGTTTCCATACATAATGCCTTACCCAGTCGATCTCCATCTCGACCGGCAGGTCGTCGGAATTCACCGGTCCCACCCAGTTGCCCCCGAGCTGCATGTCGATCATCAGATACTGCCCCCGGTAAAACGGGAACTGCCCTTCGTGCTCCGTCTCGATCTTCGGATAGACGAAGTTCCGAACGCCGTTCACATGGAAAACGAGCGAATCGGGCCAAATATCCACCCCGTAGACGTTGAAACCGTCGGGGTCGATCCGGGCAGTCGCATGCTGGGGCGGTGTTTTCCGGAAGCCCAGGTCCACCGTATAGTGGGAATGAGCCGTCTGATAAACGACCGAGTCGTAGTTGAGATGCTCCATAATGTCAATCTCCCCTCCGTGGGGCCATGGCGTGCGGTCGAAAGGCCCGGTCCAGATCGCCGGCCAGGCCCCACGGGCACCGTGCAGCCGGGCACGCACCTCGATCCGCCCCGGCTCGAAACAATGCTTGTCCCGCGTGCGGACTCCACCCGTAAGATACGCTGCCGTATCGGCCTCACGGTCGTCGTTGACGATTCCCCGCAAAACAAGAAGCCCGTCACGCAGGTCGTAACACCGTTCATCGGCACTCATATACTTGAAAGCCGGGGTTTTGGCCCGCGTAATCTTACTCCACACCCGGGCGTCGAGCCGGTCCGTATTGAAATTCTCCTCCCAGGCCAGTTTCCAGCCGGGCTTCGCGGCCGAGCATCCCGACAGCAGAACCGCCAGCATCGGAACGCATGCGACCAGCAGCAGAACCATTCGTTTCGCAGTCATAGGCATCATTCGAAAACCGTGATTTTAAACTCCTTGACCAGCTTCGAGGCACCCGCGTAGTTGGTATTGATTCCCACGAAAGTCACAACATAAGTCCCCGGCTCGCTCCAGACATATTCATAGGAAGTCATGTAATTCTGCATGTCCTTGATGACCAGGGGCTGGTCGTTCTGAACCGCCGTCAGCGCCATCGGTTTGGAGAACAGCCAGCCGTCGATGTCGAAATCCAATGCTGTGTTGCTCACCCCCTGCATGATGAGATCCGCACCGCTGCGGTTGAAGTTGATATAGCCGTTTCCCTTGTTGATCAGATAGGGATCGGCGTCATAATAGGAATTCATCATGACCGGGATCCAGTCGATGTTCCGGATGTTGATCGTGTTCATACCCTGCCCGAAATCGGTAACGAGGTTGGCATTAATCCAGTAGGTCCGCTGCGAAATGGCCGCTCCGGTTCCCGGATCGGTACGCGTCGGATGCCAGTGAATGGCGATCGAACATTTGTCGACGTACTCCTTCAGGTCGAATTCGTGCGAATACCACACCCGCTGGGTCCCGTCCTGATAATCGCACTTCGTCCAACCCTCCATACCACCTTCCACCATTTCGCGAATCCGGGTACGGTCGGCTTCGGCATTTTCGCCACCCAGGCCGTCGAACGTGCCGGAGAGATAAATATCCAAAGCGCCCTCATAACCATACAGACATTGGATGTCCATGGCGAATTTCGCCGCCCGGATATCGGAGGGCGCAACGAGATAGCGGTTGTAATATTTGTATTCGTGGCCCGTTTCGCCGGAATAGAAAAGCAGGTTGTCCACGTTGCCCGTGATATCGAACCGGACGGGTTCCCCGACCCGGTAACTGTTCGTCTCGTTCAGCCGGACGTTATATTCCGCCGGCACATAGTCCGGATTCTCGCAGGACGCGGAAACAAGCGCGACCAGGAGGAACGGCGATGCAATGTATTTTTTCATGGTCTTGTTCATTTGCTGTTTACCAAAGAGGATGCTGCTTCAGGCTGGGATTCACGCCGATTTCGATCGAAGGCACAGGCAGCACGATGTGCCGTTCCCGCACGGTAGCCAGACGGGCCGCCTGGGCTGCGGTGTTGCCCGTCGCCGCCCAGCGAATGTCCTGACTCCACTCGGCATATTTCTTCAGCTGTCCGACGAAAATGCCCCAACGGATGAGGTCGTATTTCCGAATCGCCTCGAAACAGAGTTCTCGGGCTCTTTCGTTGCGCACGAACTCCCGGAACGCCGTATAAGAAGCATATTCCGAATAGGGGCGCGTCTTGATTTTCGCCCGGTTACGGACTTTCACCACATAACCGTAAACATCCTCGGAAGGGGTTTTGTTATACTCGTTATAAGCCTCGGCGTACATCAGCAAAACGTCCGAATAACGCAGGATCGGGAAATTGATCTGATTGTAAAGGCTCGGAGAGGAGCGAACCCCCTCATAAACGGTTTCCCGCCGGAATTTGCCGCAGTTGCGCATGCCTCCGCCGACCGTGGGATCGGCCGAAGTCGCAACGCCGCTGTAAACATAAGGCGTTTTGTCGATACCGGCCGTGCAGGTGGTTTTCCCGCCATCCGGATCATCGTAAGGCCCGACGACTGTCGACCCGGCATAATTGTACGGCGGCATGTTCCAGTTCTGGCGCACATCCGAAATCGTCTTCTGAGCCTGCTCGTCGTCGGTGCGGTCCGCCTGCCAATAGAGGTCCCACAGATAGAGCGAACCGTTGTAGCGCGCATAGGAATAGTTGCACTTGCACTGGTCGTAATTTCCGCTCGGAGAACTTTGCAGACCGTTCAACTCCCCGATCCGACCGTTCGTCCAGTTGTTCGCATCTTCGCGGTTGCCTTTGAACTCGACTTCCCACATCGACTCCCGGTACTGGGTGTCGTATTTGTCCGAAATCATCCTGATGAAGACGTCGGAATAGTCCGGATTAAGGTCGTGAAGCCCGCTGTCGATAACCGCCCAACTGTAATCCATCGCTTTTTTGTAGTAGTCGTCCGCAGAGTCCGCGCCCCGGTCGACCGTAGCCCCGGCCGTGAAAAGGCAAACCCGGGCCAGAATGCCCTCCGCCGTCGTACGCGTTACCCGGGAAGGTGCATTGTCCAGAGTCTCGGGCAGATAATCCAGGCACGCATCCATTTCGTCGATCACCCATTTGAGCACGTCGTACTGCGGCGTCTTGGCGATATGCAGTTTCTGGGCGCTCGTGTTCTCAAAGTCCAGCAAGGGCACGTCACCCCAGCACTGTGCAAGCAGAAAGTGGTAATAGGCGCGCATGAAACGACCTTCGTGATAGTAGAACCCGTCGGGATCCAGGTCCGAATCCCGCATCGCGTTCATAAAAGCGTTGGCGTTCTTGACCCCTTTATAGATGGCGGTCCAGAGGTTATAAACCTCGATCGACCCGGCGCTGTGCTCCAGGAAGTCGATCTGATAGGTCGCCGACGACGCCCGGCAATAAGACAAATCGTCGTTCAGCGAGCAGATGATCGAATAGTTGCTTCCGTAGAAGTCCTCGTTGTTCATCGCCCCGTAGACTCCGGCCAGCCCGTGCAGGACCTCCTGCTCCGTATTGTAATATGTATCCTTCATGATGACGGTCGGCTCGACGTCGAGCAGGCTGCACGAAGCCGCCGTCAACGTCGTCACGGCCAGTACCGCTATTTTTCCGATTCTTTTCATGGTCTTTCCGATTAAAAAGTGAATGAAATTCCGCCCGTAACGCTGAATGCCCGCGGATAGGCCGACCAGTCGAACCCCGGAGTCAGAACGGAATTCCGGGTCGAGACCTCGGGATCCACGCCGGAATAGTTCGTCCAGGTGCAGACGTTATCCAGCGAGAGGTAAATGCGCATCGTGTCGAAATGCATCTTCCTCAACACCTTCCTCGGGAGCGTGTAACCCAGCGTAATGTTTTTCAGCCGCAGGTAGGAACCGTCCTCGACGACACGCCCGGAGTATTCGTATACGCCTTTGGCATAAATTCTCGGGATGTCGCTGTTCGGATTCCGCTCCGCATCGTAATGGTTCAGATAGCTCCTGTACTGGTTGAGATCGCCCTTCCGGCCCGCCTCGAAAACGTAGCGGTTGGCATTCAGCACATCGTTGCCGTAGCTCCACTGGAAGAAGATGTTGAGATCGAACCCGTAGAAATCGAACGTGTTGGAGAAACCTCCCGTATGAATGGGCTGTCCCCGTCCGATCACCGTGCGGTCGTTGTCATCGATGACGCCGTCGCCGTTGATGTCGGAATATTTGGGGTCACCCGGACGAAGGCTCTCCCGGCTGATACTCTTCAGGTAAGGAATCCCGGCCTTAAGGCTCGTACCATTATTGAATTCCTCCGCCTTATAAGTTCCTTCGTAGAGATAACCGTATATCAGGCCCGTGGATTTCCCGACTTGGGTGATGTAGGGATATTGGCTGTTATAGTCCATGTTCCAGTTGATCTTCGAAAATAGCGAATACTGGTTGTCGTTCAGCGCGGTGACGGTATTGCGGTTGAAGGCGATGTTGAAGTTCACGCTCCAGCTGAAGTTCCGGGTCCTGACAGGAACGGCGTCGAGCGTCAGCTCCAGACCCTTGTTCCGCATAGAGCCGACATTGAGCATCGCGGTCTGATACCCCGATGTCGCCGGAATGGTCGCCGAAAAAAGCAGGTCGCGAGTATTCTTCAGGTAGACGTCGGCCGTCAGTTTCAAACGGTTGTCGAATACGCCGAAATCGAGTCCGACATTGTATTGCTCGGTCGTCTCCCACTTGAGTTGGTCGTTGCTCATGTTCGACGGGTAATAGCCCGGAACGATCTGCCCGCCGAAGACATAGTCCATGCTCGACGTACTTCCCGGCAGGGTCGTGATCTGGCTGTAAAAATCATAAGGCGTGGTCGTACGGTTGTTGCCCGTCATGCCCCACGAAGCGCGGAGTTTACCGGTACTCAGCCACGAAGCGCCCTTGAACCAGTTCTCACGGTTGAAATTCCAGGAGAGGCCCACCGACGGGAAATACCCCCAGCGGTTGTTCACCGGGAATTTGGAGGAGCCGTCCGCGCGGAACGAAGCTGTGAGGTAATACTTGTACTTGTAATTGTAGTTGACGCGGAACAGGGCGGACATCAGAATCCAGTCGTACTCGTAGGGTGTCACCGTCTGGTAATCGCCCGTATGAAGCCCGTTCACACCGAGCGACTCGGTCGTCATATTGTTCGACGCGACACCCTGATAGGACTGATTCTGCCCCTGAAGCGTAAAACCGCCGAGCAACTGGAGGTGGTGGGCATTGCGGACGTGCTTGTCCCAGGTCAGCGTGTTTTCGTTGAGCCACGAAGTCGTATTGGTGTAATAGACACCTCCGTTGATGCCTTTGCCCGCCCGGGAACCGGAGTATCCGGTCGCGGTCTGCGAACCGTTGAACTCCTCGCGCTTACGGTTGTTGATCGTATATCCGCCGGAAATCTTGAGCTTGAGTCCGCGGATGATTTCGTAGTTGAAAGCCCCGTTGGCAGCCAGATAATCCAGCATATTCTTCCGATACTCGTTCCGGACGGTCTTCGCCGGATTGAACCGGTAGTCCGAACTGTCGTCCAGGTTTTCATCCATATATTCGTCGAGCATCGAACCGCCGTCCTTCATCAGATAGAGCGGCTTGATCGGGCGATACCCCAACAGCGAGTAGATAAACCAGCTCGAAGCGGTCTGCTGCGAAGAGGGGCTGGTCGGGTTCATGCCATTGGTCACCGACCTCGAATAATTGACATTCAGGTCGAGACGAATCTTCTTGCCTATGTTCTGCGAGAAATTGACCTTGCCCTGGTAACGCTGGAAATTGGAGTTGACGATGATACCGTCCTGATCCAACGCCGAGAGACTAACGTTGTAGCGGTTTCCGGCGGTCTTGCTGCCGCCCGAAATCGAAACGTTGTACTGCTGCATAAGCGCTGTCCGGTAGACGTTGTCCTGCCAGTCCACCCCTTTCACACGAGCATAATCTTCCACCGTATAGGGATGCGAAGGATCGTCGGGATTCCGGCTGTACGGATTCGAGGTCGAGCCGAGTACATCGAGGTAGTCGAACATGTAACCCGCGAATTCGTAAGCATCCATCATCTCGGGTTTGTTGAGAATCTTGCTGGCGGTCCAATTGGCGGAGAAATTGATCTTCGCCCGGCCCTCCACGCCCTGCTTGGTCGTGATGACGATGACGCCGTTGGCGCCGCGGGCGCCGTAAATAGCCGTCGCCGAAGCATCCTTCAGCACGTCGATGGACTCGATGTCGGCAGGATTCAGCGCCACGGCCATCGAACTCTCGGTCGGGAAACCGTCGATGACATAAAGCGGAGCGTTGCTCTGCGTCAGAGAGTTGTTACCGCGAATGGTGATGTTCGCCTCGGCGCCGATCTGTCCGTCGGGGCTGGTGACCACCACGCCGGCGATTTTGCCCGCAATGGCCCGGTCGAAGTTCGAGTTGGTGGTTTTCAACAACTCGTCCATTTCGACCTTGCTGACCGACCCGGTAAGGTCCCGCCGCGCCACCGATCCGTAGCCCACGCTCACGACCTCGACGGCATCGAGTGTCAGTTTGTCCTCCTCGAGCACCACATCCACCTTCGTCTTCCCCGCCACCTTCACCGACTCGGTCCGATAGCCGAGGTAGGAGAAGACCAGCGTGGCGTTCCCGGGAACGGATATGCGGTAAACGCCTTTGGCGTCCGTCGCAGTACCGTTGGAGGTCTTTCCGTCCTGATAGACCGTCGCCCCGACGACGGGCGCCCCGGAAATATCCGTGACCTTTCCGGTCACGGCGACATGCTGGGCCCGGAGAAGCAGCGGACAGCATATCATCAATAGCGAAAAAACGCTTATCAGTCTTTTCATAATTTCGATTTTTTGCATTTACTACCTTTGAGCGCCATAAGAGGCATAGTCCGCATTCGGAACGAAAATGCCCTCTGCCGTGTCGAATCTGCCCCCGTCGAAGGGATCGGCCGGACAATTCACAATCTGCACGTAACCGTCGAGATCGAGCGTATTGGGATTGGCGGCCTTCCAGCAGACGGCGGCCGAGCCGTTGACATAACCGAGATTGTCGCAGACTGCCCCCGTCACGGGCGCACCGTTGAGTTCGGCCGTCTCCGAATAACGGAGAACCGGCGTATAGCTCGTGATCGCCGCATGGAAAATATTGTTCCGGAGCACATAATTTCCCACGCTCTTCACATAGCAAACCGGCGTTCCCTTGCAGTTGATCCAGGTATTGTTTTCGATCTCCAGGTTCGTAACCGGACTTCCGATGGCAAAGTCAGCGGCGGATGCACTGTTCACGCCGTTGATCAGGCGCGCCGCATTCGTCGTGGAACCGCTCCAGACCACATTGTTCCGGAAAATGAAACTCCCGAACGAATTGTGTTTCCGGTACTGGAAGAAGTAACCGAACCTCGTGTCGGTGCCGACACAAATATCGCAGTCGACGAACGAAACGTTCTCGAGACGGATTCCCGTACTTTCCGACCGGGTATCGGTGGTAAACGAAAGCCCCTGCAATCCGGTCAGGTCCAACCGGCAATTCTCGAACGCCACCGTATTCATCGTGCCGCCGCTCTCGTTGTTCGGGAAGAAGAGAATCTGCCCCTGGCCGCTGTCCGTAGCCAGTTTGAAATGCAGGTTGCAGAGCACGAAATTCCCGCCCCGGGCCGGATCGAAATCAATCCGGGTCACCGTTCCGACAAAAGCGAACTCTCCCCGCTTCGACGGGTTATCCCCGACAACGATCAGGTTCCCCCGCTTGCCGGCGCCGCTGCCATACGCGGCCGTCACGCCGTCGGGCACGAAGTAAACGCCATCCGTCTTGATGGTTTTCGTCTCCTCGGTCAGCAGCACGGCTTCCCCGAAAAGGGATTTGCTGATCGCCAGCCCGCCGACCGTCAGCACTTCGCCGGCATTATACGCCTCGTAATAACTCGTATAGACGGGTTCTGCCGTGCGGATAGTACAGGTCGCCAATTCGGTCCCGGCGGTCTCCTCATGGTAAGGCAACACATAGAGGGTATATTCGGTCCGTGCCTCCAATCCCTGAAAGCGCAAGGCGGTTTCCTCGGAAGGAGTTCCCTGTTCGGCGACCTCCTCCAGCGTGAGAGCGCCCTCCGAGGTCTTGCGGAACACGTATTTATAGGAGGTCGCATCCGACAGCGTCACGGTGTAGCCGATCTCGGAAGTCGTGACCTCGCCTTCCTCGTAGATCGAAGCCCGGGGATCGTGAGTGCCGGAAGCCCCTTCGAGCGAAACCTTCACTTTGGTGATCGTCGCATAGTCGTCGAACGTGCAATACGCCAATACGGCCACGTCCGTGCGCGTGTCGGCGACCGCGCCCCGCGTCCTGCCGTCCTGCGCAGGTGCGGTTATGGCGATTTCAGAGGAGGAGAGACGCACGGTCCATCCTTCGGGTCTGGTGACCACCGTCGCGCCGACGCCTTTTTTCACAATCGGATAGATCTTTGTCTCGCCGGCTTTGAATAGCTGTTCCCCGGAGGCGTCGGAGATCGAAAAGAGAAAATTATCGACGACAGGAATGTTCAGAACGGTTTTGTCGTCGTCCCGAAGCTCCACTACGAACGTTTCCCCGGCTTCGTCGTAATAGGCAGAGGAGAAAAACGGATTGCCCACGCTGGACTCCGCCGTCGCCTTCACCTTGTTGTTCTGCGCATCGAGCACGTTCACCGGGCCGCCGCCGCAATCGATCGTCCAATACCCCTCGGCGTCGACGCCGTAGACGGGGGTCACGCCGTCGAGTCCGACGGCCTTCACCTTTTCACCGTCGCGGAAAATGGGTCTGAAACCCTCTCCGTCCCGGTAATCGACCATCCAATACCCCTCGGCATCGATGGAGAGGATCGGTGTGACCCCCTCGCCGTCGGCCCCGTTTTTCAGCGTAATGATCCGGCCGTTGCTCATCAGCAGTTCGTAACCGTCGGCCGTCTCGGTCACGGTATTGATGGTCGAAGAAGTTGCAAGAAGCTGCAGTGTCTCGATATTCCCGTTAAAAATATCCACCTGCTTTTCGAGTGCCGTCACCCTCGATTTGAGGTCGTCGACATCGGACCGGAGTCCGTCGATGTCCGCACACGCCACCAGCCCCGCCAGAGCCGCGGCGAACAGGATCGTTGAAAAGATTCGTTTCATCTTTGCATAATTTCTGATTCATACATTTTACCGCCGGGCGCCGTAAGAGGCGTAGGCCGCACCCGGAACGAAAACACCCGTCGCCGTATCGAACCGACCTCCGCCGAAAGGATTCTCCTTGGTCATGGAGAATTCTCTGGAACCCGGAAACAGAAAACTGTTGTTGACGGCCTTCCAATAGGGAGTACCCGTCCCGTTCGTATTGTAACCCAGATTGTCGGCGATTTCACCGGATGACGGCACGCATCCCGCCTCGTAGGTGATGAAAGGCGTGTGCTGCGTGATCGTACCGTAGAAAAGATTGTTCCGGATGACCAGACGGCCGACGTTCTTCACGATGTTGATGACCGACGGCTTGCAATTGATCCACGTATTGCGTTCGAATTCGAGGCTTCCAACCGGCGCGGCGACGGCATATTGAGCCTCGCTCTGCCCCATCGAAAGGTTGAAAATACGCGTTGCATTGGCGGCATTGCCGCTCCAGATGACGTTGTTCCGGAAGACGGCGTTGCCGATCGAGCCATGCTCGCGGTACTGGAAGAAGTAACCGAACCGGGTCGAAGGGCCGACGTTTATGTCGCAATCGACGAACGATACGTTTTCAATGCCGATCGGCGTATCGGCCGTCCTGGACGCTGTAAACGAGAACCCCTGGAAACCCGTCAGATCCAGGTCGCAGTCCTCCATCGCCACGGTCTGCATCATGCCGCCGGCCGTACTGTTCGGATAAAACAGGATCTGTCCTTCGCCGTTCGCGGTGGAGAGCCCAAAATGCAAGTTGAACAGGACGAAATGCCCCCGGTTGGTGGGATTGAAGGTTATCCGGGTAGTCGTGATCGTGAATTCGCCCCGTCCCGATGGATTGTCTCCGATGACGATCAGCGTATTCCGCGTCCCCGAAGCATACGTCGCCGTCACGCCGTCGGGTACGAAGTAAACGCCGTCCGCCGTAATGGTCTTCGTCTCCTCGGTCAGCAGCGTGGCTTCCCCGAAAACGGCTTTGCTGACGACCAGTCCGCCGATCTCCAGTTCCGCACCGCTCTCGTAAGCCGCGTAATAGCTGGCATAATCCGGATTCGCCGTGGTTGCGGAGGCAGTCACCAGTTCCGAAGCATGAATATCCCCGTTGCAGGCGATGAGATAGAGCGTATAGCCGGTCCTCGGATCGAGTTCCTCCAAAAGCAAGCGGGATTCGGAAGACTCGATACCGCTCTCCTTCACTTCATCGTAAGCGGGAACGGCTTCGCGGTTCTTCCGGAGAATGTACTTATACGAAGTCGCCTCTTCGAGCGTCACGAGAAACCCGAGGGTTGTGGCGGTCGGAACCCCGTCGGGCGTCACCGTAGCCCGGGGATCGAGATCGATTTCGGCATCGGAAAGCGACACGCGAACCTTCGAGACGCTGATGTATCTGCCCGAGGCCGACTGCGCCACGATCACCACATCGGTATCAGAATCGGCAACCGGGGTCGAGCGGGTCTGAATCGGAGCCGTGACGGAGAAGGAACCCTCTTCGAGCACGGCCGACCATCCGAGAGGCGTTTGCACTATAGCGTCGCCCACGCCTTTGCTCCGCACCGGAAAGACTTTCGTCTGCCCGTAATCGAAAAGCTGAAGTCCGTCGGCGTTCGAGAGCGCCAGCAGGAAATCGGGAACGACGGGCAGCGAGATTTTGCGGCCGTCGGCCCGGAGAGTCACCGTCAGCGTCCCAGCCGCCTTATCATAAACGACCTCCTCGAAAAGCGGGTCGAGGGTCTCCTCGGAGGAGGTCGCCAGAACCTTGCCGCCCTTGGAATCCAGGACATGTACCGGGCCGTCGCCGTAATCCATCATCCAATAGCCCTCCGGGTCCACGCTGAACACGGGGGTTACGGCATCCTTCCCGGTCGAACAGAATTTGCGGCCGTTATCGGTCAGGTAGACCGCACCCTTGCCGTCACGGTAGTCGACCATCCAGAACCCGTCGTCGTCGACGGTAATCAGCGGGACGTTCCCCACACCGGCCTCCCCGACCGTGAGCGTCAGTTCGGTCCCGTCCGAGAGAACGACGGTATAGACATTGTCCTCGAACGTCACGCTGTTGACCGTAGTAGCGCGGGTAAGCGCGCCGATAGCCTCGACGCTCTCGTTCAAGCTCTTCATCCGGGCTTCGAGGGCTTCGATTCGTCCGTCGAGGTCCGAAAGATCATTTTCGAGATCTTCCAGATCGGAACACGACGAGACACCGAGTCCCAGAAACGCCAGCGCACATAGAATGGTAGCAGTTTTTTTCATATGATAAGCTTTAAGGTTATTTTCGGATCGCTTCGTTTTCGACACCGGCAACGACACCCTTACCCCGGACAACGCTGATCCGGACTTCGCTCGCCTTGGTCGGTTCGAACACACACTCTTGCACGCCCCGTCCCGCGGCTTTCCCCGAGAAAACGGGCAGGAACTGCCCTCCGCCGTCGGAAATAAGTATTTCGAACGCGCAGTCGGTTCCCCGGCTCCAGCGGATGGTCAGTCCGCCGATGTCCAGGTCGTCCCGCACCGGAAGGGTTACCTCCCCGCCCCGGGCGACAGTCGCCGGGAAACGGATTTCCGCCGCTGCGAGTGGCTCCGCCGCTGCGCCTGCGCCGTCCACGACCCGGATACGGCCGGCAAGGCGGATGTCCGTCGAAGAGGCGCCGACCAAAATGTCGAATTCACCCGGCTCCACGACCCTTTGCATCGCGGCATCGAGCAGCGAAAGGTCCTTCGGCGTGAGGGTCATCCTCACCCGTTTCTTCTCGCCCGGCTCCAAGCCGATGCGCTCGAAGCCCTTGAGCGTTTTTTCATAGGTCGTGATCGAACTGATACAGTCGCGCACGTAGAGCTGCACCACCTCGTCGCCCCGCCGGGAGCCTGTATTGGTAATGTCGAACGCCACCTCGAACGACTCGTCAGGCCGGATTTCCCGGTCCGAAAGTTCGAGATTCGAATAGGCGAAAGTCGTATAACTCAACCCGAAACCGAAATCGTAGAGCGCCCCGTTGATGCGCGACTGATTGCCGTCCAAGCCTGGTTTCCGAGGCCCGTCGACCTGGGAATTGGGCTTCGCAGGGAAATTGAAAGGTATCTGCCCCACGGTCTTGGGAAAGGTCACCGTAAGCTTGCCGCCCGGATTATACTCCCCGAGCAGCGCCTCGGCGATCGCAGTACCACCGTGCGACCCGGGATACCACGCTTCGAGAATCGCGTCGGCATGAGCCGCCGCCCAGTTGATCGAGAGCGGACGTCCGTTGATCAGCACGACGACCATCGGCTTGCCGACCTTATGCACCTCCCGCAGCAAAAGTTCCTGGCGCCCCGGCAGGTCGAGGCTCGTGCGGCTTTTGTTCTCCCCGCAGGTCCGCGGGCCGCCGCCCACCACCACAACCGCCACATCACTCGCCCGTGCCGCTTCGACCGCCCTGCGGATCATCGCAAGTTCCTCTTCCGCCGGTTCCGTTGGCAGAATCTCCGAAAGCGGCCAATCGGCATCGACCAGTTCGCAGCCTTTCTCATAAACGACGCGAACCTTGTTTCCGAGGGCCTTCGACAACCCCTCGTAAACCGATACGGCCTCCGTGGCGAGCGGTCCGTAATGGGTATGCACGAATGCAGTTTCGTCGGCGTTCGGACCGATTACGGCCACCTGTCTCAACCGCGAAGCGTCGAGCGGAAGGGTGTTGCCCGCATTTTTGAGCAGCACGAGGGACTCACGGGAAGCACGAAGCGCAACAGCGTTGTTCTCCGGCCCGTCCACTTCCCGGTCCGCAGCCTCGTAATCCGTCTGATAAGGGTTATCAAAAAGCCCCACGAGGAATTTGACCCGGAGAATGTCCCGCACCCGTTCGTCGATGACACGCATCGGAATGCGTCCCTCACGAACCAGTTCCCGCAGCGGCAGCACATAACTGTCCGGGGAGCGGAACGTGCAGCGCACATTCAGGCCCGCCATAACGCTTTGATAAACGGACTCTTTCATATCCGGCGAAACACGGTGTTTGGTATGGAGATATTCGACCGCATCGCTGTCGGAAACCACATAACCCCTGAATCCGAAATCCTTGCGGAGCCGTTCGCCAAGCCAGTAGCCGCTGCTCTGGATCGGATAGCCGTCGTAATCGTTGTAGGCACTCATCACTCCGAGCAGGCCGCCCCGGGCAATAACCTCGCGCCACGGATAGACGTGGATATTCTCCACCTCGTGCGGCGGCATCTGGGGATCGACGCGCGACATGCCCTCCCGGGCGCCCTTGTTGTTGGAATAGGCGATGTAATGCTTCGAAGTAGCGGCAACCTGGTAATCCTGCTGAAGCCCGAGCACCATTTGCACGCCGAGTTCGGCCACCAGATACGGATCTTCGCCGTAGACCTCCTCATAACGGCCCCAGCGCTGGTCCCGCCCCACATCGAGAATGGGCGCATAGATATTGGTGTAACCGAGCAGGCGTCCCTCGCGTCCCGTGATATACCCCACGCGGCGGATCAGCTCACGGTTCCAGGTATGCCCCAGCCCGAGCTGGGTCGGGAAATTGGTCGCCCGATAAGCCTCGACACCGCGAATGCCTTCGTTGGTGAGATCCGCCGGAATGCCCAGCCGGGTCTCTTCGACAAAAAAGCGCTGCACCTCGTTGAGTGCCCAGGCATGCTTGGATGCCGGCCATAAATAGGGGCTTTCGTAGACGGGAACGCCCCATCCGCGAAATCCGTTGAGGTGTTCGTCGATCGCACCTATTCCGTCTTTCCAGAGCTTGGTTTTCCATTCGGGCGTAGGCAGATCATCCTGAAGCACGCGCAAATAACCATAGAGGGTTACCATCTGGCAGGTCTTTTCATCGAGCGTCATCTGTGCAAGCAGATTCTCGATGCGATCTTCCACGTCTGCCGAGGGATCTTCGTAGACATCCATCCTGCCGTTCTTGTTAAAGTCTATGTAGGTTTCGGCAGGAACCTTCTGCGCGGAAGCAGTCGCACAGAAACAAATCGTAAATAGGTTGACGGTCAGTAGTAGGTAAAGTTTTATCATAGGTTGGGTTTTGGTTTTTCAGAAGATGGAAAACTGGCCGGAAAACCGCCTTATCGGAGGGCCTGAAATCAGAACAAAATGTGTTCGTACACGAAATAAACGCCAAAATGAGCGCACTGCGGCAACAAAGGATCTCCGTACGCCGGATCCGGCTACGGGCAAAATCATACTTCGGAAAACAAAAGAAACGCAACCCTGAGACAAGCGACCCTTTTCCCGGAGCGATTCGGAAGATTCGGTTACACAGAAATTACCATGCGTGTATAACCGATTTTTTCCATCCTCCCCAGAGAACAGGAAGATGTCTTCACGAAATACTGGTCGGAATGAATATTCAGATCGAATGCAAGGCGTATCGGAAAGCCGCGTTAACGGAGGGGGGGGGAAATTGCGGTTCCGGAAATCCGAATGAAACACCCTGGCGAAGCGATAAAGAAAATCGAACACAGGTGCCATATCAAACTCCTGTCGAAATCAACAGAAGAAAAAACAATTATATTACAGATATTCAAAATCATAAACCCTCCAATCCCCTGCTTCTTCACAGCTTTTCAGCCGCCTGTGTTCGTACACACCTTGCAAATGTAACTATTTTTTTTGAAAAGCAAAATAATTTGTGATAAATTTGCAACGGATGAATCCTGAAAGACAGATACAGATGGTACGGCAGAAGATAAAAATCAAAGATATTGCAAAGATGGCCGGCGTCTCCGCCGGGACCGTCGACCGAATCCTGCACAACCGGGGCAACGTCTCCCGGACGAGCCGGGAATCCGTGGAGCGGGTACTGGCCGAAGTAAACTACAAGTTCAACCTCCACATCTCGGCCATCTCCTGCCGAAAGACTTTCAGGATCACTGTCACCACCCCCGTCGCCAGTCCCGGAGAGTACTGGAGTTCCATCCAGTCGGGTATCGAGCACGCCATCGAAGAGTATTCGGACATCAATATCTCCTGCAACTACGCCTACTACAACCAGTACGACATATATTCCTGCAAATCCGCATTCAACAGCATCTCCGACCAAGAACCCGACGCCGTTATCATCGGCCCGACCTTCGTCCAGGAAACCCAGGAACTGTGCAACAGGCTTGATGCAGCGAACATTCCCTATATCTTCGTCGATTCCGTAATTCCGGACACCCGTCCTATCGCAACTTTCACGACCGACCACTACACCTGCGGCTTCCTCCTGGGAAAACTCCTGCACTCGATGTCGGCCAAAGAGGGTTCCGTCGCCATTCTCGGGGCACAGCGCACCGGCAACGAACGGGCGAGCACATCGCTCGAAAGACGCCGCGGATTCAAGGACTACATGGCCCGGTCGGGTCTTACCGATCGGATCCGGGAAGCATCGTTTTCGGTGCTCAATCCGGAAGAGAACGAAAAGAGCATCGTGGAATTCATCCGGGCTAACAGGGACATCCGGGGCATCGCCGTGATGAACTCCCGGGGATACATCATCGCAGACATTCTCCGAAAAAAGGGAATCGACGATATTATCATCATCTCCTTCGACCTGACGTCCAACAACATAAGATGTATCAAAAACGGATCGATAACGGCACTTCTCTGCCAGAGGCCTGAATTACAAGGGTTCAACGCCATCAAAGAGATGATGCAGCATCTGATTTACAAACAGGAAGGCAAGGGCAATCATTATACGATGCCCATCGACATAGTAATGCAGGAAAATCTACCCTATTACAAATAAAGCATTACAGATAGCAGATGCACGTCAGAGAGTCCTCCGTTTGCGCGACCGCGACAAAAGGCCCGACGGAATATAAAAAAGGAGCGGGTAAATCCGCTCCTTTTTCCATTCGAAGATCCGGAAGGATCATTCGTCTATAAAGTCGATATTCACCTCGCGCTGGAACACCTCCTGCAATGAAATGTAGGTCTCGGTCGTGGCGAGTCCCTGGATGCGCAGGATGCTGTTGAAGATCGTGCGCATGAGATGTTCGTTGTCCACGCAGTAGAGTTTCACGAGGATGTTGCCTTTACCCGTGATGAAGTGGCACTCCACGATTTCGGGGACCTTCTTCAGTTCCTCGACCGTCTTGGTCAGCAGCTGCGGGTCCTTGAGTGTGATGCTGATGTGGGCGCAGACGTCGAAGCCCATCATCTTGGGGTCGACGATCAGACGGCTCCCGAGAATCACGCCCGACTCGTCAAGTTTACGGATGCGCTGGTGGATGGCGGCGCCGGAGATGCCGCATTCGCGGGCGATCTCCAGAAAAGGCATACGTGCGTTCTTGATGAGGTATTTGAGGATCTTGCGGTCGATCGCGTCCAATGCGGTTTTAGCCATAGCGGTAGGGTTATTTGATTACGTTCAGTTCTTTGCCGACCTTCGTGAAGGCGGCGACACAGCGGTCGAGCTGCCCGGTGGTGTGGCCCGCGGAGACCTGCACACGGATACGCGCCTGGCCCTTGGGAACCACGGGGTAGTAGAATCCCGTGACGAAAACACCCTCGTCCTGCAATTTCGCGGCGAATTCCTGCGACAGCTTGGCGTCGTAGAGCATCACGGCGCAGATGGCCGACTGGGTGGGTTTGATGTCGAAACCCGCCGCCATCATTCCGGCGCGGAAATGTTCGACGTTGGCCACCAGCCGGTCGTGCAGTTCGTGGCTCTCCGTGAGCATCTTAAAGGTCTCGATCCCGGCACCGACCACGGCAGGGGGCAGCGAGTTGGAGAAGAGGTAGGGACGCGAACGCTGGCGCAGCATGTCGATGATCTCCCTGCGGCCGGTGGTGAATCCGCCCACGGCGCCTCCGAAGGCCTTGCCGAGCGTACCCGTGAGGATATCCACCTGCCCGCGCAGATCGTAGAGTTCGGTGATGCCGCGGCCCGTTTTGCCCAGCACACCCGCCGAATGACACTCGTCGACCATCACCAGCGCATCGTACTTTTCCGCCAGGGCGCAGATCTTGTCGAGCGGTGCGGCGTTGCCGTCCATCGAGAATACGCCGTCGGTAACGACGATGCGGAACCGCTGGGCCTGCGCCTTCTTCAGGCACTCTTCCAGTTCGCCCATGTCGGCATTGGCGTAACGGTAACGCACGGCCTTGCACAGACGCACGCCGTCGATGATCGAAGCGTGGTTCAGCGAGTCGGAGATGATGGCGTCCTCCTCCGTAAAGAGCGGTTCGAACACGCCGCCGTTGGCGTCGAAGCAGGCGGCGTAGAGAATCGTGTCCTCCGTGCCGAAATAGTCGGCTATTACCTTTTCCAACTCCTTGTGGATGTCCTGGCAGCCGCAGATGAAACGCACGGACGACATACCGTAACCGCGGTTGTCCATGGCGCGTTTGGCGGCTTCGATCAGCCGCGGGTTGTCCGATAGTCCGAGGTAATTGTTGGCACAGAAGTTAAGCACCTTCCGACCTGCAACCTCGATTTCGGCCCGTTGGGGCGAAGCGATGATCCTTTCCCGTTTGTAAAGCCCTGCGGCCTCGATTTCGGCGAGTTCATGCTGCAGGTACTCCTTGATTTTCCCGTACATATCCGTTAATTTTTTGATGAAATTCCGAGCGCAAAGTGTCGATCTGTTACAAATGTACGATAAATTTCCGAAAACCGACACTTTCCGAACGCTTTTTTCTCGCGCCGGGTTACAATTTGTTATTCGACCTGTTTCCAACGCTTCCGCATGGTTTTTTCAGCGGCGTTTTTTTGCCGCCGCATAATTTTTTAATACCTTTGTTGCTCAAATAACAACCAGCTACCTATGAAAAAATCGTGTGTATTGGTCAGCGGCGGTGCAGGCTACATCGGCTCGCACACCTCCGTGGAACTCATCAACGCCGGCTACGACGTGGTGATCGTCGACAACCTTTCGAACAGCGACCTCAACGCCGTCGAAGGCGTGCGCAAGATCACGGGCGTGGACATTCCCTTCGTCGAGGTCGACTGCTGCGACCGGGCTGCTTTCCGCAAGGTCTTCGAACAGTACGAGTTCGACTCGGTGATCCACTTCGCGGCGTCGAAGGCCGTGGGCGAGTCGGTTCAGAAGCCGCTCGAATACTACGGCAACAACCTCACCTCGTTCATGAACGTCATCGGCCTGATGCGTGAATTCGGCCGCCGGAACATCGTCTTCTCGTCGTCGTGCACCGTTTACGGCGAACCGGAGAAGCAGCCCGTGACGGAACAGACGCCCCGCAAGCCGGCCACCTCGCCCTACGGCAACACCAAGCAGATGTGCGAGGACATCCTGCGCGACTCGCTCGCCGCCTACCCCGGCATGAAAGGCATCGCGCTGCGCTACTTCAACCCCATCGGCGCACACCCCTCGGCCCTGATCGGCGAACTGCCGCGCGGCGTGCCGCAGAACCTCGTGCCCTTCATCACGCAGACCGCCGCCGGACTGCGCGAGTGCCTCTCGGTCTTCGGCGACGACTACCCGACGCCCGACGGGTCGTGCATCCGCGACTACATCGACGTCGTGGACCTCGCGAAAGCCCACGTGGCCGCAATCAACCGCATGGCCGGCGACAAGAACAAGCAGGCCTACGAGATTTTCAATGTCGGCACGGGCCGCGGCGTCTCGGTACTGGAACTGGTGCATAAATTCGAGGAGGTCAACGACTTGAAACTCTGCTACAAGATCGCGCCGCGCCGTGCGGGCGACATCATCGCCATCTGGGCCGACCCGACCCTGGCGAACACCGAACTGGGCTGGACGGCCGAGCGCACGCTCGACGAGACGCTCCGCGCCGCCTGGAAATGGGAGAAACACATCCGCGGGATCGAATAACCTGCCGCAAAAGCATATCCCCAAGAGGCGGAACGACGGTTCCGCCTCTTGTTTTTCCGGCAAAGGACGATTTTTCGGCCGCTGATTTTTCATTTCCGATTATTTACACTAACTTTGCGCTCCCAAAGCAGGCGGAAATGGGATGCGGTCCGCAGAGGCCGCATTGAGAACCGCCGAAGGTAACACATTAAAAAACAAACTTTTCATTATGAAAACCATTTCAGTCAAGGCCGTAAAACGCGCCGATTTCGGCAAGAAGGCCGCCAAGGCGGTCCGCCGCGAGGGCATGGTCCCCTGCGTACTGTGCGGCAACGGCGAGACCGAGACCTTCTCGGTAGACCCCCGCGAGATCAAACCCCTGATCTACACCCCCAACTCCTACATCGTAGAGTTCGACATCGAGGGCAAGAAAGAGCAGGCCGTGCTGCGTGAGGCACAGTTCCACCCCGTACGCGAGGAGATCCTCCACCTGGATTTCTACCGCATCGCCGAAGGCAAACCCGTTTCGATCGCCATTCCGGTACGCCTGACCGGCAACGCCGAGGGCGTGAAGGTCGGCGGTAAGCTGACCCTGTCGGCCCGCAAGCTGGTCGTCAGCGCACTGGTCGAGAACCTTCCCGACGAAATCGTCGTGGACGTTACGGAACTGGGCGTAGGCAAGACCATCTTCGTCGGCGACCTCGATATCGAGAACCTGAAGTTCATCACCCCCGCTACGACCGCCGTCTGCGCCGTTCGCGTAACCCGTGCGTCGCGCGGAGCTGCCGAAGCTGCGAAATAAGCCGGGAATATGAAATACCTCATTGTTGGGCTGGGGAACATCGGCGCCGAGTACGCCGGAACCCGTCACAACATCGGTTTCAACGTGTTGGACGCCCTTGCAGAGGCGTCCAACACTACTTTTACGACGGCCCGTTACGGCGACATCGCCGAAGCCAAATACAAGGGACGGACACTGGTGTTGCTGAAACCCTCGACCTACATGAACCTCTCTGGCAAGGCCGTCCGCTACTGGATGGATGCCGGGAAGATTCCGCCGGAGAACCTGCTGGTCATTTCGGACGACATCGCGCTGCCGTTCGGCACGCTGCGCCTGCGCCCGAAAGGGAGCGCCGGGGGACACAACGGACTGAAGAACATCTCCGAACTGCTCGGAACGGAGGAGTATGCCCGGATGCGCTTCGGCGTAGGCGGCGATTTTCCGAAGGGACATCAGGTAGACTACGTGCTGGGCGAATGGACCGACGAGGAACGGAAGGCCCTTCCCGAGCGGCTGAAAGTCTTTGTCGATGCCATCCGGTCGTTCGCGACCGTGGGAACACAGTTGACCATGACCAATTTCAACAAGAAATAGGAAACGCGGCTTTCGGGCCGCTTTTTTTGCAATTCCGTTTTTTTTCTTTACCTTTGGGTAAAGTTATGACTTTATTGCGTTCTTGACATAGTACGTTGTATCGAAGCATCTGAAATTTTGGCGAATTTTATGCACAACAGATACAGCACCCCCGGAAGGGTGTGTGCTGTTTTCTGGTTGTGCAGGGCCCGCCAAAAGCCTCAGATGCCAGGATTCGGCGCCGCCCTTTCGTTTTGCGCGGACCTGCCGGATTCCGCAGAAAAAAGAACCCGGCAGGATGCCTTCTTTTTCCCTTCCGAATTCTTCAGGAAAAAGACAGGGTTGCGCTCCTGCCGGGTCTCTGTTTTTATTCCTCCTCCTCGTAGTAAATCTCATCCATCAGCCCGTCCAGCTCGCGGCGCTCCTTCTTGGTGGGACGGCCCGTACCGCGGTCGCGGACGATGAAGATCGTCTCGCGCGGGACGTTGAGTTTGTCCAGCTCCTCCTGCGGAGTAACGTTGAGACAGTAAAGAGGCACGTTTTTCGCCGGCTGACGGCTCGACACCAGGTCGAGCACCTTGTAGGAATAGGTCACCTGCATTTTGCGCACGGCGATCACATCGCCGATTTTCACCTCGCGCGAAGGCTTGGCATAAGCGCCGTTCACCGTCACCTTGTTCGTACGCACGGCATCAGCGGCATCGCTGCGGGTCTTGAACACCCGCACCGCCCAAAGGTATTTATCCAATCGAATGTCTTCCATATCACTTGATGTTTTCCGCTATTTTTTCCTGCAGGCTTCCCTTGCCGTAACCCTGCCATACATCCTGAATCCGACCGTCGGGCGCGATCAGCACGAAATGCGGAATCCCCTTTACCCCATAACGACTCCCAAGTCCGGTATCTCCGTCTACAAGTTCGTTCCATTGGTTTCCGGCCAACTGCTTTTCGGCAATAAACTCCTTCCACTCCGGCTCGGGATCGAGGCTGATATTCACAACTGCAACCCGATCTTTGCAGCGTTCCGCAATCTCTTTCAATTCGGGAATCGCCTCCAGACACGCCCCACAGCCTTTGCTCCCGAACTCAAGCAGGATGTATTTCCCCAAAAATTCCGCCAAATGATGCACGTCACCGTCGATGTCATAAAGATCGCCGTCCGCCATCCGGTCCCCGACGCCGACCGTCGCCACCGGATTGAGGCAGGCGTCGATCCGCCGGCCCGTCGGAGACTGACGCTGTTCTTCCGTCATCCGGTCGTAAAGCGCGAGCATTTCCGCTTTGTGGGCCGTACCGATTCCGTACAGCAAGAACCGGGCACACTCGGCAAACCTATTCATCCAGACTTCCGTAACGGGGGCCGTCTGCATATGACGCACGGTCTTCTCCGATATTTGTCCGCACAATTCCATATAGCGGGTAAGTTCCTGCGGCTGGAGTATCCCCTGAAACCTGTTCAATTCACGAATCTCGGGTTCGACCAGGGCGCGGTAAATATCCTCGTCTCTCTGCTCCGGAATGTCCGACACGACTTCCCAAAGCCACGCCTGCTCACCCTCACCGCGAATTTCCGTACATTTTCCGGGAGCGGCCCAAATATCGAGCACCCCTCCCTGGTAATCCCCTATATGCAGGCAGACCTGAAGGGCCTTCGGGGAAGAAATCGTATCCCGGAAGGAAAAACGGCCGTCAACGAGCGTATCCACGGCCATTCCCCGTAACATTTGCCCCTGCGGCTCATAAAGACGTACTACCGCGCTGTCGGGCACGTTTTCGATTTTTCCGACAATCCGGAATTCACCGGCGGGAACGGCGGGAGCGCAGGCCGTTACGGCCACCGCGGCAAAAAGCAGGCAGAGCAGCTGTTTCATCGGGTCCTCTTACTTTTCGTACAACGTTTCGCTTTTCGGCCGGTCGTGCGACTGTTCGTCGTTCTGGCGGCTGACGCTCAGGATCATCCCGAAGGCGATCATCGTGAAGAGCATCGACGAACCGCCGCGGGAGATCAGCGGCAGGGTCTGCCCCGTCTCGGGAATCAGATTCACCGTCACCATGATATGCAGCAGCGCCTGGCAGGTTATCAACAGCGCAAGCCCCAGCACCAGCAGTCCCGGAAAGGCGGTTCCGCACCGCCGGAATATCTCGATTCCTCGGAAGAAGACCCACAGATAAAGCATCAGCAGCAGCACGGCCAGGATAAATCCGTACTCCTCGACGAAAAAGGCGTAGGCATAATCGCTCTCGGGGTGGATCATCTCCACGCGCATCGCGCTCTGCCCGGCTCCTTCTCCCAGGATGCCGCCGTTGTAAATGGCGATCATCGAACGCTCCGTGTCGGAGAGGTGTTCGATGGGCTTCTCGGTCTGCGACTTGGTCCAGAGGTGAATCCACGTCGAGACGCGCCCTTCGGCGGTTTCGCTGCGCCCGAGGTTCAGCGTCATGATGACGACGATGGCCGCAACGCCCCATCCCACGAGCTTGACCAGCTCCCCGAAACGCACGCGGCCGATGAGCATCATCACCCACGAAGCCAGACACACCAGCACGGCCGACGAAGTGTGCGCCGGAAAGATCACCATTGCCGAGACGACGACCGGCAGCAGAATGGGGCGCGTACCCTCGCGCCAGATTTTCCGCTGCACGGGCGACGAACGCCACGTCCAGAACTTCCACGTCGGCACGATGCGGATTTTGTCGATCTTCGACTGCCGCCCGGCGAGCTGCTGGGCGAGAAACAGCACCGTGGCGACCTTCAGCGCCTCGGAAGGCTGGAACTGGAAGGGGCCGAGCGGAATCCAGCGGGCCGCGCCGTTGGTCGTCGCTCCGATGAAATAGACGGCGACGGTCAGCGCCACCGAAAGAAAATAGGCCGGCCGGGCCAGAAGATTGTAAATGCGGCAGTTGATCTTCTGCACGGCGACCATGATCAGCAGGCTGACGACCAGCAGCAACAGCTGCTGGCGCAGGAAATGCGCCGTCGTGCGGGCCGTGTGGGCGTCGTAGGCCATCTTGGCCGTCGAGGAGTAGACCACAAGCACCGAGATCACCGCCAGCGCGGCGACGATGATCCACAGCACGCGGTCGCCCGTAAAGAGACGGAACCCCGATTTCCCGGCCGTCCCCGTCCCGCAGGCACACCCCTCGCCGGAGGCTGTGTCACTGCTCCCCGAAACCCGCCTGCCGCCGCGCGGCACGGCGTCGCGCGCCGCCTCCGCCGTCGCCCGGTCGTCGTATCTGCTCTCGTCACGCACCATCGTCTATGCTTTTTCTCCGACCCAGTTCTTGAACAGTTCGCCTCGGTTCTCGTAATTCCGGAAAAGGTCGAAACTCGCACAGGCAGGCGACAGCAGCACCGCGTCGCCGGGACGCGCTGCGGCCTTCGCCGCCGTCATGGCCGCTTCGAGCGAATCGGTCGAGACCACCTCCGGAACCACGCCCGTGAACTCCCGGACCAGTTTGGCATTGTCGAGACCCATACACACCAACGTGTGCACCTTCGCCCGGGCAAAGGCCTTCAGCGGTTCGTAATCGTTACCTTTGTCCGTCCCGCCGGCGATCCACACCACGGGACGCGTCATGCTCTCCAGCGCATAATAGACCGAATCGACGTTCGTGGCCTTCGAGTCGTTGATCCACAGCACGCCGTCCTTTTCCGCCACGGGTTCGAGCCGGTGTTCGACGGGCGCGAAGGCGTAGAGCGATTTGCGGATCTTCGCCGGGGCGACGCCCGCCGCAAGGGTCGCGAGGGCCGCAGCCATGGCATTATAGGCGTTGTGCAGCCCTTTGATCTGCATTTTCGCGGTGTCGATCTCCACCGACGCCTTCCCGGCCGTTGCGGTGAATTTCCCGTCGCAGAGAAACGCGTCGCCCGCACCGCTGGCCACGGCATTCTTGGCCGCGAAGGGCAGCTGGCGCATCCTCAAATCATACTTCGGAAGCTCGTTCCAGATCACCTCGTCATCGCCCGAATAGACGAACCAGTCGCGCGAAGTCATGTTCTGCGTAATCCGCATTTTCGAATCGGCGTAATTCTGAAAACAGTGGTCGTAGCGGTCGAGATGGTCGGGCGTAATGTTCATCAGCACCCCGACATGCGCCCGGAAGCGGTACATGCCGTCCAACTGGAACGAACTCAACTCCAGCACATACCAATCGTAGTCGCCCGTAGCGACCGACCAGGCGAAACTCTCGCCGATATTGCCTCCGAGCGCCACGTTCATGCCCGCGTCGCGCATGATCTTGTAGATGAGCGACGTGGTGGTTGTCTTCCCGTTCGACCCGGTGATGCAGATACATTTGGCCTTGCCCATATAGCGGCCCGCGAACTCCATTTCGGAGATCACCGGAATGCCCGCCTCGCGGATCTTGCGCACCATCGGGGCCGTGTCGGGAATGCCGGGGGACTTGACGACCTCCGTGGCCGCGAGAATGCGCTCCTCGGTGTGGCCTCCCTCCTCGTAGGGGACTTCCCACTCGTCCAATTTGGCCTTGTAACGGTCGGCAATGCGCCCCGCATCGGAGAGGAAGACCCCGAACCCCTTCTTTTTGGCGAGGATCGCGGAACCGTAGCCGCTGATCCCACCGCCCAGAACGACGATCTGTTTCATATTATCTTATTTTCAGCGTTACCAGCGTAATGGCCGCCAGCAGCAGCGAGATGATCCAGAAGCGGAGGACGATCTTGGTTTCGAAAATCCCCTTTTTCTGATAATGGTGATGGACCGGAGACATCAGCAGGATGCGCCGTCCTTCGCCGTAGCGGCGTTTGGTGTACTTGAACCAGCTGACCTGCATCATCACCGAAAAGCTCTCCACCAGGAAGACGCCGCACAACAGCGGCAGCAGCAACTCCTTGCGGATGCAGAGCGCGAAAACGGCGATCACGCCGCCGATAGCCAGCGAACCCGTGTCGCCCATGAAAATCTGCGCCGGGAAGGAGTTATACCACAGGAAACCCACCAGCGCCCCGACCAGCGCCGCGGCGAAGACCACCATTTCGCCGCTGTCGGGAATATACATGATATTGAGGTAGTCGGCGTAGACGATGTGGCCCGAAAGATAGGCCAGCACCCCCAGCACGGCGACGATCGGGACCGAAACGCCTGTCGCCAGACCGTCTAGACCGTCGGTGAGGTTGGCGCCGTTCGACACGGCCGTCACCACGAAAATCGCGACCAGCACGTAGAGAATCCATGTGGCAACGGTGTTCCCGCCCGTCAGCCATCCGTAGTCGAACTCGTTGTTCTTGACGAAGGGGATGGTCGTCTGCGTGGTCTTGAGGCTCTCGGAACTGACGACCACGCGGCGCTGAACGGTTTCGAGCACCGTGCCGTCCTCGTTCAGATAGACCGTCTGCACGGGCTGCGTGACCTTCTCGCGCACGACGATGTCGGGCGAGAGCCACATGGTCGTTCCGACGATGATGCCGAGCCCCACCTGTCCCACGATCTTGAAACGGCCCTTCAACCCCTCCTTCCTGTGGCGGAAAACCTTGATGTAGTCGTCCAGTCCGCCGATCAGACCGAGCCAGACGGTCGACACGAGCAGCAACTGGATGTAGACGTTGTCCAGCTTGCCGACGAGCAGCATCGGGACCAGGATGGCGACGAGAATGATCACGCCGCCCATCGTGGGCGTGCCTTTCTTCTGCAACTGGCCCTGAAGCCCGAGGTCGCGGATGTCCTCGCCGATCTGCTTGCGGCGCAGGAAGTCGATGATCGCACGTCCGAAAATGATGACGATCAGCAGCGACAGAATGATGGCCGCCGCGGCCCGGAAGGAGATGTACTGGAACATTCCCGAGCCGGGAAGGTCATAGACCTCGTCCAGATACCTGAAAAGATGGTAGAGCATGTCTTATAATAGCTTTTTTTATTTGATCAATACATCGAAGGCCCTGCGGACCTCCTCCCGGTCGTCGAAAGGATGCTTCACGTCGCCGACGACCTGATAGGTTTCGTGCCCCTTGCCCGCCACGAGGATGATATCGCCCGGACGCGAGAGCATCACGGCCGTGCGGATCGCCTCGGCGCGGTCGGCGATGCGCAGGTAGCGCGCTCCGGGTTCCAGCCCCGCAGCCATGTCGTCGAGAATCGCTTCGGGCGACTCGTGGCGCGGGTTGTCGGAGGTGAAAACCGCGGTCGTGGCATATTTCACGGCTATTGCAGCCATCTCGGGACGCTTGGTCCGGTCGCGGTCGCCGCCGCAGCCGCACACCACGATCAGCTGCTGGCCGGGGGCGCGGATCTCTTCGATGGTCTGGATCACGTTCTCCAGCGCATCGGGCGTATGGGCGTAATCGACGATGGCCGTCGTGCCGTTTGCCGCCTGTACCTTCTCGAAACGGCCGCTCACGGCGTGCAGCATGCTCAGCACGCGCAGCACCTCGCCCCGGTCCAATCCCAACAGCACCGCGGTACCGTAGACCGCCAGCAGGTTGTAGGCGTTGAACCGCCCCAGCAACCCCACCCACAGCTCCTGCCCGTCGATGCGCAGCAACATGCCGTCGAGGTGCATCTCGACGATCTTGCAGCGGAAATCGGCCATCGCGCGCAGCGAATAGGTGCTCACCGCCGCCGCGGTGTTCTGCACCATCACGCGCCCGTTCCGGTCATCGGCGTTCGTCAGCGCGAAAGCGCCCTTGGGCAGCCCGTCGAAAAAGAGCTTCTTGGCCCGGATGTACTCGGCGAAGGTCTTGTGGTAGTCGAGGTGGTCGTGTGTGATGTTCGAGAAGATGCCGCCCGCAAAATCGAGTCCCCGTGTGCGTTCCTGCACGATGGCGTGCGACGAGCACTCCATGAAGCAGTATTCGCACCCGGCGTCGGCCATCTCACGCATTAGGACGTTCAGGCGGACAGGATCGGGCGTGGTGTGGGTCGCTTCGACCTCGCGGCCGTCGATCTTGTAGACCACCGTCGAGATCAGCCCGGCCTTGTAACCCATCGCCCGCACGAGATCGTACAACAGCGTCACGGTCGTGGTCTTGCCGTTGGTCCCGGTGATGCCCACGAGTTTCAGTTCGCGGCTCGGAAAGCCGTAAAACGCCGCGGCCATATCGGCCATGGCTCCCGCCGAGTCCCCGACGAGAACATACGCGACGCCCTCCGCCGCATCCGCCGGCATCCGTTCGCAGACGACTGCCGCCGCGCCTTTTTCAACCGCCATGGGGATGTAGTCGTGGCCGTCGCTCTGCGTCCCCGGCACGGCGAAGAAACAGTCGCCCGGTTTTACGGCGCGCGAATCGTAGACCAGCCCGCCAATGGCGGCGGCGGTATCGCCGCGCACCTCCCGGACGGGGGTGTTTTTCAGAATATCGGTTAATTTTTTCATCCTATTTCAACGTTATGACGACCGCCGTGCCCGGTGCTATGCGCGCTCCGGCGGCAATACTTTGCTGCGTTACGGCCCCCCGCCCCGAGAAGCGGACCTTCAGTCCGCGGCTTTCGAGCACGAAAAGGGCGTCTTTAAGCCCCATGCCGCGCACGTCGGGCATCACGCCCCGGTCGCCGGGCAGGCTCGCGATGACGACGTTCGAGAGGCTGTCCACCGCCACGCGCCCCCAGCCCGTGCGGCTTTCGAACGAAACGCGGGGCGACAACTTGTCGGCCACTCGGCGGATCTGCGCGATATCGCCGCCCTTCATCCGGTCGGGATAGCGGCGCGGGCCGCCGTCGTCGACACGGCCGTACCAGTCGCGACCGCGGTTGAAGATGTAGTCGACCATGCGCTTCACGACGGGACCCGCCAGCGGTCCCCCGTAGTAGGCTTTCCCGGCCTGCGCACGGGTTTCGATGGTCGTGAGCACCGTATAGCGGGGCGCGTCGGCCGGGAAGTAGGCCACCATCGAACCCAGGTAGTAGCGGCCCTCGCGGCTGCGGGCATCGGTGATCTGCGCCGTACCGGTCTTCGCCGCCACCCGCAGGCGCGTCGTGTCGCGGAAAAATGCGCTGGCCGTACCCTCGGTACAGACCGCCTGCAGACATTCGTGCACCTCGCGCAGCGCCGCTCGCGAGGCGATCGACGAGGCGATGGTACGGCTTTCGAAACGCTCCTCGACCCGATCGCCGCGGCGCAGGCAGCGCACGAGCACAGGAGAGATCATCTTCCCGCCGTTGGCAATGGCGTTGTAGAAGGTGATCATCTGGATCGGGGCCAGCCGCACGCGGTAGCCGTAGGACATCTTCACGAGCATCACGCCCGGGTCGGGAACCTTCCAGTCCGTGGTGATCGAGGGCTTCCGCTCGCCGAGGCGCTCCAGCCCCACCGTCTCGCCCAAATGCAGCTCCTTATGGAGAAAATCGCTGTATTCCTGCTTTTTGCCAGTGCTTCCGTAACGGTCCCAGATCGCCTTGGCGAAATAGACGTTCGACGACGAAGCCACGGCGCGCCGGAAGTCGATTTCACGGTCGCCGCGGTGCGAGTCGCGGATGTTCCTGGCCGGACCTACCGTCACCGGATCGCCGTTATGGGTGTCGTAAACCGTCGAGACGGGCATCCGGGCGTCGTCGAGCAGCGTGAGCATCGTCGCCAGCTTGAACGTCGAACCCGGCTCCATGCTGCGGCCCAGGGCGTAGTTCTCGCGCTCGGCGAAGCTCCCGTCGGCATTGCGGCCGAGGTTGACCATCGCCAGGATTTCGCCCGTATGGACCTCCATCACGATCGTCGTGCCCCACAAAGCGTTCTGGGCTTCCAACTGCCGCCGCAACGCCTTGTCGGCCACATCCTGCAGGTCGAGGTCGAGCGTCGTGACGATGTCGTAACCGTCCACCGGCTCCTCGTGGCCCCCGCCCGCCACCCGGCCGTAAAAGCCGCGCGCGATGCGCTGGCGCAGGGCTTTGCCGTCGCGGCCCGCCAGCTCCTCGCGGTAGGCCTCCTCGATGCCGTAGTTGCCCTTGTCGCCTGTCAGTCCGATCGTGCGGCGCGCCAGTTCGCCCTGGGGATAGATGCGTTCGTCGCGCTCGATCAGCCGGTAGACCATACCCATGTTCCAGTTCAGCAGCGGATAACGCCGCAGGGTCTCCCACTCGGCGAAATCCACCTCGCGGGGAAAGATATTCACGGGCGTATGGTCGCGGATCGTGTCGTAGATGCGGCGTTTGACATATTCTTCGCCCCGCATGCGGTCCATCATGCGCGAAATCCACCCTTCGGAACGCAGGCAGGAGGTGTCGCGCGGATTGACCAGCCGGTAGCGGCGGGCGTGCTCCTCGCGGAAACGCTTGGCATAGGCCGAGGCGGGTTTGTCCCTGAAGAAGGCGGCCAGCAGTTTCGCGAGCGAGTCGGCCTGTTCGCGGAAGGTCTTGAGCGAATCCAGCCCCGGCGACGCGAAGTCGAAGGCGGCCTGATAGCGGAAGATCGAGGTGGCGAGGGGTTCGCCGTTGCGCGAAAGGATGCTTCCCCGCTGCGCCGGGATGACCTCCTCGGTGAAGATGCGGCTGGCGAGGCGGTCGGCGTTGTAGGCCACCTCCGCACTGAACAGCTGCACCCAGACGAGCCGTGCGAGCACGATGGCTCCGGCGAGGATGAAGAGCACGTACAGGAGCCTCACCCGCAGCAGAATGTCGCTTTTGACCTTCGAACGTTCCTGCTTCATCGCCGTTTAGTTATCGATGATCTCGCCCGGCGCCTGCGGGTCGTAAAGTTCGATGCCCCGCGCCCGGAGCTGTTCGACGATGGCCGAATGGGTCGTGCGCTGGTAACGCTGTTCCTGGAGGCGGATCGAGCGTTCGCGGAGTTTCTGCACGTCGCGTTCGAGGCGCGTGTAGCGCATGTCGAGGTGCAGCGACCAGAACATCACCATGATGCTCAAGAAGAACATCCCGGCGATGGTCAGCATGTAGGGATAGTATTTCGAGACGCCCTCGCGCACGAGGATCGTACCCGAGAACAGCTGCCAGAAGGTGCTGGACCTGCGGCGGCGTTCCCAGCGTTCGCGTTCCTCGGCTTCGGCCCGCTCCTCGGCCTCGCGCTCCTCGTCGGCGCGGAGGTCCTCTTCGGCTTCACCGCGCTCCATGCGCCGCACCTCGCGGCGCACACGGCGCGCGAACTCCTCCTCCTGCTCGCGGCGGGCCTGCTCCTCGGGAGTCACCGGGTCGAATTCGTGGTCGCGGTACATCGTATCAGCGTTTTACGGCCGCCCGGAGCTTCGCCGAGCGGGAACGGGGATTGCGGTCGAGTTCTTCAGCCGAAGGGGTCACGGCTTTGCGCGTCACGAGGTCGAACGGGGCCTCCGAACGGCCGAAAAAGTCCTTTTCTACCTGCCCCGAGAAGTTGCCGCTGCGCATGAAATTCTTCACCAGCCTGTCTTCGAGCGAATGGTAGGAGATGACGACCAGCCGTCCGCCGGGCTTCAGCACCCGAAGGCTCTGCTCCAGCGCCATTTTCAGCGCCTCCATCTCGCCGTTGACCTCGATGCGCAGGGCCTGGAAAAGTTTGGTCAGGAATTTCGCCTCGTCCTTTTTGGGCGTGCAGGGTTTCACGGCTCCGACCAGCTGCGCCGTAGTCGTCACGGGCGCCGCCGCGCGGGCCTTCACCAGACAGTTGGCTACTTTCCACGGCGTTTCGACCTCGCCCCAGTCGCCCAGGATGCGGGTCAGCTCCTCCGCGGTGTAGCTGTTCACGACGTCTGCCGCCGTCAGCCGTCCCCGCTGGTTCATGCGCATGTCGAGCGGAGCCTCTCCGCGGAACGAGAATCCGCGCTCCACGGCGTCGAAATGGTGCGACGAAACCCCCAGATCAGCCAGAATGCCGTCGACCTCCGTCACGCCGCGCAGCCGCAGCGCCCCGCGCAGGAAGCGGAAATTGCTCTCCACGTAGTGGAACCGCGCATCGTCGGGACAATTCTCCAACGTGTCACGGTCTTGATCGAAACCGTACAGACGGCCTTCCGGCCCCAGGCAGGAGAGGATGCGGCGCGAATGGCCGCCTCCGCCGAAAGTGAGGTCGGCGTAAGTGCCCGCAGGTTCGATAGCGAGCAGTCCCACAGACTCTTCCAGCAGCACGGGAGTATGGTATTGCGACATAATAGTTGTTTGCAAGGGTCTATTTGGGTGTAAAGTTAGGGAATTTTCAAAAAAGAATACCTATATTTGTGGATATAATTTTCTGAACACTCCATGCCCAAAATCGACATCGGCGCCGTACTCAAGCAGAAAGCCCCGCGGTTGGCACGCTGGATTCCCCGTCCGGTCGTGAACTGGCTGCGCCGCACGATCCACGAGTCGGAAATCAACCATATCCTCGAACACTACTGGTCGCTGCCTCCGCAGGAGTTTATCCGCGCGGCCTTCCGCGAATGGCAGGTCACTTATTCGATCGAAGGACTCGACAAGCTCGCTCCCGGGGGCCGCTACCTCTTCGCCTCGAACCATCCGTTCGGGGGCATGGACGGCATGATGCTCGCTGACAAGCTGATCGACCGTTTCGGCGACGCGCGGGTAGTGGTCAACGACCTGCTGATGCACCTCGAACCGCTGCGCCCGCTGTGGATTCCGGTGAACAAACACGGCGCGCAGAGCGCCTCCTACGCCCGGAAGTTCGACGAGGAGTTCTTCGGCGAACTCCCGATCCTGACCTTTCCCGCAGGTCTTTGTTCGCGCTCGATCGGCGGCGAGGTGACCGACCCCGAGTGGAAAATCAGCTTCCTGAAAAAAGCCTACTCCTCGCAGCGTCAGATCGTTCCGGTCTTCGTCGAAGGGCATCTGTCGAAGTTCTTCTACCGCGTCTACCGGATCCGCAAGGCGCTGGGTATCAAGTTCAACATCGAGATGCTGTGGCTGCCCGACGAAATGTTTTCGCAGAAGGGGCGGCATTTCCGCATCGTCGTCGGCGACCCGATTCCCGTGGCCGAACTCCAGCGTTACGGATCGCTGCGCGAACAGGCGCTGGAAGTACGTAAAAAAGCGTATTTTTTGGAAAAAAGGCTCGCCGACCCGAATCAAAACCGCTAATTTTGGTATTTTTGCCCTGCCATGCAACAGAAAGAGAATACAGTACCCATCATCGAACCGGTCGCCCGGGAACTGCTGCTCGCAGAACTGACGCCCGCCCGCAAGGTGCGCGACACCCATAAGGCAGGCAATGAGATCTACCTCTTCTCAGCCGCCGAATGTCCCGCGCTGATGCGCGAGGTGGGCCGCCTGCGCGAAGTGGCCTTCCGCGGCGCCGGCGGCGGTACGGGGCAGGAGGTGGACATCGACGAGGAAGACCTCGCGGGCGACGGCTACTACCAGCTGATCGTCTGGGACCCCGCGGCACAGGAGATCGTCGGCGGCTACCGCTTCATCGTCTGCACCACGCCCAATCCCCGCCATCTCTCGACCGAACACTATTTCCGTTTCAGCGAGCGTTTCCGCCGGAAATTCCTGCCCCGGACCATCGAACTGGGGCGTTCGTTCGTGCAGCCCGCCTACCAGGCCCGCGGCAATGCCAAGAGCATCTACGCACTGGACAACCTCTGGGACGGACTGGGCGCGCTGATCGTACTGAATCCCAAGGCCAAATACCTTTTCGGCAAAGTCACCATGTACACGACCTACAAGGCCGTGGCCCGCAATGCGCTGATCTGGTTCCTGCGCCGCTATTTCCCCGACCGCGACCAGCTGGTGGAAGGTATCCATCCCATACGGCTCGATCTGGACGATCCCTATTACGAGGAACTATTCTGCGGCGCGACCTACATGGAGAACTACCGCATCCTGATCCAGCAGATCCGCGAGTTCAACGAGAATATCCCGCCGCTGATCAACGCCTACATGAATCTTTCGCCCACGATGCGGGTTTTCGACACGGTGTCGAACCCCGACTTCGGCGGCGTGGAGGAGACGGGCATCCTGGTGACGATCCGCGACATCTATCCCGAAAAACGCCTGCGCTACACCCGCTGGCTGGGATGGCGGGCCAATCTGAAACACCGCCGCGAGGAGTTCAGCGAACGCCTGCGCGAACATTTCGAACGCATCAAGAAAAAGCGGAACGCCTGAAAACGCCCCGTTCCCCTTACGGCCGCCCGGACGATCGGGCGGCCTGAATTTTGCATGCCGCGCAGTAAACCGCATATTTCCGCATTTATCAATACGGACAACTAAAAAACGCCTCGTATGAAACGATTCTTTCGCCTCCTTCTGATGCTGGGCCTCGGGGCCGGAGCCTGGTCCTGTGCGGACGACGGAACCCCGACGGTCAGCATCAACGGCGGGACCGATTTTCTGTCGCTCGACCACCTCGCCCGCAGCGGCAAGATCACCGTCAATGCTCCGGCCCCCTGGAGCGTGGCGCTGGCATCGGAAAACTACGGTCAGGACCAAAAATCCGACTGGCTGACCCTCTCCGCAGAAGACGGGCCGGAGGGATATTCCGAGATCGACGTGACCTTTGCCGAAAACCCGGGTCCTGCCCGCAGTGCATTGCTCCTTTTCACCTGCAACGGAAAGACCTCGGCCTTCACCGTCTCGCAAAGCGCGGGCGGCACGGGATTCGACGCCCCGGACTACTATTTCTACATTTCGGTCGGAACCATGCCGACCCTCTATTCGGGCCTGCACCTGCTTTCGCACGACAAACCGAGCTACGTCTCCTACGAACGCGCGAGCACTTTCGACGCCGCCGAATTTCCCTCCCGGGCCGTCGTATACCCCGTCGCCGACCCCACGGGCCATGCCACCAACGAGGAATTACGGGCCATGAGCGAGGCGATGAAACGCCGCATCCTGGAGATCAACGCCGAGAACCCCACGGCGGTCTTCGGACTCTGGGTCGACGACCTGCGGTGCCGCCTGGGCTACGACTGGTTCGTGGCGCAGGGTATCGACTCGGCGCGCGTGAAGGTGACGATGCTCTCCGACGGCACGGCGACCTACAACAATTTCCACAACTACTTCGGCGATGCCGCCACGGCCGAGCAGAACTGGAACGACTACGCCGCCGAAGTCGAAGCCCTCGACTGGGACCACGGCGGCCGCTATCCCGAGACCCGCGCCCCGGAGGAGTTCGCCTCCTACACCTGGCCCTACTACCTCTCGACGCGCCCCGACTACCGCCTGATGCTGCAAAACCGCAGCCTGATGGAGTCCTCCTGCCCGTTCATCACCGACCGGCTGGCCGAGATGAAGATGGAGAGCGTCCAGCCCTACGAGTTGTTGACAGCCCTTCCCGAGGCATCGAAACAGCAGTTCTACCGCATGGCCAAATTCGACTACGTCCGCTTCGCGGGGCTGTTCGACCTGTCGCCGAAGAAAAACCTCATCATTATCGGCACAAGCCACAGTTCCGCGGCAAGCGAACAGCAGCAGGCCGCCTATGTGGAACGGATCATACAGCAGTACGGCAGCGATTACGACATCTTCTTCAAGCCCCATCCCGCCGACAGTTCATCGGCCGGTTACCCCGACCGGTTCGAGGGGCTGACGCTGCTGCCGGGCCAGATGCCGTTCGAAATCTTCGTGTGGGCGCTGCTCGACAAAATCGACATGATCGGCGGCTACCCCTCGACGACCTTCATCTCCGTACCGCTCGACAAGGTGGGTTTCCTCTTCGCCGCCGGTGCCGACGGACTCGTCCGGCCGCTGAACATCCTTTTCCGCGACGCCGCGAACGTGGAATGGATTCAATAAATGCCCCGGCACCGAAAAAACGCCACCCGGTTCGGGTGGCGTTTTTTTCGCGCAAAAAAAATCCCCCGCCGAAGCAGGGGACCAGGCAAACAATCGTTTAACTAAATGATTTCGGACGGGAGGTTACCGGACAACCTCTCCCGACTGATTTTCGAGGCTTGCGTTCTTCTCCGCCTTCACCGGCTCCGATTTCTGCTCGGCAGGTTCCGATTCCGGTTCCGCGGGGGCCTGTTCCGGCTTCACGGGGTCGGATTTCTCTTCGGGAGCGGTAGGCTCCTGCTTCTGTTCGGGGGTGGTGGGATTCTCCTGCTGGGGAGTGTCCTGCTTTTCAGGCTGCTGGGCATAAACCATTCCTCCGGCCGTCAGCATCAGTGCCGCCATCATTACAATCGTCTTTTTCATAGCTTTAAAATTTAAAATGGTTGAACTTCATTCTCGTTAGCGGGTCGTCTTACTCGCGTTCCGACTTCTGAAAGTTCAAGCGGAGTGCCACGGCGACGCAGAACACATAACAATCTGATTTTCAACATAAATAACATTATACCAAAAATCGGAAAGGGTGTGGAAAAGTGTGGAAACGAGACGGAAAGTGTGGAAAAATTCCACAGCCGGAGTGTGGAACAGCAGCCCGGGAACGGGGAACGGAACAGACGGGAAGCCCCTTATTCGATACCGTAAAGGCGAAGTTTGTTGTAGAGGGTCTTGCGGTCGATGCCGAGCAGTTTGGCGGCCTGCGACTTGTTGCCGCCCGCCATTGCGAGGGCGCGGCGGATCTGCTCCTCCTCGGAAGCGGGATCGCGCAGCGAAAGAGGCGCCTCCGCGGGTTCCGCCGCCGGACCTTCCGTAATTTCGCCCGGCAGGTCGCGGCAGGTGATGTACTCGCCCGCAGCGAGCAACGTCGCCGACATCACCGCGTTTTTCAGCTGCCGCAGGTTACCCGGCCAGCCATAGGCGGCAAGGGCCGCGGCAGCCGCGGCGTCGAACCCGACGATCCGTTTGTCCAGCTCGCGGTTGGCCTGATCGAGAAAGAAATCGGCGAAGAGCGGAATATCCCCGCGCATCTGACGCAGACAGGGCATCCGCAGCGTGAAGGAGTTGATGCGGTGGTAGAGGTCGGCGCGGAACGTCCCGCGCGCGATGGCCCCTTCGAGGTCCTCGTTGGTCGCGGCCACGAGACGGATGTCGACGGGAATCTCACGGTTGCTGCCCACGGGACGGATACGCCGCTCCTGCAGGGCGCGCAGCAGCTGTACCTGCGTCTCGTAACCCAGATTCCCGACCTCGTCGAGAAACAGCGTGCCTCCGTCGGCCGCTTCGAAAGCGCCCGTCTTGTCGGCCAAAGCCCCCGTGAAGGCCCCCTTGACGTGCCCGAAAAACTCCGAGGCCGCCAGATCGCGGGGAATGGCCCCGCAGTCGACGGCCACGAAGGGTTTTCCGGCCCGCTTGCTTTCCCGGTGAATCAGCTGCGCCACATGCTCCTTGCCCGTGCCGCTCGCACCGTTCACCAGCACCGACATGTTGGTCGGGGCCACCAGCCGGACGTGTTCGTATAACTGCCGCGCGGCGTCGCTGCGGCCCTCGATGTAGTTGAGCGGCTGCTCCGAAAGGTTCCCGGCGGCACGCGCCGCAGATTTCGAAGCGGATTTCGCGGCCGGGGCCGCCTCCGCCGGAGCGTCCAGCGCCTCGCGGATTTTCTTCAGCAGTTCGTCGGGATTCACCGGCTTGGCCACATAGTCCCGTGCGCCGAGCTTCATGCACCGCACGGCGTTCTGGATTTCGGCGTAGCTCGTCATCACGATCACCGGCGCCGCCACACCCGCCCCCGCCATCCATTGCAGCAGGGCGATGCCGTCCTCGTCCGGCAGGCGCATGTCGCTCAGCACGAGCGAGAAGCCGCCCGCCGCAAGGGCCGTGCGCGCCGCCGCCACCGACGAGGCGGTCCCGACTCCGAAACCGCGTTTCGAGAGCCACGTGCGCAGCATCAGGGCAAAGGTAATATCGTCGTCGACAATCAGAATCCGTTCTTCCATAGGCTTCACAAAGATACCGTTTTTTCAGCTTCCGCGACAATCGCGCGGATTTTTTCCACCGCCGCCCGCAGTTCTCCGCAAAGGGTTTCCGGCAACGGCCCTTCGCACGTCTCGGCCCGGCGCAGCGCTTCGGCGACCTCCGCCGCCCCGAGCATCGTGAAGATCGGCAGCATCTTGTGCGCCAGCGCCTTCACCGCCGCAGCATCCCCCTCGCCGAGCGCCCTTTCAAGCCCCGTACAGTTCCCCGCCGTCTGTTCGGCAAACGAGTGCAGGATGTTTCGCGCCGCCTCGGGATCGTCCCCGGCATAGGCCGTCAGGGCCGTAAAGTCAATCCCGTCCGCCAACGGGATTTCCGGGTCCCCGCCCTGCGGAACGGTCTCCCCGCTGCCGCAGGCCGCCCGTATCGCCGCCACCAGCTCGCTGTAGGTGAACGGCTTGCGGAGGCATCCCGCGAAACCGCGGGAAGTGAAATCCGCAGCGTCCAGATCCCCGCGCGCCGACACGGCGACCACCTTCAGCCCGGGGTCGACCCCGCGCACCGCCTCCAGCACACCGAACCCGTCGGCCGACGGCATCTGTATATCGGTCAGCACCAAGTCGAAACGGCTCTCGCCGACGAGTTTGGCGACGTACTCGGGATACTGACAGCTCTCGCATCCGACCCCCGCGCGGCGGCACATCGCGGCAGTCATTTCGAGTTGCAGGGGATCGTCGTCGACCAGCAGAACACGCAGTCCCGCCTGCGGCACAGGCTCCCCGGCTTCGGCGGGCGCACTCCCCGCCGCCTCGCCGACGGGGACCGATACGATGAATCTGCTCCCTTCGCCGAGGCGGCTCTCGAGCGAAATCGTGCCGTCCAACAACTTCACGAGACGGTCGACGATCGACAGCCCCAACCCGAAACCGCCGACGCCCTGCGCCGAGCTTAAACGCACGAACTCGGCGAAAATCCGTTCCTTCTCCTCGCGGCCGATGCCGCGGCCCGTGTCGCGCACCGAGAAGACCAGCCGCCCCCGCACTACGTCCACGCGGAGCGTCACCGATCCCTCGTCGGTGAATTTCAAGGCGTTGGAAATCAGATTGTCGGCGATCTGACGGATGTGAAACGCATCGCCCGACACCTCTCCCGCGGCGGCCGGTTCAGCCTCCAGACACAGTTCCAAGCCCTTTGCGGCGGCCGCGGCGGCAAACCCCGCACGGATGGTTTCGAACAGTTGTGCGGGGCTGAACGCCACGCAGGTGACCTCGATCTTGTTAATGTCCAGCCGGTAGAAATCCAGCAGACTGTCGACCAGTGCCAGCAGGTGTTCCGACGACTCTTTCATGTTGCGCAGGTAGAGTTCCTGCCGCTTGTCGCCCGTCAGCCGCGCGAGCAGGTCGATATAGCCCATCACCGATCCCAGCGGGGCCTTGATGTCGTGCGTGATGGCCAGCATCAGCTTCTCGCGCGCTTCCAGCAGGGACTCCTTGTCGCGGTTGGCACGCTCCAGCTCGCGGCGGTAGCGGTTGCTGCGGTTGATGTCGCGCCAAAGCATCCCGACGAACAGGAGCATCAGCACCACGGCTCCGGTGGCCACGCCGCCCAGGATACGCGACGACCGCCTTCGGAAAGCCTCGTTGCGTTCGATGCGCTGCATCAGGTAGGCCGTATCCTCGGCCTCGAAGTCCATGATCAGACGGTATATCTTCGTATTGACCAGTTCGTTGCTGTAACTCAACCGCAGTCCCTCCTGCCATGCATGGTCGTAGATGCCCTGCCGGTTGCTCGTGACGCTGTCCTGCAAGGCCTGCAACACCAGCACGATGGTGTCCTTCACCGCATCGACGGGAATGACCGGGGCGATGGTCTCGCGGCGCGAGATCACGAGGCTCGAATCGGCCTCCGGCGGACTGAACAGATCGCCCAGCCGCTGGAAAAAGCGGCGTTTGGCACGCGGCACGGCCGTCGTGTCCTGCCGTACGATGCTGCGGAACGGAATCGTATCGGCCATGACGGCCTCCCGGGGACCGATCAGACTGCGGATGTTCTTGTCCAGCAGGCCCGCCGTGGCCCCGGCGCGGATCGAACGGCGCAGGCTCACCGTGCGGCGCTCCTTGTCGGCGATCAGCCGCGTGATGCTGTCCAGACGCATCGTCTGCAACGAATCCCCGCCGGCGGTCAGTGCCCGGAGCGAGTCGATCGAGGCCCGCACGGTACGCAGTTCGCGCCTGTAACGCGCCTCGTAAGAGGCATATCCGGCGATCATCAGCTGCCCGTAGCTCTCGGCCTGATAGAGGTGGTAGAGGGTCCGGTTGACAGCGCTGCGTTTGGTGTGCAGCAGGGCGTAGCTGCTGTCGGGAGCCGAAAAACGGACCGCCACCCGGTAGACGTAGCCCACCGAGAGGATACAGACCGCGATCAGCAGGAGATAGCCCGCCACGATCTTCGTTTTGACGAATTTCGACTCCTTCACAGGCCCAAATATACGAAAAAGCCCGGAAACCCGCGTGCGGAAAATGCATGGCGGTACGATTTAATGCTTATCTTTGCGACGAGAGCTCGGACAAATCCGGCGCATGAAAACCATGAGAAAGCATTGGGTACTGATTACGATAACGATTGCCGCCGTGCTGGCGGCGGCTGTCTATTTCCGGTTCTTCTTCGTCTTCGGCGAGGGCGTCAAGAGCGGCGAACTGAACTACGTCGTCTACAAGGGCGTGCTTTTCAAGACCTACGAAGGGAAATTGATCCAGACCGGCATCCGCTCGAAAGCCGCCGGGTCGATCCAGTCCTACGAGTTCGAGTTCTCGGTCGAGAACGAAGCGCTGGCGCGCGAACTGATGCTGCAAGGAGGAAAGACGCTCGAACTGCATTACAAGGAGTATTTCGGGGCGCTGCCCTGGCGGGGCTTCACGAAGTTCATCGTCGACAGCATCGTCACCGTCCGTCCCGCGGAGCAGGGAATAGAATCCCTGCCGGAGCGTCCGTAAGGCTCCTGGTGAAAGCACGGCGAAAATACGCCCGACCGGTAAACGGACCCGCCTCCGACAAACGAAAAAACGTTGCAGGGTCTTTGTCTGCAACGTTTTTTCCGATTCTGGTCCGGGTTTTCTAAAACTCCTTGACCTTGCCGCGGTTCAGCAGCGGCAGCAGGAACGAGATGACCGCCGCCGAAAGCCAGAAGATCGCCACGGGACCGAAATCATAGTGTTTCACCCCGTCGGCGGCAACGGTGATGTTGGAGTCGATCAGCCAGCCGCTCGCCACGTCCTGAATCCCCGCAGCGATGTAGGAGGTCATCCCCACGACGCCCAGCGCCGCGCCCGTGGCCTTCCGAGGCACGATGTCCACGGCCATCAGGCCCCCCAGGAAGCAGATCAGCACACCGATGGCGATGCCGAACAGCACCATCGACAGCACATTGACCCACATGGCATCGCCCCCGTAGAAGAACAGCGCCAGCGCCGCGGCGTTCAGCACGCCGAAAATCAACGCCGGAATCTTCCGGTCGCCCTTGAACAGCTTGTCCGAAAACCACCCCGAAAGCACCGTGCCGAGAATGCCCAGCAGCGCGTTGATCGAGACCACCGAGATCGCCTCGACGTCCGAGAATCCCTTCGCCTCCTGCAGAAACAGCACGCCCCAGCCGTTGATCGCATAGCGCGAGATGTACATGAAGGCGCTCGCCGCGGCAAGAATCCACACCGCAGGGGTGCGCAGCACCTGTTTCTGAATCTCCTTCACCGACTTGTCGGCCGAAGCCGCCGGTTTCTCATGCGCCAGCGCCTCCACCGGAGGCAGTCCCTTCGATTCCGGGGTGTCGTGCAGCATCAGCAGGATCACGACCACACCGATGGCCCCGGCCACGGCCGACCCGAAGAACCCCGCCTGCCAGCCCGCAAAGGTCACGATCGAACCCACGAACAGGAACGAAAAGAACTCCCCGAGGTTGTGGCTCGCCGAGAAGAAACCGTAATAGGTTCCCCGTTCTTTGAGCGGATACCAGCGCGAGAGCGAGATGATCGCCGGGGCGGCGCCCATCGACTGCGACCAGCCGTTCAGCCCCCACATCACGGCGAACGCGATGAAGATCACAGCCGTGGGGATGACCGAGTGCATCAGCCCCAGCACGCCCATCAGCATGTTGGCCGCCGCAGAGACGATCAGCCCGGTGGCCATGAAGCGTTTGATATTGCAGTAGTCGGCGATGAAGCCGTTGACGAATTTGCCGATGGCATAGGCGAACAGCAGCGCCGAGCCGATAACGCCAAGCTGTGAAGCGTCCAGCGAACCGCTGTCGAGAATCGGTTTCTTCATCACGTTGAGACTCGTCCGGCAGACGTAGTAGAGACTGTACCCGAGCGTGGCGGCAATGAAGGCCTGCAGACGCAGGCGGCGGTAGTATTTGTCACGTGCGGCCTCGTCCATCTCCCGGGCGGGAGCGGGGGCGCTGATGCGGTAGAAGCGGGAAATACGATTCATCGCAGTCTCTTAATCATGCAGCCCGCGCGAGCGGAGGTAGGAGATCAGCAGTTCGGGTCGGTCCGTCTGGATCATCGTGGCACCCATGTCCACCAGCTTCCCGTAGACTTCCGCAGGGTCGCCTTCGAAGGCCGCATCGTCGCAAAGACCGCCGTTCAGGGTGGGCCAGAGCGAGTTCACCCACAGTTTCGAACCGCTTGCCACGACCTTGTCCATGCACTCCTTCACCTCGGGCGTGTATTCCGACCAGCAGACCTCATAGGCCAGCGGAGTGATGCCTTTGTCCCGGTATTCGGCGAAGAGCGCCTGCCCTTTGGGCTTGAGGATGTCGATGATCGGCATATACATCATGTTGCGCGGATGCTCGGAGAATTTCGCGGCCACGACATCCGTGCTGCGCTTGCCCTTGATCAGAATCTGCTCCGTGACGCCCAGCTCCTCCGTGACGCCCAGCACCAGGTCGTAGTACTCATAACCCTGGTCGACGTTGACCACGATCCGGTCCTTGCACACCTCCAGCGCCTCGCGGAGCGTAGGCATACGGTGCGTCGTCTTCACGCCGTGGCCCGTCTTCAGAACGCACCGCCGGATCGAGTCGTAGGTGATGTCGCACACACGGCCCTTGCCCGAAGTCGTCCGGTCGATCGTCCGGTCGTGACAGACCACCAGAACGCTGTCCTTCGTCAATTTAAGGTCCAGCTCCATGATGTCGGCACCCATGCCGATCACCGATTCGATGGCCGCCAAAGAGTTTTCCGGCCAATTGCGCCAGTCGCCACGGTGACAGGCCACAACGACATTTTTCGAAGACGGATTGTGAATCTCGGCGACGATCGCCGCAGCACGGGTGCCGGAAACCGGTTCGGTTTGCGTGCAGCCACAGAACTGGGAAAGGCTGGAGAGAAGGATCAGCAGTTTTTTCATGTTCAGAAATTTAAATTAGGTTAAATAAGGTACATAAAATAGCGCTCCGCAAAACCATGCGGAACACCCACCCGGCCCTATTTTCTGCGAACGAAAACCGAAATCGTCCGAAGGCCCGTACAAATGTAACGAATTTTCGTGCAAATGCAACACTCCCGGACAAAAAATCGCAGTGCCCGTTACGTATGCCGGGGCCTTTTTTCGTACTATATACAGACAAGGTCCCGATTTACGGGCAAAACCAACCGCCAAAACAAGACAAGACAAGCGAAACCCGAAGAACATCCCCCGCCCTAAACCGAAACCGACCACCGACACCGCCCGCCCTTCGACACAGGAAATTTCCGCCTCCCGGAAGTTTTCCGGGATGGAATTTGCCGTCTCCGAATCCCGCCCCTTTTCTGCATCCGCCCGGTTACGAACCATAACCCCTGCATGGGGTCCCGCCCGCCATACGGACGCCCAGCAAAGAGGTTTCTGAAAAATTTTATCGAAAAACGATAAATATTTTTTGATATTCAAAATTTGTTCCTATATTTGTCGCCGTAACAATCCAAAAACAAAATATCAGCGACTATGGATTTACTCACAGTAGAACACGTCACCAAACGCTACGCTTCGCACACGGCGCTCGACGACGTATCGCTCGCCATCCCCAAAGGCTCGGTCTACGGACTGCTCGGACCCAACGGGGCCGGCAAGACGACCCTGATCCGCATCATCAACCGCATCACGGCGCCCGACGCAGGCCGCGTGCTGTTCGGCGACCGGGAGATCGCTCCCGACGACATCTACCGCATCGGTTACCTGCCCGAGGAACGGGGTCTCTACAAGAAGATGAAGGTCGGCGAACAGGCCGTCTTCTTCGCCCGCCTGAAAGGGCTTTCGCGGCGCGAAGCCGTCACACGGCTGAAGCAGTGGTTCATCCGGTTCGGCATCCAGGACTGGTGGGACAAGAAGGTGGAGGAACTTTCGAAGGGCATGGCCCAGAAGGTTCAGTTCATCGTCACGATCCTGCACGAACCCGAACTGCTGATCTTCGACGAACCGTTCTCGGGCTTCGATCCGATCAACGCCAACCTGCTGAAAGACGAAATCATGGCGCTGCGCGACAAGGGCGCGACGATCATCTTCTCGACGCACAACATGTCTTCCGTGGAGGAAATCTGCGACCACATCACGCTGATCAACAAGTCGCGCAACATCCTCTCGGGCGAGGTCGACGAAATCCGCCGCCGCCACGGTTCCAATATTTTCGAGGTAGCTTACCGGGGCGATGAATCCTCCCTGCGGCAGGCCGTCGCGGGCCGCTGCGAAATCCTCGACGGCACGCAGGAGGAGTCGGTCTACCGGATGCTCAAACTCCACGTCGCCAACGACGCCGAGGTGCGCGGGGTCATCAGCGCCGTCAACGAGGCCGTCGAACTGCGCTCGTTCCGCGAGATCATCCCCTCGATGAACGACATTTTCATAAGAGCCGTGAACGGCTCATTATAAGAATGTCGTTCCGACCATACAGACAATCCCCCTTTGAGAAAGGGGACTTCGAAAACAAACGACAAACGACTTAATCACATCCTGTCATGTCCAACATATCCATCATCATCCAGCGCGAGTTCAACGAGCGCGTACGTAAAAAATCCTTCATCATCACCACGCTGCTGATGCCTCTGCTGATGATCGGACTGATGGCCGCCCCGGCGCTCATCATGCAGTTCTCGCGGGGCGACGAGAAGGTCATCGCCGTCATCGACGACAGCGGACTGGTGGCCCCGAAACTCGAAAGCGACGAGGAAATCCGTTTCGAAACCACGGAACTCCCGACCGAGGAGGCCCGCAAGCAGCTGACCGACAAATTCGGCGTGCTCTACATCGGCGGCGACATCCTGGAAAACCCGAACAACGTCCGGCTCTACGCCAACTCGTCGTCGTCGCTCTCCCTCGAAAGCAACATCACGGGGCAGATCGAACGCATCCTCGAAGCCGAGAAACTCAAAGCCTACAACATCGAAAACCTCTCGCAGATCCTCGACGAGGTGAAGACCTCGGTCAACATGCAGACCTTCCGCAACGACAAGTCGCAGGAGGAGGACACGCAGGCGCAGTCGTCGGCCGTGGCCACGGGCGTGGGCTACGTCCTGGGATTCATCCTCTATATGTTCCTGCTGATCTACGGATCGATGGTCATGCAGTCGGTGATCGAGGAGAAGAACAACCGCGTGCTGGAGGTGATGGTTTCGTCCGTCCGGCCCTTCGACCTGATGATGGGCAAAATCCTCGGCGTGGCCTCGGTGGCTATCGTACAGGTGCTGCTCTGGGGCGCGCTGATCGCCGGCGTCGGAGCTTTGGTGATGCCTCATCTGATGCCCGAAGACGTGATGGCAAGCGCCCAGGCCATGCAGCAGGGCATGCCCGACGCGGCTTCGATGTCCGACATGAATCCCGAGATGCTGCAGGCGGTGGCCGCCATGACCGACCTGGGCTACATCTTCAAAATCTTCGCCAGCCTGCTGCTGTTCGTCTTCGGCGGCTACCTGCTCTACTCGGCGATGTTCGCCGCTGTGGGCTCGGCCGTGGACAACGTGCAGGACGCTTCGCAGTTACAGATGCCCATCACGCTGCCGATCATCCTCGCACTGCTGATGATGTTCGTCGTGATCCGCGACCCCAACTCGCAGCTGGCATTCTGGTTCTCGATCATCCCCTTCACCTCGCCGATCGTCATGATGGCGCGCATTCCCTACGACATCCCGCTGTGGGAGGTCGTTCTCTCGCTCGTAGTGCTCTACGCTTCGTTCGTGGGCATGGTGTGGTTCGCGGCGAAGATCTACCGCGTGGGTATCTTCATGTACGGCAAGAAACCCTCGCTCAAGGAGCTGTTCAAGTGGATACGGTACAAATACTGATGCGCCGCGCCGCATCATCCCGACCGGACCTCGCCGACAACGGCAGGTCCGGTTTTTGCTGCGAGAAAACGTTTTTTCTGTTATCGGAATAACAGTTTCTTAAAATATTTTCATAAATTTGTCCCGAATTAGGACTTACCGGAAATCATTTCAACAAAATACTTAAAAATCAAACAGCTATGATCTCGATCGACAACTACGATTTCAAAGGCAAGCGCGCGATTATCCGCGTGGATTTCAACGTGCCCCTCAACGAGAAGGGCGAAGTGACGGACGACACGCGCATCCGCGCCGCCATCCCCACCATCAAGAAGGTGCTCGCCGGCGGCGGCTCGGTGATCCTGATGTCGCACATGGGACGTCCCAAGAAGAATCCCGACCCCAAATACTCGCTCGAGCAGATCGTCCCCGCCATCGAGAAGAACCTCGGCACGAAGGTCGAATTCGCCGGCGACTGCATGGGTGAGAAGGCCGCCGACATGGCCCAGAACCTCAAGCCCGGACAGGTGATGCTGCTCGAAAACCTGCGTTTCTACGCCGAGGAGGAGGGCAAGCCCCGCGGTCTGGCCGAGGACGCCTCGAAGGAGGAGAAGGACGCCGCCAAGAAGGCGCTGAAGGAGGGTCCGCAGAAGGAGTTCGTCAAGAAACTCGCTTCGCTGGCCGACTGCTACATCAACGACGCGTTCGGAACGGCCCACCGCAAGCACGCCTCGACCTACCTGATCGCCAAGAACTTCCCCAACGACAAGATGTTCGGCTACCTGATGGAGAAAGAGGTGAAAGCCATCTCCTCGCTGATGGAGGCCCCGCAGCACCCGTTCTGCGCCATCGTGGGCGGTTCGAAGGTCTCGTCGAAGATCGGTGTCATCAAAGCCCTGATCGAGAAGGTCGATTCGATCATCATCGGCGGCGGCATGACCTACACCTTCGCGGCCGCACAGGGCGGCAAGGTCGGCGACTCGATCTGCGAACCCGACATGTTCCCCGTAGCGCTCGAGATCCTCGAGCTGGCCAAGAAGAAGGGCGTACAGCTGGTGATGTCACCCGACGCGCTGATCGCCGACGCATTCTCGGCAGACGCCAACACCAAGGAGGCGCCGGCCAACGACATCCCCGACGGATGGGAGGGTCTGGACATCGGCACGGAGGGCAAAAAGGTCTTCCGCGAGCACATCCTGGGGTGCAAGACCATCCTCTGGAACGGCCCTGTTGGCGTGTTCGAGATCGACAAGTTCGCAACCGGCTCCAAGGAGGTGGCCCTGGCCATCGCCGAGGCGACCAAGAAGGGCGCCTACTCGCTCATCGGCGGCGGCGACTCGGTAGCCTGCATCAACAAGTTCGGCTTGGCCGACCAGGTGTCGTACATCTCGACGGGCGGCGGCGCGCTGCTCGAATACATCGAGTTCGGTGACCTGCCGGGCGTCGCGGCCATCCGCGACTAACCGGACATACCGAAGCAATCACAACGGCGGGGATTTCCGGTTTTCACGGAAGTCCCCGTTTTATCAAAACCCGAACGACATGAAAAAAATCATTCTTTTCGCAACAACGATGGCTTGTATGACAGCCTGCCAGAATACCCCCAAGACCCCGGCCCTCGACATGGCGAACTTCGACCTGTCGGTAGCCCCCAACGCCGATTTCTACGAGTACGCCACGGGCGGCTGGCAGAAGAACAACCCCCTGAAACCCGAATATTCGCGCTACGGTTCGTTCGACATCCTGCGCGACAACAACGAGAAGCGCATCAACGAGCTGTTCTCCGGCATGACGCAGCAGAAAGCCGAGCCGGGAAGCGTCGAGCAGAAGATTTCAGACCTCTACAAGATGGGGCTGGACTCGGTGCGCCTGAACGCCGAGGGCGCCGCTCCGATCAAGGCCGCCGTCGACGAAATTCTCGCCATCGGCGACCGCTCGCAGCTGACCGCCATGGTGGCCAGGCTCCACACCTCGATCGCCAATCCGTTCTTCGGCGTGGGCGTGCAGTCCGACCTGATGAACAGCGACATCAACGCGCTCTACGCCTCGCAGCCCGACCTGATCATGGGCGACCGCGACTATTACCTCGATCCCGAGAACGAGTCGATCCGCACCGCCTATAAGGAGTATCTGGGCAAAATCTTCCGGTTGTCGGGCGTTCCCGAGGCCGACATCGACAAAGCCGTTGCGGGCGTGCTGTCGATCGAAACGAAGCTGGCCGAGAAAAACTGGTCGAGCGTCGAACTGCGCAACATCCCCGCCATGTACAACCCCACGAAGAAGGCCGATTTCGAGAAGACTTACGACGCCATCGACTGGGCCGAATACTATAAGGTAATGGGCATCGGTGATTTCGAGCAGATCATCGTGACGACCCCCTCGGCCCTGGCCAACGCCAACGACCTGATGAAAAACGCCCCGCTGGAAGACATTCGCTACTACCTCGCCGCACAGTACATCGGCGCTGCCGCCAGCTACCTGAGCGACGACTTCATCAACGCGTCGTTCGACTTCTTCGGCCGCGTGATGTCGGGCAAGCAGGAGCAGAAACCCCGCTGGAAGCGCGCCATGTCGGTTCCCAACGGAACCCTTTCGGAAGCCGTCGGCGAGATGTACGTGGCCAGGTACTTCCCCGAGAAGGACAAGGCCCGGATGCTCGACATGGTGAAGAACCTCCAGACGGCCCTCGGTCAGCACATCGCCGCCCTCGACTGGATGTCCGACGCCACGAAGGCCAAGGCGCAGGAGAAACTCGCGGCCTTCACCGTGAAGATCGGCTACCCCGACAAGTGGAAGGACTACACGACGCTCGAAATCGACCCGGCGAAGAGTTACTGGGACAATATCGTCGAGGCCAACGCCTGGTATACGTCCGACAACATTTCGAAACTGGGCAAGCCCGTGGACAAGGACGAGTGGCACATGTCGCCCCAGACGGTGAACGCCTACTACAACCCCACGACCAACGAAATCTGCTTCCCGGCTGCCATTCTCCAGCCGCCGTTCTACAACCCCGACGCCGACGACGCGGTGAACTACGGCGCGATCGGCGTGGTGATCGGCCACGAGATGACCCACGGGTTCGACGACCAGGGCCGCAATTTCGACAAGGACGGCAACATGAACAACTGGTGGACCGACGAGGACGCCGCCGCCTTCAAGGCGAAGACGGACGTGCTGGTGAAACAGTTCGACGCCATCGAGGTTCTGCCTGCCAAGGAGGGCCAGCCGGCGATCTTCGCCAACGGCGCGCTCTGCCTGGGCGAGAACATCGCCGACCAGGGCGGCCTGCGCGTGTCGCACACGGCCTATCGCAATTCGCTCGCAGGCAAGGAGACCCCGGCCCCGATCGACGGATTCACCCCCGAACAGCGTTTTTACCTGGGTTATGCCACGCTGTGGGCGCAGAACATCCGCGACGAGGAGATCGCCCGTCTCACCAAACTCGACGTGCACTCGCTGGGCAAATGGCGCGTGAACGCCACGCTGCGCAACCTGCAGGATTTCTACGACGCCTTCTCGATCACCGACGGGCCGATGTTCCTGCCCGAACAGGATCGCGTAATCATCTGGTAACCGGCGTAAGACGCCGGCTTTAGGGCAGCGATGCCGGGTCATCGGAATTCCGACTCAACTCTGCGCCCGCCGGCTTAAACAACCGGGGTTAGGGACGGTAAACGGCCCCCGGAATTACGCTCCGGTTCGGCGCGCTCCATTCATTAAAAAAGACGGCTGGGAGTTTTCCCGGCCGTCTTTTTCATTCCCTTACGGCGCAGACCGCCTTTCAGCGCGGCCCGGCGGAGGAGAGCCGAAAAACCGCCCGCCGATGCATCTATTTTCGCATTTTCTGCTATCTTTGTGCTAAAGAAGGAACGATGACCCGACACAAGACACATACGAAATTTCCGTTTGCGGCGCTGTTTTTCACCGCGATGCTGATTTCCCCGGCGCTCCATGCCCTGAACATCCCGGACTACCGCTTCCACGCCATGCCCGAGACCTCTTATTACGGAGGCATCCACAGCATCGCCAAGGACAGCGTCGGACGTATGTGGTTCAGCGGCTACGACGCCCTGTTCATGTACAACGGCACGTCGTTCGTGCGGATGACCGACCTGGTCACGAGCCTCTCGCCGAGTTCCTACTGGTCCTACGGACAAGTGATCACGGACAAACGGAAGGGCCTGTACGTAGGAACCAACCACGGACTGCTGCGCTTCGACTACCGGAAGTTGGATTTCGAATTCGTCCTGGAGGGCAATATCGGCTCGGTCACGGCGAACGACGACGGGACGGTATGGCTGATCCGCAACAACGGCATCGAATCGTTCAGCCCCGGCCGGCAGCCGGCCGTGACCCGCTATCCGATGCCTCCGGAGATGTCCGCACCCGGACGGACGCTGACGCTGGTGTGCACGAAGGAGTACGTTTACGCCGCGTCGGGCGGCGATCTTTACCGCCTGAACCGGGAGACCGGACAGTACGCTCCCTTCACGTCCGTCGGCGGCGACAACTGCGTGATCCGCGACGTGGTGGAGTACAACGGGTCGGTATACGTCCTCACGCTCATGGACGGACTCTACGAATGCGACGGCAACGGCCGGATCGGGCGGTATTTCCGGCTGCCGCTCGAATACGAGAAATCGGCCGGCGCCAAGGAACTTTATCTCGATTCGCAGGGCATCATCTGGGTAGCGACACAATCGGGGCTGCTGTTGCTGGATCCGCTCACCGCCAGTACGCAGCTGCTGCGTTTCGACCTCCACTATCCCTACTCCCTGCCCAACAATTCGGTGTGGTCGATCTTCCCCGATCCCGACGGCGGGGTATGGGTCGGCACATACGGCGGCAAACTGGCCTACATGACCTTCGCGGACAACGGCGTGGACTATTTCAAAGCCACTCCGGGAGGTCTCAACCACCCGATAGTCAGCTGCTTCGAAGAAGACACGGAGGGCAATCTCTGGATCGGAACGGAGGGGGGGGGAATTAACTGCTGGGACCGCCGCAACGGCCGGTTCGTCTATTACACGCAGGAGAGCCGTTGCGGCCTGACGTCGAATATGATCAAAAAGCTGTGGCACGACGAGCACAACCGGCTGCTGGTCTCGGCGTTCAACGGCGGAATGCGGGTCTTCGACGAGCGGCAGGGGCGTTTTTCCGACCTGCACATGAACCATCCCGTCTCGGGACAGCCATTGAGCGTCTATGATTTCGCCAAGGAGGGCGACCGGGGCGTCTGGCTGACCGACCCGGACGCCGAGCTGATGTACAAGGACGCGAGGACGGGGCGCGTGGAGGCGGTCCGGCTGACAGACGAACAGGGAAATACCGTCCGCATCCATATCGAAACGCTGTTCCACGACGAGCGGGGCGACCTGTGGCTCGTCGGGCACGACGGCGCATACGTCGTCGATCCCGACACACGGCGGATTCTGAAGCGCCATTACATCGGGGAGGCCCCCTATTCGGTCAACAACCTCTGTTCCTACTGCGTCACCTCCGACTCCGACATCTGGTTCGGAACCCGCGGCGGCGGGGTCAACCTGCTGCGCCGCAACGGCAGCTACGTCAATTTCAGGGACCGGAACGGCGAAGGGCTGGCAGGCAAAACGGTCTTCGGCATCCTCGAAGACACCCCCTCAAAAGATGTCTGGTTCAGCACCAACGACGGACTTTACTATTACGACCACGCCGACGGGACGATCCGCAAATCGCAGATCGACATCCCGAACCGCTGCGGGGCCTACTACGTGCGGGCGTGCTACAAGACCTCGAAAGGCGAAATGCTGTTCGGAGGGACGGACGGTTTCATCCTCTTCACCCCGGGAAAGATCAAATACAACGGCCAGAAGCCGAAAGTCTATTTTACGGACCTGCTGATCAACAGCCGGCCGGCCGTGCCCGGCGCCAAAAACTCGCCTCTGGAGAAAGCCATTTCCACGCTCTCCTACCGCGGGGGCGAGGGCGACGTGATCGAACTGTCGCACCGGCAGTCGAATTTCGAAATCCGCTTCTCGGCGAACAGCTACCTGAACGCCGGGAAGAACCAGTATGCCTACCGCCTGCTGGGGCACTCCGAAAGATGGTCCCTGCTGCCGCAGGGGCAGAAGGCGGTGCAGTTCTTCAACCTGCCCGCCGGAAACTACGTCTTCGAGGTCAAGGCCGCCAACAACGACGGCCTGTGGGGCGACGAGGTTTCGGCGCTCGGCTTCAGGGTGCATCCCTCGCCCTTTTTCTCCCGCTGGGCCTACCTCGTTTATGCGGCGCTGCTCTCGGCGGTGGCCTACTTCATCTGGCGGTATTTCACCAACAAGAAGATTTTCGAACAGCGGCTCGAACTGGAGCGGATCAAGGAACAGAACATGAAGCAGCTGACCCAGGCCCGGATCAACTTCTTCACGAATATCTCCCACGACCTCAAGACGCCGCTCACACTGGTCGTCGACCCGCTGAAACAGCTCAAGGAACACCTGCCCGCCGATGCGCCGGGCAATGCCTACGTGCACCTGATCGAGAAGAACGTGGGACGCATCCAGCGCATGATCAGCCAGCTGCTGCAATTCCGCGAGATCGAGAGCCAGAAGATCACCCTGAACCGCCAGCCGGGCGACCTGATCCGCTTCATCGACAGCATCTTCTCGCTGTTCGAGTTCTACGCCAACAAGAAGGGGATCGAGACCGGCTTCAACTCCCAGTATGAAAGCTTCTACACCAAGTTCGACCACGACGTGATCGAAAAAATCTTCACGAACCTCTTCTCCAACGCGATCAAGTACACCTCGGAAAACGGCTACGTCGGCGTAAGAATCTACCCGGCGCGGCAGGACCAGCGCCCGGAGTCCGCTCGGCCGGCCGCCGGCACCGAATACATTGCCTTCACGGTCACCAACACCGGGGCGGAAATCCCCGACGACAAGAAGGAGGCCATCTTCGAATCGTTCAACCACCTCTCCGACCGCCGTCCCCAATTCGAGAGCAGCAGCGGGCTGGGGCTGGCCATCGTCAAGGAACTGGTCGGCAACCTCAACGGAAGCATCACCCTCCGTTCGGGCAACTCGAAAGTCGCGTTCACGGTGGTCCTGCCCTTCACCCTCAATGCCGAAAAGACCGACAGCGCCGCCGAATCGTACGAATACACGGTCTCCGAGATCGACAACCTGCTGACCGAATCCGACGTCATGGCCCCCAACGACCGGCACGACCGCAAGGCGTGCAACATCGTGGTCATCGAGGACGACCCCAACCTGCGGAGCTACCTTGAACAGCGGCTGTCGAAGCACTACAACGTATACACCGCGGCAAACGGCAGCGAAGGCATCGCCAAGGCAGAGAGAATCTGCCCCCAGATCGTCATCACCGACCTGATGATGCCCGAGGCCGACGGCTTCGAGGTATGCCGCTCACTGCGCTCGAACATCAAGACCAGCCATATCCCGGTGATCATGCTTTCGGCCCTGGGCAAAAACACCGAAAACAAGATCAAGGCGCTGGAATGCGGCGCCAACGTGTTCATCGACAAGCCCTTCGACATGGATTTCCTGCTCAAACAGGTTGCCAATCTCATCCGGAACCAGCAGGAACTCAAGGAGCGTTACAGCAAGAAATACATCGCCGAACCGTCGAAGATCACCATTTCGTCGATGGACGAGGAGCTGCTGAAAAAGGCGATGAACTATATCGAACGGAACATGGACAACAGCGACTACAACGTGGATTCGTTCGTGTCGGACATGTCGATCGGGCGCACGCTCCTCTACCAGAAGATCAACGACATCACGGGCATGTCGATCAAGGAGTTCATCATGGACATCCGGCTGAAACGGTCGGCCCAGCTGCTCCGGGAGTCGGACCTGACCATCTCCGAAATCTCGGTCCTGACGGGATTCGCCAATCCCAAATATTTCAGCATCTGCTTCAAACGGCATTTCGAACTGACCCCATCCGAATTTAAGAAGAAATCCTGACGCGTACCGCACGAACGGAACCGGCCGGACCGAACCGACCATGAATATATCGTGCCTTCGTATCCGCCGGACCAGCTTCCGCATCTGTCCGCAGGAACCTTCCCGCCGTCGCCCCGCGCGACCGGCAGGGAGGTTTCATTTTGTCCGGACGAGCCTCCTTGCAGGCTTGCGCAGCACCCGCAGCGCCCGGATATGATCCTTTTTTTACCCCTCCGTACGAAATGGAACCATTTCCGAATAAACGACGCCCATCCGGTCGCCCTGTTTTATTGACCTTTGCGATACGGGGTTCAAAGTCCCCGGCATCCGCTTTTCCTTTGAAATACATAAAAATTTTAAAAATTAAAACCTGAAACCTATGAAAAGATGACCGGAAAACCACATCAAGCGACGAAGTATCTCTCGTCCGTCCAGACAATCCCTTTATAACGGAGATACAAGCACTAACCAAAAAGAAACCTTTTATGATAATGAGCATGTACAAAAAGCTTATAGGCAGCCTGACGATTTCCCTCTTATTCCTGCTGTCTGCAACACCGTCGTTCGCCCAGCAGAACGACGTCAAAGTAACCGGCACAATTACCGACGGAAACGGCGCCCCGCTGGCCGGAGTCGTTGTCGTGGTAAAGGACGGCAAAAGCAACAACGGAGCCGTATCCAATACGCAAGGCGTCTATGAAATCAAAGTTCCCGCATCCGCGACGCTTCTTTTCACCTGTCTGGGCTATGCCGACCAGGAAGTGAAACTCGGCGCATCGAACGTCGTAAACGTGACGATGACCGAGGACGCACAGTCCCTCGACGAAGTGGTCGTCGTGGGTTACGGTACGCAGAAGAAGAAGGACCTCACGGGAGGTCTCGCCGTCGTCAGCAAACAGACGCTGGAGATGGTCTCGACCAACAACCTGATGGACCGTCTGGTCGGCCAGGTCGCCGGTCTGAACATCACGACCGGCAACGAAGCGCCGGGCAGCAACCAGACCCTGCTGATCCGCGGCCAGAACTCACTGACGGCCAGCAACGACCCGCTGATCATTCTCGACGGCATTCCCTACTCGGGCGGACTGGCCGACCTCGACCCGAACATCATCGAGAACATGTCGGTGCTGAAAGACGCGTCGGCCGTGGCCATCTACGGTTCGCGCGGCTCGAACGGCGTCATCCTGATCCAGACCAAGCGGGGCTCGCAGGGCGAATTCCACGTCACCTATAAAACGAAGCTCGCCATCGCCGAGCCGATGCAGCGCATCGAAACCATGGGTCCCAACGAGTTCATCCGCCTCAAACAGGACATGGGCCGGCTCAAGAACAATTACAGCGGCGAGCAGCTCGATCCGCTGGTAGGTTCGATCATCAGGCCAGCGAGAAGGTAAACTACGCCAAGGGCATCACCAACGACTGGCAAGACTACGTTTTCCGCACGGTCTTCACGATGGACCACCAGCTGAGCTTCCAGGGCGGCAACGAGAAGACCACCTATATGGCCTCGGTTTCCTACCTGGACAACCCCGGCGTGGTTTACAACTCGAATTACCAGCGTACGAACGTCTACGCCAGCATCAACCAAAAAATGAACGACTGGCTGTCCGTAGGCCTCACCACGCAGTTCGTGAACCGCGAGAGCGGCGGTGCGACGCCGAACCTCGAACATGCCATCAAGCAAAGCCCCTACGGCATCTACAAGGATGAAACCGGCGCCTACTACGAGGAGCCGATGGACTACTCGAACCTGCCCAACCCGATGAAGGATGTCAACGCCGACCAGAAACGCACGGGCCGCAACTTCATGGCCAACGGTTTCCTCGATCTCAAACTTCCGGTCAAAGGTCTCTCTTTCCGGTCGCAGTTCGGCTACAACTACCGCAGCCAGATGAACGGAACCTACTACGGCCGCAACACCGTGACAGGTAAAAAGGTCGACGGCCGCGCCGAGCTGGCCAACAACCACACGACGGACTGGACGTGGGAGAACGTGCTGAAGTTCGACCGCGATTTCGGCAAGCACCACATCGACTTCACGGGTCTCTTCTCCATGCAGGAGGCCCAGTACACGGCCGCTTCGCAAAGCGGCGAAGGCTTCGTGAACGACGATTCGAGTTTCTACCGGATGGACGGAGCCGAGAACAAGATCGCCATCAGTTCGTCTTTCTGGAAAGAGAACTTCGTTTCGGGCATGTTCCGCGTGAATTACGGCTTCAACAGCAAATACCTCCTGACGGTCACCGGACGTGCCGACTCGTTCTCGGCATTCGCCGAAAACCACAAATGGGCCTTCTTCCCCTCGGCCGCCCTTGCCTGGCACCTCGGCGAGGAGAGCTTCATCAAGGACAACGCCTCGTGGATCGACATGCTGAAGATCCGTCTCTCGTACGGCGCCAACGGAAACAACGCCATTTCGCGTTACCAATCGCTCGACCGTCTCTACTCGACCAACGGCGTCAAGTATATCTGGGGCGACGGCAGCAGCGCCGCCAACTCGGCCTACCTGCCGAGCGACGGTATCGGTAACCCCGACCTGCGTTGGGAGACCACCTATACGGCCAACGTCGGTATCGACTTCCAGTTCTTCAACGGCCGTCTGGGCGGTACGATCGACATGTACCTCTCCAACACGCACGACCTGCTGATGTCGCGTACGGTTCCCATCATGAACGGTTACAGCAAGATTCTCTACAACGTCGGCCAGACCCGCAACAAGGGTATCGAACTGACGCTCCATTCGCAGAACATCCGCAAGAAGGATTTCAGGTGGGAAACCGACTTCACCTTCTCGCTCAACCGCGACCAGATCGTCGCACTGCGCGGCGACGGCAACGACGACATCAACAACAAGTGGTTCATCGGCCAGCCGCTGTCGGTCTACTACGACTGGAACATGATCGGTATCTGGCAGGAAGGCGACGAGTTCACGTTCACCGACAAGGACGGCAAGGAGGTGGCCCACCAGACCGGAGCCACGCCCGGAGCCGCCAAGCTGGAGGATGTCGACGGCAACGGCGTCATCGATTCCCAAGACCGCAAGGTGATCGGCAGCAAACAGCCGAGATTCACGATGTCGATGGGCAACCGTTTCTCCTACAAGGACTTCTATTTCTCGTTCCTGTTCAACGGCGTCTTCGGCAAATGGATGACGGACAACGTGGCCAATATCTCCTCGTATACGTTCGGTTCGGGCAACTACATCCACGGCGTGAAATACTGGACGCCGGAGACCCCCGACGCAGAGGTCGTTTCGCCGGGTTACCAGGCTTCCTTCAGCCACGGCTACTACAAGAAGCTCAACTACGTGCAGCTGCGCAACATCACGCTGGGCTACCGCGTCAACCAGAAATTCGTCCGCCGGATCGGTTTGAGCGCCATCGACGTGAATGTCAGCGTGAACAACGTCTGCGCCTTCTCCAACATGCGTCAGATGCTGAACTACGACAACACCTGGTTCGCATCGTTCCCGACCGCCCGTTCCTACGTGCTGGGATTAACCTTAACCTTCTAATCAAGACCTGACCATGAAAACGATGAATTATATCAAGATCGGCATTGCAAGTTCGATCCTCTCGATAGCTGCGGGCTGTACCTCCTTTCTGGAAGAGGAGCTGAAAAGTTCGCTGGCTCCCGACAACACTTACACCAGTTCGCTGGGCTTCGAGGTGGGTTCCACAGGACTCTACGCCATCGCCCGCTCGGAATACAACACCTGGGGTGAAAACGGCGCTTTCATGCACAACGGTGCCTGCGCCTACGAAGTGCTCCAGATTTCGACCGACCTCTGCCGCATGGGAACCGTCCGCGACGGTTCGCTGGTTCCGTTCGCCGAGATGACGCTCAACCCGTCGACGCTTTTCGTCGGCTCGTACTGGAACTGGGCCTTCAACCTGATCGGCTCGGCCAACGAACTGCTGATCTATTCCGAAAAGAACGACAACTGGGACTATCCCACCGACAAACAGCTTTACCAGGCCGAAGCCCGTTTCTTCCGGGCTTACGCCTACCGTACGCTGGTCTACCTCTACGGCGACGTGCCCTGGGTCGAGACCATCCAGAAGCCTTTCCTGCTCTCGTTCTCGCGCGATCCCAAGATCGAAGTGCTGGGAAACATCATCAAAGACCTGGAATTTGCCAAGACGTACCTTCCCGACAATCCCGACAATGTGAAGGAGGGTAAGCTCACGACGTGGGCCGCACGCCACCTGCTGAGCGAAATGTACCTGCTGCGCGGCGCCGAAGGCGACTACAAGCTGGCCGAAGAGAATGCCCAGGACGTGATCGACTGCCCGTATTACAGTCTGGTGAAGAGCCGCTACGGCAACGCCAAGAACGATCCCGGCGACTATTTCAGCGACATGTTCGTCGAAAACAACCAGAACCGTTCGGCCGGCAACACCGAGAGCATCTGGGTCATGCAGTTCCAGTACAACACGGTCGGCGGCGGCACGAACTCCGACGACTGGACCCGCCGCGCCTGGAACCCCCAGTACCACGCCATCGACGGCTTCGCGCTGGCCGACTCGCTCGGCGGCCGCGGCCTGGCGCAGATCTATCCGCTGAAGTGGTGGATCGGCGTCAAGGGAACCAACGCCACGACGGCCGGAGAAAAGGAGGGTTTCCCCGGGATCCAGGAAAAAGGCATCTTCGAAGACGGCGACATCCGCAACTCGGAGTACAACATCAAGCGTAACTGGTACTACAACAATCCGCTGACGCCCAACAAACTGGGACAGAAATGCCCCATCGACGACAAATCGTGGTCGCAGGCCCAGCTCTTCCCGGCGCTGAAAAAGTTCTTCTTCGGTAAGGAGGAAAACCTCCAGCTCACCGGCGCATACAAGGACCGCATGAAGTTCCGCCTGGCCGAGACCTACCTGCTGCTGGCCGAAGCCTACCTGCGTCAGGACATGCCCGATAAGGCCGCCGATGCTGTGAACGAGGTGCGCCGCCGCGCCAAAGTGTCCGACGTTTCCGACGAGGAGATGACGATGGATTTCCTGCTCGACGAGCGCATCCGCGAACTCTACGGCGAAGAGAGCCGCCGCTTCACCCTGGTACGCACGGGCAAGCTGCTCGAGCGCGTGAGGAAGTACAACCCCGAGGCGCGCGACCTCATCCAGGATTTCCACGTGCTGTGGCCCATCCCGCAGGCTATCCGCGACGCGAATGTCGGCAATTTCCCGCAGAATCCCGGATATGAAGGCTACGAAGGCTAAATAGCTTCGTTTCCGCCTCGGGGCGGATCAGACAAAAATGGTCCGATAGATTCCGGACCGTATCAGCAACCACGAAAAAAACAGTTATGAAAAAGATAAAATTTGCATGCAACCTGTCGCTGCTGACCCTTTTCGCACTCGGCCAGTGGGCTTGTGCATGGGACCCGTACGAACACGACAGCGACCCGGTCCGGGAGACTCTGGAGCTGACCGCCTCCGCCACCCAGATCGCTTTGGACGAAAACAACCTTTCGGCTACGGTACTGACCTTCGACTGGACGCCTGCGCGTCCCATGCCCGACGAGTACCTGGTATCCTATACGACCAAACTCGACCTGCTGAACAACAACTTCGGCTCCTCCACCGCCATCGAGACGAGCGAGGACGACGGAATATTCAGCCGCAGCTACACCTCCGAGCAGCTCAACAACTGGGCGAACGAGCGCTGGAAAGTGCCCGTAAACAAGACCTTCACGCTGGCGTTCCGCGTCATCGCGGAGTATGCGGGCGGCTCCACCTATGAAATGCCCGAGGTGCGCACCGTGGAAGTCACCGTAACCCCGATCAAGGTCGACGTTTTCGATGCCGACAAGGTATCGCTTTCCGGCACGGCGATCAGCAGCGTCACCGAGATCGAAAAGACGGTCGAGAATGCGAACCTCTATGCCTGGTACGGAGCGCTGAGCATCGGCGAGCTGCAGATTCCCGTCGAGCTGGAGGGCCAGACCTACTACATCGTTCCGAGCGACGGCAGCGGCACGCTGAAGGACGGCGAACTGGTCGACGTGAAGATGACGGAGACCCCTGTTTCGTGGAATATCCCGGCAGCCGGCAACTACCGTCTGCTGATCGACATGGAGAACAAGCAGGTCCGCATCTACTCTTCGGCAACCGACCTGAAACCGCTGTCCGTCACATTCCATCCGAGCGGCGCGGATACCAATCCCGAGACGACGATCGAAGTACTCGATCTCTACGCCTACGGAGCAGGTACGGACTGGGGCGTACGCAAACTCAACCTGAAGCAGAGTTCCGCCGACCCGCAGGTTCTGATCTATGACGCCGAAGAACACAACGGTACGAAACTTTCCAGCGGCATGAAGTTCTGCGTAGCCCAGAATTTCTCGGTCGGCGGCGTAGATTACAACCAGAACAACGCCTATTGCTTCACCTGTCCGCTGACGGCAGAAGGCAAGAGGCAGAACCTCACGCTGACTCTCGGCAAAGAGGGTGAACTGCACGGAGGCGCCGACGGAGAGACGCGCAACTCCTACTATACGATTCCCGCCGCAGATCTGCTGATCTTCGACCTGCGCCACGGAACGATCCTCGCCCGGAACAAATAACGCCGGAGCGCATCACTGAAAATATTGCCGTATCGGAATGAAGACTGGATTCCGGCCGACAGGAAGATACGGCAATATTTTTCATCTATTTCGCAACATCAATCGTAAAAACATGATACAAATGAGAAATCTGATAACCGGCTGTCTTCTGGCAGCGTTCCTTTGCGCCGGTTCCTGCGGCTGTTCGAAGGACAACGAAGGAGGAGGGGACGAGGGCGGCAAGGTCAGCGGCGTCACCGTAAAGCCAGCCTACAACAAATCGCAGGTGCTGCACAACCCCCTGAACGGCTGGGTGATGTACGTCAGCGCGGACTACGACCCCTCCTATTTCGACAAGGAGATCTATGTACCCCTGCTCGGAAAGAACGTAAGGGTGGCGGACTACGCCTCGGCCTGCTACATCCGTACGAAGTGGTCGGTGCTCAACCCTGCCGACGGACAATACGCCTGGAAAGACCCCGATTCGAAGGTCTACAAACTGGTCCAGAAAGCCCGGGAGCTGAAACTTCCCATCGCTTTCCGCGTCGTGGTGGACGGACGTGACCAGGGCGCCAATACGCCCCAGTTCGTCTACGACGCCGGAGCCGAATACGCGATGTCGGAGCCGAAATACCCCGACCGCAAGACCCCGATGCCGCAGGACCCGATCTTCCAGCGCTACTACGAGAAGTTCGTCGCAGCCCTCGCCGAGGAGTTCAACGATCCGGAATACACCTCGTTCATCGACGGCTACGGCCTCGGCAAGTGGGGCGAGGGCCACAGTGTGGCTTACAACAAGGATGACGTATCGGCCGTCGATGGGAACACGGAAACGGTGAAGCGCGAAGTCCTCGACTGGATCACCAAACTCTACGCCAAGCACTTCACGAAGGTTCCTCTGGTGATCAACTACCACCGCGTACTGGGCCATCCCACGAGCCAGGGCACGGCGAACCCGAACAGCGAGAGCCTCGTGGCCCTGGCCATCAGCAACGGTTACTGCATCCGCTCCGACGCCTTCGGCATGAACAACTCCAGCTGGGGTTACACTACCTGGGAGAAGGCGATCGCCGCACAATGGCGCTACAAGGTCCCCATCATCATGGAAGGCGGATATATCGTCAGCAGCCACAGCTACTGGAACGACCCGGCCGGCTACCGCCAGGGACACCCCGAAGACGTCCGCCAGGGCGAATTCGACGCCTCGGCCGAAGCCCGCGTCAACATGATGGACTTCCGAGTCGGCCAGGAGACCGAATCGTGGTTCAACGACGCCTTCAGCCTCGTGCAGCGCTTCGTCTCCGAAGGCGGCTACCGCCTCTATCCCGACCAGGTGATCGTTCCCGACCAGGTGAACGCCGGCAGCCGGGTCAAGGTCGCTTCGCGCTGGCGCAACATGGGCTGGGGCTATTTCCCGAACAACCTGCCGCAATGGAACTACAAATACAAGGTGGCCTTTGCTTTGCTCGACGCCTCGGGCAAGGCGCAGAAGGTCTTCGTCGACAAGGATTGCGAGCCTTCGACCTGGGTCGAGAGCAAGCCCTTCTCCTACACCTTCGAAACGCCGGCCGTCGATCTTCCCGCAGGGAAATATACGTGGGGCATCGCCATCGTCGACACCACGAAGGAGAACCGGCCGGCCATCCAGCTCGCCGTGAACAACGAAAAGACGGCCGAAGGCTGGGTGAAACTGCACGAAGTGCAGATCAACTAACATCTGAAAAGTCATGAAGAGGGTCGCATTACTTTCCGCAGCGCTGCTGCTCTCCGTCACCGCCTCCTTCGGGAGCGGCGTCCTGGTCGAGGCCGAGAGCTTCGGCGACAAGGGCGGGTGGGCCGTGGACCAGCAGTTCATGGACCAGATGGGTTCGCCCTATCTCATCGCGCACGGCATGGGCAAACCCGTGGCGGATGCCGTGACGACGGTCGAATTCCCGGAAACGGGAACCTACCGGGTCTACGTCCGGACGTTCAACTGGGTCGCACCCTGGTACGACGGGGAAGGTCCCGGAAAGTTCACCCTCCGGGTCGGCGGCCGGAAGCTGCCCGCGACGCTCGGCTGCACGGGCAGCGAGTGGATGTGGCAGTGTGCCGGAAAGGTCTCCGTCCGGAAAGGCCCGGTCAGCGTTTCGCTGACCGACCTTTCCGGATTCGACGGCCGCTGCGACGCCATTTACTTCACCACCGAAGAGGGCGACGTTCCCCCGTCCGGGGCCGCGGAACTCGCCGCGTTCCGCAAACAGATGCTCGGCATCCCCGCAACGCCGCAGGCCGCCGAATCGTTCGATTTCGTCGTCGTGGGCGGCGGTATCGCAGGCATGTGCGCCGCGGCAGCGGCAGCGCGGCTGGGATGCAGCGTGGCGCTGGTCAACGACCGCCCGGTGTTGGGCGGCAACAACAGCTCCGAAATCCGCGTGCACCTGGGCGGCGTGATCGAACTCGGTCCCAACGAGGGACTGGGCCGCATGATCCGCGAATTCGGCCACTCGCGCGAAGGCAATGCCCGTCCGGCCGAAAACTACGAGGACGCGAAGAAAAGCGCGTTCATCGCCGGGGAGGAGAACGTGAAACTGTTCTCCAGCTGCCGCGCCGTGGCCGTAAACAAGGAGGGCGGCCGGATCAAATCCGTAATCGTCCGCCACATCGAAACCGGGGAGGAGACGACGCTCGAAGCGCCGCTTTTCGCCGACTGCACGGGCGACGGAACCGTCGGGTTCCTCGCCGGGGCCGATTACCGCATGGGCCGCGAGAGCCGCGACGAATTCGGCGAAACGCTGGCGCCCGAGACCGCCGACCGGATGACGATGGGTTCGTCCGTCCAATGGTATTCGGTCGACACGGGCCGCAAAACCGCATTCCCGCCGTTCAGCTACGGCGTGAAGTTCGACGAATCGAACTGCGAGCGGGTGACGATGGGCGAATGGAAATGGGAAACGGGCATGAACCTCGACCAGATCCGCGACTTCGAGCGCATCCGCGACTACGGCCTGCTGGTGATCTATTCGAACTGGAGTTTCCTGAAAAACGGACTTCGGGACAACGCGAAATACCGCAACCGCGAGCTGGGCTGGGTGGCCTATGTGGCCGGCAAACGCGAATCGCGGCGGCTTCTGGGCGACTACGTCCTCAAACAGGACGACATCGACAAGAACGTCTTCCACGAAGACGCCTCGTTCACCGCGACGTGGGACATCGACCTGCATTTTCCCGATTCGCTCAACTCCGTGCGCTTCCCGGGCCGGGAGTTCAAGGCTGCGACCAAACACATCCACATCTATCCCCATGCCGTGCCTTACCGGTGTCTCTACTCCCGCAACGTGGACAACCTGTTCATGGCCGGACGGAACATCAGCGTGACGCACGTGGCGCTGGGCACGGTGCGCGTGATGCGGACCACCGGCATGATGGGCGAGGTGGTCGGCATGGCGGCCTCGCTGTGCCGCAAATACGACGCTACGCCCCGCCTGATCTACCAGAAGCACCTCGGCGAACTCCGCGGGCTGATGCGCGAAGGCATCGGCAGAAAAGAGGGGCTTCCCGACAACCAGAAATTCAACCAGGGAGCTTCGCTGAAAGCCCCGCGCGCACTGCGCAACGACTGAAACCGCGAATATGAAAAAACTACTGACACTGCTGCTTGCGCTGCCCCTGCTGTGGGGGCATGCCGCGGCGCAGGAGAATGCGAAATATACGATCCTCCTCACCGGAGCCTCCTTCGCCTCGCCGCAGAACGGCTGGTTCGAAATCGGCTGCCGGCAGCTGGAGGCCCGGGCGCTCAACCGGGCCGTCGGCGGCGAGTCGATCGCCGACACCGCCAACCGGATGGCCGAAGGCCGGCTCTGGAGTCCCGGGGAACTGGACGCGCTGGACGCATTGGTCATCATGCAGGTCCACAACCGCGACGTCTCCGCCACGGGCGGCCTGCAAGAGAAATACACCGATTACACGACGCCGTTCGACCGGAGCAACTACGCCGCGGCGTTCGACTACGTCATCAAACGCTATTTCAGCGAATGCTACGCGCTGAAGGACGACCCGAAGTCGAAGTACTACGGCACGAAATCGGGCAAACCGGCCGTCATCGTCCTCTGCACCGACTGGCACGACGCGCGGACGACCTATAACGCCGCCATACGGCGCCTCGCCGCACGGTGGGGCCTTCCGCTCGTGGAGTTCGACACGAACATCGGCTTCTCGAAAGACGCCCCGAACCCGGCCACCGGAACCCAGCAGAGCCTGCTCCACGCCCAGGACACGCAGACCATCGAAGGGGTGACCTACGGATGGCATCCCCAGCGGGGCGAAGACAAATACATCCAGCAGCGGATGGCTGCGATCTTCAGCGACACGATGCGCAGAATCCTGCCGGCAAAATAGAATCCCGACCATGAAACACACACTCCCGATCCTGTTTACGATGCTGCTCTGCGGCATGTCCGCCTTCCCGCAGGAAGGCTGTTACAGCCGGCTCCGGAACGACACCCTGACGATCGGCAACTCCCGGATCGAACGCCGGTTCGTCTGGAACGGCGGCAACCTCATGACGCACAGCCTGACCGACTTCTCGTCGGGACAGGTGTGGACCTCCCGCTCCCTGGCGCCCGACTTCAAGGTCACGGGCGACGCCCGAAGCACCGGCGGACGCTGCTCGACGAAGCGGATCGCCGAAACCGACATCCATCCGGCACGGCTGGAAATCACCGTGGAATTTTCACTGGGAACGCTCGACGTGCGGCGGGTCTACCGCATCTGCGCCGACACCCCGGCGATCGCCTGCGACACCTACCTCAAAGGCAGCGTCGCACAGCTTCCCGGCGGCCGGGCGGTCAACGCAGCCGACCGGAAGAACATCGAATCGACCGCCGACATGCAGTCGCAGCCGGTCACCGCGACCCTCGACCGGTTCAACCCCGGCGGGTTCCACTGGCACACGCGGATCGTGGAGTTCCAGGACGTCACGGACTGGAACAACAACCTGGTCTTCGAAACCGACGTCATTCCCTACCGGAAAAACAGTTACCGGGGCAACCTGCTCTTCGCCCGCAACGCCGAGAACGGCCGCGGGTTCTTCTTTCTGAAGGAGGCCCCCGCTTCGGGCGTGCAGCCGGCCTACGGCGGCGGGGACTTCACGGCGGAGTTCGGCGATTTCACGGTGACGGGCCTGGGCGTGACGGAGAAGGACCTCCGCGAAGAGGAATGGGTGAAGGCCTACGGCTGCGTCCTCGGAGTCTGGTCGGGCGGGGAACTCGAACAGTTGACGGCCCTGCGAAGCTACCAGAAAAACATCCGGAAACTGCTTCCCGGACGCGACGAGATGGTGATGATGAACACGTGGGGCGACCGCAGCCAGGACACGAAGGTGAACGAACGGTTCTGCCTGGCCGAAGTCCGGAAGGCCGCGCACCTGGGCATCACGCATTTCCAGATCGACGACGGCTGGCAGGTGGGCAAAAGCCCCAACTCCGCCGTGGCGAAGGGATCGTTCAAAAACATCTGGGACAACCCCGACTACTGGAAACCCGATCCGGAAAAATACCCCCGGGGGCTGCACCCCGTCGTGGAACTGGGCCGGGAACTGGGCGTGGAGATCTGCCTCTGGTTCAACCCGAGCGTACAGGACGGCTACGCCGACTGGGAGAAGGATGCGCAGGCCCTCGTCGACCTCTACGACGAATACGGCATCCGCACGTTCAAGATCGACGGACTGGCCATCCCCGACAAACGCTCCGAAAGCAACCTGCGGAAACTGTTCGACCGCGTGCTGGAGCGGACGGGCGGTCGAGTGGTCTTCAACCTCGACGCCACGGCCGGCCGCCGCGGGGGCTACCACATGTTCAACGAGTACGGCAACATTTTCCTCGAAAACCGTTACACCGACTGGCAGAACTACTACCCCTACTGGACGCTGCGCAACCTGTGGATGCTCTCCAAATACGTCCCCGCGGAGAAACTCCAGATCGAGTTTCTCAACAAGTGGCGCAACACGGAAAAATACGCCGGCGACCCGTTCGCCCCGGCCAATTACAGTTTCGAATACCTCTTCGCGACGACCATGGCCGGACAGCCGCTGGCGTGGATGGAGGCGAGCGGACTGCCCGAAGAGGCGCTGGGCATCGGCGCGCTGATCGAACGCTACAAAGAGGTGCAGCACGATTTCCACCGCGGGGTGATCCTCCCCGTGGGCGACGAGCCGTCGGGCCGTTCGTGGACAGGCTTCCAGTCGGTCGGCGGCGAGCAGGGCTACCTGATCTTCTTCCGCGAGCAGAACCCCGACCGGAAGGCCCGGGTCGAAACGTGGCTGCCCGACAACACGAAAGTGCGGCTGACCCCGGTGCTGGGCAGCGGGAAGGCCTCCGTAACGACGACCGGACGCCGCGGGACGCTGGAGGTGGAACTTCCCTCGCCCGACGACTTCGCGATGTACCGCTATGAACTGATCCGCAAACCGGGAAACTGACCCGATGCACATACGGAATACCGAACTACGAAACTCAATGACAATGAAAACGCTGACAAAATTCATCATGCCGCTCGCGCTGTCGCTCCTCGCGGCCGCCGACGCCGGGGCGCAGGAGCTGATCGCCAACGTTTACGGGCGCCAAACACAGTCGCTCAACGGAAAGTGGGACGCCATCGTCGACCTCTACGACCAGGGGCGCAAAAATAAGATCTACCTCGACCGCAAGCCGGAGGGGAAAACCGACTTCTACGAATATTCGTTCGACAACGGCCTGCGGCTCGACGTTCCCTCGGACTGGAACTGCCAGACACCCGAGCTGAAATACTACGAAGGCACGGTGTGGTATGCCCGGCGTTTCGACGCTCCGCTGCAGGCCGGACAGCGGCAGTTCCTCCATTTCGGGGCCGTCAGCTACCGCTGCCGGGTGTACCTCAACGGCGAGGAGATCGGCGCCCATGAAGGCGGTTTCACCCCCTTCCAGATCGAGGTGACCGGCCGGCTGAAACCGGAGGGCAATTTCCTGGCCGTGGAGGCCAACAACACCCGCACGCCCGACGCCATTCCGGCGATGGCCTTCGACTGGTGGAACTACGGGGGCATCACGCGCGACGTCATGCTGATCAGCGTCCCGGACACCTTCATCGAGGACTATTTCATCCGCCTCGACAAGGATTCCGCCGACCGGATCACAGCCGACGTGAAGCTGTCCGGCGCGGCAGCGGGCACTTCCGTCGGGATCGAAATCCCGGAACTGAACGTCCGCGAAACCGCCGTCACGGACGACAAGGGCACGGCCTCGGTGTCGTTCCGGGTGAAGAAACTCGAACGCTGGTCCCCTGCAAATCCGAAACGCTACCGGGTGATCGTCTCCTCGGACCGCGACCGGGTGGAGGAGCGGATCGGCTTCCGCAACATCCGGGTCGAGGGCGAGGACATCTGCCTCAACGGCACGCCGCTGTTCCTCAAGTCCGTCAGTTTCCACGAGGAGATCCCGCAGCGCATGGGCCGGGCCTTCTCCGAGTCGGACGCCGTGATGCTGCTTTCGGAAGCCCGTGCCCTCGGCTGCAACATGATCCGCCTGGCCCACTACCCCCAGAACGAATACATCGTGCGGCTGGCCGAGCAGATGGGCTTCCTGCTCTGGGAGGAGATTCCCATCTGGCAGGGCATCGACTTCGCCAACGGCCAAACCCGGGAGAAGGCCGGGCGCATGATCCGCGAAATGGTCACGCGCGACAAGAACCGCTGCGCCCTGGCGTTCTGGGGCGTGGCCAACGAGACGCAGCCCTCCGAGGCGCGCAACGCCTTCCTGCGCCACCTGATCGGGTGCTGCCGGGAGATCGACGACACGCGCCTGATCGTTGCGGCGTTCGATCTGGTGCGCTTCGACCGCCAGCGGCAGCTCTTCGTCATGAACGACCCGTTCATCGAGGAGCTGGACGTCGTGGCCGTCAACAAATACATGGGCTGGTATCACCCGTGGCCCCTCACGCCCGACAAGGCGGTGTGGGACGTGGCGCGCGGCAAGCCGCTGATCATCTCCGAATTCGGCGGCGAAGCGCTCTACGGCCAGCACGGCCCGGCCGACGTGGCCAGTTCGTGGAGCGAGGAGTACCAGGAGGCCCTCTATCGGGACAACCTCCGCATGTTCGAGAACATCCCCAACCTGCGGGGCGTGTCGCCGTGGATTCTGTTCGATTTCCGCTCGCCGTTCCGCTTCCACCCCACCAACCAGGAGGGCTGGAACCGCAAGGGGCTGGTTTCGGACCAGGGATACCGCAAGAAAGCGTGGTATCTGATGAAAGCCTACTACGACAAACACTAAAACCGACATGAAGAAACTACCGACATACATGGCCCTGGCCCTCCTGCTCGCAGGCTGCGCCGGCGGCGGGCAGAAACCGCTGGCGACCGTCGTGGACGAGGCGCTGGCCGGCGCCGAGCGGCAGACGCTGCTGATGGCCGAAAAATACAGCGCGCGCGAAGGCCGCCTGCCGCGCACGTGGGAGAACGGCGGGGACGTCTCGTCGGATTCGCGCTGGTGGTGCAGCGGCTTTTTCCCGGGCGTGCTGTGGTACGTCTACGAGAACGGCCGCAATCCCCGGGTGCTGGAATACGCCCGGATGTACACCGCGCGCGTCGAGCGGGAGAAATACACCACCGACAACCACGACGTGGGGTTCATGCTCTATTGCAGTTTCGGCAACGGGCTGCGCCTCACGGGAGACGAGTCCTACGAGGAGGTGCTGCTCACCGGGGCGCGCTCGCTGGCGACGCGCTTCAAGCCCGAAGTGGGGCTGATCCGCTCGTGGGACCACAACCGGGACAAATGGCAGTATCCGGTCATCATCGACAACATGATGAACCTCGAACTGCTGATGTGGGCCGCCGAACGTTCGGGCGACCGTTCGCTGCGCGACATGGCCGTCTCGCACGCCGACAAGACGATGGAACACCACTTCCGTCCCGACTTCAGTTCGTGGCACGTAGTCTCCTACGACACGATTTCGGGCCGGCCCCACCTGAAACAGACCCACCAGGGCCTCTCCGACGATTCGGCGTGGAGCCGCGGGCAGGCGTGGGGACTTTACGGCTATACCTGCATGTACCGCCTCACGGGCGACGCCCGCTACCTGCAGCATGCCCGCAGCATCGCCGGATTCCTCATCAACCACAGGAACATGCCCGCCGACGGCATTCCCTACTGGGATTTCGATGCGCCGGCCCTCGCCTCCACGCCGCGCGACGCTTCGGCCGCGGCGATCATGGCCTCGGCGCTGGTCGAGTTGAGCGGCTTCGTTCCCGCAGGGGAAAGCGAGGAGTATATGGCCTTCGCTGAAAAGCAGGTCCGCACGCTGGCGTCGCCCGAATACACCGCCCCGGAGGGCGGAAACGGGGATTTCATCCTCATGCACAGCACGGGAGCCTATCCTTTCTCCTCGGAGGTGGACGTTCCGCTCACCTACGCCGATTACTATTACCTGGAGGCGCTCACGCGCATCAAACGCAAACTGCAATCATGACCGCCGTGAAAAAATACGCGATGCTGCCGCTCTGCGGTCTGGCCCTGTTCTGCGCCCGGGCGCAGGAGCCTGCGATAAACTACGACGAATCGCAGGTCCCGGCCTACGTGCTCCCGGACCCGCTGACGACCATCGCGGGCAAAAAGGTGACCGACGCCGGGACATGGACCTCGGAACGCCGCCCCGAGTTGCTGTCGCTGTTCGAGACCGAGGTCTACGGGAAAGCTCCCGGACGCCCCGAAGGCCTGCATTTCCAGGTCTTGAGCGAAGACCGCTACACGCTGGGCAACATGGCCACGCGCAAGGAGATCGCCGTCTATTTCACGGAGAGCGACGAGCATTTCATGACCATCCTGCTCTACATCCCCAACAAGCGCACGGATGCCGTCCCGGTGTTCCTCGGGCTGAACTTCAAGGGCAACCACACGATCTGCGACGACCCGCTCGTCACGGAGTCGGTCTCGCGCATGAAACCGCGGGAAGAGGGCGGGAGCGAGGTCCGCGCAAAAGGGTTCCCGCGCGCCGCTGCGGCATCGCGGTGGCCGGTCGAAATGCTGATTGCCAACGGCTACGGCCTCGCGACGATTTACCGCGGGGACATCGACCCCGACTACGACGACGGCTTCCGGAACGGGGTCCATCCGCTGTTTTACCGCCAAGGGCAGACCCGCCCCGACCCGGACGAATGGGGAACCCTCGCGGCCTGGGCCTGGGGCTTGAGCCGCGCGATGGACTACCTCGAAACCGACGAGGATGTCGATGCCTCCCGCGTGGCGGTCATCGGGCATTCGCGGCACGGCAAAACGGCCCTTTGGGCGGCAGCGGCCGACACGCGCTTCGCCCTGGCGGTTTCGAACGACTCGGGATGCGGCGGCGCGGCGTTGTCGCGGAGATGTTACGGCGAGACCGTGGCCCGGATCAACAGCCTCTTTCCGCACTGGTTCTGCGAAAATTTCAAACGTTATTCGGGCGACGAGGCGGCCCTGCCGGTCGACCAGCACGAGCTGATCGCCCTCGTGGCCCCGCGCCCGGTGTATATCGCCAGCGCCGTCGAAGACCGCTGGGCCGACCCGAAAGGCGAGTTCCTCGCAGCAGTTCACGCCACGCCGGTCTACGAACTGTTCGGGCTGGAAGGGCTTTCCGGCACGGAACTGCCGGAAACCGACGCGCCCGTGTTGTCGGGACACATCGGCTACCACGTCCGTTCGGGCGGCCACGACATCACGCTCTACGACTGGCAGCAGTTCGTGAAATTCGCGGACAAACACCTGAAACGATAATCTAAAACAACACCATACATGAAAAACCGGTTTATAAAACTGCTTCTCGCGGCCGTGTTCCTGGGTTCTCTCTCCCCGGCGGCCGCCCAGACCCGCGAAGTGGACCTCTCGGGAGAGTGGAGGTTCCAGACGGACGTGATGGATTTCCGCAGGGGATCGCTTTCGCCGCGCTACAACCACCGGCTCCAGGAGACGATCACCCTCCCGGGCATCACCGACGACTACCAGATCGGCTACAAATCGCCCTACCGCCACGTCGACCGCCTGACGCGCGTTTACGAATACATGGGTCCGGCGTGGTATCAGCGCGACATCGAGTTCCCGGCCGAGTGGAAGGGCAAGTGCATCTTCCTCTATTTCGAGCGCACCCACTGGCTCAGCTCGGTATGGGTCGACACCAAGGAGGTGAGCCGCCTGGACTACATCAGCGTCCCGCACAACCACGACCTGACGGATTTCGTCACCCCGGGCAAAACGCACCGCATCACGGTCTGCATCGACAACCGGTTCCAGTACAACACCCACAAATGGAACCACGCCCACACGGAGTTCACGCAGATCAACTGGAACGGCATCCTCGGCGAGATGAAACTCGTGGCCGTAGACCCGGTCTACATCGACGACATGCAGCTCTACCCCGACGTGGCGAAAAAGAGCGTCGAGGTGCGCCTGAAAATCGACAACCGCACGAAAAAGCCCTTCGAAGGCAAGGCCCTGATCACCGTTTCGGGCAACGGCCTGCACGTGACCAAGGAGATCCCCGTCAGCGGCGACGCGGAGGAGGTCGGCCTGGCCGAAACCGTCACGCTGGGCCGGGAGGCCAAACTCTGGAACGAATTCAACCCGAACCTCTACACCGTGGAGTGCACGCTGCTGACCGGCACCGGAAAAGAGACCTTCGAACATAAGAAGTCGGCGACGTTCGGCATGCGCGAAGTGGCGCAGGGCCGCAACCACATCCTGCTGAACGGCCGCCCGGTCCACCTGCGCGGAACCGTCGAGAACGCCGTGTTCCCCAAAACGGGCCACGCCCCGGTCTGCGATGCCGAATGGGAGCGTATCATGCGCATCGTCAAGGACTACGGGCTGAATCACATCCGTTTCCACTCGTGGTGCCCTCCCGCGGCGGCCTTCCGCATGGCCGACCGCCACGGCGTCTACCTCGAAGTCGAGATGCCCATGTGGGGCAAGGACGCCGAGCCGGACGAAGCGCGCTACGACTTCTTCCGCCGCGAAATGCGGGCCATCCTCAAGGAGTACGGTAACCACCCCTCGTTCGTCCTCTACTGCAACGGCAACGAAATCACGGGCAACTTCGACTTCATCGAGGAGCTGACCGCCGACGGCCGCAAACTCGACACCCGTCACCTTTACAGCGGCTCGACGGCCCGTACGCGGGTTCCCTCCGACCAGTACTACGTTTCGCAGCAGACCAACAAAGGTCCCGTGAAGGTCTACGAAGGACGGCCCTCGACGGACTGGGACCGCAGCAGCGAATCGGACGTCGACGTACCGGTCATCTCCCACGAATCGGGACAGCGGTGCGTCTACCCCGACTTCCGCGAGATCGAAAAGTTCACGGGACCCGTCCGGGCGCGGAATTTCGAACTCTGGCGCGAAATGCTCGACGCCAACGGCATGCTCGACCAGGCGCACGACTTCTTCCGTGCTTCGGGCGCGCTGACCGTCGTGGAGTACAAGGCCGTGATCGAGGCGCTGCTCCGCTCGTCCAAGTCGGCCGGGTTCCAGCTGCTTTCGCTCAACGACTTCCCGGGACAGGGCTACGCCCCGGTGGGCATCCTCGATCCTTTCTGGGACTCCAAGGGGCTGGTGACGCCCGAAGAGTGGCGGGCCTTCTGCGCCCCTACCGTGGCGCTGCTCCGCTACCCGAAAAGCGCCTGGTTCGACGACGAGACGTTCACGGCGAAGGCCGAAGTCTACAACTTCGGCGCGGCGGCGCTCAAAAATGCGAAAATCCGTTGGTCGGTCACCGACGGCAACGGGAAAACCATCGCCAAGGGCAGTCTGAAATCGCAGACCGTAGGCATCGACGGCGTCTTCCCCGTCGGGGAGTTCTCCGCTCCGCTCGGCAAGGTGCGCGGCCCGCAGCAACTCACCGTGCATCTGAACGTCGGCGAGACGATCGGCAACAGCTGGAACATCTGGGTCTACCCGCGAAACCCGTCGCTGATGCAGTCGGACGCCGAGGTGCTCTACACGACGGAGTTCGGCGAGCAGGCCAGACAGTACCTCGCCGCAGGTAAGAAGGTCGTCCTGACCCCTGCGCCGAACAAGGTCAAGGGGCGTAAATCGACCTTCCACAACCATTTCTGGAACCCGATCATGTTCGCCTGGGCGCCCATGACCATCGGCTGCCTGATTCATGCCGACGAACCGGTGTTCGCCGACTTCCCGACCTCCTTCCACACCGACTGGCAGTGGTGGGACATCCTGGAGAACGCCAAGGTGATCGAGATGCAGGCGGCCCCGCGCCAGCTGCGGCCCTTCATCCAGGTCATCGACAGTTTCGACAACAACGAAAAACTCGGCATCGGCTTCGAGGCCCGGGTGGGCGGCGGCAAACTGCTCGTTCTGGCGGTCGACACGAAAAAGAAGATGGACGAACGCCCAGCGACGCGGCAGCTGCTCGAAAGCATCGACAACTACGTCCGCAGCGACCGGTTCGCTCCCGAGGTCACGCTCGACGAGTCGTTCATCGCCTCCTTCATGCGCTAAACCGTAAACCATGAAAAAGACAGTCCTTCTGCTCTGCGGCCTCTCCCTCGGCATGCTCCGGGGAGGGGCGCAGGAGCTGAAAATGACCGAATCCGCCCCTCTGACGCAGGTTTACGGCGAGATCAGCGAATCCGACGAACTGCTCCCGATGAACGATGTGGGAGTGGAATTCGGATACGTCCTCTACGAGGCTGCGGTCACCGTTCCCGAAGGGGAGGCCCTGCTGGAACTGGAAAACGTGCGCGACTACGCCACGGTCTACGTGGACGGGAAGTTCCAGGGAACCGTGACAGACAACCGCAAGACGCTGGAACTGACGGCGGAGCCGGGTCTCCGGACCCTGTGCCTCTACGTGGAAAACATCGGCCGCATCACCTACGGTCCGGAGATCCTCGACAATTCGAAGGGGCTGTTCGGCAGCGCCCGCCTCGGCGGCGGGGAGATCTCGGGCTGGAAGATCACGCCGCTCGAAGTGCGCGACGCCGACCCCGAGGGCCTCGCGTTCGAACCGCTCGGCGCGTGCGGCGAACCCTGCTTCCGGCGCGGGCATTTCGACTGCGCGGCCGAAGGCGACGTCTACCTCGACGTCTCGGGATGGGGCATGGGCGAAGTGTGGATCAACGGCCGCTACCTCGGCTCGTTCTGGGACGAGGAGAAACAGCAGTCGATCCTGATTCCCGCGGGCGTCCTCACGCCGAAGGGAAACCGTATCGTGGTTTTCGACATCAAGAACGACGACCCCGCCTCGACAATGCGCCTCTCGGAAAAACCCGTGTTCAAATAACAAGCAAAACCGATGAAGAAAATAACCGTTATCACCCTGCTGCTGGCCGCCGCCCTCGGGGCGCAGGCCCGGAACGGGAGCGGAAAGCCCGCCTACAAGGACGCCGGACGCCCCGTCGAAGAGCGCGTCAGCGACCTGCTGTCGCGAATGACCCTCGAAGAGAAGATCATGCAGCTCAACCAGTACACACTGGGACGCAACAACAACGTCAACAACGTGGCCGACCCGGTGGACGAAATCCCCGCGGAGATCGGCTCGCTCATCTATTTCGACACGTCGCCCCAACTGCGCAACCGGCTCCAGAAAAAAGCCATGGAGCAGTCGCGGCTCGGAATCCCCGTGCTGTTCGGCTACGACGTCATCCACGGCTTCCGCACCACTTACCCCATTTCGCTGGCCCAGGCCTGCTCGTGGAATCCCGCACTGGTAAAGCAGGCCACCGAAGTGGCCGCACAGGAGGCGCGGATGTCGGGCGTCGAATGGACCTTTTCGCCGATGATCGACGTGGCGCGCGACGGCCGCTGGGGCCGCGTCTCGGAAGGCTACGGCGAAGACCCCCATGCCAATGCCGTCTACGGCGCGGCGGCGGTCGAAGGCTACCAGGGCGGCGACCTCTCGGACGGCCGCCGCGTAGCCGCCTGCCTCAAGCATTTCGTCGGCTACGGCGCTTCGGAAGCAGGCCGCGACTACGTCTACACCGAAATCTCGCGGCAGACCCTCTGGGATACCTATATGCCGCCTTACCTGGCGGGCATCGAAGCCGGGGCCGCCACCGTGATGAGCTGTTTCAACGACATCAGCGGAACGCCCGGCACAGCCAACCCCTACATCCTGACCGAGGTGCTCAAGGAGCGCTGGAAATACGACGGATTCGTCGTCTCGGACTGGGCCGCCATCGAGCAGCTGCGTTCGCAGGGCGTGGCCGCCGACCGGAAGGAGGCCGCCGAAAAGGCCTTCAACGCGGGTGTCGAGATGGACATGATGAACCGCTGCTACGACGCCCATCTGGCCGACCTGGTCCGCGAGGGCAAGGTTTCGCAGGAGCGGCTCGACGACGCCGTGCGGCGTGTCCTGCGGCTGAAATTCCGGCTGGGGCTGTTCGAAAAACCCTACACCCCGGAGTCGGAGGAAACGGACCGGTTCCTGCTTCCCGCAAGCCTCGCCGTCGCAGAGCGGCTCGCCGAGGAGTCGATGGTGCTGCTGAAAAACGAGAACAACACGCTGCCGCTGAAAGCCGTCCGCCGGATCGCGGTCATCGGCCCGATGGCGCAGAACCGGCTGCACCTGCTCGGCTCCTGGTCGGCGCACGGCCGGGAGGAGGACGCGGTGAGCGTCTTCGCCGGGCTGGAAAACGAATACCGGAACCGTGCGGAACTGCTCTACGCCCGGGGCTGCGACTTCGACGGCGAGGACCGCTCCGGATTCCGGGAGGCCGTCGCCGCGGCCTCGGAAGCCGACGTCGTGGTCCTCTGCCTCGGGGAGAAGAAGAACTGGAGCGGCGAGAACGCCTCGCGGTCTACGATCGCGCTTCCCGAAATCCAGGAACAGCTGGCCGCCGAACTCGCAAAGACCGGAAAACCGGTCGTGCTGGTCCTGTCGAGCGGACGCCCGCTGGAACTGCGCCGCCTCGAACCGCTGTGCGGGGCCATGGTGCAGATGTGGCAGCCCGGCATCCGGGGCGGAAATCCCCTCGCGGGGATTCTGTCGGGGAGGATCAATCCCTCGGGCAAACTCGCCATGACGTTCCCCTACTCCACCGGGCAGATTCCGATCTACTACAACCGCCGCCAGAGCGGCCGCACGCACCAGGGCAAATACCAGGACATTCCCAGCACGCCGCTGTATGAATTCGGTCACGGGCTCAGCTACACGACGTTCGAATACGGCGATCCGAAGTCTTCCGCGACGACCCTCCGCCGCGGGGAAAAGGCGACGGTGACGGTAACGGTGACCAACACCGGCGGCATGGACGGCTCCGAGGCGGTCCTCTGGTTCGTCTCGGACCCCGTATGCCGGATTTCGCGGCCGGTGCGGGAGCTGAAACACTTCGAGAAACAGCCGATCCGCCGCGGCGAAACGCGCACGTTCCGCTTCGAGATAGACCCCGAAAGGGATTTGAGTTTCACGGACGGCGACGGCAACCGGTTCCTCGAACCGGGCGACTACTTCATCCTCGTAAAGGACAAAAAGGTGAAACTGACGCTGACGGACTGACCTCCGTTTCCATTAAAAAACAGAGCTGTAACCCGAAAAGTTACAGCTCTGTCCGTATCAGGCCGCAGCCGCCCGGAAAACGGGACTTATCCGCCGATTCGCAGAAAGACCTTCCTCCCCTCACAGACCCTTTGTCCACACGGGCACGGGCTGGGGCGAGGTGGTCGGGCCGAAGACCTTCAGACGACCGTCCCCGGTTACCTCCATCGGGTCGATGAAGACCATGCGCGCATCGCCCGTCGGGGCCGTCCGGCCGTGGTAGACGCAGTACATCCCTCCGCCGGGAAGCTTCAGCACCATATTGTGCCCGGTTCCCGTGACTTCGCCGCCCTTGTCCGCATTCTTTTCGAGGACCGGATTGTCCGACGATTTCACGAAGGGACCCAGCGGCGAGTCGGCCGTAGCATAGCCCACCGCATAATACTGCCCGCCGTAGAAGTTGGCGGAATACATCATGTAATACGTCCCGTTTTCCTTGAAGGCGTACGACCCTTCGGTCCAGCGCCGGTTGACCTCTCCGGCGGTAACCGAACGGCTTTCCCACTCGGTTTGCGGATCGGAGGCAGACTGCGGGGGCGTCAGCAGCGCGACCGGCTCGCCGATGACACCGCTGAAATCGGGCTTCATCTCCACACCGTATACCCAGCTCTCCTCGATCTCGTCGAAAAGCCCCTTGTCGCGCGCCCATGCCGAAAGTTCGCTTTCGACGGGATGCTTGTAACAGCAGCGCGAATAATAGAGATATACCCGGCCGTCATCGTCCCACAATACGTTGGCGTCGATCACCGGATAGCCGGGATCGAACACCGGACGGTCATACAGGTCGGAAAAGGGTCCCGACGGCGAATCGGCGACCGCCACCCCGATGCGGAACGTTTCGAGGTCGCCGTTCGGGTTATGCCGCCAGTTGGCGCTGAAAAACAGGTAATACCGCCCGTCGCGTTCGTACACTTCGGGGGCCCAGAAACAGTCAGTTCCCCAGGCCGAGGCATTGCCGTCGTAGACGACATCGCCCTTTTGCCAGGTAACGAGGTCATCCGAGACGCAGACACGAAAACCTTTGATGTCGCCGCTCGTTCCGTACATATAGAATTTTCCGTCGGCGGCGTGGAGGACGAACGGGTCGCCGAACGCTACGTCGAGCGGATTACGATAGGCAGGCGAGTCGCATCCGAGCAGGATCGCCGGCAGGAAGAAGATAAGCAGTTTTTTCATACGGGTTATTTTGAACAGTTTGAATCCGTCGTAAAATGCCATTTGGCACACACCCGACAAAATTATTCGTTTTATCCGATTTTCAGCCATGCCCGCCACCCGTCCGGCTGCAATTGATCAAAGAGTTATACATTCTGGAAATATTTTTCCATTTTGCTGCGGCTGCCGGATGGAGACCGACCCCGGATACTCACCGGCTTTGACCGCCGAATAAACGGCGCCCGGATGCGGCACTTGCATCCGGGCGTCATCTTTACAGGGGAAGGCAGGATCGGCCCCGCGATCAGTAGAACGTTCCTTTCGGGGCGAAAATCGCATACCCGAAATTGAAGGTCAGGTACATGTTGCGCCAGTTTTTCAGGTCGTATTTCGTCAGCGCGAGGCTCACGGGACCGATCGGCGTGTGGTAGACCAGCGACGCCTCGGCGATATAATGCCAGCGTTCGTCTGCATTCCCCAGGGGGTTGAAGTCCCGTTTTTCGCGGAACATGGTGTAGAATCCCGTCCGGAAGAAGCAGTTGGGCAGCAGGTCGAAGGTCGGCATCAGGCCCCACGCCGCGAAGCGCTTGCCCCGGAAATCGGGCATGTAGACCATCCGGGCATGCGGCACGGGCGCATAATCGGGCATCGACATCAGCGTCGCGGATTCGGTCCGGAACTGCGGGTGGTTGGTCCACACGGCATCGACGTTGAGTCCCAGCGAAAACCATCTGCAACCTGGCATGTCGAAGAACTTGTCCCACGTGAAACGCGCCCCGACCCACTGGCGGGTCCTGCGCACGACGAACCGGTCCGCGTCGTAGGGCTGGTATTTGTCGCGTCCTCCGACATAGATGGCCGAAAGGTGCAGTTCGGAGCCGCGGCGGGGATAGAGGAACTTGTCGAGCGTGTTGCGCGCCAGTCCGGCCCGGATGCCGAAAAACGAGAAGCGCGAGTGGTCGGTGTCGTCGGCGAACAACACGTCCGAATCGTAGCGGTAGTTGACGTGCCCGGCGTTGAGGCGCAGAGTGAAGACGCTGCGGTGGGTCAGCGGCACGCCGGCGCCAGCCGAGAAGAAGCTCTCGCTGTTCTTGACCTGCTGGGCGTTGCGGACCCGGGTGACGTTGCCGAAATAGCCGTGGCGGAAATTCCGGACCGCGAAATTGTAGGAGTAATCGAGGAATATCGGCTTCCACGCGTAGAAATCCGTCCGGCCTCCGATCGCTCCCCACGTGTAGATGGGTCCCAGGTAGAGGTCTGCGCCCAACTGCTGCGCGACGCGGCCGATGGTCTTGTAATTGATGCCGATATAGGCCTGGTTGAAGGCCGTCGAGGAGATGTTTCCCCCGAAGGTGATCTTGAAATTGGGGCGCGTGCCGAACTTGGCCTCGAACGAATAACGTTCCCGGACGGAGTCGTAGCGCACGGTGGGGAAGTCCATCGTGAAATCGCCGCCGGCAAGCACCTCGAAGATGTTGTCCCGCAGTTCGGTGAAGCCCATCGGCCGCTGGATGCCCGGCGTACGGCGGTCGACCTGCACGAAATCGCGGATATACTCCCGCTGGGCGCGCTTCAGCCCTTCGAGTTTGTAGTCGTCGAAGACCAGCGGCGGACACTTGGCACGGAACGCCTCGCGGCGTCCGGCATAGTAGGCCGAGTCGCGGCGTTCGGCGACCTTCTCCAACAGTTGCGGCATGGCCGCCATGGCGTCCTCGTAACCCATATCCATGATGGCGCCGGCCTGGTCGAAGTCGAGCATGTTGACCCCCACGGCGCGGCGGATCGTGACGCTGCGCTCCTCGGGCAGCGTGTAGTCGGTATCGTGCATGGCCAGCATGAAGGCCTGGTCCATGATGTTGCTGTCCTCGCTGGGCGGGGTGTTGCCTTCGGTGCAGATCGAGCCGACGATCAGATCGGGCCGGAAATCGGCGTCAAGGGGTTTCCACGGAAAGTTGTCGTAGATACCGCCGTCGTACAACAGCATCGAGTCCTTCACCATCGGCTTGAACACCAGCGGAATGGACATCGACGAGCGGACCGCCTCGCTCAAATCCCCCTCGCGCATCACCACCGGTCCGCGGTGGTTCAGGTCGCTGGCCACGCAGAGGAAGGGAACCATCAGGCGGTCGAAATCGCCGTCCGCGGCGGCCGTCGCCGGGGCGAACAGCTCCGTGAGGGCCATATCGATCTGTGTCGAGGAGATCAGGTTCCGGGGCACGCGCAACCGTTTCCCGGAGGGACTCTCGACATCGATGCGCAGGCTCAAAAACGCGGGATTGCTCCCCACCTGCCGGTAATAGGCCATGTATTTGTTGGGGTCGATGCGCCCCGAGACCCACTCCTTGACCACACCCGAGTCGACGATCGCACGCATCTCGGCCGGGGAATATCCAGCGGCGTACATCGCGGCGATGATCGAACCCATCGAGGTCCCGGCCACATAGTCGATCGGCACGCCGTTCTCTTCGAGCGCCTCCAGGACGCCGATGTGGTAAAGCCCCTTCGCGCCGCCGCCGCTCATCACGACCCCTACCTTCTGGGCCGCGGCAGGGAGCGCCACCAACAGCAGCATCCCGACAAATGAGCCGATTTTACGCAACATATCTCAATTTTTTTATAACTTTGCACGTTACTACGATGTCGTTCAAAAGTAGACAAAAAAGAAACACGATCAAAATATGACTGACAAAATCAACGAACTCCTGCGACGTGTCGAGGAGTTTAAGCCGAAAGCCGCCGCCGAAATCGAGGAGTTCCGCATCCGGATCCTCGGCAAGAAAGGCGAGTTGACCGCCCTGATGGAGGAGTTCAAGACGGTAGCCCCCGAACTGAAACGCGAACTGGGCCAGCAGTTGAACCGCCTCAAAAACGAGGCCACGGAGCGCATCAACGCGCTGCGCGAGCAGTTGCAGAACGCCGCGGCCGACGAAGCCTCGTCGTCGGGCGACCTGACGCGCCCCGGCACGGCCGAACACCTCGGTTCGCGCCACCCGATCTCACTGGTGAAAAACCAGATCGTCGAGGTCTTTTCGCGGCTGGGCTACACCGTGGCCGACGGACCCGAGATCGAGGACGACTGGCATGTGTTCTCGGCCCTGAACTTCCCGCCCGAGCACCCGGCACGCGACATGCAGGACACGTTCTTCATCGAGAAGGACCCCGACATCCTGCTGCGCACGCACACCTCGTCGATCCAGGTCCGCACGATGGAGCGCCAGAAACCGCCCATCCGCGTCATCTGCCCGGGCCGCGTGTTCCGCAACGAGGCCATTTCGTACCGCGCGCACTGCATCTTCCACCAGATCGAAGGGCTTTATATCGACGAAGGCGTCTCGTTCGCCGACATGAAGCAGTCGCTGCTCTACTTCGCCAAGGAGGTCTTCGGCAAGCAGGCCGTGATCCGCATGCGCCCGTCCTATTTCCCCTTCACCGAGCCTTCGGCCGAGGTCGACGTGTCGTGCAATCTCTGCGGCGGCAAGGGCTGCCCGGTCTGCAAGGGCACGGGCTGGCTGGAGATCATGGGCTGCGGCATGGTAGACCCGAACGTACTGAAAGCCAATAATATCGATCCCGAAAAATATTCCGGATTCGCCTTCGGCATGGGTATTGAGCGCATCGCCATGCTCAAATACGGCGTGAAGGACCTGCGTCTCTATTTCGAAAACGACGTGCGGTTCCTCCACCAGTTCGACGAAGCGCTCTAAACCCCCGATGCCCATGAAACGCCTCACAGCGACAACGGTCCTCTGCCTCCTGCTCTTCTCCGCGGCATTCGTCACGGGAAAGGGACCCTCGGCAGTGCCCGAATACCCCGATTCGCTGCGCAGCGTATGGCTCTACACCGAGGGCATCAAGCAGAACACCATCGCCGGCGACTCGGTGCGCGCCAGGGAGCTGTTCCTCGAAGCGATCCGCAGCGACTCGACCTATGCCCCGGCCTACTACGAACTCGCGGCGAACGGGATGTACGCCACGCCCGACGAGGCCGTGGAACTGGCCCGGAAGGCCTTCCGTCTCGACACGACGAACAAGTGGTATCACCAGTTCTACGGACAGGCGCTCATCTACGCCGAGCGTTACGACGAGGCGCTGAAGGTCTACCGCCGCCTGCAGACGGAGAACCCGAAGGACCCCGACAACTACCGCATCCTGGCAGCCCTCTACGAGCAGAAGCAAAGCCCCGTCATGGCTCTCGTGACGCTCGACTCGGCCGAACTGCGCTTCGGACGCATCCCCCTGCTGAGCGCCATGAAACGGCGCCTGCTGGTGGCGACGAACCAGATCGACAAAGCCGTGGTCGAAGCCCGGGCAATGGTCGAAGCCGCACCCTACGAGGCACAGCACCACGTGGTCCTCGGCGACCTCTACGCCATCGCCAAGAAGGATTCGCTGGCCCGTGCCGAATACGACCGTGCGTTGCAGATCGACTCCACGAACGTGCAGACACTGATGGCGCTGGCCGATTTCCACGCCGGACGGCAGGACTACCGGGCGCTGCTGGCCGTCACGCGGCAGTTGTTCCAATCCGACGAACTGCCGCTCGAAACCAAGATCAAACGCTTCGGACAGTTCACCTCCGACACGCGCTTCTACCGCGAATACTATTTCCAGCTGAACGACCTGGCCTCGACGCTGGCCATCCGCTATCCCGACGACAAGCGCGTCGTGGAACTTTACGCCGGCCACCTGATCGCTTCGGGCGAACTGGAGCAGGCCCTCGCGCTCTACAAGAACCACCTCGCCGACCAGCCTCCCGTGGAGGACTATTTCCGGGCGGTGATCGACATCGAAAGTTACCTCCAGCACCCCGACTCGGTCGACAAGTACGTCACGCGCGCCCTGGAGCTTTTTCCCGCGAAGATCGACTTCCACATCTCCAAAGGGCACGTGATGAGCTATGCCAAGCAGTACGACAAGGCGGTCAGAGCCTACCGTGAGTCGCTGCGCTTCGCCGACACCGATTCGCTGAAAGGCGTCATCTGGGGCATGATCGGCGACGCCTGGCACCAGAAGGCCATCGCCGGGACCCCCGAGTGGGACGAAGGCCGCGCGGCGCAGACCGCCGGAGGTTCTTACCGCAAGGAGATGAAAGAGTGCTACAAAGCCTACGAACGCAGCCTGGGATACTGGAAGGACAACCCCGTGGTGCTCAACAACTACGCCTATTTCCTATCGCTCGAAGAACGCGACCTGGAACGCGCGCTGACCATGTCGAGCCGCGTCGTGGCGCTCACCGACAACAACCCGACCTACCTCGACACCCACGGCTGGGTACTTTTCAAATTGGGACGCACGGACGAAGCCAAGAAGATCCTGCAGAAGGCCGTGGCGCTCGACGGGCAGAAAAGCCCCGAACTGATGGTTCATTACGGTGACATCCTGCACCTCCTGGGCGAGCAGTTCATGGCGGAAATCTACTGGCGGAGGGCGCTCGAAAAGGGCTACGACGCCGGGCAGATCGAACAGCGGCTGAAACAGCCTGCCGTCAAAAAGCCCGAACCCAAAGAATAACCCGCCATGAGACCGCTCCGCATCCTGACCCTCGCGTTCCTGCTCTTCACCCTCGCCGCCGCCGCACAGACCGACCGCCGCATCGAGGAGCAGAAACGGGTCATCGCGGCCCTCGAAAAGCGGATCGCCACCGAGGAGCAGGAGATTTCGAAGATCCAGAAGGGCCGTACGGCCACCGAGGAACGGGTACGCCGCCTGGCCCGCCAGATCGACTCGCGCAACCAGCTGCTCGACGAGACCGAGAAGCAGGCGCGCCTCCTGCGTGAGGAGATCGCCCACACGGACAGCGTGGCCGGAAACCTCTCGGCGACGCTCGAACGCGACCGTGCGCAGTACGGCGAAATGGTGCGTGAAGCCTACCGCAACTACAAGCACAACAACTACCTGACCTATATCTTCTCCTCGCGCGACTTCACGGACGTGGCGCGCAAGATCACCGCCCTGCGCGAGGTCGCCTCGCTGCGCGAACGCAAACTGCGCGACATCGAGGCGCTGACCGCCGAGGTCCGCACCGAAAAGGAGGCGCTCGACCGCCGCAAGCAGTCGCTCGACTCGGTGACGCGCAGCCTCTCGGCGCAGCGCGAGAAACTCCAGCGCGACGCCCGCAACGCCAAGGCCAGCATCCGGTCGATGTCGCAGAAGGAGAAGACGGCCCTGCAGCGCAAAGTCGCACAGGAACAGCAGCTGGACGTGGCCATCGGCGAACTGCGCAAGCTGACCAAAGGCAACACCGAAGGCGCTTCGTTCTCGGCGAAAACCTTCGGACTGCGCCTTCCGGTGACGGCCGGGCGCGTGAAGCGCTACAAGGAGAACATGGCCGAGATCACCGGTCCGAAGGGGGCGCACGTCATCTCGATCTACGACGGCAAGGTCGTCGACGTGAAGCGCAACCGCATCACCAGCAAATACGACGTTTACGTCGCTCACGGCGAATACATAACCTCCTATGCCAACATGGGGACGATCTGCGTCGAGAAGGGCCAGAAAGTGGCAAGAAACGCACAACTCGGAACCATCGGCTCGGCGGTCAACGTCATGACGATGGAAACCGAATACAAACTCGTCTTCGGCATCTACCCGCCCAATCCCGGGCAGAAGATGCGGGCGGAGGAGTGTTTCCGAAAATAAAACCGATGTTTCCTGCGGTTCCGTGCAGTGGCCGGCACGTCGTCCGCCCCGGTACGGACACGACATAACAACAACGAAAAAATGGCTGTCAGATACTTTACCGACGATTGCACCTACCGCCTCCCGCAAAAGCGCCTCACGGCACAATGGCTGCACGAAGTGGCCGCAGGGGAGGGCTACGCGCTGGGCGACGTCACCTACATCTTCTGTTCGGCACAGCGGCTGCTGGAGATGAACCGCCAATACCTCGGACACGACTACTTCACCGACGTCATCACGTTCGATTACAGCGACCGCAAGGGCGCACGGATCGTCTCGGGCGACATCTTCATCGACGTCGAGACCGTTGCCGACAACAGCCGCCGATACGGCGCGACAACCTTGCAGGAGATGCGCAGGGTAGTGGTCCACGGGGTGCTGCACCTCTGCGGGCAGGGCGACAAAACGCCCCGCACCAATGCGCAGATGCACCGCAAGGAGGACAAATACCTGAAATTCTGGGAGTACCCCCAACACTGACCGCGACATGAAACGCTCCCTATTTACCGCTGCGGCCGTTCTCGCGGCTCTCCTGCTGGCTGCCGGCAGTACGGGCCGCCGCACGGCCGGAAACGCCGCAGACAAGGTTGCCGGCAAAGGCACGCCCGAAGCCGCCGTTTCCACACCGGATCCGGCAGGGAAGGAGATGGCGGCAGGGGAGAAGTCCCCGCACGCCGCATCCCGTACCCGGACCGGCCGCGACGGGAGCACCGAACGGCGGGGTCCCTTCGTGGAAAACGACACGACGTTCCTCTTCGTCCACGAGTACCCTCTCGGCAGCGACACGAACCGCTATAAGGTCTTTATCCGGAAAGGTCCGCAGCCGAACGATATTCCCAATTTCGCAAGCCTCTCGCCGCAGAACGAGACTCAATGGAAGGATTTCACCGACATGCTGCACATGCTCAAAAAACGCCATCCCGGGCCGCTTCTGCGTCACACGGCGCTGGAAGGGCTGCCGCACAGCTGGACGCCGGTCCGCTCTTTCCAGGGGAACTACTATGTAAACGGTTTCAATCCCTATCCGGTGTGGATTTCGGATTCGCTTTTTGTCCGCCAGACGATGGAAGGTCCGTGGCCTTCGCGCATCAGCGCGGCGGAACGCATCGCGCCGATGCACTACCGCCTCCGGACAACGGCCGGATATGACGGTATCGAGCAAATAGATATATACTTCGTGGACTCCGTGCGAAGGACGGCCGTGTTCGCCTTCAGCAATGACCGGAAAACAGAGCAGTTCCAATCGCTCTATGTTCCCTTCGAAACGGGAATCGGAATGGATATGGTCGACTTCTATTCCCTGGAACTGCCCGACGACGAAGTGGAGTGGGACGAAATAGACTTCGGAGCGCTGATTTCCGGAGCCGCTCCGCTCCGGGAAGCAGATCCGAAAACAGACAAAACGAATAACGAATGACACTCGATTACGACATTATCGTCATCGGCGGAGGACATGCCGGATGCGAAGCCGCTTCGGCCGCCGCACGGCTCGGCTCGCGCACGCTGCTGCTCACGATGGACATGGCCAAACTGGCTGCCATGTCGTGCAACCCGGCAGTCGGCGGCGTAGCTAAAGGGCAGATTGTCAGAGAGATAGATGCTTTAGGCGGTCAGATGGGCCGGATCACCGACCGTACGACCATCCAGTTCCGGATGCTCAACCGGTCGAAGGGCGCCGCGATGTGGAGTCCCCGGGCACAATGCGACAAAACACGCTTTTCGGAGGAGTGGCGCCGCACGCTCGAAAACACCTGGAACCTCTACATCTGGCAGGACGCCGCGACGGAATTGCTGTTCGACCTGAACACAGACCCCGCACAACCGGACACCCCGGGCGCAGAGCCGGACCCGAAGCAGAATAACTCCCGGCCCACCACACACACACACCGTATTACGGGGGTGCGGACGCGCATGGGCGTCGAATTTTCCTGCCGGAAAGTCATACTCACCTCCGGCACATTCCTCGGGGGACTGATGCACTGCGGCTCCTCGCATGCCGAAGGCGGCAGGGCAGGGGACGCCGCTTCGCACGGCATTACGGAGAACCTCCGGACCATCGGTTTCGAGACCGGACGCATGAAGACCGGAACCCCGGCACGACTCGACGCCCGGACCATCGATTTCGAAATCCTCGAACCGCAATACGGCGATGAAACCCCCGCCAAATTTTCATTTTCTCCCGAAACGCAACCCGTCAAAGAGCAGCTTCCCTGCTTTCTGGTCTACACTTCGAAAGAAGTCCACGACATCCTCCGTACAGGATTCGACCGGTCGCCGTTGTTCAACGGCACGATCTGCGGCATCGGTCCGCGCTACTGCCCGTCGATCGAGGATAAACTCCGTACCTTTGCCGACAAAGACCAGCACCAGCTCTTCCTGGAACCCGAAGGCAGTTCGACCAATGAATATTACCTGAACGGTTTTTCGTCATCTCTGCCCTGGGAAGTGCAGTGGGAAGCCTTGCACAAAATCCGCGGATTCGAAGATTTGCACATTTTCCGCCCCGGATACGCCATTGAATACGACTATTTTCCGCCTACGCAACTGCACCATTCGCTCGAAACGAAACTGGTTTCGGGACTCTATTTCGCCGGGCAGGTCAACGGTACAACGGGATACGAGGAAGCCGCGGCACAGGGGCTGATAGCAGGTATCAACGCCCACCGGGCAATGAAAGGGGAGGAGCCGGTCGTACTGAAACGCGACGAAGCCTATATCGGCGTGCTGATCGACGACCTGGTGACAAAAGGCGTCGACGAACCCTACCGTATGTTCACCTCCCGGGCCGAATATCGCATTCTGCTCCGGCAGGACAATGCCGACATCCGTTTGACTCCGCTTGGATACAAAATAGGTCTGATTTCGCAGAAACAGTACGACTATTTCGTCAAAAAAAATACGTCTGTAGAATCGCTTATTTCATTCGCCCGCGAGCAGAGCATCAAAGCAGCCGAAATTAACGACTATTTAAAATCAGTCTATTCGGAACCTTTGACGCAGGGAAGAAAACTCTACGACATTCTGATGCGCAACAATGTCACGTTCGATTCGCTGCAAAATACGTTACCCAAACTGCGAAAATTCATCGGCGAAAACGGAATAACTCCGGAAGCAATCGAAGAGGCGGAAATTCAAATCAAATATAAAGGATATATCGAACGCGAAAAATTCATCGCAGAGAAACTGCGGCGTCTTGAAAATATTCGAATTCCGGAAAATTTCGATTTTCATTCGATGCAGGCGCTGACGATCGAAGCCCGTCAGAAACTCTCTCGCATCCGTCCCGAAACCATCGGCCAGGCGTCGCGAATTCCCGGAGTTTCACCCGCCGACGTCAACGTCCTGCTCGTAAAATTCGGACGATAGGGTATAATGTTCCACGTGGAACAAATTAAAAAGGCCGCTCTGTTAGAGCGGCCTTTTTACAAATAAATCACAAATCACAAAACAATCGTACACCAATCGTACTTATCTTCCGCACGGCCGTACTGAATATCCTGCAAACGCGTATAAAGCTCCATACAATTCTTTCCAACCTCTTCGCCGTAATTATACGATTTTTCGGTCTGCATATCGTAAATATATCCGATAGGGGAGATAACCGCCGCTGTTCCGCAGGCGCCGCACTCCTCGAAGGAATCCAGCTCCTCAACCGGAATATGGCGCTCCTCGATTGTCAATCCCATATCGCGTGCAATCTGGCGAAGGCTCATATTGGTAATCGACGGTAAGACTGAAGGAGATTTAGGTGTGATATATTTACCATCCTTAATGCCGAAAAAATTAGCCGCACCGCATTCCTCAATGTATTTATGTTCGGCAGCATCGAGGTACATGATATTCGAATATCCCATTCCATGGCCCTTTTCACCCGACAGCAGACTGGCCGCATAGTTGCCACCGACCTTCACATCTCCTGTTCCACGTGGAGCAGCGCGATCCTGTTCCCGGTCGATAGCAACCCGGATCGGCTTGATGCCCGACTTGAAATAGGCTCCGACGGGCGAACAGTAGACAATCAACAAGGCTTCTTTAGCCGGTTTCACACCCAATCCGACCGTTGTTCCGAACATCACCGGACGCAGGTAGAGCGAAGCACCCGTGCCGTAGGGAGGAACGAAACGTTCGTTGCGCTTGACGACCTCGATACAGGCATCGACGATCATTTCAATCGAAGGAACCGGCAAACACAACCGTTTTGCCGAGGACTGGAGACGCCGCGCATTGTCGGCTACACGGAAAAGGCGCACCTTTCCGTCAATCCCGTGGAAAGCCTTGAGACCCTCGAAAAGTTCGATGCCGTAATGCAGACACGAAGCCGACATATGCATCTGGATATACTCGTCATCCGTGACCACCATGTCGCTCCATTTCCCGTCGGTAAAGGAGTAGCGAACATTGTAATCGGTTTTGCGATAGTCGAAGCCCAAAGCGCTCCAATCTGTATTTTCCATATCTTATGCTTTTAAAAAATTTATCGAAAATTTCCTCTATCAACCTACAACGGCTCCGTTGCCGGTCGCCTCGCCGGGCTGCAACAGGCGCAACTTTCCGGAAGCGTCTTCCGCCATCAAAATCATACCGTTCGAAAGAATACCTTTCAGTTCGCGCGGAGCGAGATTCACCAGGACAAGCACCTGCTGTCCCACCAGCTCTTCGGGCGTGAAATGCTCGGCAATTCCCGAAACGATTTCACGTTTGTCGATACCCGTGTCGACCGTCAGTTTCAGCAATTTCTTCGTTTTAGCGACTTTTTCCGCCGCCAGAATCGTCGAAACGCGAATATCCATCTTCTGAAAATCGTCGAATTCAATCGTATCTTTTTGAGGTTCAATAGATTGAGACATTTCAGCCGCTTCATTGGCCGCCTTGGTCGCCGCAAGTTTATCCAGCTGACGCTGAATCACGTCGTCCTCGATCTTTTCGAACAGCAGGGCAGGTTCCCCGATGGCGTGCCCCGCCGGAATCAGATCCATTGCACCGAGGCGTTCCCAGCCGAATTTGTCGACAGCCAGCATCCGGAGAATCTTCTCCGCGGAGAACGGCATGAACGGCTCGATGGCAACGGCCGTGTTGGCCGTGATCTGCAAAGCAATGTTGAGAATCGTCTCCACACGCGCCGGATCGCTCTTGATCACCTTCCACGGTTCGGTGTCGGCCAGGTATTTGTTGCCGATACGCGCGATGTTCATGGCATCCTTCAGCGCCTCGCGGAAACGGTAGCTCTCGATATTTCCTTCGAGCGAAGCCTTCACGGCCGCCACCTCGGCAACAGTCTCCCGGTCATATTCGTTCAAATCCCCGCAAGCCGGAACCTTGCCGCCGTAATACTTTTGCGTCAGCACCAGCGCGCGGTTGACGAAATTACCCAGCACAGCCACCAATTCGTTGTTGTTGCGCGCCTGAAAATCCTTCCACGTGAAGTCGTTATCCTTCGTCTCGGGAGCGTTGGCGCACAAAACGTAACGCAGCACATCCTCCTTGCCGGGAAACTCTTCGAGGTACTCGTGCAGCCACACGGCCCAATTGCGCGAAGTAGAAATCTTGTCGCCTTCGAGGTTCAGGAACTCGTTGGCCGGCACGTTCTCGGGCAGGATATAGTCGCCGTGGGCCTTGAGCATCGACGGAAACACGATGCAGTGGAACACAATGTTGTCTTTGCCTATAAAATGAACCATCTTGGTGTCCTCCGACTTCCAATACCGCTCCCAATCAGGCGTAAGGTCCTTTGTAGCAGATATATAACCGATAGGAGCATCGAACCACACATAGAGCACCTTACCCTCGGCGCCCTCCACGGGAACCGGAATGCCCCAGTCGAGGTCGCGGCTCACGGCACGCGGCTGGAGACCTCCGTCGAGCCAGCTCTTGCACTGCCCGTAGACGTTCGTTTTCCACTCCTTGTGCCCCTCCAGAATCCATTCGCGCAGAAATTCTTCGTACCTATCCAACGGAAGATACCAGTGTTTCGTCTCACGCTTCACGGGCACGGAACCCGACACGGCGCTGTGCGGGTCGATCAGTTCGTCGGGCGAAAGGGTAGAGCCGCACTTCTCGCACTGGTCGCCGTAAGCGCGGTCGTTGCCGCATTTGGGGCAGGTTCCCACGATATAACGGTCGGCCAGAAAGGTCTGCGCCTCCTCGTCGTAATACTGCAAAGAGGTCTTTTCGATGAACTTGCCTTCATCGTAGAGTTTTCTGAAAAAGGCCGAAGCGGTCTCGGCATGGGTCTTGGACGAGGTCCTCGAATAGATGTCGAACGACATGCCCAGCCCCTCGAACGACTTTTTGATCAGCGCATGGTAACGGTCCACGATCTGCTGGGGTGTCACGCCCTCCTTGCGGGCCTTAATCGTGATGGGTACGCCGTGTTCGTCCGATCCGCAGACTGAAATCACGTCGCGTCCCCGAAGCCGCAGGTATCGCGTATAAATGTCCGAAGGTATGTAAACTCCCGCCAGGTGGCCGATATGCACCGGACCGTTCGCATAAGGGAGCGCCGATGTCACGAGGTAGCGTTTGAACTCTTTTGCCATAAATGTAAAATAGATACAGTATTACTAATTTCTGTCAAAATTACTAATTTTTAAGAGAATCGGGAACGAAAAGCGCATATTTTGTGAAAGGTTCGAAGAAAAGAGGCGCACCCGCCGGGCACGCCTTCTTTATCCCACCGGAAAATCCGGCCTTTATTCGAACTGCAATTCGTCGAGCAGCCATCCGGCTCCGGCGAATTTGTCGATGACGAACAGCACGTAACGCACGTCCACGGCAATCGTCCGCTGCAACTCGGGTTCGAACGCCACATCGCCCGACATGGCTTCCCAGTTGCCGTCGAACGCCAGTCCCAACAGCGCCCCCTTGGCATTCAGCACCGGGGAACCGGAGTTGCCGCCCGTGATGTCACAGTCAGCGAGGAATGCCACGGGAAGCTCTCCCCGTTCGTTGGCGTAACGTCCGAAATCCTTCGCCGCATACAACTCCTTGAGCTTGGCGGGAACGGTGAACTCCGTGGGATTCTGCGGGTTCTCCTTCTCCATCACGCCCTTGAGCGTCGTATAATAGTTATAATGAATGCCGTCCGCCGGATCGTAGGGCAGCACGCGCCCATAGGTCAGACGGAGCGTGAAATTGGCATCCGACGCCCAGGCTTTGTTCGGCTGCATACGCATCAGGCCCGCAATGTAGAGCCGCTGCCCGTCGGCGAACTTCCGCTTCCCGGCCAGCTGCGCCGCAGCCAGTTCACGCATTTTCGCCGTATAGGATTTGTTCAGCAGCACGGCGGGATCGTTCGAAACGTCCGTTCCGGCTTCGGCCGCAGCCAACGCCTTCCGCTCGTCGGCGAACACCGAATTGTCGTAAAGATAATCCACATAAGCATCCGTATCACCGCCGAACTGCTTGTCGATCACCTCGGCGAACACCGAAGGCAGCTCCTTGCAATTTTCCCCGACGATCCGGAACATCCGCTTCGCCACACGCCGGTCGGTCGGCATGTTGTAGTCCTTGTAGAACGCTTTCAGCGCCTCGGTCAGTTCCCCGCCCGTCTTCGAAACGGCCAGGCGCGCCGGGGCGAGAATCTCCACCGAGCGGCCGATCGCCTCGCTCAAATACTGGCTCGAAGCGAAATAGGGAGCCGTCTCCTCCACCGATTCGCGGATCAGGTTCAGGGCGTTCGAATAGCCTTCCGTAGGCAGCGTGTTCTTCGCCGCCCAGGCGGTGAAGGCCGCCTCCTGCTCCTGCTTGCGTCCCTTCACGTCGAGCCGGCGGATACCGCGCGACTTGCCGATCGAATTCTTCCAGTAGTTCGATGACTGGGCGTATTTCGAAGCGTACTGAATGCGAACCTTGTCGCTGGCGGCCATGTCCTCCTTCAGAATGGCCTGCCGCTCGCCGCGGATGAAGATGCGCTGCGGGTTCTCCACTTCGAGCAGACGGTCGATCTCGTAGGAGGTCATGTAACGCTGCGTCGACCCCGGGAAACCCATGATCATCGCGAAGTCTCCCTCGTCGTAACCGCCGAGCGAAATCTTCAGGAACTTTTCAGCCTTGTAAGGGCGGTTTTCGGGCGAATACTCCGCCGGTCTGTTGTCCGGTCCGGCATAAACGCGAAAGACCGAGAAATCGCCCGTATGACGCGGCCACATCCAGTTGTCGGTGTCGCCGCCGAACTTGCCGATCGACGTCGGGGGCGCACCGACCAGGCGGACATCCGTGAAGACCTCGATCACGAAGGCGAAATACTGGTTGCCCCCGAAGAAGGACTTGACCTCGACATCCATGCCGGGATTCTCCCCGGCAAGGCGTTCCGAAACGGCCTTCACCTGTGCGGCGACCAGCTTTTCCCGCTCCCCGCCCCCGGCGATGTCGGGCACGGCGCCCAGCACGTCCGGCGTCACGTCGACGATCCGGCGGATAAAGCGCACCTTAAGCCCCGGAGCCGGCAGCTCCTCGGCGCGCGACATGGCCCAGAAACCGTTCTTGAGGTAGTCGTGCTCCACGGACGAGAGAGACTGGATCGACCCGTAGCCGCAATGGTGGTTGGTGAACAGCAGCCCGTCGGGCGAGACGATCTCCCCCGTGCATCCGCCGCCGAAAATGACGATGGCGTCCTTGAGCGAAGAGTTGTTCATGCTGTAAATCTCCTCGGCCGAGAGTTTGCACCCGCGGGCCTTCATATCCTTGCTGTTCATTTTCCGGAGATAGGGCAGCATCCACATGCCTTCGTCCGCCGCCGCCGAGAGCGTGACGCACGCCGCGGCGAGCAGTAAAAAGATTTTCTTCATAAAACGTATTAAAAAATTATTTGACATTGATCATATTGAGAATAGACCGTTCCGCCGCCCGGCGCACCTCGTCATCGAGCACGATCTCGGGCGATTCGTTCTCAAGGCACGAGCAGATGTTCTCCAGCGTCACCATCTTCATATACTTGCAGTTGTTGCATCCGCACGTCTCGTCGTCGGGAGGCGCCGGGATGAACCTCTTTTCCGGATAACGCTTCTTCATCTCGGCGAGGATTCCCGCCTCGGTCACCACGATGAACTCCTGCGCGTCGCTCCGGCCGCAGTATTCGAGGATTCCCGCCGTGGAACCCACATAGTCGGCCACTTCGACGATATAAGCCCGGCACTCGGGGTGCACGACGATCTTCGCCGCCGGATGTTCCCGTTTGAGCGCCAGCAGCTTTTCGAGCGAAAACTCCTCATGGACGTGGCACGCTCCGTTCCACAGCACCATATTCCTACGCCCCGTGAGCTTCTGTATGTAAGAGCCGAGGTTGCGGTCGGGAGCGAAGATCACGGGCTGGTCGGCGGGGATCGACTCCACGACCTTCAGCGCGTTGGACGACGTGCAGCAGATGTCGGTCAGCGCCTTCACGCCGACCGTGGTATTCACATAGGAGACGACCGTGTGGCCGGGATGCGCGGCCTTGAAGGCGGCGAACTCCTTCGCGTCGCACGATTCGGCCAGCGAGCACCCCGCCTCGGGGCAGGGGATGAGCACCTTTTTTCCGGGGCAGAGGACCTTGGCGGTCTCGGCCATGAAGTGCACTCCGGCGAAAAGGATGATGTCGGCATCGACCGACTGCGCCCTCACCGACAGGGCGAGCGAGTCGCCCAGAAAATCGGCGACGGCCTGCACTTCGGGCGTCGTGTAGTAGTGCGCCAGGATCACGGCGTTTTTCTCGCGCTTGAGATCCCCGATGCGGCGGCTGAGCTCGGAGGAGTTTTCCACGTTCATTTTTTATTTTTATTCCTTTAATTAATTTAAATAATAAAAGAAGAATAAATAGAATAGCTGTTGATACTGTTGACAAGTGGTAGTGTTATTTTCCAATCAACACTTTTTCTTTATGTTGTTTCTTATTTTAAATTATAATTGATTAAAAATCAAAAATATATAAAAACAATCGACAGTTGTTGAAACAGGTTGTCGACATATCGACAGCTATTTGTTTTAAACATTCTATTCCGGTTTCGGGGCTTTCCTCCACGCCACAACTTCTGAAAAGAAAATTTGGTTTCGGCGAAAAGATTTTTATACCCGTTCCCTTTTTCGAAAAGCAAATTTTTCCGCCCCTACTTTTCATTCTTTTTCATCGGTTATCAACCCGGTTTTCGACAAGTTGTCAACCGTTTTTCATCACTTTACCGACAATCTTTTCGGCGATATCGCGGTAGCGTTCCTCGACGCGGGAATCGATCCCCGCTGCAGGTGTTCCCGTCTCTCCTCCGTCCATAATCGACTGGATGATCGGTATTTCTCCCAGGAACTCTACCCCGCTCTTTTCGGCGTATGCGCGTGCCCCGCCGCGACCGAAGATGTAATAGCGGTTTTCGGGCAGTTCGGCGGGTGTGAACCATGCCATGTTCTCGACGATGCCCGCTACGGGGATGTTGACGTTTTCATTGCGGAACATCTCCACGCCCCGTACCACGTCGGCCACGGCGATCTGCTGGGGAGTCGAGACGATTACCGCGGCGTCGATTTTCAGTTCGCCGATGATCGACAGGTGCACGTCGCCCGTGCCGGGAGGGAGGTCTGCAAGCAGGAAGTCCAGCGTTCCCCACCGGGTCTGGTGGATCATCTGTTTGAGGGCGCTGACGGCCATTGCGCCGCGCCACAGCAGCGCGTCGGTGGGTTTGATGAAGAAACCGATGGACATGAGTTTCACGTCCATCGATTCGGCCGGGACGATGTGGTCCACCCCGTTCTCGGCGACGGCTTCGGGAACATACCCTTCCACGCCGAACATTTTGGGCTGCGACGGCCCGTAGATGTCCGCGTCGAGGATGCCGACGCGGAATCCCATGTTCCGCAGGGCGATGGCCAGGTTGGCCGTGACAGTCGACTTGCCTACCCCGCCCTTGCCCGAAGCCACGGCGATCACCCTGGCGATGCCGCCCGTAGTGGTCTGTGACTTGGGTTCGGGCCGCGGGGCCGCCCCGCCCTCCTTGATCACGACGAGCACCTCCGCGCCCGGAAACGCCTCGCGCAAAAGGGTTTCGGCCTGGTTCTTGATCTTCACCGCGAACGGGTCGCGTGCTTTGGCGAAGCGCAGCACGACGGTGACTTTCCCTTCGGCGGACGCCGTATGTTCGATGAATCCGCTCGAAACGATGTCCTGTCCGGTTTCCGGGTGAACGACCGATGCGAGCAGGCGTTTGATTTTTTCTTCCATGTCGTATTCAGTTTCTTTTCGGCAAAGATATTAAAAAGCGGAACGGGTTCAAAACCGAATCGCGTGCGGTCCGGTAAAGCGCTCCGGCAGGTAAAAGTGTCGTTACGACACCAAAGATAACGTATATTTTAGAGAATATATATAGTGTGGCAATATATTTTATCGAAAAACGATAAATTTTATTTGTTTTTCGTATAAAATCGCTATATTTGCAGCAACGCACAAAAGAAGACAACAACAAAATAGAGCGAACTATGAATTTTATCAAGACTTTTCTGGCAGGGCTTCTCGCGGTCGTCGTGGGAACGTTCCTGGTGTTTTTCCTATGGATTTTCATTCTGCTGGGCATCGCCGGCTCGATGGAGAAAAATGTCGTGGTGCATCCCGAATCGATCCTGAAGATCGACTTCTCGGAGGTGCTGACCGACGCCCCGTCGTCCGATCCGCTGGCGGGTCTCGATCTGATGACGCTCCAGACCCAGCGGCAGCTGCCGCTCCTGAAGGCGCTCCGCGCCCTCGAAGTCGCGCGGGACGACGACCGTATCAAGGGTATCTACCTGCGGATGAACGGTGCGGGGGGCGTCACCGGCTCGGCGATCCTGGAGGAGCTGCGCGAGGCGCTCGTGGAGTTCAAGCAGAGCGGCAAATTCATCGTCGCCTACAACGAGACCTATTCGCAGGGCGGCTACTACCTGGCTTCGGTAGCCGACAAAATCTACATGCAGCCCGAGGGTATGATGGAGTGGTCGGGATTGGCCATGAACCTGATGTTCTACAAGGGGCTGCTGGACAAACTCGATCTCAAGGCCGAAGTGTTCCGTCCCACGGCCTGCAAATACAAGAGCGCCGTCGAACCTTATATCTATGACAGGATGTCCGACGCCAACCGCGAACAGATGCAGCAGCTCGTCAGCTCGATGTGGGGCATCATCGCCGAAAGCGTCGCCGAGGCGCGCGGAATCGAGCTGAAGACGCTGAACGAAATGGCCGACAAACTGGAGGTGGCGCTTCCCGAGGAGGCGGTCGAAAAAGGACTTGTCGACAGTCTGATCTACGAGGACCAGATGGAGGATGTCTTCGCCGAACTGGGCGTTTCCGACGATTACGACTTCGTCACGCTGGGCGACTACGCCGCGCAGGTGGGCGCCGACCTGAAAAACATTTCCGCCGATCAGGTGGCCGTAGTCTATGCCGACGGACAGATCGTCGACGGTGAGGGTTACGGCAAGGAAATTTACGGCAATACGCTGGCCGCGAAGATCGCCGGCGTGCGTGACGACGAGAAGGTGAAGGCCGTCGTGCTGCGTGTCAACTCCCCCGGCGGAAGCGCGCTGGCATCGGACGTCATCTGGCGCGAGATCGAACTGCTGCGCGCCGAGAAGCCCGTCATCGTGTCGATGGGTTCCTATGCGGCCAGCGGCGGTTACTACATCTCCTGCCCTGCCGATGCGATCGTGGCCGACAAGATGACCCTCACGGGTTCGATCGGCGTGTTCGGCATGTTCCTCGATACGCGCGACGCCCTGAAAAACAAGCTGGGCATCACCGTCGACGGCGTGAAGAGCAACGCTTCGGCCGATTTCGCGGCCACATCGCCGCTGACGCCCCTGCAGCGGGCGATGATCATGCGCGGTGTCGACCGGGTTTACTCCACTTTCACCGGCCATGTGGCCGAGGGGCGTAATCTTCCCCTCGAGAAGGTGTTAGACATTGCCGGCGGCCGTGTCTGGCTGGGTAAGGATGCGCTGGAAATCGGTCTGATCGACACCTACGGCGGACTGAAAACAGCCATTGCGCTGGCCGTCGACAAGGCGGAACTGGGCGACAGCTACCGGGTCGTCGAAGTGAAGGAGGAGCCGACGGGCTTCGCTGCGATCATCGCGTCGCTGAACGTGAGTGTCCGCGAGGCGTTCGCCCGCTCGGAACTGGGACTGATGATGAAGGAGTACAACGCCGTGCGCGAGGCCCTGAACCAGCAGGGTGTCCTGATGTATTCGCCCTATAAGGTCGAAGTGCGCTGATCCGCGGCTATGCTATCGTGAAAAAGAGGCGCCCCCTTCTCCGGAGGCGCCTCTTTTCAGTTCGTTGTCTCCGGCGTAAGTGGCGAGGTTTTGAACCGGCGGCGGTAGTCGCTGGGCGTGGTCCCGAGATGGGCGCGGAACAGATGGTTGAAATTCGAGACGTTGGTGAATCCGCAGCGGGGACCTATTTCCGAAATGGGGAGCTGCGTCTCGACGACAAGCTGCGCGGCCCGGTTGATGCGGAAACTGTTGATGTACTCCCACAGGTTCTGGTGCGTGCGGCGTTTGAAGTAGCGGCACACCGACGACGGGGACATGTTCACCGAACGGCCGACCTCCTCCAGCGAAAGTTTGCGGGAATAGCCCTCCTCCACGAACCGGACGATTCGGCGCACCCGGTCGTCCTGGTAGGACCCGTCGTGGCGCGAACCGATTTGCTGCACCTCGTCGGGCGGCGCCGTGGCAAGGTCGTTGAGGATGCTGAAAAAGAGCGAGACGGCCTCGAAGCCGTCGAGTTTGGGCAGCGATATCATCCGGTCGAGTACGGTGTCGATCGTTTTCGGGGCGAATCGCAGCCCTGCCGCGGGGCGGAGCAGCATTTCGCGGATGGGAAGCATGTGTTCGAGCGAGAGGAGCTGCCAGCGGGGCATCTCGCGGCTGAACATGACCGTGGAGGTTTCGCACCTGGCGTCGGCATACGCCGCGTCGCGTTTGAAACGGTGCGGGGTCCCGGGATTGATGAGCACGAGGTCTTTTTCGGTGAAATCTTCGACCGCATCGTCCAGGATGCGCTGGCCGCGTACGTGGAGCGTCAGGCAGAGCATGTAATCTTCGTGGTAGTGGAGCGGAGGATCGGTCTGCTTGTCGGGCCAGTAGTGGGTTACGAATAAATTGTTGCTGCCCACAGGAGCGATGTCGGCGAGAATCTGCTTCATAGTCGGGCAAATATAACTAATTTTAAAGAGAATCGCCCGATAGGGGTGAATATTTTGCGCTTTACACGATCTTTGGCTTTGCCTTAGATAGGCTGCGCCTCGGCAAAATGCAAGTAAACTTGCTTTTGCGCTCGGCTTGCACTATCTTTGCAATATGGCAGTTATCAGATTGACTAAAGAATTTTCGTTCGAGGCGGCCCACGCGCTCGACGGATACGACGGTCCGTGCCGCGAAATCCACGGGCACTCCTACCGTCTGTTTGTAACGGTTAAGGGCACTCCGACCGAAAATGCGGCCGATCCGAAATGCGGCATGGTGCTGGATTTCGGCGTGCTGAAACGGATCGTCGGCGAGGAGATCGTCTCGCGTTTCGACCATGCGCTGGTGCTGCGCGCCTCGGAATCCGGGGCGGAACTCTTCCGCGTGCTCACCGAACGCTTCGGCAACGTGGTTACGGTCAGTTACCAGCCGACGTGCGAGAACATGCTCGGCGATTTCGCCGCCCGCATCGCCGCGCGCCTTCCCGAAGGCGTCGCGCTCCACTCGCTGCGTCTGCACGAGACCGCGACTTCGTTCGCCGAGTGGTTTGCCGAGGACAATATGTAAGAAACAAGAGGGGATTCCGGGTGCGGCAGGTTTGTGAAAATGGGCGCAGCGGGGAAAAGGTGACTCTAATTGACGCAACTTATCTAATATGAAAAAACTCTTTCTGGTCGACGCCTACGCGTTGATTTTCAAGTATTACTATGCCTTTTTGGGCCGTCCGATGCGCAACCGCGCGGGGATGAACACCTCCGTGGTGTTCGGCTTCGTAAAGTTTCTGCGCGACATTCAAAAGCGCGAAAGACCCGACCTGTTGGGCGTGGCCTTCGACCCCAAGGGCGGCAGTTTCCGCCGCGACATCTTTCCGGAATACAAGGCCAACCGTTCCGAAACCCCCGAGGACATCCTGCTCTCGGTACCCTACGTGAAACGGGTGCTCGAAGCGATGTGCATTCCGATCCTCGAAGTGGCGGGTTACGAGGCCGACGACGTGATCGGGACCCTTTCGCAGAAGGGTGTCGAAGCCGGTTACGACGTCTATATGGTGACGCCAGACAAGGATTACGGCCAGCTGGTGCGCGACAACTGCCGCATCTACAAGCAGCGGGGCGCCGAGGGGAGCATCGAGATCGTCGACCGCGAGGCCATCCGCGAGAAGTACGGCATCGACGACCCGCAGCTGGTGCGCGACATCCTCGCGCTGTGGGGCGATGCCTCGGACAACATTCCCGGCGTCCCGGGTATCGGCGAGAAGAGCGCCTGCAAACTGGTCCGGGAGTGGGGAACGGTGGAAAACATCCTGGAAAACGTCGCCAAAATTCCCGGGAAGCAGGGCGAGAAGATCGCCGGATGGGCCGACAACCTGCGGCTGGCCAAGCGCCTGACGACCATCTGCCTCGACGTGCCGATCCCCTTCCGCGAGGAGGACCTCACGGTTTGCGATCCGCATATCGACGCCCTGCGCGGGATCTTCGCCGAATTGGATTTCAAGGCTTTCATGAACGACCTGACGAACCTCGCGCCTGCCGAGCCGCTTCCCGAAGGGCCGCGCCAGGAGGCGCAGACCCAGCTGGCGGAGATGGCCCGCGCCAAGTCGGCCGCGGCGAAAAAGGCTGCGCTGATGGGTCAGGGCAACCTGTTCGGAGACCCTGTCGTGCCGCTGCCTGCGGCGCAGGAGGTTCCCGTGGCCGAACTGCAGGCCGAAGCCGAGGCGATGCAGTTCCGCACGGCCCAGACGACGCCCCACGAATACATCCTCGTGGAGAATGCCGCGCAGTTGCGCGAGGTGGTCGCCGCGGTCGGGAAATACCCCGAATTCTGCTTCGACACCGAGACCACGGGTTTCGACATCTTCAACGACCGCATCGTCGGCCTGTCGCTTGCCGTGGAGCCGTTCAAGGCGTGGTACGTGCCTTTCAGGGAGGAGAACACCCCCGAATACGCCGACATCGTGCGGCCGCTGTTCGGGGATGAAAAGATCGCCAAGATCGGGCAGAACATCAAGTTCGACCTGATGGTGCTGCGACGGCTGGGCATCACGATCCGGGGCCGCATGTACGACACGATGATTCTCCACTACCTGCTCGATCCCGAGTCGCGCCATAACATGAACGCCCTTGCGGAGAAATACCTCAATTACAAGCCTATCGAGATCGAATCGCTCATCGGCAAAGGCGTCAAGCAGCTGACGATGGACCTCGTGAACGTCGAGCGAGTCAAGGAGTACGCAGCCGAGGATGCCGACGTCACGCTGCAACTCAAGCAGGTGCTCTACCCCATGGTCGAGCAGATCGGCCTCCAGCACCTCTATTTCGAGATCGAGGAGCCGATGATCGCCGTGCTGGCCGACATCGAGATGGCAGGCGTGAGGATCGACTCCGAAGCGCTGGCCGTCTATGCCGTCGAGCTGAACCGCAAACTCGCGGAACTGGAGGCGGCGATCCGCACCGAGGCGGGCGAACCGAATCTGAACATCAACTCCGCGCGCCAGCTGGGCGAGGTGCTTTTCGGGAAAATGCGCATTGCCGAGAAGCCCAAGATGACCAAAACCAAACAGTTCTGCACCGACGAAGACTACCTTCAGTCGTTCGCCCGCAAGCACCGCATCGTGGACCTGATTCTCGAATACCGGGGCGTGAAGAAACTGCTTTCGACCTATGTCGAGGCGCTTCCCCAGCTGGTCAACCGCACCACGGGACGCATCCACACCTCGTTCAACCAGGCCGTGACGGCCACGGGACGCCTTTCGTCGACGAATCCCAACTTGCAGAACATCCCCGTCCGCGACGACA
>UQKD01000011.1 GCA_900541585.1 uncultured Alistipes sp.
GTCTTTTCGACCGAAGCGTTGATCTTCTTCACCACCGACTTGTTTGCATCGGCGGCAGCCTTCTTCTCGGCCTTCTCGGCAGCATACTCGGCACGCTTCGCATCTTCGAACGTGCGGCTGTGCGACAGCGTGATGCGCTTGGTGGCCTTCGAGAATTCGAGCACCTTGAAGGGCAGCTTCTCGCCGACCTTGGCCGTCGTGCCGTCCTCCTTGACGAGATGTTTCATCGGGCAGAAGCCTTCGATCGAATCGGTCAGCGAGACGATCGCGCCCTTGTCGACCAATTCGGTAACGGTTCCCTCGTGGATCGAATCGATCGAGAACTGTCCCTCGAACTCGTTCCACGGATTCTCCTCGAGCTGCTTGTGACCCAGCGACAGGCGACGGTTCTCCTTGTCGATTTCGAGCACTACGACCTCCAAGTCGGCGCCGATCTGGGTGAACTCGCCCGGATGCTTGACCTTCTTGGTCCACGACAGGTCGGAGATATGCACCAGACCGTCGATTCCCTCCTCGATTTCGACGAAGACGCCGAAGTTGGTGAAGTTGCGCACCTTGGCCACGCAGCGCGTGCCGACAGGGTACTTCTGCTCGATATCGGCCCACGGATCGGTCGTAAGCTGCTTGATGCCCAGCGACATCTTGCGCTCTGCGCGGTCGAGCGTCAGGATGACGGCCTCGACCTCGTCGCCGACCTTCATGAACTCCTGCGCCGAACGCAGGTGCTGGCTCCACGACATTTCCGAAACGTGGATCAGACCCTCCACCCCGGCTGCGATCTCCACGAACGCGCCGTAATCGGCCATAACGACCACGCGGCCCTTGACCTTGTCTCCGACCTTGAGGTTCTGGTCGAGCGCCTCCCACGGATGCGGGGTGAGCTGCTTCAGACCCAGCGCGATGCGCTTCTTGGCCTCGTCGAAGTCGAGGATCACGACGTTGATCTTCTGATCGAGCGCCACGATCTCCTCGGGGTGGTTTACGCGGCCCCACGAGAGGTCCGTGATGTGGATCAGACCGTCCACGCCGCCCAGGTCGACGAATACGCCGTAGGAGGTGATGTTCTTGACGGTTCCCTCGAGGATCTGGCCCTTCTCCAGCTTGGACATGATGACCTGCTTCTGGGCTTCGAGTTCGGCCTCGATGAGCGCCTTGTGCGACACGACCACGTTGCGGAACTCCTGGTTGATCTTCACGACCTTGAACTCCATGGTCTTGTCCACGTATACATCGTAGTCGCGGATGGGTTTCACGTCGATCTGCGAGCCGGGCAGGAACGCCTCGATGCCGAATACGTCGACGATCATACCGCCCTTCGTGCGGCACTTGATGTAACCCTTGATGATTTCGTCCTTCTCCAACGCCTCGTTGACACGGTCCCACGACTTGAGCTGACGGGCTTTCTTGTGCGAGAGGGCCAGCTGTCCGTTCTTGTCCTCCGCAGCCTCGATATAGACTTCGATCTTGTCGCCTACCTTCAGGTCGGGGTTGTAGCGGAACTCCGATACGGGAATGATGCCCTCGCTCTTATAGCCGACGTTGACGATCACCTCACGTTTGTTGATGCCCGTTACGGTTCCCTCGACCACTTCGCCGACGTTGACGTTCGAAAGCGTCTTGTCGTAAGCCTCGGTGATCTGGGCCTTGTCCTGGTCGTACACGCCCAGGTCGTTTTCAAAGGCGTTCCAGTCGAAATTCTCGTTTGCGACTACATTCTTTACTTCTTCCATTGTGGAAATCTTTGCGATTCAATCGCTCGTTAATTGGTTAATATTGAAAGTTATAGCCCCCGCTTACGGCGTTACTACGCGCGGGCGAGGGCTACAAAGGTAGTGTTTTTCAGCGAATCTGCAAAAAATCAGCGGTTTATTTGCGCCGGATCTCCTGCCGCGGCTTGTTGTCCGGAGTCAGCGGGCCGTCTTCCTGCAACTCTTCGAGCAGCACGCCTGCGACCGTCGTTCCCGTGAGCTTCCCGTCGGTGTAGTTCAGGTCGTTGTAATTCTTGTAGACGTAGTCGCTGACCGCAACCTCGTACACCTTGCCTTCGCGCAGCTTCGGGAAACGCACGTCGACGGCGTTGTCCGCAGCATCGGTCACGATGACGTAGGGTGTCGTCGAGATCAGGTCGATGCGGTGCGCCTCCTTGCGGTTCTCCTCGTCGTTATACTTCGAGAGGATCATCCGGCGCATGTCTTCCGGGGTCATCCGCATCCGGGCTATCTCGGTCCCGAACGGCTCCAGGTCGTAAACCTTCGCCGCACCGACGCCGCCTGCCGGAATCGAATCGAGGCGCACGCCGCCGATGTGGTAAAACCCGACGTCGGCATCGGCTTCGTCGGCCACCGACGCGGCCATCCAGTTGGCGAGGCCCCACTTGTCGGCCGGCCCGGCGAACGCGCCCACAGGCTTGTTCAGCTCGGGATCGGCATAGTAACGGTCCACTTCGGCCTGATACGACGCATCGGGCGCGTAGCCGGCCAGCGGCACGAGACGGGATTCGATGCTTTCGATCTTCCTGCCGCGGAATCGGATCACCGTAACGCCCACGTTCTTGAGGTATTTCCCGGTCTGCGTCAGGAGCGTGCCGTTCACCAGCGAATCGACCTCCACATGGGTGTGTCCGCCGATCACCACGTCGAACAGCGTCTCCTTTCCGAGCAGTTCCTCGTCGCGGTCGTCGCCCATGTGCGACACGAGCACCAGCAGGTCGACCTTCGGGCGCAGCCGGGCGGCATACTTCATCGCCATGGCCTGCGGGTCGGGAAATTCCAGTCCCCCGAAACTCGACGCATTGCCCGCGGGATGCCCCGGGCCTTCGTAGTTGGTCACCACGCCGACGAAACCGATGCGGATGCCGTCCTCGTCCAGAACGACATAGGGCGGCAGCTGCGGGAATGTGCAGGTGTCGCTCACCACGTTGGCGCACACCACTTCGAAATCCATGCTGTCGATCATACGGCCCAGGAATGCCTGCCCGTGGTCGAACTCGTGGTTTCCGAGGGTCGCCACGTCGTAGCCCAGCCGGTTCATCAGCGCGATCATCGGCATCCCGGGCGTCTGGGCCATATCCACATAAGCGTTTCCGGTCCAGCGGTCCCCGGCATCGACCAGCACCACCAGCTGCGCCGTATCGCGGCACGCCTCGACGGCCGCGGCCAGCCGGGGGAAATTCTGAATCTTGGCGTGCATGTCGTTCGTCGAGAGCAGCACGAGCGTCCGTTCGCGGGGCGCGCAGGCCGCGGCGGCCGCCGCAAGGAGAATCAGGCCCGTCCGGAACATTCTTTTCATATTCGTCGGCATTGTTTTTCTTTATGGATGAAGATTTGCCAAAAGTACAAATAATTCCTATCTTTACGAATCGAACATTGTAAAAACTTTTCCATGAACGATACGATCCGAGTCATCTGCGAAAACGGCTGCGGCGAGCTGGAAGTCCCGATGGGAACCCCGCTGGAAGAGGTCGCCAAACGCCTCACGCCCGGCCTTCACCCTTTCCTGGCAGCCTTCGTCAACAACCGCATCAAGGAGTTGAGTTACAAAATATATGCCCCGGTGACGATCCGTTTCGTCGACATCACCTCCTTCGCCGGCATCCGCGTCTACCAGCGCACCGCCTGGTTCCTGCTTCAGAAGGCCGTCAAGGACCTCTACCCGGGGCAGACGCTCCACATCCGCCACTCGATGGGCCAGAGCGGGTTCTACTGCGAGGTCGACGGCATCGACGAATTCACCCCCGACGACGCTGCGCGGCTCCGCGGCCGCATGCGGGAACTCTCCGTGCGCAACCTGCCCATCACCCGCCAGCGCATGCTCACCACCGAGGTCCGCGCCCGCTACGCCGAGGAGGGCTTCACCGACAAGATCGCGCTCCTGGACACCCGTCCGCGGCTTTACAGCCAGCTCTACACGCTCGACGACACGGCGGGCTACTTCTACGGTTCGCTGGCCCCCTCGACGGGCTATGTCACGCTGTTCGACATCGAACCCTACTACAACGGTTTCTACCTGGCCCTTCCGCTGCGCACGTCGCCCGACACGCTTCACCGCAACGTCCACCAGGAGAAGATGTTCGGCATTTTCCAGGAGTACCAGTCGTGGGTCCGGATCATGGGCGTGCCCACCGTCGGCGACGTCAATTCGAAAGTGCTCGCGGGCGACGGCGGCGGCCTGATCAAGCTCGCCGAGGCGTTCCACGAACGCAAGTTCGCCTGGGTGGCCGACACCATCTACGACGCCCACCTTTCGCGCGGCGCCCGCATGGTGCTGATCTCCGGCCCCTCCAGCAGCGGCAAGACCACCTCGGCCAAGCGGCTGGGCATCCAGCTGGGCGTGCTGGGACTGAATCCGGTGCTGATCTCGCTCGACGACTACTTCGTCGACCGCGAGAAGACCCCGCGCGACGCCGACGGCAACTACGACTACGAGGCGCTCGAAGCCATCGACCTGGAGCTTTTCAACGACCACCTGGCGCGCCTGGTCCGGGGCGAGAGCGTCGACATCCCGCGCTACGACTTCATCACGGGGCGCCGCACGTGGCACAACGCGCCGCTGACGCTCGACGAACGCTCGATCCTCATCATCGAGGGCATCCACGGACTGAACCCGCGCCTCACGCCCTCGATCCCCGACGCGCAGAAGTTCCGCATCTACATCTCGTGCTTCACGTCCGTGGCGATGGACAACCTCTCGCGCATCGCCACCACGGACAACCGCCTGCTGCGCCGCCTGACGCGCGACTACCGCCAGCGCGGTGCCGACGCCCTCTCGACGCTCTCGCGCTGGGCCTCGGTGCGCCGGGGCGAGGAGAAGCACATCTTCCCCTACCAGGAGAACGCCGACATCATGCTCAACTCGTCGCTGTTCTACGAGATTTCGGTGCTGCGTCCCTTCGCCGAGAAGATCCTCCGCGAGGTCCCCGACACGGTTCCGGAGTACGACGAGGCACGGCGGATGCTCAAGTTCCTCGACAACTTCATCCCCATCGCGCCCGACGAAATCCCGCCCACGTCGATTCTCCGCGAGTTCATCGGCGGCAGCAGTTTTCAATATTAGCCCCGTACAGGACGGGCCGCAGCAGGAAATCTTGCCGCGGTCCGTTTTTTTATGCGGATCGCTGCACGAATTCCGGCTGATTTACCTATCTTTGCGTCACGCGGTCTGTGAGGGCCGCCGACATACGAAATAAAAGCGCATCGGCTTTTTTCTTATCACCGAAAATTGGACACTTTCGAACCAGATAAGGAACAAAGGTTGGTGTTCTCGCCGTTTTCCGGCGTGAGCATAATCCGTAGTTCTATCTGGTGGGTCAGTCCAATACCTCGGTGATGAACTCGGAAATCTGTTCACGCTTTTTTGTATGCCCGCGAAACGACTAACCCTTTAATTTAAATGAATATGAACAGTTGCTTGAACATTCTCTGGCATTTTCCATTTTTCGGATTCCTGTTCGCGCTTTTTTACGCGTTGTTCGGTGCGATTCTGTGCTGCACGGTCATCCTCTATCCCGTGGGACTGGGCTTTTTCCAGATCGCGCGGTTCCTGCTCACGCCCTTTTCGTCGGCGCTGGTCACCCGCAGGGAACTCAACCTGGTGCGGCCCGAAGAGCGCAGCACGGCCGCCGCGGCTTATTCGACCGTCATCACGATTCTCTATTTCCCCTTCGGACTGATCGCCGCCGCCGGAGCGCTGTTCGCCATGATCGGGGAATTCCTGAGCATCATCGGCATCCCGTGCGGCATCGTCTGGTTCAAGGCCCTGCCCGCGATCTTCATGCCCGTCGACAAAGTGTGCGTTCCGAAGGCCGTGGCCGACGAGATCGCACGCATCAAGGCCGGCGACACCGTCCGGCGCTACAAGGGCGAAACCGAAGAGCCGGAGACGCATTCGGCGGAGCGTCATTCCACGGATAATTTTTCCGAACCGCTTCCGGCCGTGCCCCAGGTCCGGCAGTACGACGACGACAAACTCCACGGAATCATCGCCAATCCCGAGATGTATAAGGCATCGCTGGTCGACGACTGCCGCCGGGAGCTGGAGATCCGCAGCAAGGGCGCCGCATTGATGCCCAAGATCGAGGCGTACGACGATGCAGGGCTGCGCGAGGTGCTCGCCAACCCGCAGATGTACTCCGACGAGGTGCTCTATTGCTGCCAGAAGGTCGATGCCGAGCGTCGCCGCATCGTCAGGGAACGACAGGAGCGTGAAGCCGAACTGGCACGCCTCCGGCGCGAGCAGGAGGAGAAAGCGGCCGCCGAACACCGTGCCGCGGCTTGGAAGAAACAGCGGCCATATGTCTTTGCAGTCATTGCAGTCTTGATTCTGTCAAGTGCCGGCATTTGGAGATATAGCTACCACCAAGAGCAAGCGCGGTTGGAGCAGGAGCGGTTGGAACATGAACGGATACGCATCGAGCAGGTGCGCATCGCCAACCAGCAACGCGCCGAAGAACAGCGTATTGCCGAACAAAAACGAGCCGAGGAACAACGTCTCGCTGAACAGAAACGGATTGAAGTGGAACGACAGCAGCAGGAAGCAAAAAAGATTCTTGCCGACAAGAACTATCGGCGTAGTGTAGGAGCCTATATCGTGGGCGATTACCACGAAAAACTCGAAGGTATAGTATTCTATGTAGACAACACCTATAAACACGGTAAGGTGATTTCTATTTCGCACAACACTGATGGGAGTGAATATGGTAAAAATTGGGAGGATACGATCGAATGGTGCAAATCTTTGGGTGGGAAATGGCGCTTACCGACCATTCAAGAGTGGGAACTTATCTATAAGCAGTTCTATAAGCAGTCAATCGACACAGAATATTCATTAGACATCAAACGAGGCTCAACGTTCGTCAAAAGTGCATATTGGTCGTCTTCAAAGTGGAATAATGAAGATAATTGCAATTGGACATTCAGATTCGATAAAGGATGCAGGGATGGTTGTTATCATAACTATTGCTTATATGCCCGTGTAGTATCGTCATTCTGATTATTACTTTACAAGTTCCAAACACACGACTCACAAAACATCCATGCCATTTTCATACTGGCAACGATTCCGGACACAGGGTCTGTCTGAACAAAAATCCGCCGAAAAGTTTCGGCGGATTTTTTTGCACGTCCGCTTCGTTTGTCTTACATTTGTACGGATAAAGCCCCCGAAAGCTAAAACATTGTAACTTAATCCCTCCATATTCGTATGTTCGACAAGTTTTCCGAACGCCATATCGGCGTCAGCAACGAAAAAGACCTGAAAGCCATGCTCGATGTGATCGGCACAAAATCCGTCGATGAACTCATCTCGCAGGTGATCCCCCAATCCATCCGGCTCCGCAAACCGCTCGCGCTGCCCGCCGAGGGGATGAGCGAATATGAATTCGCCGCCCACATCCGCGACCTTGCCGACCGCAACCAGCCCTACCGCTCGTTCATCGGCATGGGATACTACCCTTGCGCCGTACCGGCCGCCGTCGCCCGCAACGTCTTCGAGAACCCCGCGTGGTACACCTCCTACACGCCCTACCAGGCCGAAATTTCGCAGGGGCGCCTCGAAGCGCTGCTCAATTTCCAGACCGCCGTGATCTCGCTCACGGGCATGGAGATCGGCAACTGCTCGCTGCTCGACGAGGGCACCGCCGCCGCCGAAGCGATGGCGATGATGTTCTCATTACGTTCGCGGGATGCCGTCCGGGAAGGTCGGAATCAGCTCTTCGTCGACCGCAACATCTTCCCGCAGACGCTCGACGTGCTGCTCACGCGCAGCGAGCCGTTCGGCATCGAACTGATCGTCGACGACTACGACGAATACGAATTCACGGGCCGGGAGTTCGGCGCGATCGTGCAGTACCCGGCCGCCGACGGCCGGGTGCGCGACTACTCGGACTTCACCGCCGCGGCTCACGCCAAGGGTGCGCTCGTGACGGTCGCCGCCGACCTGCTGTCGCTGGCGCTGCTGAAAGCCCCGGGCGAATGGGGCGCCGACATCGCCGTCGGCTCGGCGCAGCGTCTCGGCACGCCGATGGGCTTCGGCGGTCCCGCCGCGGGCTACATGACCACGCGCGAGGCGTTCAAGCGCAACATGCCGGGCCGCATCATCGGCGTCTCGGTCGACCGGCTGGGCAACAAGGCGCTGCGCATGGCGCTCCAGATGCGCGAACAGCACATCAAGCGCGAGCGTGCCACGTCGAACATCTGCACCGCCTCGGCGCTGATGGCCTCGATGACGGGCTTCTACTGCGTCTACAACGGCCCGGAGGGCCTGCGCCGCGCCGCCGAAACCGCCCACCTGGCCGCCGCAACCGTGGCCCGCGCGCTGGAGGCGATGGACTACAAACTGGCTTCGACGGAGTTCTTCGACACATTAGAGGCCGAGGCCGAGGCCGCCGTCGTGCAGTCGCTGGCGCTCGAACAGGGCATCAACTTCTACTACCCTTCGGAGGGGCGCGTGCGCATGTCGTTCGACGAGGTGACCACCCCGGCGGAGATCGAGACCGTCGTAAGCATCTTCGCCGCGGCCAAAGGCAAGAAAGCCAAGACCGTAAAGGCCGTCACCGAAAGCTGCGCTCCAACTGCCCTGCGCCGCAAATCGTCCTATCTTCAGGAGCCCGTATTCAACGCCTACCGTTCGGAAAGCGCCCTGATGCGCTACATCAAGAAGCTGGAATTGAGGGACATCTCGCTGGCCAATTCAATGATTTCTTTAGGTTCGTGCACCATGAAGCTCAACGCCGCGGCGCTCATGCAGCCGCTGTCGCTGGCCGGCTTCCAGAACATGCACCCCTTCGCCCCGGCCGACCAGGCCAAGGGCTATATGGACCTGATCGCCGGGCTGGAACAGGACCTGGCGACGATCACCGGCCTGGCAGCCTGCTCTTTGCAGCCCAATTCGGGCGCGGCGGGCGAGTACTCGGGACTGATGGTCATCCGCGCCTACCACCAGAGCCGCGGGCAGGGCTACCGCAACGTGGTGCTGATCCCCGCGTCGGCCCACGGCACGAACCCCGCCTCGGCCGCGATGGCAGGCATGAAGATCGTGACGGTGGCGTGCGACGAAAAGGGCAACATCGACGTGGAGGACCTCGAAGCCAAGGCCAAAGAGCACTCGTCGGAGCTGTGCGGCCTGATGGTCACCTACCCCTCGACGCACGGCGTCTTCGAGAGCCGTATCCGCGAGATCGTGGACGCCGTCCACGACGCCGGAGGACAGGTCTACATGGACGGCGCCAACATGAACGCGCAGGTGGGACTGACGAACCCCGGCTACATCGGGGCCGACGTCTGCCACCTCAACCTCCACAAGACCTTCGCCATGCCCCACGGCGGCGGCGGCCCGGGCGTAGGCCCGATCTGCGTCGCCGAGCACCTGCGGGCCTTCCTGCCGTCGCATCCGGTCGTCGCCACGGGCGGCGACGAGGGCATCACGGCCGTCGCGTCGGCCCCGTGGGGTTCCGCGCTGCTGTTCCCGATCACCTACGGATATATCAAGATGCTGGGGGCCGACGGACTTCGCAAGGCCACCGAAATGGCCATCGTCAATGCCAACTACATGTCGGCGGCGCTGGCCGCGGAGTACCGCACCTATTATTCGGGCGAGACGGGCCGCGTGGGCCACGAGATGATCCTCGACCTCACGTCCTTCAAGAAAGACTACAACATCGACTGCGGCGACATCGCCCACCGCCTGATGGACTACGGATTCCACGCCCCGACGCTCTCGTTCCCCGTGCACGAGACGCTGATGGTCGAACCGACCGAATCGGAACCCAAGGAGGAGATGGACCGCTTCATCGAGGCGCTGATAAGCATCAAGCGCGAATGCGAGGCGGCCGCCGGCCAGGCGGACAACGTGGTGGCGAACGCGCCCCACACGGCCCGGGAACTGGCCGGAGCGTGGGAACACCCCTACTCGCGCGAGCAGGCGGCATTCCCGCTCGCGTGGATCGGCGAGGCGAAGTTCTTCCCCTACGTCTCGAAGATCGACAACGGTTACGGCGATAGGAACCTCTGCTGCCGCAACTGCGAATAAGCCGGCGGCGGCCCGGGAGAAAACGGCGGCAATGTGGAATTGCCGCCGTTTTGCGGATTGCGGCACAATTATTTCCTGCGATTATTTGGCAACTCGCCCCGAAGTGCGTACCTTTGGTGGCTTAACACTGCGTTACAATCGGCCAAACTCCGGGCGCGCGAGGGGATTTAGGGGAGGGTCAGGCTTGTAAACGACGCCGCAGGCGGCGAATGAAGCGGTCGGGCACAAAACGACAAAACATTTAACACACATAATTCGTATGAAAGTAGAACAGAACAAAATGGTCGGCGTGGACTACAAGCTCACCGTCGACGGACAGATCGCGGACCAGTCGCGTCCGGGCCAGCCGCTCGAATTCATCTTCGGAACGGGCATGCTGCTCCCCAAATTCGAGGAGGCTATCCTGGGCAAGGAGATCGGCGAATCGGTTTCGTTTACGCTTGAGGCCAAGGACGGCTACGGCGAAGTGATCGCCGACGCCATCGTCGATCTGCCGAAAGATATATTCATGGTCGACGGCAAACTCGCCGAGGACATCCTCTTCGAGGGCAGCCAGGTTCCGATGAGCGACGCCCAGGGCAACCGCATGATGGGCATTGTCAAGGAGGTCGGCGACGAGACCGTGAAGATGGACTTCAACCACCCGATGGCCGGCAAGACGCTCAACTTCGACGTGGAGGTGGTTTCGGTGCGCGACGTGACGCCCGAGGACCTGCAGGGCGGATGTTCGTGCGGCGACTGCGGAGAAGGCTGCGGAGAAGGTTGCGGAGACCACGACGGCCATTGCAACTGCCATTAACAGGGGTAAAACGCCTGTTTCAGGGGGGGGGCAAGCCGGAATGCTTGCTTTCGGCTCTGCGCTCCAGGCGCGAGACGCTCGTTTTAAAGGCTGTCGCAAGCCAAAACGCGCCCGGATCGTTTCCGTGCTCCCGGGCGGACAGATACCATTCAACAAAAAAGCCGGACCTTCGGGTCCGGTTTTTTAGCGGATTTTCGTAACTTGCGCCGTCTCCGACAAGTCGGACGACGCTAAAAATCCGATCCCCGCAACGTGTACACCATTCGTCAATACCTGCTGGCCCTTCTCGACACCCGCGGCCTGACGCGCACGCTGGGTGAAATCGACGTGTGCCGCGACGCACAGGGACGCCCCTGCTTCAGCGCAGGCAATTCCGCCGCCGTCTTCCGCATCCGCCTCGGCGGACGCATCCGTTCGCTGCGCTGTTACCTGCGCCCGATGCGCCACCTGAAGGAGATCTACGGCCAGCGGCTTCTCGAAAAAGAACTCTACCTCCACACCTCGCCCGAAACCGGCGTCTGGGTCGATACGGTCGTCGGCGACTGGATCGAAGGCTCCACCCTGCACGAAACCGTCGCGCAGGCCGCCGCCCTCCGCGACCGGGAGTGCCTGCAAATCCTCGTCCGGCTGTTCGACCGGCTGGCCCTCGCGCTGGTCACGGACGACCGCGCCCACGGCGACCTGAAACCCGAAAACATCATCGTCGGCGACGACGGCACACTCTGCCCGATCGACTTCGACGCCTCGTACCTGCCCGCCTTCGCCGGGGAGATCAGCCCCGAACTGGGCACGGCGGCCTACCAGCATCCGGCCCGCACGGCGGCGGACTTCGACGAACGCATCGACGACTACCCCGCGGCGCTGATCTCGACGGCGCTGCACGCGCTGGCCGCGGACCCGACGCTCTGGGACCGTTACGGAAGCACCGACGGATTGCTGTACGCTCCCCAGCGGATCGCCGCGGACCCGGCCTACCGGGAGACGCTCGCGCTGTTCGAGAGACGCGGCATGGCCGTCCAGTACCGCATCGCGCAACTGCTCGCGGCACCCACCCTGCGGCTCTTCGGACTGGCGGAGCTGCTCGCCGAGGCGGTCCGGGAAAAGCCCGCCGCCCGAAGCGGAACGGAGACTGAAACGCCCGAACTCTTCGTCGAAAACGGACGCTGGGGCTACCGCACGGCGGAGCGCGTCGTCGTCGCGCCGCTCTACGACAGCGGCTTCGACTTCACCGAGGGGCTGGCCGCGGTCCAGCTCGGCGGCACGTGGCACTACATCGACACGGCGGGCCGCACGCTTCTGAGCTGCCCGGGCTGCACAGCGGTGAAGCCTTTCCGCGGCGGAAAGGCACAGGTCGTGCACGACGGCGAACGGCAGGAGATCGTCCATCCGCTGAAAACGCCCCGATACCAATAAGGCAGGGCCGCGAAAAGAGAGGGATCAAAAATCGCTTTCGGGCAAAATCCGCCCCGCAGGCACGCCGCTGCGGCCCGCGCAAGGCCGCCCCCGGGGCAACCCCTGCGGGAAGAAAAAGCGAGTTCCCGGGACGGGTTCGTGCAATTTAAATGCAATTTGTTATATTTGCATCTAAATAACTCCACAATCAATGACTCCATTCAGAAAATTAACCTCCGCGGAAACCGCCGCACTCGAAGCGCTCGGCAATTCGGCCGAAGATTGGTCGAAGGTGCTGGTTTCGGAGGATTTCAACCCCTTTCAGCTGTTGCAGAGCCACCTGGAAGGAAATGTAGAAATAGCCGCGGAAGCACGCATCATCCGTTCGCGCGTGGCGAATTACCGCATCGGAAGCGGCTCGCTCGTAGAAGGCGTCACGGCCCTCGAATGCCGCCGCCGCTCGGCATTCGGCAACGGCGTCGGCGTGGCCACGATGAACGAATGCGGCGGCCGCACGGTGAAGATATTCGACCGCCTGTCGGCACAGGTCGCCTACATCATGGCCGTTTACCGCCACCGCCCGCAGACCATCGCCGCACTCGAAAAAATGATCGACGCCTACGCCGGGGAACGTTCGTCCGCCATCGGCGAGGTGGGAAGCAACTGCCGTATCGTCGGGGCGCGCTTCGTCCGCGAGGTCCGCATCGGCAACGATGTCGAAATCGACGGCGCCTCGATCCTCGAAAACGCAACGCTCTGCGACGGCGCACGCGTCGGCGTGGACGTAAAGGCCTACGACCTGATCGCCGCCGAAGGGTCGGTCATCGACAACGGATCGATCGTCGAACGCTGCTTCGTCGGCGAAAGCTGCCGTCTGGACAAGGGATTCACGGCCGCAGAATCGCTGTTCTTCGCCAACTCGCACTGCGAAAACGGCGAGGCCGCCTCGATCTTCGCAGGCCCCTACACCGTCTCGCACCACAAATCGTCGCTGCTGATCGCCGGCATGTTCTCGTTCTTCAACGCCGGCAGCGGCTCGAACCAGAGCAACCACCTCTTCAAGAGCGGCGCCGTGCACCAGTCGGTGCATCTGCGCGGCTGCAAGTTCGCCAGCAGCGCCTACATCATGTCGCCCGCGCTCGAAGGGGCCTTCACGATGGTCATGGGACACCACTCCTACCACCACGACACCTCGGCCTTCCCCTACTCCTATCTGGTCGAGAAGGAGGGACGCACGCACCTCATGCCGGGAGCCAACCTCACCAGCTTCGGCGCCGTGCGCGACATCGAGAAGTGGCCCGCCCGCGACCGCCGCTCGGTGAAACGCGACGTGATCAGTTTCGACGAATACAACCCCTACATCACCGGTTCGATGCTCCAGGCCGTGGATATCCTCCACTCGCTCCAGGAGCAGGACCCCGACGCTCCGGTGTTCACCTACAACAAGACCCTGATCCGCTCGTCGGCCCTGCAGCGGGGGCTCAAACTCTACAACAAGGTCATCGTGGCGGCGCTGGGCGCAATGCTCGCCAAGGGAGGGTCGGATCCGCACTACGACGGCGACGGGCAGTGGCTCGACGTGGGCGGGCAGTACATCACGCGCCGCGAGACCGAGGCGATCCTCGCGGCCGTGGACCGCGGCGAGCTGGCCACGACCGACGCCGTGGACAACCGCTTCCGGGTCTTCGCCGTCCACTACGACGACTACGCCCACAGCTGGGCCAAGCAGGTTTACGCCGCGCTGCTCGGGCACACGCCGACCGTCGACGAGATCGACGAGGCCATCTCCGCGGGGCACAACGCCCACGCCTCGATGCGCCGCACGACCGACGCCGACCGCGACCGCGACTGCTCGCTCGACATGGCCGTCAGCTACGGTCTCGACTGCACGAGCGAGGAGGAGCGCCGCGAAGACTACTACTCGGTCCGCGGCCTGAAATAGAAGAACATACGACGCAACATGTATACACAGAGCATCACACGCACCCATCGCACCGCCATCATCCTCGCGATCGACGGCTCGGGTTCGATGGCCGAAAAAATCCGGTTCCGCAACCGGCAGATGACCAAGGCCGAAGCCGTGGCGACCATCACGAACGGCATGCTGTTCGAGCTGATCGAACGCGCCCGCCGCAGCGACGGCGTGAGGGACTACTACGACATCGCCGTAATCGGCTACTCGGGCGACGACGAGGTCTACTCCCTGCTGCCGGGCGGCAGGGAGCTGATCTCCGTGGCGGAGCTGGCCGCCGGGGAGCCGCCAATGAAGACCGAGGTCGTCGAATACCGGCTGCCCGACGGCAGCATCTCCCTGCGCGAAATCCCCTACCCGGCATGGGTGGAACCCGAAGCCGCCGGGCAGACCCCGATGTGCGAGGCCCTGCGCCGCGTGCGCGACATCGCCGCGGCATGGTGCGCCGACCCGGCCCATGCCGAAAGCTTCCCGCCGATGGTCTTCAACATCACCGACGGCGAGGCCACCGACTGCGACGACGCCGAACTGCGCGCCGTGGCCGGACAGATCAAATCGCTCCGCACGGCCGACGGCAACGTGCTGCTGGTGAACATCCACATCGCCGCGGGCGACACCCCGCGCACGGTGTTCTTCCCCTCGGCCGAAGAGGCCTCGTACCCCAACCGCTATGCGGCGGTGCTCTACGACTGCTCCAGCCCCATGCCCGAGGTCTTCAACGAGGCGATCCGCGAAGCCAAAGGCCCCGGCGCCCTGCCGCCGTTCCGCGGCATGAGCTTCAATGCCTCGGCCGAGGAGCTGATCACCATGCTCAACATCGGTTCCATCAGCGTAAAAACCGAATAGCCATGACACCCACGCTGCAACTCTTCGCACGGGCGCTGCTGACGCCCGACCTCTCGCTGGGAACGCTCGCCGACGCCCGTGCGGCGACCGGGGCGGACAGACTGCCGCGGCTGATGCGCACGACGCGCTTCGCCGAGGCCGAAATCACGTGGCACGGCCGGCAATGGCTGCTCTCAATGCCGCTCTCGCCCGCCGCGCTGGCCTCCGTGGAACGCACGGCATCGCAGCTCGGACGCCTCAACACCGACCATCTCGCGGAATACCGCATCCTGCGGGACGAGCTGCGGTGGACAGACCCGGCAGGCTGCCGCCGCCGTTTCGACCTGGTGCTCCAGCACCTTCCCGCGGGTAAACCGTTCGCCGAAGCGCTCCACACGGAACCTGCGGAGCGGCTGCTCGCGGCGCTCGACGCCCTCGAAACGGCCCTGCGGGAGCTGAACTTCTCGCACAACAACCTCCGGGCCGAGAACCTGCGCTGGTCGGGCGGGCGGTTCGTGCCGCTGCGCTACCACGACGCGCATTTCGGCCCTTCGGGAGACGGCGCGGCCTTCGAAGCCCTGCGCGGAGAGGTCCGCCGGACGGCCGACCCGATGTGCGTCGGCGACACGGAAGCCGTCTACACCCCGCACCGCCGCCTGACGGGCCACCGCTGGACGAGCCACGTCTTCGAAGGGCTGATCTGCGTCGAGGACGACGAGGGATTCGGGTTCGTTGACACGGAGAACAACCCCGTAATCCGGCCGCAGTACACCTGGGCCGGGGATTTCCGCGAAGGACGCGCCGAGGTCGAAACCCTCTCGGGCATGGGCCTGATCGACCGCGAGGGGCGTTACGTCATCCCGCCCGAATACGAGATCGTCGACTATGTGCCGGCCGAAAGCGTCGTCCGGGTGCGGAAAGACGGCCGCTGGGCGGAATTCGACTACCTGGGACGACGCCTGACGGAATTTGGAACGAATAATGATTGAAACATGCAAACAACAACCGATACCATGGAAGAACAAGTAAGAGTCCTGATTATCGGCAGCGGCCCCGCAGGGTACACCGCCGCCATCTACACCTCGCGCGCCAACCTCAAACCGGTGCTTTACGAAGGCATCGAGCCGGGCGGACAGCTGACGACGACGACCGACGTCGAGAATTTCCCGGGACATCCCGACAGCGTGAGCGGTCCCGACCTGATGGGGCTGATGCGCAGGCAGGCCGAGCGGTTCGGCGCCGACATCCGCACGGGCAACGTCACGCGCGTGGACCTCTCGTCGCGTCCGTTCCATGTCGTGATCGACGGCGAGAAGGAGATCAAGGCCGAGACGCTGATCATCGCCACGGGAGCCTCGGCCAAGTACCTCGGCCTCCCGTCCGAGACCAAATTCCGCGGGCAGGGCGTCAGCGCCTGCGCCACATGCGACGGCTTCTTCTACCGCCGAAAGGACGTGGCCGTGGTGGGCGGCGGCGACACGGCCTGCGAGGAGGCCACCTACCTCGCATCGCTCTGCCGCAAGGTCTACCTGATCGTGCGCAAGCCCCACCTGCGCGCCTCGAAGGCGATGCAGCAGCGAGTGTTCAACACGCCGAACATCGAAGTGCTGTTCGAGCACAACACCGCCGAGGTGCTGGGCGACGACTCGGGCGTAACGGGCGCGCTGCTGCGCAAGAACGACGGCTCGGAGAAGAAGATCGACATCGCGGGATTCTTCCTGGCGATCGGACACCACCCCAACACGGAACTCTTCGCCGACCAGCTGAAACTCGACGCCGAAGGCTACATCAAGGTCGAGCCGGGAACGTCGAAGACCAGCATCGAAGGCGTCTTCGCCGCCGGCGACGTGAAGGACCCCCACTACCGCCAGGCCATCACGGCGGCCGCGTCGGGATGTATCGCCGCCCTGGACTGCGAGCGGTTTTTACTGATGTAACACGAACAAACCGAACCCATGAGAAAATTCCTCCTGCCGCTGGCGGCGGCATTCGCGGTCGCATCGTGCGCCGAAATCCGCACCACTTACATCGGCAAAGCCTATCCGGTAACCCAAACCGCACCGGAACTATATTTCGACTGGAAGGACGTTCCCGCGGACTACGAAACGATGGGCAGCATCGAGGCGACGCCCTTCGGCAAGACGCTGGAGGAGGCGCAGGCCGCCATCGAGCAGAAGGGCCGGGAGAAAGGGGCCGACGCCATCGTCTTCGAAGGCATCGTGAGCGAAACCTCCGCCCCGACCTACACGACGACCGAAAAGATCGAGAAAAACGACGACGGCAGCAAAACCCGGACCGCAACCACGTCCCAGAGTGTTTTCACCACGAACCGCCTTCGGGCAACGTTCATAAAGTATAAAAAACATACGAATTGAGTTTTTCGGTCACCATATTGGGGTCTTCCTCCGCGAAGCCGACCGTCGCCCGCCATCCTTCGGCGCAGGCGGTAAACGTCCACGAACAGTATTACCTCGTGGATGCGGGCGAAGGCGTGCAGCAACAGCTGGTCCGCTACGGCGTCAACCCGCTGAAAATCCGCGCCGTATTCATCTCGCACCTCCACGGAGACCACGTTTTCGGACTGTTCCCGCTCATCTCGACGCTGGCGCTCTACGGCCGCAGGACCCCGCTCCGGGTCTTCGCCCCGGCGCCCTTCGGCGAGATCCTGGCCTGCCACCTCCGCTATTTCGACAGCGAGCTGCCCTACACCGTCTCGTGGACCGAGGTCGACACGACCAAGCATGCCCTGCTGCTGGAAAACCGCACCCTCGAGGTGTGGAGCGTCCCCCTGCGTCACCGCGTGCCGTGCGCCGGGTTCCTGTTCCGCGAGAAGGAGCCGCCGCTGAACGTCGAGAAGTTCAAGATCGCGAAATACGGCCTTTCCATCGCGCAGATCACCGCCGCCAAGCGGGGCAAGGACGTACGGCTGGCCACGGGCGAGGTGATTCCCAATGCGGAACTGACCTACCGGCCCTATGCGCCGCGCTCGTATGCCTACCTCTCGGACACGAACTACTCGGCCAAGGCCGCGGGGCTGTGCCGGGGAGTCGACCTGATGTACCACGAAGCGACCTACGCCGCCGCCGAACAGCGGAGCGCCAAAGACCGCGGGCACTCGACCACGACGGACGCCGCGAAAGCAGCCCTCCGGGCGGGCGCCAAACGCCTCGTGATCGGGCACTACTCGTCGCGCTACAAGGACGAAACGCCGCTGGTCGAGGAGGCGCGGACGCTCTTTGCGGAGAGCTATCCGGCGACCGAAGGGACCACTTACACCGTCGAGAAACAACGATGACAAAAGCCGACATACAACTCGTCCGCGCGCTGGCCGACAAACGCGGCCGCACGGAGCACGGACTTTTCGTCGCCGAGGGGGAGAAACTCATCGGCGAACTGCGCGGATCGCACCTCTCCGTACGCAGGATATTCTCGCTGGAGGGGGTGTTCGAAGGCCCCGGGGTCGAGACCGTCGCCCCGCGCGACATGGAGCGGCTTTCGCTGCTCAAAACCCCGAACAACTCGCTGGCGCTGGTCGAAATACCCCGCTGCGACCTGAAGCCGGAGCGGCTGCGGGGGCGGCTGACGCTGGCGCTCGACGACGTGCAGAACCCCGGCAATCTGGGCACGATCATCCGGCTGGCGGACTGGTTCGGAATCACGGACATCGTCTGTTCCGAAGCCTCGGCCGACTGTTTCAACCCCAAGGTCGTGCAGGCCACGATGGGGGCGATCCTCCGCGTACGGGTTCACTACACCGACCTCGCGGCGCTGCTTTCGAAGGCCGCCGCACTGGGACTTCCGGTCTGCGGAACGTTCCTCGAAGGGAAAAACATCTACGAAACCGAACTGGAGCCGGCGGGCATCGTCGTGATGGGCAACGAAGGGCGCGGAATCACCGACGCCGTGGCCCGCACCGTCACGCAGAAACTCTTCATCCCGCCCTGGCCGGCCGACCGCCGGGGTTCGGAATCGCTCAACGTCGCCATGGCGACGGGCATCGTCTGTGGTGAATTTCGCCGCCAGGCGAGCGCAAAGACCGGAAAATAAGACCGCAGGTCAGAAAATGGCTCATGCTCCGCAGGGAAACAACGTTTCACGAGCGGAGCATGAGTCATTTTCTATCGGTCCCGATTTTTTCCGGTCTTTGCCGAGCCGCCCAAGAAATCACGGAGCGCGGTTATCCCGAGCGAAGGCGAGGGATGCGACGTAATTTCGGCGGCAGGAGGAGCCGCCCGAAAAATCACGGAGTGCGGTTATTCCGAGCAGAAACGAGGGTGTGCACAGGATTCCGGCGACGCACGGGCCGCCGGAGCCGGGCAGAACCGGCATTACGCATCTACTCCGGATCCGGATCGCGCCAGGGGGCTGCCGCGACCCCGGCGGCGCAGGCAGCAGGCAGCGCATCCCGGATGCGTCCGACCAGTTCCAGCGCCTCGGCGCACTCCACGGGTGAAAACAACCGTGCTTCGGCGATCTGCCGAACGGCCCGGTCGAGCGCTGCGACAGTCTTTCCCAATTCGTATATCTGCGCCCCGGAGGCCGAGGCGAAGTCGATTTTACCCAGCAGCACCGACGCATGGCGCGCATGGCGTTCGAAATTGACCAGCGCCGGAAAATCCCGCCGCAGGTCGTAAGGAGCCACCCAAAACGTTTCGAACATCAGATGGAATACGATATCCACAAATTCAGCATTGCATTTCAACATTTTCCGCTCACATCTTCTCATTTCTCCAAACTTGCTTGGTCCGGAAAAAAAGCGCGGGCAGACTTGCTGCTTCACCGCCGAGGTATTGGACGACCCGTAACGTAGAATGCGGCAAATGCCCACGCTGAAAAACAGCGAGAGCATCAACCTTTATTCCTTACGTTACACGAAAGTGTCCAATTTTCGGCGGTAAGAAAAAAGCCGATGCGCTTTTTATCCAAAAAATGTCCGCAATCCTCACAGACTGCTGTAACAAAGATAATAAAAAATTGCACTCCCGGCTCAAAGAGGGGTAAAAATTCATTTTAATCGAATCCGAGGCATTGTGTATTCTGAATATTTTATAACTTTGTAAGTTGAAATAAAATTGATTATGCCGGAAAACAAATTCAAAATAGGCATCACGCAGGGCGACACGAACGGCATCGGCTGGGAAGTCATCCTCAAGGCGCTCGCCGACCCGCGGATGACGGAGCTTTTCACGCCCGTCGTCTACGGCTCGCCCAAGGCCGCGGCCTATTACCGAAATACCATCGCAGAGATCGAAGCCTTCTCCTTCAACCCCGTGGCGTCGGCCGCCGAGGCGCGCCGCGGAAAGACGAACCTCGTGGCATGCGGAGAAAACGCCGAAATCATGCCGGGCAAGCCGACTCCCGAGGCGGGACGCGCCGCCGTAGAGGCGCTGTGCACCGCCATGCGCGACCTGAAGGCGGGACAGCTCGACGCGCTCGTGACCGCACCCTTCGACAAGGAGACCGTACAGGCGGACGACTTCCGCTACACGGGGCACACCGAGTACCTGGCCGCCGAACTCGAAGGCGAGGCCATGATGATCCTGTGCAGCGACTCTCTGCGCGTGGGGCTGGTCACCAAACACATCCCCGTTTCGGAGATCGCCCGCAACATCACCAAAGAGCGGATCGTGAGGGACCTCGACACGCTGCGCCGTGCGCTCATCGAGGACTTCGGCATCGTCGAGCCGCGCATCGCCGTCATGGCCCTCAACCCTCACGCCGGCGACGGCGGACTGCTGGGGTGCGAGGAGCAGGAGATCATCCGCCCGGCCATCGTCGAGGCGTTCGGCAAGGGCGTGCTGGCTTTCGGGCCTTTTGCCGCCGACGGGCTTTTCGCCGGAGGCGGATACGCCAAGTACGACGGCATCCTGGCCATGTACCACGACCAGGGACTGGCGCCGTTCAAGACCCTGTCGCCCGACGGGGTGAACTTCACGGCGGGACTTTCGGCCGTCAGGACCTCGCCCGACCACGGCACGGCCTTCGACATCGCCGGAAAGGACAAGGCCGACCCGCAGTCGATGCGCAATGCGATCTACACGGCCATCGACATCGTGGAGCACCGACGCGCATGGACCGAATGGACGCGCAATCCGCTGCAACACGCCGAACGCGACCGCGGCGGCCGCGACGTCTCGGTCAAGGACCTGCCGCAGACCGAAAAGGAGGATTGAACAAAAAACACCGGGCAACCCGGAAGCGTATTCCGTCTCGTAATTGTGGAAGCGCCGAAGGCCCCGAAAACTTAATTTTACATACAACAAAATGATCAAAATCACTTTTCCCGACGGCTCCGTACGTGAATATGCCAAAGGGACTACTGCGTATCAGATCGCAGAGAGCATCAGCCCTCGTTTAGCTGCTGACTCGCTCGCGGCCGCGGTAAACGGCGCGACGGTGGACATGACGCGCCCGATCGAAGAGGACGCTTCGGTCAAATTCTACAAATGGGACGACGAAGAGGGCAAACACGCCTTCTGGCATACCTCGTCGCACCTGCTGGCCGAGGCCCTCGAAGCGCTCTATCCGGGCATCAAGTTCGGCATCGGCCCGGCCATCGAAAACGGCTTCTACTACGACGTCGACAGCCCGACGCCCATCACCGAGGCCGACCTTCCGACGATCGAAAACAAGATGGTGGAGCTTTCCCGCAACAAGGAGGCGCTCCTCCGCCGCGAGGTTCCCAAGGCCGAGGCCCTGAAGACCTTCACCGAGAAGGGCGACCAGTACAAGGTCGAACTGATCACGGACCTCCAGGACGGCACCATCTCCTTCTATACCAACGGCGCCTTCACGGACCTCTGCCGCGGCCCGCACATCCCCAACACGGGATATATCAAGGCCCTGAAACTTACGTCCGTGGCCGGAGCATACTGGCGCGGCAACGAGAAGAACAAGATGCTCACCCGCATCTACGGCATCTCGTTCCCCAAGAAGTCGATGCTCGACGAGTACCTCGCGATGATGGAGGAGGCCAAGAAACGCGACCACCGCAAACTGGGCAAGGACCTCGAACTGTTCTGCTTCTCGCAGCGCGTGGGCCAGGGCCTGCCGCTGTGGCTGCCCAAGGGCGCCGCACTGCGCGACCGCCTGGAGCAGTTCCTGCGGGGTGTGCAGAAGGAGTACGGTTACCAGCAGGTGATCACCCCGCACATCGGCAACAAGGAACTTTACGTCACCTCGGGCCACTACGCCAAGTACGGCAAGGACTCGTTCCAGCCGATCCACACCCCGATCGAGGGCGAAGAGTACCTGCTCAAACCGATGAACTGCCCGCACCACTGCGAGATCTACCGGTCGAAGCCCCGTTCGTACAAGGAGCTGCCCGTGCGCCTCGCAGAGTTCGGAACGGTCTACCGCTACGAGCAGTCGGGCGAACTGCACGGACTGACGCGCGTACGCGGATTCACGCAGGACGACGCACACTTGTTTGTGCGGCCTGATCAGCTGCTCGAAGAATTCGAGCGGGTGATCGACATCGTGCTCTATATCTTCAAGACGCTGAAGTTCGACAACTACACCGCCCAGATTTCGCTGCGCGACCCGAACAACAAGGAGAAGTACATCGGTTCGGACGAGAACTGGGAGAAGGCCGAGTCGGCCATCATGCAGGCTGCCAAGGAGAAAGGCCTCACGACGGTCGTGGAGCTGGGCGAAGCGGCCTTCTACGGCCCGAAGCTCGACTTCATGGTCAAGGACGCCATCGGACGCAAGTGGCAGCTGGGTACGATCCAGGTGGACTACAACCTCCCGGAGCGTTTCGACCTCACGTACAAGGGCGCCGACGACCGCCTCCACCGCCCGATTATGATTCACCGCGCGCCGTTCGGCTCGATGGAGCGTTTCGTGGCAGTATTGTTGGAGCATACGGGCGGCAAATTCCCGTTGTGGCTCTCGCCCCAGCAGGTCGTGGTACTCCCCATTTCGGAGAAGTTCAACGATTATGCCCTGAAAGTGTCGGATTACCTCAACCGCAGCGACGTGCGCACCGAGGTCGACGACCGCAACGAGAAAATCGGCCGCAAGATCCGCGACAACGAACTCAAACGCATCCCCTATCTGCTGATCGTCGGCGAGAAGGAGGAGGCCGAAGGACTGGTTTCCGTCCGTGCGCAGGGCGAAGGCGACAAGGGGCAGATGTCCCTGGAGGCGTTCCGCGACTTCATCGCCGGACTGGTCAAAGAGGAGATCGAGGCCAACAAACTGGAGAAAAAGTAAGCATAGAAAGACAGGGGCTTTCCGATAAAGCTCCCGCCGAGGCGGGGGTCCGGGGGCGGGTCCGCATTGCAAACACCGCCACAGGCGGCGATGCCACCGCCGGCAGAAGCCCGATAACAAGGCAACAAGTTTAATTAACCATTTTAATACGTACAACTATCGCAGCACCGAAACCATTCCCGCCGAGGCCGTTTACCCCCGGGAATAACAGACCAAAACCGGCAGGCACTGCCAACAACCGCTTCGGGCGCCGTCCGCCCGTCAAGGAGAATCCCCACCGGATCAACAACGAGATCACGGCTCCCGAAGTGCGCGTGGTCGGTGACAACGTCGGAGAGCCTCGGGTTCTGTCGATTCACGATGCGCTGAAACTCGCCGACGAACTGGAACTCGACCTGATCGAGATCTCGCCCAAGGCCGAACCGCCCGTATGCCGCATCGACGATTACCAGAAGTTCCTCTACCAGCAGAAAAAGAAGGCCAAGGAGCTGAAGGCGAACCAGACGAAAGTCGTCGTGAAGGAGATCCGCTTCGGCCCGCAGACCGACGACCACGACTACAACTTCAAACTCAAGCACGCGCAGAATTTCCTCAAAGAGGGCGCGAAGGTCAAGGCCTACGTCTTCTTCCGCGGACGTTCGATCGTCTTCAAGGAGCAGGGCGAAATCCTGCTGCTGCGCTTTGCCACGGACCTCGAAGAGTTCGCCAAGGTGGAGATGATGCCGAAACTCGACGGCAAGAAGATGAACATGATGCTTGCGCCCAAAGTCAAGAAATAGCGACAAGGCGAGGGCGGCGTACTGCCGTAGGCAGGACATAAAAACAACAGACACAAAACGAATGTATTCGGATTGTGTATTGTTGTTTTTGTGTTTACCGCAAAGCGGTACGTCGCCGAACCGCGAAAGCTGTTCATGGAGCGCGATCATGTCTCGCTTTGGCGAGACATGCGACGTAAATAACACTCCGAAACATTGCGGGCCAAAGGCATAAATGCGAAAACAACGACTGCGGAACGAACCCGTTCGGACCGCGGGGCGTTGTTTTTGCGTTTACAACGAAACGATGCTTTGCCGAGCCGCGAAAGCTGTTCACGGAGCGCGAGCATGGCTCGCTGCCGCGAGCCATGCAACGTAAATAACGCCCAGAAACATTGCGGGCCGAAAGTACAAATGCGAAAACAACGACTGCGGAACGAACCCGTTCGGACCGCAGGGCGTTGTTTTTGCGTTTACAAGCGACGAAACCGGCGCTTCGGGAAGAGCCCCGTTTCAATTTTTTCATTACCTTTGGGGTCGTAACGACACTTTTATTAGTCGGAAGGTTTTGACGGAACGGGCACAATCCGGTTTTGGAACCGTCTGACTTTTTCGTACCTTTGTAGTCAATGATCACCCCCGACGACATATTCGGCATTGCGGACGAAGCGGCCTTCGCACACGCGGCGCTGGAGATATTCCGGCGGCAGGCCCGCGACTGCGCCCCCTACCGCGAATACCTCGCCCGGATCGGCGTGCGGCCCGAAAGCGTGCTGCGTCCGGAAGAGATTCCCTACCTGCCCATCGAACTGTTCAAAACGCATACGGTCTATTGCGGGGAGACTCCGCCCGAGGTGGTTTTCACCTCCTCGGCCACGACCGGAATGACGCCTTCGCGCCACCCGATGCGCTCGCTGGCGCTCTACGAGCAGGCGTTCCGCACGGCATTCCGCACCTTCTACGGCGACCCCGCCGGGTTGAGCCTCTACGCCCTGCTGCCCAATTACCTGCGGCGCAAAGGCTCGTCGCTGGTCTACATGGCCGACCGGCTTTTGGCCGATTGCGGATCGGGCGGCTTCTACCTCGACGACCACGACGCCCTGCTGGCAGCGATGGAGAGGGACCCGAAGCCGAAAATCCTGCTGGGCGTGAGCTACGCGCTGTGGGACCTCGCGGAGCGGTACGCTCCGAAGCTCCGCGGCACGGTGGTGATGGAGACAGGCGGCATGAAGGGTTACCGCGAGGAGATTCCGAAAGAGGAGTTCCACCGAATCCTCTGCGACGCCTTCGGGGTCGGGAAGATTCATTCGGAGTACGGCATGGCCGAACTCACCTCGCAGGCCTATTCGCAGGGAGGCAATGTGTTCCGCTGCCCGGGATGGATGCGCGTCACGGCACGCGACGTCAACGACCCGTTCGACCTGCTTCCGGCAGGCGCGCGCGGCGGGCTGAACATCGCGGACCTGGCGAACTGGTGGTCGTGCGCCTTTATCCAGACACAGGACGTGGGGCGCGTCGGCGCGGACGGGGCGTTCGTCGTCGAAGGCCGTATCGACCACTCCGACATTCGTGGCTGCAACCTGTTGATACAATAAAATCACCCATACCAATGAAGACCGTCGCATTCGTTCCCATCCGGCTCAACAGCCAGCGCGTCGCGGGCAAGAACCTCCGCCCGCTGGACGGATCGCCGCTGATGTGCCATATCCTGAAAACCCTGACCGCCGTGGAGGGCATCGATGAAGTCTTCGTCTTCTGCAGCGATGAAAGCATCCGTGCGCTGCTGCCCGAAGGGGTCCGGCTGCTGCGCCGCGACCCGTCGCTCGACAGCGACACGACGCTCGGACGGGAAATTTACGACAGCTTCACCGCTCAAGTCGAGGCCGACCTCTACATCCTCGCCCACGCCACCTCGCCGTTCATCCGCGCCGCGACCGTCGCCGAAGCGCTCGGAAAGGTCCGCTCGGGCGAATACGACTCGGCATTCAGCGCCGAAAAATTGCAGACCTTCGCCTGGTTCGGGGGCAAACCGCTCAATTACGCCCTCGACAACATCCCCCGCACGCAGACCATCGAGCCGGTCTACATCGAGACCAGCGCCTTCTTCATCTTTTCGCGCGAATTGTGGTGCGGCCGCGGACGCCGCATCGGCGAACGGCCCTACATGGCTGTCGTGGACCGCATCGAGGGACTGGACATCGACTACCCCGAGGACTTCGCCATGGCCGAAATCATCGCGGCCAGCCGGAACCTGCCGGAATAACCGCAAATGGTTCAAAATTCCTATAAAACGAGGGATTTCAAGGCTTGCGCAGCCCCGCGAAACGAAGTTTACAAGGAGTAAATAAGTATTCGGGGGGGGGTGGCAAGCGTAACGAAGAAATCACCGTTTTAGAGGAATTTTTTCGTAGGCGTCGATCATCGATCCCCGCGTGCGGTTGACGATCCGCGCCCCGAGCGAGCGGGCATAGTCGCGCAGCACCTCGTGGCCGCGGAACAGTTCGGCGACCTCGGCCAGATAAACGGCCATCGTATAGGGCCGGCGGGGGACTTTCTGGAAGATCGGCTCCGAAACGGCCGGAGCATCGTCGTAATAGTGGCCGACGACCCGGCAGAGGCGGTTTTCGTCGTCGACACACAGCCCGTCGAGCAGCGTATGATCCACACCGTACAACTCCAGCGTCCTGTAACCCAGCAGCAGGGCGACGTACTCGCACACCTGCACCACGGTCCCGAAGTTGGCGCTTCCCAGACCGTGGCGGAACAGCCAGAACTCCACGCTCCGGAAACCCCGGTAGACCTGCGTATGGAACCGCACGATGCGGATATTGGGGTTGGGAAGCGCGGCGCGGTAGTCGAACTGCTCGGGATTGTAATACTGCACGTAGAGGTTCATCGGCCACGTCACCCGCTCGTTGAGCACGCGGTAAAGCTCCGCGACCCGGTCGCGGTAGACACTGTCGCGAAAGAACATGGGGTCGGAAAGCACGTAGTAGGCGGGCCGCACGGTCGCGAAACGCTCGTCGAGCGCGAAATAATTGACCGCCATGACGTCCTTCGACAGGTGTTCGCCCTGCTCGATCAGCCGCGGCAGGTCCCCGGAGAGCGAAGGTCCGTTGCCGAGGATCAGGACCGAAGGCTTCGGCTCCCCGACAGTCCCGGCGCGGCGGACATAGTTGCGGAAATTCTCCTTCACGGCCATCACGGCGAAGTAGAGCGCTGTGTCGAACGCGTTGCGGACGAATGCGATGATTTTCTCGGATGCGGTCATCGGACTGGTTTTATTTGCAAAAGTAGCAAAAGATCAATATCTTCGCAACAAAACCCGGCAGAACAGATGTCAGAACCCACCATTTCGGTCGTCATACCCCTCTACAACAAGCAGCGGGAAATCGGCGCGGCCGTGCGCTCCGCACTGGCGCAGACCCGCCTCCCGCAGGAGATCATCGTCGTGGACGACGGATCGACCGACGGCGGCGCGGAGGCCGTGCGTGCGATCCGATCGCCGCTGGTGCGGCTCGTCCGGCAGCCCAACGCCGGGGTCTGCGCCGCGCGCAACCGCGGCATCGAGGAGTCGACGGGCGAATACATCGCCCTGCTGGACGCCGACGATGCCTGGGAGCCGGGGTTTCTGGCCGAAATCGCCGCCATGATCCGCGAGTTCCCCGGATGCGGACTCTATTGCACGGCCTTTTCAATAATAAGCCACGACGGGACCTATCCGGCCCCGACACCCTCCGAGCGGGGCATCGTGGCGAATTTCTTCCGCGAATCGGCCCACCGCTACATCGCCATCCCGTCGGCAAGCTGCATCCCGCGGCGCGTGTTCGACAACGTGGGGCTGTTTCCCGTCGGCATGAAGATCGCCGAAGACCTCTACATGTGGATCCGGATCGCCCGCCGCTACGAAGTCTGCTTCTCGCCCGAACGGCTGGTCCGTTACTCGCGGGTGGCCTCGAACCGCTCGGCAGCGAGCTACACCCCCGAGCAGACCGTCCATTCGTTCGAGGAGCTGTACGACCCCCAGGCCCCCGAGGAGGACCGGGAGTTCGTGGCCCGCGCAGCGTTGGGAAAAGCGCTAATAATCAGTGCCAAAGGCGGCACGAAGGAGGCCGCCCGCGCCACCCGGTTCTTCGCCTGGACACGGACCTACCGCCGCACGCTGCACAAGGTCCGCGCCCTGAATGCCCTGCCCGCCGGCTGGCGCGGCCCCGTGATCCGGCTTTACAACGCGCTGGCCTGGCGCCTCGCCCGCAAAGGACTCTAAATACCTGCAACCATGAAATACATCCTTCAAAACCTCTGCTGCCTGCTGCTTTTCGCAGCGGGAACCTGCCGCGCGCAGACCACCGGCCACACGTTCCGGTCGGGCGGCATCGACCGCACGTACCGCCTCCACCTGCCCGAAGGACTGCCGGCCGGGGCGCCGCTGGTCATCGTCCTCCACGGCTACGGCGGACAGGCCCGGCCGGAGAGTTTCGGCATGAACGAGGTCGCCGACCGCCACGGTTTCGCCGTCTGCTACCCGCAGGGCGAACGCGACGGCCGGGGCAAGACGTGCTGGAACGTGGGCTACCCCTTTCAGGCCGACATGACCGTCGATGACGTGCGGTTCCTCACCGAACTGATCCGGCACCTTGCGAAGGAGCACCGTTTGAGCCGTCGCAACGTCTTCTGCACGGGCATGTCGAACGGCGGGGACATGTGCTACCTGCTGGCCTCGCGCTGTCCGGAGGTCTATGCGGCCCTCGGACCGGTCGCCGGGTTCATGTCCGTCGAAATCCTACGCTCGGACCGCAATCCGCGTCCGATTCCGCTGTTCGAAATCCACGGGACCAAGGACCGGACGACCCGCTGGGAGGGTGACCTCGGGAACGAAGGGGGCTGGGGCGCCTATGTCTCCGTCCCGACCGCGGTCGGCTACTGGGCCGCCAAAAACAAATGCCTCGCAGAGCAGGTCGACACCCTGCCCTCCCGCCCCGGCGGCCTGCAGGTCATCGCCCACCGCTACACGGACGGCACGGACGGAAACGAGGTCTGGCTCTACGAAACCGTCGGCGGAAAGCACTCCTGGAAAGAGACGGGCGTAGACACGGGCGAGGAGCTGTGGAAGTTTTTCAGCAAATACGTCCGGTAAACGAAAAAGGGTTCCGATGATTCGGAACCCTTTTTCACTCTGCCGCGCGGCGTCAGTTCGAGAACGTCAGCGAGTCTTTCCCGGCGTCGATCGAGATCGGCTTCGAGCGGTCGACCTCGCCGGCGAGAATCCGCTTCGAAAGGTCGTTGACCACATAGCGCTGGATGACACGCTTCACGGGACGCGCGCCGTAGAGCGGATCGTAACCCGCCGAAGCGATCCATTCACGCGCCTTGTCGCTGTACTCCAGCCGGATGCCGTTCTCCGAAAGCATCCTGCGCACGATACCTAGCTGGATGTCGACGATGCGTTCGATGTCCTTGTGCGTCAGCGGCTCGAACATCACGATCTCGTCGATACGGTTCAGGAACTCCGGCTTGAGCTGCTGTTTCAGCAGGTCGATCACGGCCAGTCGGGTCTTTTCGACAACCTCTTCGGGCAGTTTCTTGCCGTCGAAGGCCTCGGCGAAATTTTCCTGGATCACCTGCGACCCCATGTTCGAAGTCATGATGATGATGGTGTTGCGGAAATCCACCGTACGGCCCTTGTTGTCGGTCAGCCGGCCGTCGTCGAGCACCTGCAACAGGATGTTGAAGACGTCGGGGTGTGCCTTCTCGATCTCGTCGAGCAGCACCACGGAATAGGGCTTGCGCCGCACGGCCTCGGTCAATTGGCCGCCCTCGTCGTAACCGACGTATCCCGGAGGCGCTCCGACGAGACGAGACACGGCGTGCCGCTCCTGGTATTCGCTCATGTCGATACGCGTCATCATCTGGTCGTCGTTGAACAGGAACTCCGCCAGCGCCTTGGCCAGCTCGGTCTTGCCGACGCCCGTCGTGCCGAGGAAGATGAACGAACCGATCGGCTTGCGGGGATCGTTCAGCCCGGCGCGCGAACGCCGCACGGCGTCAGAGATGGCCGCGATGGCCTGCTCCTGCCCGATGACGCGCTTGTGCAGTTCGTCCTCCATGTGGAGCAGTTTCTCACGCTCCGAGGCCAGCATCCGCGTCACGGGAATCCCCGTCCAGCGCGACACCACCTCGGCGACGTCCTGCGCGTCGACCTCCTCCTTGATCATCGAACCGTTAGCCGAGGCGAGGCGGTACTCCTCCTGGAAAGCGGCGATCTCCTTCTCGGCCTCCTGGATCTTACCGTAGCGGATTTCGGCCACCTTGCCGTAGTCGCCCTGCCGTTCGGCCTGCTGGGCCTCGATCTTCAGGTTCTCGATCCTGTCCTTGTTCGCCTGAATCTTTTTGAGCAGATCGCGCTGGCCCTGCCACTTGGCACGCATCTCGGCGTCGCGGGCTTTCAGCTCCTCGATCTCCTTCGTAAGGTGCTCGACGCGCTCCTTGTCCTTCTCGCGGCGGATGGCCTCGCGTTCGATTTCGAGCTGACGCACCCGGCGGTCGAGCGTGTCGATCTCCTCGGGTACGGAGTTCATCTCCAGACGCAGCCGCGAGGCGGCCTCGTCGACCAGGTCGATGGCCTTGTCGGGCAGGAACCGCGAGGTGATGTAACGCGTCGAAAGCTCGACGGCGGCCACGATGGCCTCGTCCTTGATCCGCACCTGGTGATGGTTCTCGTAACGCTCCTTCAGGCCGCGGAGGATCGAGATGGCGTCCTCCTGCGAAGGCTCGTCGACCATCACCTTCTGGAAACGGCGTTCGAGGGCCTTGTCCTGCTCGAAGTATTTCTGGAACTCGTCGAGCGTCGTGGCGCCGATGGTCCGCAGCTCGCCCCGCGCAAGGGCCGGTTTGAGGATGTTGGCGGCATCCATCGCACCCGACGACTTGCCGGCGCCGACCAGCGTGTGTATTTCGTCGATGAAGAGCAGGATTTCGCCTTCGCTGGCCGTAACCTCCTGCACGACGGCTTTCAGACGCTCCTCGAACTCGCCCTGGTATTTGGCGCCCGCGATCAGCGCACCCATGTCCAGCGAGTAGATGATCTTCGATTTCAGGTTCTCGGGCACGTCGCCGTCGATGATACGCCGGGCAATGCCCTCGGCGATGGCCGTTTTGCCGACGCCGGCCTCACCCACGAGAATCGGGTTGTTCTTCGTGCGCCGCGAGAGGATTTGCAGCACACGGCGGATCTCCTCGTCACGCCCGATGACCGGGTCGAGTTTGCCGCTCCGGGCCTGTTCGTTCAGGTTGATGGCGTATTTGCCCAGCGCATCGAACTGCTGCTCGGAGGTCTGCGAATCGACCGTCGCGCCCTTGCGGAAGGTGCGGATCGCCTCGATCAACTCCTTTTCCGTCGCGCCGCTGCGCTTGAGGATGTCGGCGGCCTGCCCGCGCTCGGCCACGAGGGCCAGCAGCAGGTGCTCGACGGAAGCGTATTTGTCGCCGAAATTCTTCGTGAAGTCCACGGCCCGCTGGATCGCCTTCGAGGTCTCCTGTGCAAAGAACTGCTCGCCGCCGCCTTCGACGCGCGGCAGCGACGCCACGGCCCGCCCGGCCTCGTCGCGCAGCGAACGTACGTTCACGCCCACGCGCCCCAGCAGGAACGTCGAGAGCGAATCATCCTCGCGGATCAGCACCGCGAGCAGGTGGAGCGGTTCGACAGCCTGCTGTCCCCGCTCCCGCGCCAGCGAGAGCGCCGCTTGCAGCGCCTCCTGCGCTTTGATGGTAAGAGTGTTGATATTCATAGTGTTTCAGTTTTGTTTTTCAATCCGTTTCGATCCTCTTATCCGCAAAACCCCTGCCAACCCGGAATATACGACACGTTGTCACTTTTTGTCACAAATTGTCATCCGAAGACTGCCATGCCGGGACAAAATGACCGGAAGCAGAATTATTTTCAATTTTCACTTAATTCTTCTTATCTTTGCAACACTATGAGTGATTTCATCGTCAGCGCACGCAAATACCGCCCCGCGACCTTCCATTCGGTCGTCGGGCAGAAACATATCACCTCGACGCTCCAGAACGCCATCGAGCGCGGCCAGCTGGCCCACGCCTACCTCTTCTGCGGTCCCCGCGGCGTAGGCAAGACCACCTGCGCCCGCATCTTCGCCAAGGCCATCAACTGCCTCGCACCCGACGGCGCCGAGGCGTGCAACGAGTGCGAATCGTGCCGCTCGTTCAACGAGGGGCGCTCGCTCAACATCCACGAGCTGGACGCCGCGTCGAACAATTCGGTGGAGGACATCCGCACGCTGATCGAGCAGGTGCGCATCATTCCGCAGGTGGGCCGCTACTCGGTGTTCATCATCGACGAGGTCCACATGCTTTCGGCCGCGGCCTTCAACGCCTTCCTCAAGACCCTCGAGGAGCCGCCCGCACACGCCGTCTTCATCCTGGCGACCACCGAAAAGCACAAGATCATCCCCACGATCCTCTCGCGCTGCCAGATCTACGATTTCAACCGCATCCGCGTCGAAGACTCGGTCGAATACCTCAAATACATCGCCTCCGAGGAGGGCGTCACGGCCGACGAAGAGTCGCTGAACCTCATCGCGCAGAAGGCCGACGGCGGCATGCGCGACGCACTGTCGATGTTCGACAAGGCCGTGTCGTTCTGCGGCACGGCGCTCGACTACCGCAACGTGGCCCAGACGCTCAACGTGCTGGACTACGACACCTATTTCGGCGTTACGGAGATGCTCCTCGCGGGCAACTACGTCGACGTGCTGGTGACCTTCGACACGGTGCTGTCGAAAGGCTTCTCGGGCCAGACCTTCATGGCCGGCATGAACCGGCACATGAGGGACCTCCTGATGGCCAAGCAGCCCGACACGCTGCGGCTGATCGAAATGACCGGAACGCTGCTCGAACGATACCGGACGCAGGCGGGCGCCTGCAGTGTCGAGTTCCTGTTCGGAGCCATCTCCTGCCTGACGGAACTTGACGGGAAGATCCGGCAATCGTCGAACCAGCGGTTGCTCGTCGAGTTGGGTCTGATGAAAATCGCCGGACTCGGTCAAAAAAAAAATGACACCCTGACAACTTCCGGGGAGTATCCGCTTCCCGAACTGACGCCCCGTACGGCGGCCGCGGCCGTCACGGCGCCGCCTGCGGCACAACCGCAGTCCGACCCGGCGACCCGACCCGTTCCGAGTCCCGTTCCGAGTCCCGTTCCGGCGGCTCCGCAGCAACCCGTAGCGGTTCAGCCCGGACCGGCCGCACAACCGGTTCCCGCCCCGGCTCCACAGCCGGCCGCACCCCGGCCGGAAACGCCGGTGCAGCCCGCAGCCGCCCCGGGACCCGCTCCCGCTCCGGCCGCACGGCCCGAAGCGCCGAAACCCGCGCCCCAGCCCGTGCGGAGACCGCTGATCTCGGGAACCTCCCTCTCGGAACTGCTCGCCTCGGCGGGCAGCGATCCGGACGAGGAGCCTTCCGAGGAGGAAACAGCCCAACCGAAAGTCGCGGCGATCGACCCCGAGTGCGAACGGAAACTGGAATGCGCCCGGGAAAAGATCCTGAACCTCATCCGGGAACGGCGTCCGCGGTTCGTCCCGGCCTTCGAGCTGATGAGGGTGCAGGGCAACACGATCTCGTTGAGCGTGCCGACGAGCGAACTGCGCGAAGAGATACTCCGCAGCAAGACGGGGATGCTGATGCGCATCGCCGAACTGGCGGGCATCACGGGAGCGATCGAACTGGAAGTGGTCGTCAACGAGGAGATCCGGGCCGCACGGCCGATCAAACTCGAAGACCGGGTGAAACACATGACGGAGAAAAATCCGCTGATCGCGGAACTTCGCCAGGCATTGGATCTGGAAGTGGAATAGAGCGCATTGTAAAAACTCCGCAAATCGGGCGACATCTGTTGCGCGATGCAACAAGCCCCTCCCAAGGGAGGGGTTTGGGGTGGGGTCAAACTTGCAAACGCGGCGAAACGCCGCGACAACGACCGCCGGATTTGCAAACCGGTAAACAATTAGAACAAATACTAAACAGTAATATGACAAATTTCATCGAAGAACTCGAATGGCGCGGCATGATCCACACGATCATGCCCGGCGCGAAGGAACAACTCGAAAAAGAACTGACGACGGCTTACCTGGGTATCGACCCCACGGCCGACTCGCTGCATATCGGCCACCTGGTGGGCGTGATGATCCTCAAGCACTTCCAGATGTGCGGCCACCGTCCGCTGGCCCTCGTGGGCGGTGCGACGGGCATGATCGGCGATCCCTCGGGCAAATCGCAGGAACGCAACCTGCTCGACGAAAAGACCCTGCGCCACAATCAGGAGGCGATCAAGCGCCAGCTGGCCAAACTGCTCGACTTCGACTCCGACGCCCCGAACGCCGCCACGCTGGTCAACAACTACGACTGGATGAAGGAGTTCACGTTCCTCGATTTCATCCGCGACATCGGCAAGTGCATCACCGTCAACTACATGATGGCCAAAGATTCCGTGAAGAAACGTTTCAGCGGCGAGAGCGACGGCATGTCGTTCACCGAGTTCACCTACCAGCTGGTTCAGGGCTACGACTTCCTGCACCTCTACGAGACGATGAACTGCAAAATCCAGCTCGGAGGCGCCGACCAGTGGGGCAACATCACCACCGGCACGGAGCTGATCCGCCGCAAGCTGGGCGCGGAGGCCGAGGCCTTCGGCATCACCTGCCCGCTGATCACCAAGGCCGACGGCACGAAATTCGGCAAGACCGAGAGCGGCAACGTATGGCTCGACCCGCGTTACACCTCGCCCTACAAGTTCTACCAGTTCTGGCTCAACGTCAGCGACGACGACGCCAAACGTTATATCAAGATCTTCACGCTGCTCGACCGCCAGACCATCGACGCGCTCATCGCCGAGCACGACGCGGCTCCCCACCTGCGCGTATTGCAGAAGCGGCTGGCCGAGGAAATCACCTGCATGATCCACTCGCGCGAAGAGTACGAAAAGGCCGTCGAGGCCTCGGCCATCCTCTTCGGCGGCGCCACGTCGGAGGCTTTGCACCGCCTCGACGAGCAGACCCTGCTGCAGGTGTTCGAAGGTGTACCCCAGTACCGCGTGGCCCGCGCGGAACTCGCGGCCGGCGTCCCGTTCGTGGACCTCTGCGCCGAGAAAAGCGGCATCTTCTCCTCGAAAGGCGAGTGCCGCAAGCTGGTGCAGGGCGGCGGCGTGTCGCTCAACAAGGAGAAGGTGGCCGACGCGATGCGCCCGGTGACCGACGCGGACCTGATCGCGGGCAAATACCTGCTCGTGCAGCGCGGCAAGAAGAACTACTACCTCGTGATCGCCGAATAGGATGGAATACCGGATCGTTCTCCAGCGCATGGAGTTCCGGGCGCTGCACGGCTGCTACGAACTCGAACGGAAGGTCGGCAACCGCTTCACGGTCGACCTGGAGATCACGGCCTGCCTGGGCGACGCGGCCGCCGAGGACAGCGTCGAACAGGCGGTCAACTACCTCACGGTCTACGAGGTCGTCTCGCTTCAGATGCGCATAACCCAGCGCACGATAGAACGCGTGGCGATGAACATCATCGAGGCGGTCTACGCCTCCTTCCGGCAGGTCCGGCACGTAAAATGCACCGTCTCGAAACTGGCACCCCCGCTCGGCGGCAAACTGGAGAAGGTGAGCGTCGTACTGGAGAAATAGAAACCTGTGCGCACGCGGCTGCGTGCGCGCAGGTTTTTCAAATAGGACCGATATATGCATCATTCACACGGCCGCGCAACGCTGGGCGGCAAATTGAGCGCCGTGCTCGTCGCGGCGGGAAGTTCCGTGGGACTGGGAAATATCTGGCGGTTCCCCTATGTCGCCGGAGACAACGGCGGCGGCGCCTTCCTGGTAATCTACATCCTCTGCGTCCTGTTGCTGGGACTGCCGATCATGGTGGCCGAATTCTCGGTCGGACGCGCCTCGCACCGCAACGCCGTGGGAGCCTACCGGGCGCTCGACCCCAGGTGGAGTTTCCTGGGCTACAACGGCGTCGTGGCGGCCTTCCTGATCCTGGGCTTCTACTTCGTGGTGTCGGGATGGACCGCCGAATACATGGTCCACTCCGTGACGGGAAGCCTCGCCGAACTCTCCACCCCCGACGAATACAAGAGTGTTTTCGAGAATTTCATCCAGAACCCGTGGCGGCCCGTGCTCTACACCGCGCTGTTCGTGCTGGCCACGCACTTCGTCATCGCGATGGGCGTGCAGAAAGGCATCGAACGCTCGGCAAAGGTGCTGATGCCCCTGCTGTTCGTCATCCTGATCGCGCTGTCGATCCACTCGCTGCTAATGCCCGGCGGCGAAGAAGGGCTTCGGTTCCTGTTCAGACCCGATTTCTCGAAGGTGACGCCCTCGACGGTCCTCGTGGCGCTGGGACAGGCCTTCTTCTCGCTCTCCATCGGCATCGGCACGATGGTCACCTACGCCTCCTATTTCAACCCCGACACCAACCTGCGCCACACGGCGCTCAACGTCACGATCCTCGACACGCTGGTAGCCGTGCTGGCCGGCGTGGTGATCTTCCCGGCGGTGTTCAGCGTGGGCATCGAACCCTCGTCGGGACCGTCGCTCGTGTTCATCACCCTGCCGGGCATCTTCAACTCGATGCCGCTGAGCATGGTCTGGTCGTCGGTATTCTTTCTGTTGCTGGTCGTTGCGGCGCTCACCTCGACCATCTCCTTACACGAAGTCATCACGGCCTACATGCACGAGGAGTGGCACATGAGCCGCCGGGCCGCCGCATGGTCGACGACCGGAGCCTGCATGGCGCTGGCCGCCGTGGCGTCGCTGTCGCTGGGCCTCCTGAAGGGATGGAACATCTTCGGACTCACGATCTTCGACTCGCTCGACTACCTCACGGCCAACATCCTGCTCCCCGCCGGCGGATTTTTCACCTGCATTTTCGTCGGCTGGCGCCTCGACCCGAAAATACTCAAGGCCGAGATCAGCAACAACGGCACGCTGAAATTCCGTATCTACGGGGTGTTCATCTTCCTCGTGCGCTACGTCTGCCCGGCGGTGCTGCTGCTGATCTTCCTGGATAACCTGGGCCTCTTTTAGCAGCCGGCACCGATCGGAACGAAACCCAAAACCTACCGAACCATGAAACGATTTGTCCTTTTGCTGTCCCTCTGCTGGGGCCTCTGCGCTTCAGCCGCGGCACGCCCGATCCGGGGCTCTGTAAAATGCGGCGGAAAACCGCTGGAAGGCATCACCGTCACGGACGGTTATTCCTTCGCCCGAAGCGACGCAGCGGGGGAATTCACCCTCGACACCAACGACGACGCGCTGTTCATCAGCGTGGTGACCCCATCCGGATACATCGCACCCACGGAAGGAGGCGTACCGCAATTCTACCGTCCCTACGTCCCCGCCACGAAGCGTTACGACTTCTGTCTGCAGCCGTGGCCCGCAACCGGCGAAGTGTACGAACTGCTGGCGATAGCCGACCCGCAACCCAAAACCGAAACGCATTTCGAACGGCTCCGAACCGAGATCATCCCCGAACTGCAACGTGCGGCCGCCGCGGGAAAAGCGCAGGGCGTGCAACAGGCCGCCATCCTGCTCGGTGACATCGTCTGGGACTCCCCGGAACTGTTCACCCGCGTGAAAACGCAGTTCGCATCGCTCGGAATCCCGGTCTACGGCGTGATCGGCAACCACGACCACGACCTGAAAAAATACACCGACCGGGAGGCCACGGAGAACTACCGGAACCACTTCGGCCCCACCTACTACGCCTTCGACATGGGCCGCACCCACTATATCGTGCTCGACGACATCGTCTACCACGGTGCAAAAAAATACGACGAGCAGATCGACTCGCTGCAACTGGCCTGGGCCGCGGAATACGCCCGGCGGCTGCCCGCCGGGTCGCGCGTCTGCGTGGCCATGCACGCCCCGGCCATGAAGGCCTGGAAGGGGAATCAGGTCATGGAGTCGGCCGCCAGGCTGATGGACGCCTTCGCCGGCCACGAACTGCATTTCATCTCGGGGCACACGCACGTCAACTCGAACTACGACATCTGCGAAGGGGTCATGGAGCACAATGTAGCCCAGATCTGCGGGAACCTGTGGTATGACCCGGTCAACAAGGACGGCACGCCCAAAGGCTACCAGCTCTTCCGCGAATGCGGCGGAGAATTCTCGTGGGAGTACCGAAGCCTCGGCTCCCCGTCCGTACGGCAGCTGCGGATATGGCAGCCCGGACGGGTGGAAGCGTTTCCACGGAGCGTCGTGGCCAAAATTTGGAACTGGGATCCCTATTGGACCGTCGTCTGGTACGAGGACGGCCGTTACCGCGGCGCGATGCAGCGCATCCAGATCGCCGATCCCGACTATGCGGCACATCTCGATTCGCTGAAAACAGCCGGGCGGAAACTCGCCAAATCGCAGCATTCCCGCATCTCGGATTTCTATTTCAAAGCGTGTCCTTCGGCGTCGGCACAGACGATCGAAGTAGTCGCCACGGACCGCTTCGGACGCCGTTATTCGGAGCGCATCACGCTCGGAAAAGCCAAATGGCCCGTCGGAGCGGCGGCCGCTGAATAAGTCCGGCCGAACGGCGGAAACAGGTCTGGCGAACGGACGCCGGGCATCGTAAAAGAACGGGGCGGATGGACAGTACCGAAGTACATTCCATCCGCCCCGTTTATAAGGATGTGCGGAAGATCGCCGCTTTAGGCAATCAGTTGATATTGCGCCGGTCGGGTTCGTGGTCGGGCGAAGCCGCCTCCATGTCGATCTGCAACTTCACCATGTTGATGGCCGTGGCCGCAGCCTCGTCGCCCTTGTTGCCGTGACGGCCGCCGCAGCGGTCGAGGGCCTGCTGCATGTCGTTGACCGTCAGCACGCCGAAGGCGATAGGCATGTTCCACTGGATTTGCAGCTGCGTGATGCCCTGCGTCACGCCCTGGCAGATGAAATCGAAGTGGCGCGTGTCGCCCTGGATAACGCATCCGAGAGCGATGACGGCGTCCACGTCGGTATACTCCGCGAAGAACTGCGCGCCGAGCGAAAGTTCGAACGTGCCCGGGACATATTTGACCTGGATATTCATATCGGGGCACCCGGCGGCACGCAACGTACGCACGGCTCCCTCCAGCAGGGCCTCGGTGACCTCGCGGTTCCACTCGGCCACGACGATACCGAACCGCATATCCGCGGCCGAAGGCAGGGGTGAGTCGAATTTGGAAAGATTGTGATTCTTGGTCGCCATCGTCCTCCGTTATTTTACGCTGCCGAGCAGCTTCTCCGCATCGCGGGCCTCCATCGAGGCGGGATACGAGGTCATAATCTCTTCATAGAAAGCCGCGGCTTTCTGCTCATTGCCCTGGGCCTGCTCTGCAAGACCTGCCTTGCGCAGGTACATCGGAGCCGTCAGGTTGTTGTCGGCGGCCTTCACGGCCTTCTCGTAGAACTTCACCGCCTTGGCGTAGTCCTGCTGCTCGACGGCGATGTCACCCTGCAGACCGTAGTTCTGGGCGTTGATCAGCTCTCCGGGGATGCCTTTCAGCTGCGAGAACTTCGCCAGGTATTTGGCGGCGTTCTCCAGATCGCCCGTACGCAGGTAGCAGATGCCCGCATAGTGCTTGGCGAGGTTGCCCGAAGGCGTCGAGCCGTACTTCTCGATCACGTCGAGGAAACCGGCCCCGTTGTCGTCGCCCAGCAGCGCCGTCTCGAAATCGGGATTCTCGCCTTCGAAACGGTTCTGCGCCTCGGCGATCATCTCGGCGGCCTTCGTGGCGCGGGGCTGGAGGATCAGCGAGCGGTAACCGAAAACGAGGGCTGCGAGGACGAGCAGGCCGAGGAAAACGTAGGACATCATCCGGCCGTTCCTCTCGAAAAACAACTCCGTTTTGTTCATTGCTTCGCCGAGGGTTTCCTGCTCGGCGACGTTCTGCTTTGCCATATTGCTTGTTGTGTTATTAGTTTATAATTCGTACGATAGTCTGCAAAGATACAAAACTATTCACAATGTGCAATGTCGTGTCCGGATTTTTTGTATTTTTGTCCTATGCATCTGAAGAAAATAGCGCTGCTGAATTTCAAAAACATCCCCCAGGAGGAACTCGTGCTGTGCCCCGGCATCAACTGCCTGGTGGGCGACAACGGCGCGGGCAAAACCAACGTCGTGGACGCCGTTTACTACCTGTCGATGTGCAAGTCGTCGCTGCAGATGACCGACGGGCAGAGCATCCGCCACGGCGCCGACTTCTTCCTCGTCGAAGGAACTTACGCGAGCGATGCGGGCAAGCGGGAAACCATCGTGTGCAGTTTCTCGCGCAAGGGCGGCAAGGTGCTCAAGCGCAACGGCAAGGAGTACGAACGGCTTTCGGACCACGTGGGGCTGATTCCCGCGGTGATCGTGTCGCCGGCCGACAGCGCGCTGATCTCGGACGCCGCCGACGAGCGCCGACGCTATCTCAACGCCTTCATTTCGCAGCTGGACCGCGCCTACCTCGGCTCGGTGATGCGCTACAACGCCGTGCTGGCCGAGCGCAACCGCCTGCTGAAAACACGGCCCGACGAAACCATGCTCCAAATCTACGACATGCAGCTGTGCGAACACGGCAAGGCCATCCACGCCCGGCGGCAGGAGTTCGCCGAGCGGCTGCAACCGGTGACCGCGGCCTATTACCGCATCCTTTCGGGCGATAGGGAGCAGGTCGAGCTGCACTACAAATCGGAGCTGAACGACCGTCCGTTCGAGGAAATTCTGCTCGACGCGCGGCAGAAGGACATCGTCAACGAATTCACGACGGCAGGCATTCACCGCGACGACCTGGTGCTGAAAATCGGGGGATATCCTCTGCGCAAATACGGATCGCAGGGGCAGCAGAAATCTTTCCTGATCGCCCTCAAACTGGCGCAGTACGCCGTCGTCGCCCAAGCGAAGGGCGAACGCCCGATCCTGCTGCTGGACGACCTGTTCGACAAACTCGACGCCGGGCGGGTCGAACAGCTGATCCGTCTGGTTTCGGACGACACCTTCGGGCAAATTCTGATCACCGACTGCAACCCGACACGTCTGAAACGGATTCTCGACAAGGCGGGCGGCGACTACACGCTCTTTTCAGTCACCGAAGGTGCCGTAACGCAGGAGCGGAACGCGGCGGAAGGCTCGGAGAAGGCAACGGAAAACGCAGCGAAAGACGCAGCGGCAAATGCAGAAAAAGAACAATCCCTACGCCCCGAATCAACCGACGAACAGCCATGAGACGGACCAAAACCATGCTGATGGGCGACTTGCTGGAGGAGTTTTTCAAACGCCCCTATATCGCCGCGAAAGTCGCCGAAGGCAAGCTGCCGGATACATGGCGCGAGATCGTCGGCGACCGCGCCGCGGACGTCACCACCGAATTGCGGCTCGAAAAGCACATCCTTTACGTACGCATTCAGTCGAGCGTCCTGCGCTCGGAACTTTTCTACCAGCGCGAGGCGCTCAAGGAGGAGATAAACCGCCGTTCGGGCGTACGCCTCGTCAACGCCGTCATCATCCGGTAAGTCCGGGTTCGGCCAAAAAGCATACCTTATAAATATATACATGAAAAAAGATGCTCCGTAACGGAGCATCTTTTTTCGTTGTGACGGAAAGGCCTCATTCACGGCCCCTCCCCAATACGGCCCGGCCTTATTTGATGATCACGGCGCGGTTGGCCTTCTGGTTGTTCTCGTAAACGTTGGCTGCGTTGCCCTTGCCTTCGTAGGTCAGCTGTTTGGGGTTCACACCGCATTTTACGAGGAAGTCGTAAACGCTCTTGGCACGGTTCTCGGCAACGCGCTTGTTGCCTGCGGCCGTACCCGTCTGCTGGTCGGCATGGCCCTCGATCTTGTAGACCCGGTCTTTCGGACCGCTCTTGATCAGGTCGGCCATCAGTTCGAGGCGGGTCTTCTCCTTCGGCGTCAGCTTCGACATGCTGTAATCGTAGAAGATGATCGAAGTCGGGCTGAGGGTGTTCACCTTCTGTGCGGCAGCGGCTTCTGCGGCAGCCTTGGCAGCGGCAGCAGCGGCGGCAGCTTTAGCGGCTTCGGCCTCGGCCTGCGCAGCCTTCAGCTTGTTGGCCAGGTCCGCATTCTCCGACCGGGCGGCTTCGAGGGCGGAATTGCCCGCAGCCACCGCATTCTGGAAAGCGCGGATGTCGTCGGCCGTATAGCCCGGAACGCCGCGCTCCCAGCCACGCTGGTTGAAGCGGTAGGTGATACCCGCCGTAGCGGTGAGCCCGGCCAGGTAAGAGCCGTTCATCTTCGCGGGACAAATGCTCGACTTGGTGAGCAGACCCTTGAGTTCGATATTGAAATCGAAGGCCGGCGACAGGCGGAACTTGCTGAGCAGACCCGCCGTGAAGGCGAACTCCTGGCGCGAACCGGATGCGTTCTCTCGCTGGCTGCGGTCCGTAAAGTTCGAAGCCATGTAACCGAAACCGGCGAACGGCACGGCATACCACGCACGGTCGGCACGGTAACCGCCGATCCAGTTCGATGCGTTAAGCATGAAATCCACATGCCCGAACATGTACGGCCACGTCATCTTACCCAGTTCGGGGTCGAAGTTATTGAACCATCCGCCCTGCAGCTGGGCACGGATACCGGCGATCGGATGCACCCATTTCGTTACCGACAGGTTGCCCTCGAAGCCGAAGCGGTCACCCCAAGAGCCGATATTACCGCCGTTAGAGAAGGCTGTGCCGGTTCCGAAACCGGCCGAAATCTCCCAATTATCCCAGAATCCGTTCGAAACGAATCCGGCAACGCTCGGTTTCTTCGGCGTTCCATCGGCAAATGCGGCGGAGGCGAAAGCCACGAGCACAAAAGTCAAGAAAATTTTTCTCATAATGTTCATCTTTAATACGTCTCACATACTTGTCGTAAAAGTAAGCATTTTTTCACAAAAACCATTCAAATCCGGTCGAAAAAACAGAAAAAAGAAACCTTTGGAGCCAAAAAAGCCCCAAATATCTGAACATCGGGGCTTTTTAGAACACAAATCAGGTAAAAACGAACATCATCCGCATTTGGAATAGCCGCACGACATGCAGGTCAGGCAGCCGTTCTGATAGGCCATATTCTCCTGTCCGCAGCTCGGACATTTGCCCTTGGATTTCGTGCCGTCGACGATATACTGTTTCAGCGCACGGCACACGCCGGTCTTCCACGTGTTGATCGACTCGCTGTCCAGGTGCAGGGACTCGATCAGCGACACGGTCTTCTCGATCGGCATGCCGTGGCGCAGCACGCCCGAAATGAGTTTGGCGTAGTTCCAGAACTCCTCGTTGAACAGGCGCGAAATGCCGCCGATGGTGTTGGTGTAGCCGTAACGGTCGGTGTACTGGAAATCGTAGCGTTTCGTGCCGTCCGCCTCGCGGACCTTGATGATGAAGCCCTTCTTGATCTTCGGGGGAATGAACATGGCATCCTCCTCGATCTTACCCGTGAAGACCTCGTAGGGACGTCCGTCCTGCAGACCCACGAAAGCGATCCAGTCCTCCGTGCCGTTCTTGAACCGCACGATGTCCGCCGGAATCGACTTGGGACGCTTCGGCGCCTCGCCGGGATGCTCCTCGCACTTCTTCCTGCTCCTGGCGTTCTTCTCCAGCAGCACGCCGTCGCGACAGCCGTCGCGGTAGACCGTGACACCCTTGCAGCCGCACTCCCAGGCCGTGCGGTAAACATCGGCCACCAGCGCCTCCGAGACGTTGTTCGGCAGGTTCACCGTCACCGAGATCGAGTGATCGACCCACTTCTGGATGGCTCCCTGCATCTTGACCTTGGCTACCCAATCGATGTCGTTGGCCGTGGCGCCGTGATAGGGCGACGCGGCGACCCACTCGTCCAATTCGGCATCGGAGATCGTCGCCAGCTTCGAAGTGTCGTATCCGTTGGCCTCCAGCCACTTGACGAAATTGTGGTGGTAGACGTTATACTCCTGGAACTTTTCGCCCGTTTCGTCCTCGTAATCGACGTGGGTGTCCACGTCCGAAGGATTGATCTTGCGGCGGCGCTTGTAGACGGTGCGGAACACCGGCTCGATGCCCGAGGTGGTCTGCGACATGAGCGACGTGGTGCCCGTGGGCGCGATGGTCAGCATGGCGATGTTGCGGCGGCCCACCTTCGTCATCTCCTCGTAGAGCGCCGGATCGGCCTCACGGATGCGGGCGATCATCGGATTGTTCGCCTCCTTCGCAGCGTCGTAAACCGGGAAGGCACCGCGCTCGGCGGCCATCTTCACCGAAGCGCCGTAAGCCGCCAGGGCGAGGCACTTCTGCACCTCGACGGCGAAGTCGATCGCCTCCTGCGTACCGTAACGCAGGCCCAGTGCGGCGAGCATGTCGCCCTCGGCCGTGATGCCCAGGCCCGTACGGCGGCCCTTACGCGCCATTTCGCGGATCTTCTTCCACAGTTCCAGCTCCACGCGGCGCACGTCCATGTCTTCGGGGTCGGCGGCGATCTTCTCGATGATCAGCTCGACCTTCTCCAGTTCGAGGTCGATGATGTCGTCCATCATGTGCATCGCCTTGTAGACATGGTCCCTGAACTTGTCGAAATTGAACTTCGCATCGGCCTTGAACGGGTTGTCCACATAGCTCAACAGATTCATCGCCAGCAGGCGGCACGAATCGTAGGGGCAGAGCGGAATCTCGCCGCAGGGATTGGTCGAAACCGTCACGAAACCCTCGTCGGCATAGCAGTCGGGAATGCTCTCGCGGATGATCGTATCCCAGAACAGCACGCCCGGTTCGGCAGACTTCCAGGCGTTGTGGATGATTTTCTCCCAAAGTTTCCGGGCGTCGATGTCCTGCTCGTATTTGGGATTGTCCGACTTGATCGGGAACTGCTGGTGGTATTTCTTCCCGGCGAGGGCCGCACGCATGAAATCGTCGTCGATCTTGATCGAGACGTTGGCACCCGTCACCTTGCCCGTGTCGACCTTGGCGTCGATGAACCGCTCGGCGTCGGGGTGCCTGATCGACAGCGACAGCATCAGCGCGCCGCGCCGCCCGTCCTGCGCCACCTCGCGCGTCGAGTTCGAGTAACGCTCCATGAAGGGCACGATACCCGTCGACGTGAGAGCCGAGTTCAGCACCGGGCTGCCCGTGGGCCGGATGTGCGAAAGGTCGTGACCCACGCCGCCGCGGCGTTTCATCAGCTGAACCTGCTCCTCGTCCATGCGGAAGATGCCGCCGTAGGAATCGGCGGGATTCTTATGGCCGATGACGAAGCAGTTCGACAGCGACGCCACCTGGAAATTGTTGCCGATGCCGGTCATCGGGCCGCCCTGCGGAATGACGTAACGGAAATGGTCGAGCAACGCGAAAACCTCCTCCTTCGGGAGCGGGTTCGGGTATTTTTGCTCGATGCGTTCGATTTCGGAAGCGATGCGCTCGTGCATCTCGCGCGGCGATCGTTCGTAGATGTTTCCGAAAGAATCCTTGAGGGCGTACTTGCTGACCCACACCGTGGCGGCGAGGTCGTCCCCGTCGAAATACTTCTTCGACTCGGCAACCGCATCGTTGTAATTGACTTTCTGCGGCGTGTCGGCTTTGGTGGCTTTTGACATAACTATTTTCAGGCTATTATTTCTATATTTTCAGATTTCAGGCGTCACGGCGGGCAAAACCCGGTTCTACAAAATTGCGGCTTTTCCGGATAAAAAGCCAGCATGAAGAACCAAACTTATCCACAAAATATCTACAAAAGGACAAAAGGCACGCCCCAGAGACCCGGGGCGCGTCTTCGGACCGAAGGCGGTAGTTATTTCACCGCCACGGCGTCGATTTCGACCAGCGCGCCCATCGGCAGCGCCGCGACCTCATAGCACATGCGCGCCGGCATCTCCGAGGTGAAGAACTCCGCATAGACAGCATTCATGGCGGCAAAATCGCCGATCGACTGCAACAGGACCGTGGTTTTCACCACGTCGGAATAATCGTACCCGGCTTCACGGAGGATATGACCGAGGTTCGTGAGCGACCGGCGCGTCTGGGCCTCGATGCCTTCGGCCATTTTTCCGGATGCGGCGTCGATCGGAAGCTGTCCCGAAACATAGAGCGCACCGCCGGCCCCGACGGCCTGCGAATAGGGACCCACGGCCTTGGGCGCATGGGGTGAAGCGATAATGGTTTTCATAAGGAACGTTTTTTAATCATTTGCAAATTCACACTTCGATGTAACAGTCGCTTTCGAACGTTGTCATTGCCGCCTGCGGCGTCACCCGGCTATAAGCCAGGCTCCAAGAGCGAAACCCGATTGCCGGGGATCGGATCCAATCTGGGCTCCCGACAGCTAAAAGCGTCGTTACGACACCAAAGGTACGATTTATTCCCTATATTTGCCGTATGATATAAATGGAAAAACAATGAAGATTTTACTCAAAATTGCGATAGTCGCTGTCGCTGCGGCCTTTATGGCCGGATGCTGCAACTGCCGCTCCTACCAGAAAAAGACCCGCCGCCCGCTGGCGGGGACCGAGTGGCAGCTGATCCAGCTCGGCGGCAAGGCGGTCAAACCCGAAGAGGGCAAATTCACCGTCACGCTGCTGACCGAGGGCAACCGCCTGACGGGCGTCGGGGCCTGCAACCGCCTGATGGGCACGTACAAGACCGACGGGAAACGCACGCTGAAAATAGGCCCCCTCGCCTCGACGATGATGGCCTGCCCGGGCATGGAGCAGGAGGACGCCTTCACCAAAATGCTCGAGTCGGTGACCCATTACGACATGGACGGCCCGATGCTGCTGCTGTTGAGCGACGGCGAACTGCGCGCCGTGTTCCAGGCAAAACCGTGACGGTCCGGGTGCTGAAAAGTTCCCCGCGCTGGGAACCGGGAGAGTCGGACGGACGAAAGGTTCCCGTGGAAATCAGGCTCCCCGTGGACTTCCGCAGACAAAATTGAAAAGGACCGGCTGTCGAGCCGGTCCTTTTTGCTTCGGCGGTTCCCCGCCGCTTAACGCAGGTGCGGATTCAGACGGCCCCACTCGTCGACGGGAGGCAGAATGCCCATCGAAATCACCTCGTCGCGCAGTTTGCAGAGATGCTCGTAGCTCTCCGTGAGCTTCTTGTGCTCCGCGGCCGTGCCCTGCACGTTCTTATACGACACGCCCTCCTTCGTGATGACGGTTTCCATCGCCATCAGGATGTGTTTGAACTCGTCGTTGTGGACGAATACGCCGGCGGGATAGGTGAACGGCTTGCCGCCCATCGCAGCCGCGATCATCGAGATCGAGATATAAGCCGGACTTTGGAACGACGAACGGCCGCGCAGGTCGATGATGTGCTTGCCGCCCTGAATCACCCGCTGCTGCAGATCGGCCCAGTCGCCCTCGGGCATCTCCTTGCCGATCAGCTCCGAAAGGGGCCGTCCGGCGACGAGCGTCGTCGAGGCGAAGACCGCCATCTGCTCGCCGTGGCCGCCGTAGGTGCGGCAGTTGCGGATTTCGTCGGGCGAGATTTTGAAGTATTTGGCCAGCTCCGAACGCAGGCGCGTGGAGTCCAGCGCCGCGAGGGTCGAGACCTGCGAGGGTTTCAGCCCCGCATAGATCAGCGTGATCAGCCCCGTGATATCGGCCGGGTTGAAGACCACCACGACGTGCTTCACGTCCGGGCAGTAGGACTTGATGTCCTTGCCGAACTGTTCGGCGATCTGGGCGTTGCCTTTCAGCAGGTCCTCGCGCGTCATGCCGGCCTTGCGGGCCGCGCCGCCCGACGACACGACGTAAGCCGCGTCGGTCAGCGCCTCGCGGATGTCGGTCGTCCACGTGATGTTCACCCCCTCGAAGGCGCAGTGGTAAAGTTCCTCGGCCACGCCCTCCAGCGCCGGTCCATACGGATCGTAAAGGCAAATGTTCGGCGTCAGGCGCATCATCAGCGCCGTCTGGGCCATGTTCGAGCCGATCATGCCGGCCGCACCCACGATGGTGAGTTTCTCGTTCGTTACAAAATCCATAACTTATAATGTTTAAGTCCTCTTGTCTCTGTTTGCCGGCTTCATCGCCCTCCGAAACCCGCTTCTTAAGCCGGGCGGGCTACTCGATCTCCCGGCGGTTCATCAGCGCGTGGGTGATCGTCAGTTCGTCGACATATTCCAGTTCGTCGCCGAAACCGATGCCGCGCGCGATCGACGTAACTTTCAGCCCCGGGAACTGCCGCAGGCGGTTCATCAGGTAGAAAAGCGTCGTCTCCCCTTCGACCGAAGTCGAGATGGCGAGGATCACCTCCTTCACCCCGCCGCGGGCGATCCGCTCGCACAGCAGGTCGATCTTCAGGTCTGAGGGCGAGATGCCCTGCATGGGCGAGATGACGCCGCCCAGCACGTGGTACATGCCCCGGTACTGGCGCGTGTTCTCGACCGACAGCACGTCGGCCACCTGCTCCACGACACAGATCGTCGCATGGTCCCGTTCCCGGTCGGCGCAGATCGGGCAGACCTCCTCGTCGGAGAGGTTGTTGCACTGCGAACAGTAGCGGATCTCGTTGCGGAACCGGTCGATGCTCTCCGTCATCCCGGCCACCGAATCCCGCTCCATGCGCAGGATGTGGATGGCCAGGCGCAACGCCGTGCGGCGTCCCACGCCCGGGAGTTTCGAAAGCTCGCCGACGACGTCCTGTAAAAGTTTCGACATTTAGATCGTTTCGATGGTTTTGCATTCGAGCCACCCCTTCTTTCCGTCGGCAATGGTGATCTCGCACCAGTTGTCGAGGCGGTCGGTGATCTCGACGAGCGTCCCCTCGTGCAGCACGAAGAGGTCGGTCGCCGACTTGTCGGGCGAACTCTTCACGGCCGTCGAGAGCGACATCACGACGGCTTGCGTATCGTCAAGCATCTCGTGCCGCTCGCCCATGGCGAACCAGCTCGTGAGCATGAACACCGCCACCGCGACGAGGGTTCCGTAGAACCCCGTCTTGCGCAACGACAAACGCTGTGCCAACAGGTAGGCGAGGAACAGCGCCAGGGCGCAGACCAGCGCCGCGAGCGAGAAGACGCTCCATGCCGTACAGCTCATCAGACGGCGCACGCCGCGCATCCATTCGGTGAAGAAAAATTCGGGTATCTGCTCGATGTTGTCCTTCGTGCGGGCCTCGGCGACACTCAAATTATAGCGGATGTCGTCGTTGCCGGGAGCCAGCCGCAAGGCCCGGTGGTAGAAAAGTATCGACTTGCCCAGCCGCTCCTCCTTGAAATAGGCATTGGCCAGGTTGTAGTAGAGTTTCATGGAACTCAATCCGCGGGCGAGAATCTGCTCGTAGAACTCCGCGGCGGCGTGAAAGTCGCCGTTGATATAGGCCGTGTTGGCTCGGTCCCACAACTGCTCGGGCGACGCCTCGGCCGCAGGTTCCGGAGCCGCCGTCACGGCAGGCTGCGCCAGCGTGTCGGCTCCCTCCTGCGCATGTGCGCAGAGAACGCCGGACAGCAGGATCAGGAATAGGGTCAATCGTTTCATAACACTATCGTTTTATCACCGATTCGATGCGCGAGATCAGGTTCACGCCTTCGGAATAGACGTCGTTCATGCGGGCCGTCTCCACGGGCGAGTACTGCGCCTCGTCGCACTGGGTGATGATGTCCGTGAACCGCTGAGAATCCTCCGACGAAACGCCCCGTTTGTGCAGCTCCTCGCGGACGTTCTCCTTCGTGAGGTTGGCCACCGGAATGTTGAACTTGTCGCTCATGTAGCCCCACAGCGCGCGGAGCATCTCCTCGTAGAAGGCATGCCGGTTCTGCTCCTCCATATACCTCTTCGCGGCGCGGAAACGCTGTACGGCGACCTTGTTGGCCCGCTTGCCGCGCACCAGGGCGACGTTCTGCGATTCGCGGATCTGCTTGCGCAGCGCCACGTAGATCATCGTGAAAAGCACCAGTACGCCCAGGAGCAGAATCCAGTAGGCGGCGCTGAAGATGAACGGCACGCGCTCGGAGCGCAGCTGCGCCCCGCCCAGCTTGATGAAGCGGATGTCCTGGCCCAGCATCTTCACCTCTTCCTTCGACATGCCGCGCCCCTGCATCACCACCGCATCGCCTCCGCCGCGGGCATCGGGCGTGATTTCGAGCGTCAGCGGCTTCGAACGGAGCGTCACGTACTGCACCCGCTGGGGGTCGAAGTAGGTGAACTCGATGGGTTCGATGTCATAAGTGCCCTCGGCACGTGCGATGAAAGGGTATTCGAACTGGCGGTAGCCGGAGATGCCCGTGGCCGACGTGTTGATCGACTCGGTGGTCTTGACGTTATACTGCTCGAACGAGGTCGGAAGCGGCAGTTTCGGGGCCTGCACGAAAGTCAGGTTGCCCGTGCCGGAAATTTTCACCGTAAAGGTCGCGCCCGAGTTGGCCGCGATGCGCTCCGAAGGCAGCTGGGTGTCCATCGTGAAACGGCCCACGGCCCCGCTGAAACTCGAAGGAGCACCCGACGGCAGCGGCTTGACCGTCACCGTGGCCCGCTGGCTCTGCACCTTGCGCGGCACGTTGAACACCTCGCGGCCGCCCCCGAAGAAGGGATCGGCATTGCGGCTCTGCACCACGACCTGCGCCACGACGGTCATGTCCACGGGGTCGATCGTGAGCGAGCCGACCTGCTGCGGATAGAGCAGGTAGTCGTACAGCACACGCGTCTCGTACACCTTTCCGTTGTAGGTCTCGCGCCCCACGCGGGCCGAATTGGGATCGGTGAGGTCCTGCGACCAGAAGCCGTTGAACGACGGAGCCGACTCGGGAACGATATTGACGTAGGGAACCCGCGTATAGAGTTTGAAAGCCACATGCAGCGGCTCGTTCTTATACACGGACGACCGTGAAACCACGGCCCGAAGCAGGATGTCGTCCTTGGCGACCTGCCCCTGCGCGCTGGCCTGCGCATCGCCCGAACCGCCCGTACGCCCCTGGGGCTGCTGCCGCGCCCGGGAGGCGTCGCCCTCGTTCACGATTTCGATCGGCAGCGGCTTGGTCCGGTAGGCCGTACCGTCCACCTTGGCCTCCGCGGCGCCGATCGTCACGTTGCCCGCCGCCTGCGGCAGCAGGACATAGGTGATGCCGTAACTGAAACTTTTGGAAATCGAACCGTTTATATATTGTATCGACGAACCGGTCGACACGCTCGGCCCGGCGATTACGTCGAAACCTTCGAACGATGGCGCCTTGAAGGAATCGGCGTCGGGTTCGGCATTCAGCGTGAATTCCACGCGGAAGGCCTCGCCGACGGCGACCATCAACGGCGAGTTGGCTTCAAAAGTGACCTTCTCGGCAGCGGAGGCCGAGAAGATCGCCAGCACGAAGAGTGCCGTCAGGGATATTTTTGCAACAAAATCTCTCATCACAAAGCGATATGTCTATCAATTTGCACCGCAGCCCCGTACCAGCCGGCCGCTATCGCCGCCGATGGCGTCGTTTACAAACCCGACTCCACCCCAAACCTCCCCCCCCCAGGGAGGGACTTGTCGCGACGCAGCCGGATTTCATCCCGGCTGTTCGCCGGGTTTCGGGACTCACGGCAACCGGGCAAAATCCCATGTACGTCTTTACAACGTAAAGTCGTACCCTTTAGTATATCCGCCCGCAGATTTTAGTGCTTGAAATCGGCGAAAAAGTCGTTCCCCTTGTCATCGACGATGATGAACGCCGGGAAGTTCTCGACATAGATCTTGCGCACGGCCTCCATGCCCAGTTCGGGGAAGTCCACGACCTCGACCGACTTGATGGAGTTCTTCGCCAGGATCGCTGCCGGACCGCCGATCGAACCGAGGTAGAAACCGCCGTATTTCTTGCAGGCGTCGGTCACCTGCTGCGTGCGGTTGCCCTTGGCCACCATCACCAGCGAACCGCCCTGCGACTGGAACAGGTCCACATAGGGGTCCATGCGTCCGGCCGTCGTGGGACCGAACGAACCCGAAGCCATGCCCTGCGGCGTCTTGGCCGGACCGGCGTAGTAAACCGGATGTTTCTTGAAGTACTCGGGCATCGGCTTGCCCTGGTCGAGCATCTGCTTGATCCTGGCATGCGCGATGTCGCGGGCCACGATCAGCGTGCCGCGGAGGTTCAGGCGCGTTTTGATCGGGTATTTCGTGAGGATCGCACGCACCTTGTCCATGCCCTCGTCGAGGTCGATGTCCACGGCAGGCGACATCGAGGGAGCCTCGGCCGGCAGGAAGCGTGCGGGATTCTTCTCCAGCTCTTCGAGGAAGATGCCCGACGGGGTGATCTTGGCCTTAATGTTGCGGTCGGCCGAGCAGCTCACGCCGATGGCCACGGGGCACGAAGCCGCATGGCGCGGGGCGCGGATCACGCGCACGTCGTGCACGAGGTACTTGCCGCCGAACTGGGCGCCGACACCGCTCTCGCGGCAGATTTTCAGCACCTTCTCCTCCCATTCCAGGTCACGGAAGCAGCGGCCGCCCCCGTTGCCCGAGGTGGGCAGCTCGTCGAGGTAGCCGGCCGAAGCCTTCTTCACCGTCGAGAGGCACATCTCGGCCGACGTGCCGCCGATGCAGATCGCCAGGTGGTAGGGCGGGCAGGCCGACGTACCGAGGTCGAAGATATGCTGCTGGATGAATTTCGTGAGCGACTCCTCGTTCAGCAGCGCCTTGGTCTGCTGGTAGAGGAAGGTCTTGTTGGCCGAGCCGCCGCCCTTGGTGATGAAGAGGAATTCGTACTCCATGCCGGGTTTGCCGCCGTAGATGTCGATCTGTGCCGGAAGGTTCGTGCCCGAATTCTTTTCGTCGGTCATCGTGAAGGGCACGACCTGCGAGTAGCGCAGGTTGCGGTCCTTATAGGTTTCGTAAACGCCCCGGGCGATGCACTCGGCGTCGTCGGCCCCCGTCCAGACATCCTCGCCCTTGTGGCCGATACAGATGGCCGTGCCGGTATCCTGGCAGGTGGGCAGTTCGCCTTCGGCCGAGACGGTCTGGTTCAGCAGCATCGTGTAGGCCACGAACTTGTCGTTGTCGGTGGCTTCGGGGTCTTCGAGAATGTTGCGCAGTTTCTGGAGATGCGCGGCGCGCAGGTAGAACGACACGTCGGCGTAAGCCTCCTTCGAAAGCAGTTCGAGGCCCTTGGGGTCGACCTTGAGGATCTTGCGTCCGTCGCACTCCACGACCTTCACATACTCTTTCGTCAAAAGACGGTACTTGGTTTTGTCGTCCTGAATCGGAAACGGCTCCTGATAGATAAATTCTGCCATGATCGTATTTGTTTGTTGTTTGCTTGCGGTGGATAATCATGCAAAAGTACAAAAAACAATCCGGATTGCGCAACTATTTCCCGCCGGCTGTTATTTTTTTCACAAAAAAGGGCTGTTATTTAGAATTTTTAGTAAATTTGTGCGGTTTTTCGAGTGCAACAAATTCACTAATATTTCAAATACTATGGTATCGTACAAAGATCTGGGTCTTGTGAACACGCGCGAGATGTTCGCCAAGGCCATCAAAGGAGGTTACGCCGTTCCGGCATTCAACTTCAACAACATGGAGCAGCTCCAGGCTATCGTCATGGCTGCCGCCGAGACCAAGTCGCCCGTCATCCTCCAGGTATCGAAGGGTGCGCGCAACTACGCCAACCAGACCCTGCTGCGCTACATGGCCGAAGGAGCCGTAGAGTACGCCAAGGAACTGGGCTGGGCCAAACCCCAGATCGTGCTGCACCTCGACCACGGAGATTCGTTCGAACTGTGCAAGAGCTGCGTGGACATGGGCTTCTCGTCGGTGATGATCGACGGTTCGGCACTTCCCTACGACGAAAACGTCGCCCTGACGAAGCAGGTCGTGGAGTATGCACACAAATACGACGTGACGGTCGAAGGCGAACTGGGCGTGCTGGCCGGCGTCGAGGACGAGGTAGCCTCCGAAGTCAGCCACTACACCAAACCCGAAGAGGTCGTGGATTTCGTGACCAAGACGGGCGTGGATTCGCTGGCCATTTCGATCGGAACCTCGCACGGAGCCTACAAGTTCACCCCCGAGCAGTGCACCGTAGATCCCAAGACGGGCCGTCTGGTTCCGCCTCCCCTGGCTTTCGACGTACTGGCCGCCATCGAGAAGGAGCTTCCGGGCTTCCCCATCGTGCTGCACGGTTCGTCGTCGGTTCCCCAGGAGGAAGTCGAGACGATCAACAAGTACGGCGGTGCGCTGAAGGCTGCCGTAGGTATCCCCGAGGAGGAGCTTCGCCAGGCCGCCAAGAGCGCTGTCTGCAAGATCAACATCGACTCCGACTCGCGCCTGGCCATGACCGCCGCCATCCGTGAGGTCTTCGCCACGAAGCCCGCCGAGTTCGACCCCCGCAAGTACCTGGGTCCCGCCCGCGACAACATGAAGAAGCTCTACATCCACAAGATCAAGGAGGTTCTCGGTTCGGACGGCAAGGCCGAGTAAGACATTCCCGCCGGGAGGAGCGCTCCTTCCGACAAACGAAAAAACCGGAGGTTCAGACCTCCGGTTTTTTTATTGCCGCCCGACCGTTCCCTATTCGACGGTGATCCGGAAGCGGCATTCGGCGGCTCCCGACAGGACGGTTCCGAGCGTCTCGACCCGGACGGTCTTGTCCGGGATTAACTCCCGGTAGACGAAGAGGATACTTTGGCGGGAGCACTCGCAGTGGGTCGGGGCGTTGACGAATCCGGCATCGACCTGCGGGCAGAGACACCGGGGATAGCCGATCTCGTAAACCCGGCCCGGCTCGACGATGTCCGCAAAGAAGTACTCCGAACGGTCGTATTTCGCATACTGCCGGTCGAGGTCGCAGCCGCACTCCTCGAACTGCCGGCGCAGTTCCGTCAGGACGGCCCCTTTCACACAATTGACGGCGCCCGGCCGGTAAAGTTTCTCGCGCACATCGGCAGGGAGTTTCCCGATGGTCTCCTCCAGAATCCGGTAGAAAGCCTGCGCCTGCCGTAAATTATAGTCTTCCATATTGATGTCGGTTCAATTCATTCCGGGTCGTTCCCCACATACCTTCCGACGAACTCCCCGACGCGGCGCGTGTACTCCTCTCGGTTGTCGCGATACGAATTGGCATGCGACGCTCCCGGAACCACCCACAGCTCCTTGTCGCCGGGTTTGGCCTCGTAAAGCGGATAGACCATCCGCGTCGGCACGTAATCGTCGGCGTCGCCGTGAATGAACAGCATCGGAAGCCGGCTCTTCTTCACCTGCTCCAGCGACGAAGCCTCGCCGAAAGTCCAGCCGTATTTCAGGCCGCACAGCCAGCTCGCTACGTCGAGCAGCGGGAAGGCCGGAAGGCCGAACTGCTCCTTCAGTTCTTTGGCGAACTGGTCGCGGACGCTCGTATAGCCGCAGTCCTCGACGAAGCATTTCACATAGGGCCGCTGCTCCTCGCCCGAGACCATCATGGTCGTCGCCGCGCCCATCGAAATTCCGTGGACCACCATCCGGGTATCACCGCCGAAAATGTCGTTGGCAACATCCATCCACCGCAGCACGTCGAGACGGTCCTTCCAGCCCATCCGGATGGCCCGGCCCTCGCTCCGGCCGTGGTAATAGAGATCGGGCAGGAGGATGTTGTAACCCAGGTCGTGGTTGTACAGATAGCCGATCATCAGCATCCGCACGGCGTTGTCCGTATAGCCGTGGACGATCACCGTCGTCCGGTCCGTCGGGCGGGGAGCCGCCGCATAGAGCGCATGCAGCCGTTCGCCCTCGTCCCCCGTGATCACCGTGTCGCGCAAGGCTCCGGCGCGCTCCAGGCTGTCGACCCACGGCCGCAGGAAAGGGTATTCGCCGTACATATATTCATACGACGAAGCGTTCTTGGCCCGCATCGTCGCGTCGGGCCGGAGCGAATAGGAGAGCATGTAGAGACTGCCGCCGACAAGGACCGCCGCCAGCAGCAGCAACAGGACGATGAGACTCCGGACAATTCGTTTCATAAGCGTAATTTTCGGTTATTCGACCGATTGGGACAACGGCAAATTCCCTGCCCCGGCGTAAAACATCACCACTTCGGCTGCCCCGAAGCCGCGGTTTTCCCCGCAATGGGGAATTCCGACCAACTCGACGAGCTCCTCCCCGGCCCAGAACGTCCGCTCGGCGCCCGTCTCGGAAATCACGGTCGGTTCGCCGCGCAGCATCACCCCGGCGTTGAGCACCGCACGGCGGTGCATCGCCATCTTCGCGCCGGGCGGAATCACGCCCCGCAGGACCGTCACCCGCGGCGTTCCCGCAGGATAGGCCGGGAACTGCGCCCCGTCCCAGCTTTCGGAGGTGTCGGCAAGCCGGGTTACCTCGGGATCCGTCACTCGGTTCCGAGTTTCGTGCGGATGTGCGCCAGCATGTCGTCGGTCATGCGCGAGAGGTCCCACTCGGGCCGCCAGCCCCACTCCTCGCGGGCACAGGTGTCGTCCAGCGAATTGGGCCAGCTCTCGGCGATCTCCTTCTTCACGGGATCGACGTTGTAGTCCATCGTGAAGGCGGGCAGGCGCTTTTTGATCTCGGCGCAGATGATCTCGGGCGTGAAACTCATCGACGCGAGGTTGAAACTGTTGCGGTGGATCAATTTCGCGGGGTCGGCCTCCATCAGTTCGACACAGGCGCGCAGGGCGTCGGGCATGTAGATCATGTCCATATAGACGTCCGACGGAACGGGGCAGGTGAACTTGCCGCTCCGGATGGCCTCGTAGTAAATCTCCACGGCGTAGTCGGTCGTGCCGCCGCCGGGCAGCGTGACGCTCGATATGATGCCCGGGAAACGCACCGAACGGGTGTCGACCCCGTATTTGTGGTGGTAGTAGTTGCCCAGCAGTTCGCCCGTGACCTTGCAGATGCCGTAGATCGTCGTGGGCTGCATGATCGTGTCCTGCGGGGTTCCGTCCTTGGGCGACGACGGCCCGAAGGCGCCGATCGACGAGGGGGTGAACAGCGCGCAATGGTGCTGCCGGGCCACTTCGAGCGAGTTGTTGAGCGCCCCCATGTTGACGTTCCAGGCCATCTGGGGATTGCGTTCGCCGACGGCCGACAGCAGGGCCACGAGGTTGAAGATCGTGTCGATGCGGTGACGGGCCACGACCGAGGCCATGGCCGTCGCGTCGAGGGCGTTGAGCACCTCGAACGGACCGTCCTCGGCCAGCGTCCGGCACTCGCGCATGTCGGTCGCGACGACGTTCGCGCCGCCGTAGATACCGCGCAGGTAAACGGTCAGTTCGGAACCGATCTGACCGCCTGCGCCTACTATTAAGATGCGTTTCATCTGGTTTTTATTATGATTTGGTAGTAAAGGTAGAAAATAATTATGAAAAGTGTACAAATTTTTGGTCTTTTCATTTTTCTTGTGTACTTTTGCACCACTCGAAAGAGAAATGTTGCTGACATAGCTCAGTGGTAGAGCACTTCCTTGGTAAGGAAGAGGTCCCGGGTTCAAGTCCCGGTGTCAGCTCGGAGCGCAGAAAAGGGAACCTGTACAGGTTCCCTTTTTCGTTTGTTCACAGCAGCAGGTTGCGCACCGAGCGGCGGATGACCAGCGAGGGCGGCAGGTGCAGGTGCGAAGGCGCCGCGCCGGGTTCGCGGATGGCGCGGATGAGCAGCTTCACGGCCAGCGTGCCGATCTCGTCCGTAGGCTGGCCGATGCAGGTAATCGCCGGGTCGAGGTAGTTGAAAAGCATGTTGTCGTCGAACGACACGACCGAAATGTCGTCGGGAATCCGCAGGCCCGATTCGTGCACCGCCTTCACCACCCCGAGTAGGATCAGGTTGCTCAAGGCGAAAATCGCCGTGGGACGCTCCTCCCGGGCCAGCGCCAGCTTGGTCTCCAGATACCCGTTCTGCACCGAAAAATCCTCCCCCGTCACCACGATCCGGTCCCCGAGGCCGTGCGCCCGCAGCGTGTCGCCGAATCCCCGCACGCGGTCCCGCACGGGCATCGAGTGGGGCGTGCCCTGGATGCAGGCGATGCGGCGGTGTCCGTTTTCGAGCAGGTACTCGGCCGCCATCACCGCACCGCGGTAGTTGTCCGTCGTGACATAGGAGAGCATCCCGGCGTCGGGCAGGTAGCGGTCGATCAGCACCAGCGGCATGCCGCCCTCCTGCACGCTGGCGAACAACTCCGCATTACTGCCGCACGGCGCGGCGACGATGCCGTCCACCCGCCGCGCCAGCAGTGCCGACAGTCCGTCCTGTTCATTGCGTTCGTCCTCCTGCGTGTCGACCACCACCACCTTATAATTATAATTGCGCGATTCGCGGATCACCACGCCCGCGACGTTGGCGAAAAACGAGTTTTCGATGTTCGGAATCAGCAGCCCGATCGTATCGGTACGATTTGTGCGCAAACCCTTTGCCAGCAGGCTGGGCGTATAATTACAGCGTTTGACCTCCTCCGTCACGCGCGCAACGGTGCGCTGACTGATGCGGTATTTGGCCGCATTGCCGCTCAAGACGCGCGAAACAGTGGAAATCGAACACCCGGAACGTTCGGCGATGCTAACGAGAGTTTCTTTTTTCATTGCTTTATTTTCAGTTCACCTATGACAAATGTATGAAAAATATCGAGAAAGGAAAGAAAAACAGCAAAATAATTTTGGAGGTTTCCAAAAAGTAATTATATTTGCGCAAACGATAAGCGCAAACAGAGCCAAAAAGATAGCATCCGAAAACCGAAACATCCGCCACAGCTCCCATAAGAAAGGCATCCTGCAAGGGCATCCTACGAAAACAACGGGCGCAAAACGGCTAAAACGGTATCGGAAACAATCGACAGACAACCTGAAAAACAGCATTTCCGCCGGGCGGACATTCCATCCGGACCCCGCAGGGCAGAAAACGACGGAAATTAACCAACGATAACCGAACATGAACAAGATTCTGGTAATAGGCAGCACCAACATCGACATGATTGCCTGCGTCAAACACCTGCCCCGCCCGGGCGAGACCGTCGGCGAGGCGCGCTTCATGCAGTCCAACGGCGGCAAAGGCGCCAACCAGGCCGTCGCAGCCGCACGCCTGGGCGGCGACGTGGCCTTCGTCTCGTGCCTGGGCGACGACGCCGGAGCCGCGGCTCTCCGGCAGCAGTTCGCCGCCGACGGCATCAACACCGAAGCCCTCTTCACGGCCAAGGACACCCCGACCGGCACAGCGCTGATCTTCGTCTCGCAGGACGGCGAGAACTGCATCGCCGTGGCCCCCGGCGCCAACCACAGCCTCACGTGCGAGGCGATCGACGCCGTGGCGGACCGCATCGCCGGAGCCGAATACCTGCTCGTACAGCTCGAAATCCCGATGGAAACGGTGGCCTGCGCCATCGAAAAGGCATACGCGGCGGGAACCCGCGTGGTGCTCAATCCGGCCCCGGCCATGCCGCTCGCCGACGAACTGCTGCGCAAGGTCTACCTGATCACCCCCAACCGCACGGAAAGCGAAACGCTGACGGGAATCTCCGTGCACACCGCACAGGACGCCTCGAAAGCGGCCGGGGCGCTGCTGGCGAAAGGCGTCGGCAACGTCATCGTCACGCTGGGCAGCGAAGGCGCGCTGATCCGCACCCCGGCGGAGGAGCTGCTGATCCCGGCGCGCACGGTCACGCCCGTGGACACGACCGCCGCCGGCGACGTCTTCAACGGGGCCTTGCTGGTGGCGCTCTCCGAAGGCCGCAGCCTGGCCGACGCCGTGCGGTTCGCCGCGCACAGCGCCTCGGTCTCGGTGACCCGCATGGGCGCGCAGGCCTCGATACCGTGGCGCGAGGAGCTGGAGACCCTCGCCTGAACCGAACGAAAACCTTAAAACTCAAATACTATGTTCGTTGTAAACAGCTACTCTTTGGCAGTCATCTTCTGCTTCATCACGATGCTCTGCTGGGGCTCGTGGGGTAACACCCAGAAACTCGCCGGCAAGACCTGGCGTTACGAGCTTTTCTACTGGGACTACGTGATCGGCATGGTGCTCTTCGCCATCCTCCTGGGCTTCACGATGGGAAGCATCGGAACCGAGGGCCGTCCCTTCCTCGAAGACCTCGCGCAGGCCGAATGGGGAGGCATCGGCAGCGTCGCGCTGGGCGGCGTGATCTTCAACGCCTCGAACATCCTGCTCTCGGCCTCGGTATCGCTGGCCGGACTTTCGGTGGCCTTCCCGCTGGGCGTGGGACTCGCGCTGGTGCTGGGCGTCGTCGTCAACTACGTCGGGGCGCCGAAAGGCGATCCTTTCGTGCTCTTCCTGGGCGTTGCGCTCATCGTTGTCGCAATTATCTGCAACGGCATTGCCGCGGGGCGCATGCGCAAGAGCGGCGACTCGGCGGCCCAAAACCGCAAAGGCATCGTGCTGGCCGTCGTGGCGGGCGTGCTGATGTCGTTCTTCTACCGGTTCGTCGCCGCGGCGATGGACCTCGACAACTTCGCAGCCCCGACGCCCGGCATGCTGACACCCTATTCGGCGATCTTCGTCTTCTCGGTCGGCGTGCTGCTGAGCAACTTCGTCTTCAACACCTACGCCATGCGCCGGCCCTTCGTCGGAACGCCCGTCAGCTACCGCGAATACTTCCGCGGCTCGCTCCCCACGCACCTCGTGGGCATGCTGGGCGGCGCCGTCTGGTGTCTCGGAACGGCCTTCAGCTACATCGCCGCCGGCAAGGCCGGGGCCGCCATCTCCTACGCGCTCGGACAGGGCGCACCGATGATCGCCGCCGTGTGGGGCGTCTTCATCTGGAAGGAGTTCAAGGGCGCCGACCGCAGGACCAACACGCTGCTGGCCGTGATGTTCCTCTTCTTCATCGCCGGACTGGCCTCGATCATCGCCTCCGGCGGCAACTAAAAACCCGAATCCGAAATGAAAACCTCACTGCTTCCCGCAGCGGCCGCCCTGCTGCTTGCGGGCACGGGCTGCGGCTCCCGGTCCGCAGCGCCGGAGCCGGAACCGGTCCGGCTGATCGTCGAAACCGACATGGGCAACGACATCGACGACGCGCTGGCCTTCGACCTGATATACAAGGCGATGGACGACGGCCGTGCGGACCTGCTGGCCATCGGCAACCACAAGCTCAGCCCGACGGCCACCGACTACATCGACATCCTCAACACATGGTACGGCTACCCCGGCATTCCGCTGGCACAGTCGCCGACCCCGGTGCTCAACGACCACGCTCCCGACTACACGGCGGCGGTGTGCGCGATGACCCGAGAAGACGGCTCCCCGGCCTTCGCCCGCAGCAAGACTCCGGAACAGATCGAGAACCCCGTCACGCTCTACCGGCGCACGCTGGCCGCGCAGCCCGACCACTCGGTGACCGTACTTTCTTTAGGTTTCGCGACCGAACTGGCAAAACTGCTCGACAGCCCGGCCGACGGCATCTCGCCCCTCACGGGGCGCGAACTGGTGGCCCGCAAGGTGAAGGTGCTCTCGATCATGGCGGGCAGCTACGGCGGGAAACAGCGCGCGGAGTTCAACGTCGTCAACGACATCCCCGCCATGCGGAAACTCTTCGCCGAATGGGACACACCGATCGTGCAGAACCCCTTCGAGCTGGGAAAACAGGTCATGTATCCCGGCGCGGCCATCGAGAGCGATTTCGGCTGGACGAAACTCCACCCCGTCGTCGAGGGCTACAAGAATTACCACAAAATGCCCTACGACCGGGCTTCGTGGGACCTGCTGTCGGTGGTCTGGCTGTTCCATCCCGAATACTTCACCGAAAGCGAACCGGGAACCGTCACCGTCGACGACAAGGGTTTCACGAACTTCAGCCCCCACCCCGACGGACGGCACAGATGGCTGACCGCCACGCCCGAACAGCTGGCCCAGCTGCGCGACTGCATCGTCCGGACGACGACCCGCGCCCCGAAACACAACGAACACTGACCCAAACACTTCAAAGAACCTCGTATATGAATCTTTTTAACTACCGATCCGTAATCCGCCGGAAAATCGCGGGGGGGGGGAATTCTCATCCTCCTGATGCTGGCGACGGGACAGGTCTTCGCCCAAAGCAAGGCCATGTCCGGAACCGTGAAATCCCAACAGGGTGAGCCGCTGACGGGCGTCACCATTCTCATCGAGGGCACTACGCAGGGTACTTCGACCGATGCGCAGGGAGCCTTTACGCTTCAGGCCAAGCCCGACGACATGCTGGCCGTCTCCTACCTGGGTTACAAGAGCCAGCGCATCAAAGTCGGAACCCGCACCCGCCTGGAGGTCGTCCTGGCCGAAGACCAGAACCTGATGGACGAGGTCGTCGTCGTGGGCTACGGAACCCAGCGGCGGCGCAACATCGTCGGGGCCGTGGAGAACATTTCGGGCGAGGTGCTCGAAAACCGCCCCAACGCCTACCTGCTCCGGTCGATCCAGGGCCAGATTCCGGGCGTGAACATCACGATGGCCGACGGCAAGCCGAGCCGTTCGGCGTCGATCAACATCCGCGCGAACACGCAGTCGATCGGTGCGGGCGGATCGGCACTCTGCCTGATCGACGGCGTGGAGGGCGACCTGACGGCGATGAACCCCGAGGACGTGGAGAGCATCTCGGTGCTCAAGGACGCCTCCTCGACGGCCGTATACGGCGCCCGGGGTGCGTTCGGCGTAGTGCTGGTGACGACGAAAAGCGCCCGCAAGGACAAGATTTCGGTCGATTACAGCGGCAGCGTCTCGATCATCAGCGAAACCGTCCGTCCGAAATACGAGACCGACAGCCAGACCTGGTACGACAACTACATGACCGCCTACGTGGGTTACTCGCACCACCTGCCGACGGGCATCAACAACGTCTTCCCCTGGACGCAGAGCTGGGAGGACGAGTACAAAAAACGCATGAACGACCCCGACCAGAGCTATCTGGAATGGGGACTCGACGCCAGCGGCAAATACCAGTATTACGGACGCAACACCGACTGGTACGACCTCTTCTACAAGAAATCGACCACGGCCCACCAGCACAACATCCGGATCTCCGGCGGCGGCAAGACCTCCAGCTTCATCGCCTCGGCGCGCTATTACGAGCAGGACGGCATCTACCGCGTCGGCGACGAGAAGTTCCGCCAGCTGAACGCACGCGCCAAAGGTACGGTCAACGTCACCAAATGGCTGACCGTGGAGAACAACACCGACTTCGTGCGCCGCAACTACCACCAGCCGACGACCTATTCGCAGAGCCTGCTGGTGCGCCGCAACCTCGAACACCAGGGATTCCCGATCACCCAAGTCACCAACCCCGACGGCACATGGACCGCAGCGGCCGTCTACACGGGTTACGCCAACATGGCCGAGGGCAACTCCTACCGCGACAACCTCAAGTTCGACATGAAGAACACGACCGTCGTGACCATCGACCTGATCAAGGACGTGCTGGTGGCCAAGGCCGACTACTCCTACCTGTTCAACCACTCGCGCCAGAACGACGTGATCTCGCAGGTCACCTACTCCAACGGTCCGGAAATCCAGGTCTCCTATCCGGCGAGCAGCTCGATGCGCACCACCGAGACCCAGACCGAGTACCACAGCGGCAACGCCAACCTCTCGTTCACCCCGCGGCTGCCCGAGGACCACTCGCTCAACGTCATGGCCGGATGGAACATCGAACACAAGCGGGCGCGCAACACCCGCATGGGCCGCGACGGATTCATCGTGGACGGCAAGCCCAACTATTCGCTGATGAACGGCATCGACTACGTTCTGCAGGACGCCAACAGCTACGACTGGGGCTTCGTCGGCATCTTCTACCGCGCCAGCTACGCCTACAAGGGCAAATACCTCGCGGAATTGAGCGGCCGCTACGACGGCAGCTCGAAGTTCCCGAGCAACGAACGCTGGGGCTTCTTCCCGTCGGCCTCCGTGGGCTGGCGGATGTCGGAGGAGAAGTTCATGAAGGACATCTCCTGGATCAACAACATCAAATGGCGCTTCTCGATCGGCAAGGCCGGCAACGGCAACGTGTCGCCCTACAAGTACATGGAACTTTTGAGCTTCAACAAGGCCGGTGTGATCGTCGACGGCAGCCAGCGCACCTACACCTCGGCGCCCTCGTCCGTGCTGCCGGCCAACCTCACGTGGGAGACCTCCTCGACGACCAACCTCGGACTGGACGTCAACCTGCTGAACAACCGCCTGAGCTTCGTGGGGGACATCTACCAGAAGGAGACGACCGACATGTTCGTCACCGGAGCCGAGCTGCCGGCCGTGACGGGCTATTCGGCGCCCTACGGCAACAACGCCGACATGCGCACCCGCGGTTTCGAGGTTTCGCTGGGCTGGACCGACAGTTTCCGCGTAGCGAACAAACCCTTCAACTACAGCGTGCGTCTCTCGCTCTGGGACAGCAAGTCGATCATCACCAAATACACCAGCAAGTCGAACACCCTGCCCACGCTCTACGCCAACGCCTACTACGAAGGCATGGAACTGGGTGAGATCTGGGGTTACCACGTCGTAGGGCTTTTCGCTACCGACGAGGAGGCGCAGGAGTGGGGTCTCAAGGCGCAGGAGAAAACCTTCTGGAGCGGCGACAACAAGTCGTGGAACGCCGGCGACCTGCGGTTCGCCGACCTGGACGAGAGCGGCGTGGTGGACAACGGCAGCAACCGCCTCGACGACCACGGCGACCTGCGCAAGATCGGCAACTCCTCGCCGCGCTACCACTACGGCATCAACTTCAGCGCAAACTGGAACGGCATCGACTTCGCGGTCTTCTTCCAGGGCGTCGGCAAACGCGACTGGTATCCCGCCGGCGAGTCGGGACTCTTCTGGGGACAATACGACCGCCCCTACGGATACAGCCTGCCGTGGCAGAACGCCGACCGCTGGTCGGAGGACAACCCCAACGCCTACTGGCCCCGTCTGCGCGGCTCGCTGGCCGTCAGCGGACGCGGCACGCTGCGCGCGGCAAACGACCGCTACCTCCAGAAAGCGCGCTACTGCCGCCTGAAAAACATCTCGCTGGGCTACACCCTGCCCCAGCAGATCACCCGTAAGGCCCACATCGAAAAACTGCGGATCTACGTCTCGGGCGAAAACCTGTTCTTCTGGTCGCCGCTGAAAAAGTACGCCAAGAACTACGACCCCGAAATGATCACGGCAGGCGACGCCGACTTCTCATCGAAGACCGGCACCGACGGCCAGGGCTACGGATACCCGATGACCCGAAGCGTAACCATCGGACTGAACATCAACTTCTAACACGCAATCCCATGAAACCCACACTGAATAAAATAGCGATAATAGCCGGCTTGTCCCTCGCGGTTTCCTGCCAGAGTTTCTTCGACGAAGCCCCCGTCTATTCGACGACCACCGACACCTTTTTCAATTCGGAAACGGCGCTGGAAACCTATGCGATCGGCTTCCTCGAAGGCCACATGCCCTCGGCCGCGACGCTCACGCGCGGCGACCAGTACAGCGACATCTGCGTGACGACCCAGACCGAAGGATTCCTCAAGACGGGCGGGTATAGCGCCCAGCAGGCCAACAACTGGGCACGGGGCAACTGGCGCCCGCTCTACAACGTCAACTATTACCTCAAGCACATGAAGGACGCGGCGCCCTATGTGGACGACGCGACGATGAAGCACTACGAGGGCGTCGGCCGCTTCTGGCGCGCATGGTTCTACTGGGACAAGGTCAAGACCTTCGGCGACGTGCCCTGGTACGACGAGCCGATCGACCCCGACGACGACGAACAGCTCTACAAGGGCCGCGACCCGCGCGACTACGTCATGCAAAAGGTCCTCGAAGACCTCGACTTCGCCGCCACCTGGTGCTCCAAGGCCAGCAAATACGTCAACACCAACGTCATCAACCGCTATGTGGCGCTGGCCCTGAAATCGCGCATCTGCCTCTACGAGGGAACCTGGCGGAAGTACCACGGGCTGGACGGCAGCGAGAAATGGCTCCGCGCATGCGTCGCCGCCTCGGAGGAACTGATGGGCGACAGCCCCTATTCGCTGGTCTCGACGGCCGGCGAGGAGACGACCAATTACAGCAAGGTCTTCAAGAGCGAGGAACCGCAGTATACCGAAGTGATCCTGGCCAACGAGTTCAACACGACGCTCAACCGCTTTCACGACGCCTCGTGGTACTACGCTTCGGGCAGCTACGGAAACCGCAACTCGGGACCCAAGGCATTCGTCAACATGTACCTGAACCTCGACGGGACGCGCTTCACCGACAAGGAGGGATACAACAAGACGCAGTTCAAGGACGAGTTCGCCGGCCGCGACTACCGCCTGCGCCAGACCTTCATCACGCCCTACTACGTGAAAAAAGTCGCCGGCAAGGAGACCAACGAATTCGCGAAGGTCTTCCCGGGCCTGACCACGCAGCTGACCTACTACCGCATCATCAAGTGGAACACCGACGACGATGCCAACGAGAGCAACACTTCCAGCGCCAACTCGCTCCCGGTGTTCCGCTACGCCGAAATCCTGCTGAACGAGGCCGAGGCCAAGGCCGAACTGGGCGAGATGGACCAGACGGTGTGGGACAAGACGATCCGCCCGCTGCGCGAGCGTTCGGGCGTGAACGGCGCGATGCCCGCCACGGCCGACCCCTATCTGGCGAGCTACTACGACGGGGTGACCGACAAGTGGATACTCGAATGCCGCCGCGAGCGGAGCATCGAGCTGTACATGGAGAACACTCGGCGCAACGACCTGATGCGGTGGCGGATGGGCCACAAACTGACCGTCGAGCTGGCCGGCATCTACATCCCCGAACTGGGCAAACCGTTCGACATGAACGGCGACGGGAAGAACGACCTCTGCTTCTACTCGAAGAGCCATCCCAAATCGGGCAGCAACCAGGCCGGGGTCTCGTACGTGGAGGTGACCGCCGAAGAGGGCGACAACGTCACGACCTACGGCGTGAACAAGGACAACTGCCTGGTCTACATCCTCGACCGGGAATGGGCCGACTACAAGTACCTCTACCCCGTTCCGAAGAATGCGATCGACATCAACCCCAACCTGCGGCCGCAGAACCCGGGCTGGGACGACTAACCCGCTTACCCGAAACGATCAAAAATCCGATTTTATGAAAATACACGCTATAATTTCGTTTTTGTGCCTGGCGTCGGTCGCCCTCGGCACATCCTGCAAGGACGACGAAACCGTCTTCCTGCAGCGGAGCCACGATGCGCTCTCGTTCCCGTACCTCAATTCGACGGAGGAGCTGCTCGTCCTGACCAACGGGGCCTGGAAAATCACGCCCAACGACACGTGGATCAGTTGTTCGCCCGCGGAGGGGAACGGCGCGCCGAAAGAGCAGCCGGTGAACATCACCGTCGAGCAGAACGACGGCGCGGAGCGTACCGGCAGCGTCACGCTCTCCGACGGGCTGAAAGAACTGGTCATCCAGATTACGCAGGAGGACGGATTCTTCTCGCTCGGAACTCCCACGGTCGCCTCCAGTTTCGACCTCTACGAGCAGATCACCGACAAGCAGGTAAAAATCCCCTACCGCAAATCGAAGCCGGGCTACAAAGCCGACGTCACGGCGTCGCTCGAAGGCGCCGGCGCCGAAGGCATCGCCATCGAATCGCTCTCGGGATACGAAATGGAGCTGGGCGACGGCGCGATTCCCCTCGCCTTGAGCGGAACCCCGACCAAGAAAGGCCCGATCACGGTCAAGCTGCATGTGGAGATCTCGTCCGTCGCGACCCCCTACGACCTCACCGCCGAGAGCCGCGCCAAACTGGCCGGCGAAGTAACCGTCACGATGTTCAAGCTGCTGCCCCGCCTGGCAGTCCTCGACTGGGGCGACTACGAGAAGGGCACCGGCACGAACTTCAACAACGGCACGCCCCGTTCGTTCAGCTTCGGCCTCGCGCTGGAAGAGGAGGGCGACAACCTGCGCAACTACACCTCGAAGACGACCGACTGGCTCCCGTCGGCAAGCATGTTCTTCGCGCACAACCGCTTCGCCTTCGGCAACCTGAAACCCGGCACGACCTACTGGTTCTGGATCGTCGCCCACGAGCTGGGGCCCAAGAAGGAGGATTCCGACAAGACGTGGTTCTCGTTCACCACGCCCGAAGAGAACCTGGCGCCGAACGTCATTCTCTACAAGGATTTCGACGACTTCTGGTTCAGAGGCTGTCCGATCTACCAGGCGTTCGGCCCCGAAGTCTCGAACGCCCAGATCGGCGCGAACATCGACCCCGACGACCCGAACTGCGTGGCAGCCTCCAGCAAAATCCTGAACCCCTGCAATACCACCGACTCGTTCTTCAATTACGCGAGCAGTGCGACCGACAACCGCGGTCCGGTGAAGGCGGCCAAACTGTGGGCCTCCTGGTGGGAAGGCGACACCTACGGCACGGACTACGCCGACGCCGACTACCCCGGCTGGCAGGGCTTCTGGGTCCGCTGCCAGACCGGAGCCGTACTGCTCTCGACCGCATCCGTCTCGGGCTACATCAAGACGCCCAAACTGGCCGGCATCGGCGAAGGGACGGCCGACATCACCGTCACGTGCCACACGGCGCCCTACTTCGAGCCGTACCACTCGTGGGGACAGGACCACGAACAGCACTACATCCAGGTCGAAGGTCCCGGAACCATCACCGACGGAGGCCCGACCAAGACCGAACCGACAGGGGCAGCCACGGCCAATACGGACAAGCAGGTGACCGTGCAGTGCACGACGCATGTGGACAGCAACAAAGTCCCCACAACCGACTACGTAAATCCCACGGAGCACGTGATCAAGATCACCGGAGCCACCAAGGAGACCCGCATCGTGATCGCCGCCCACCCGTACGGGACCAAACACTACCGGCTGTGGATCGACGACATCAAGGTAACGAAAGACTGACAACCGCAAATAATCTGTAATTCGGTTTTATTCGCTATTGCCGCTGAATCGCGGCAATAGCGAATTTACCGCAATAAAAAACAAACCGATATGAAACCGTTGAAATTCATGCTCACTTCGATTCTGGGCCTCGCGCTCTGCACCGCCTGCGGCGGCGACGGCGACGACACCCCCGGTCCCGGCAAACCCGAAGGTCCCGACAAGTCGTCGACCACGGGTATCGACCGGTTCGGCGCCGCGAACATCTTCAGCCGGAACACCTACCTGCCGAACAACACCGCGATGCAGGGCTTCAACCTCGACTCGGACGGCTCGGTCTGGTACACGCAGCTCTCCAGCACGAACCAGGCGCAGCTGAACTGGGTACGCGCACAGCCCAACAAGGGGACCGGCGTGCAGACCGAAAACAAAGATTACATGAAACTCACCTACTTCGGCCACGGGACGAACACCGCCCTCGAGGAGGACGGCACAGACCGCTACCTGTGGGCCGGAGCCTACGGCGTCTGCAACGCCAAGGGCCAGTACTGGAACGAAAAGCTGGTGGGGCGCGTCAAATACGTGAAGGGAGCCACCGTCAAGACCAGCGAGTGCAACGACTATTACTACATCGGTGACTACACCGACCTGCACCCCTCGATCGATGCCGAGAACGACCTGCTGACGATCAACTACGGCGACAGCAAGAATTCGTCCTACCGGTGCTTCGTCGTTTACAAGCTGAGCGAGGCGAAAAAGGCCCCGATGACCAACGTAACGATCACCTGCACCGACGGCTTCCAGACCGACAGACCCGCTTCGACCAACCCGGTCAGCGTGGTGGTGCGCTGCCACGACCTCACGACGCTGACGCCCGTCGCCCGGCCGCGCTTCCTCAAGACGGGATACGGCGCGAGCGGCGCCACCTACTACGACTGGCAGGGCTACGACGTCCACAAAAACCGGCTTTACTACACCGAGGGGCAGTCGAACTACAACCTCTTCGGGTCGTTCTACTCGGGCTGCTCGTACGCCTACGTCACGGTGTTCGACTTCGAGGGCAACATCGTCGAGGAGCGGACGCAGGTGGCCGTCGTGTCGGACAAGGATAAGCTGACGGAGATCGGCGTCTCGGTATTCGGGACGCTCGAAGCCGAGGGCATCAAGGTCTACAAGGACAAACTCTACCTGGGCTACACGGCCCGCGGAATCGCAGCCGACAATACGAACCACTACCAGAACATCTTCGTATTCGACCCCTCTTCGAAATAATACGCCTTATGAAAATCCGTATCCGAAAAAAACTTTGCTGCGCGCTGCTGCTGGCAACGGCCGCAGCGGCCGAGGGCTTCGCCCGGGGACCGGTCACGCCCAATGACTTTGCGGGAAGCGACACCCGGCGCATCCGGCTGGCGGTCGAGGCAGCGAAAGGAACGACCAATTCGGTCACCATTCCGCGCCAGAACGCCAACGGCTCGACCGTCTGGATGATCGACAGCGCCATCCTGCTGCCGTCGGGCATGACCGTCATCCTGGACAACTGCACCCTGCAACTCTCCGACAGCTGCCGCGACAATATGTTCCGCAGCGACAACGTGGGTATCGGCATCGCCGACCCGGCGTGGAACGAAAACATCGCCATCATCGGCGTAGGGAGCGCTGTGCTCAAGGGTGCCGCCAACCCGCGCGCCACGGGCGACGGGCTGCGCAACCTGAGCCTGAACCCCGCTCCCAACCACAACAAGGACCGCAGCAGTTACGGAACCGACGCGGGCCGGATCGGGCGGAAGCAGAAGTCCGACTGGCGGAACTTCATGATCCTGATGGCCTACGTGAAAGGCTTCGAACTGAAGAACGTGCGCATCGAGTACGCCCACACCTGGGCGGTCACCTGCGAGCGGGTCCACCACGCCGAGATTTCGAACATCCGCCTCTACACGCCGCAGTACCGCTACGTCGGCGGGGAACGGAAGCACACGTTCAACAACGACGGCATCGACCTGCGCGAAGGATGCAAATACTTCCGCATCGACGACATCACATCGGTCAACGGCGACGACTGCATCGCCCTCTCGGCGCTCGACATGGGCCCGGAGTACCACACCAACGGCAACGTCGATTCGTTCCAGGTGACCTCGACCCGGCACAGCGGCCCAGAGGACGACATCGAACACGTCTACATCACCAACGTCAAGACCAACTACACGGGCGTCGCCCTGCGCGCCAGCGACAACGCGAGCATCCACCACGTCTACATCGACGGCGTGATCACGGCGGCGGACCCCACCGTCACGCCGCCCTACGCCGGCAGCCCGTACGTCATCCTGGTCGGCAACCGCGCCTACGGGAAGCCCTCGGAAAAGCACCGGATTCACGACATCTACGTGATGAACGTCATCGGCGACGGACTCCGGCTGATCGACGTCAAATCGCCCGTCGCCGACTGCGTGTTCATGAACGCCGTCTACACCGGAGACAAGGCCCCCGCAGCCGTCACCTACCGGGAAGGCATCCGCGAACAATGCGTCAACATACAGGAAATCAATCTGGTCAAAGCGCCTTCCGGCGGCGGCAAAACCCTCGACGCGAACCGGAAATGATACCATTCGTCAGAAAATACGCCGCAGCGCTCGCCGTGCTGGCCCTCTCGGCCTGCCAGGCCCGGGCCGCAGGGCCGCAGGACCCCGCCGCGGGATCGCTCACGGGACGCATCGCCTCGGACGACGGAACGCCCCTGGCCGGTGTGGTCGTTTCCGACGGTGTGCGGGTCACACAGACCGACGCGGAGGGAATGTATGCGCTCAATTCGGACAAGGAGCTGGGCTACGTCTTCGTCTCGATCCCTTCGGGGTACATGGCCGCCGTCGACGCCACCGCCATCCCGCAGTTTTTCGCCTACACGGCAAAGCCCGCGGAGGAGAGCGAACGGCACGACTTCACGCTGACACCCGTGGAGAACACCCGCCACACGCTTATCGCCGCCACCGACCACCACCTCGCCGACCGCGAATCGCTCGACGTCGGGCAGTTCACGGCCGAAGGGGGCTTCATCGACGACGTGAAGGCCACAGCCGCGGCGGCTTCGTCGCCCGTCTACTCGATCTGCATGGGCGACATGAGCTGGGACGAGTACTGGCACAAACACGGCTTCATGCTCCCCGATTTCCGCCGCCTCTACGCGCGCCACACCTTCCCATGTCCGGTTTTCAACGCCATGGGCAACCACGACAACGACCCCTGGTGCGCTTCGGACCAGGAGGCTTCGGCAGCCTTCCGCCGCGAGATCGGGCCGACCTACTATTCGTTCAACCTCGGCGAGGTGCATTATGTCGTGCTGGACAACATCGTCTACGTCAACACCGGGGGCCGGGAAGGGGCGATCGGGAAACTCGACTACGAAGTGCGCGTCGACCAGCGCCAGCTGGAGTGGCTCAAGGCCGACCTCGGGACCGTCGCTGACAGGAGCGCACCGCTGGTGGTCGTCATGCACGCCCAGCTGCACTGGTGGCAGCGAAGCGGGAACGGCGTCGCGTGGAAATACGCCTTCACGCGCGATGCCGACCAGCTGGTAAGCACCCTTACGGGTTTCCGCGAAGTGCACCTCGTCACGGGCCACTCGCACATGAATTTCCGCCTGCTGAACGGCAACCTCCGCGAGCACAACATCGCGGCGACGAGCGGCACATGGTGGTGGACCGGGCAGATCCACGGCGACTGTGCGATCAACACCTGCCTCGACGGTTCGCCCGGCGGCTACGAGGTTTTCGAGGTCGACGGACGCGACATCCGCTGGCATTACAAGGGCATCGGCCTGGAGGACGGCTGCCAGTTCCGGGCCTACGACATGAACGAGGTGCTGAAAAACGAACGCATCCGCTCCTCGGGCGACTTCACGGCCGAAGGGACCGCCGGCGGAATGAACGACGCCTACGGTGAAAACGACATCCTCGTGAACATCTGGGGCTGGCAGCCCGACTGGACCGTCCGCGTGACGGAAAACGGGCGCGAACTCCGGGGCGTGCGCGTCATCGGCAAGGACCCGCTGCACAAAATCACCTACACGCGCAGCACCAAACCGTTCCAGACGGCCTACAACCCCCACATGTGGCGTTACCGCGCCTCGGGGCCTTCGACGACCGTCCGCATCGAGGTCACCGACTCGTTCGGCCGCACCTCCGCGGAGACGATGACACGCCCCAAGGCGTTTCACATCCGGATGAGATAAACCGGGAAAAAGGGCGGAAGAAATTCCGCTCTTTTTTTGCATCCGTTACGATTCCGTTTCAGGCCCGCCCGGAAACCGCGCCCGAACGGCAGGGAAAAAGCGCGCCTCCCGCACGCCACCCGATGAAATTCGCATTTCTTTTCCGTTTCAGGACAACTTAACAATCAAACAGGACTAACGCCATGCGCCGCGGGTGCGTACCTTTGCTGCGGAAAAAACATCGCAATGCACATTCACGTCAATACAGCCACGGAACACCTGCGGGATTTCACCCAACGCCTGCCCGAACTTTTCGACCGGGAAGGCGAGGTCCTGCACACGGGGCGCAACACGATCAAAGCCTTCGAGGTGGAGGGCGAACGGCTGGCCGTCAAGCGGTTCAAGCGCCCGAATCTGCTGCGGGCCGTCATCTACACCTTCTTCCGCCGGAGCAAGGCCCGCCGCTCGTACGAACACGCCGTGCGGCTCCGGGCGCTGGGCGTCGACTCGCCCGAACCCGTCGCATGGAGCGAATACCGCCGCCACGGGCTGCTCTGCGACAGCTACTACGTCTCGCGGTGCTCCGACTACACCCCGCTGTCGCAGACCACCGCACACTTCCCCGCGGCGGGAACCCTGCCCGTGCTGGAGGCCTTCGCCCGCTTCGCCGTGCAGCTCCACGAGAAAGGCATCGAGCACCGGGACTTCAACCACGGCAACATCCTCTGGAACCGCACCCCCGCCGGCGCCTACCGCTTCCAGCTGATCGACATCAACCGCATGCATTTCGACGATAGGCCACTATCGTCGCGCGCCTGCATGATCAACCTCCGGCGGTTGTCCTGCCCCGCCGTGGCGTTCCTCTACATCCTCGACCGCTACGCCGAAACGCGCGGATGGAATGTCGACGACACACTGCTGCGAGGAACCTTTTTCCGGCTGGCATTCGGCCGCCGCAAACAGCTGCGCAAGCGGTTCCGGCACCGCAAGGGCTGATTTTTTCGCAAAAAAATGCGGCGGACGTTTGGTTTTACGGATTATTTCGCTACATTTGCCGACGATAAAAGCTATCGAATGATGAGAGCATACGGTTTTGCATACTATTTTTATTACTTTTTCTTTTATAGCAAGGGAAAAAGCGGGATCGCATACAATTAACTGTATACAGATAGTATAGATTAATATGACACGAAAATCCCGCTCGGTTGAGCGGGATTTTCTTTTTCAAACCATTATGGAACAGATCGCAATACAGGGCATCGCGGGATGCTATCACGAAACGGCGGCGCGCGGCTACTTCGCAGACCGGGAAATAGAGGTGCTGCCCTGCCTGAGTTTCGACGAGTTGTTCGCCCGTATGGCCGCCGATCCGGCGCTGCTGGGCATCGCGGCCATCGAAAACACCATCGCCGGCAGCCTGCTGCCCAACCACGAACTCCTGCAGCAGAGCCACGCCCGGATCATCGGCGAACAGAAACTCCGCATCTCGCACGTCCTGGCGGCTCTCCCCGGGCAGACGCCCGACGACATCTCGGAAGTCCGCTCGCACCCGATCGCCCTGATGCAGTGCGGCGATTTCCTGAAAACCCACCCCGGCATGAAGATCGTCGAGAGGGACGACACCGCAGGCAGCGCGCGCGAAATCGCCGAAGGACGCCTCGCAGGCACGGCGGCCATCTGCGGCGCCGACGCCGCCCGCCTCTACGGACTCGAAATCCTCCGGCGGGGCATCGAAACCAACAAGCACAACTTCACACGCTTCCTCCTGCTCGCCGACGAACGCCGCGCCGCGGAATTCGCCGATCCGGCCCACACCGACAAAGCCTCGCTGCTCTTCACCCTCTCGCACACCCAGGGGAGCCTCTCCAAAGTGCTCACCGTCCTCTCGTTCTACGACATCAACCTCACCAAAATACAGTCGCTGCCCATCATCGGACGCGAGTGGGAATACCGCTTCTATGTCGACGTGACGTTCGACGATCGGGTGCGCTACCGGCAGGCCATCGACGCCGCACGGCCCCTCACCAGCGACTTCCGCATCCTCGGAGAATACGCCGAATGCACCAACCCCGCGGTCTGACGCCCCGGGCCGCAAACAGCAGGAAAAAGAAAAGACACTAAAAAAACAAAAAAATAACGCAATCATGAACGACATTCAACCCATCACACTCCCGGGAATCGATCCCCGGCGCCCCCTGGTAATCGCAGGCCCGTGCAGCGCCGAAACCGAAGAACAGGTCCTCGACACGGCCCGCTCGCTGGCTGCCGAAGGCATCCGCATCTGCCGCGCCGGACTCTGGAAACCCCGCACCAAACCCGGCGGCTTCGAAGGCGTCGGAGAGACGGGCATCCCCTGGCTCCAGCGTGTGAAGCGCGAAACGGGCATGTACACCTCGACCGAAGTGGCCACCCGCGAACACGTCGCCGCGGCGCTGAAAGGCGGCGTCGACCTGCTGTGGATCGGCGCACGCACGGCGGCCAACCCCTTCGCCATGCAGGAGATCGCCGACGCCCTGCGCGGGGCGGACGTTCCGGTGCTGGTGAAAAACCCCGTCAGCCCCGACCTCGAACTGTGGATCGGCGCCATCGAGCGCATCTACAACGCCGGCATCCGCCGCATCGGGGCCATCCACCGCGGATTCACGTCGATCGACAAGAGCCTCTACCGCAACCACCCGATGTGGGCCATCCCCATCGAGCTGCACCGACGCCTGCCCCGCCTGCCGATCTTCTGCGATCCGAGCCACATCGGAGGCAAGCGCGAGCTGATCGCCCCCCTGTCGCAGCAGGCCATGGACCTCGGGTTCGACGGGCTGATCATCGAAGCCCACTGCTCGCCCGACTGCGCCTGGAGCGACAAGGCCCAGCAGGTGACGCCCGAAGCGCTGGCCTACATCATCCGCAACCTGGTGATCCGCGACGAGTCGATCACCACCGAGAGCCTCACCGAGCTGCGTTCGCAGATCGACAAGCTCGACGACCAGCTGCTCGAACTGCTCTCGCGCCGCATGCGCGTCTCGCGCGACATCGGGCAGTACAAAAAGGAGCACAACATGCCCGTACTGCAAACACAGCGTTACGAGGAGCTGCTGGCACGCCGCGCCGGACAGGCCGAGCAGATGGGCATGGACCGCGAGTTCATGCGCACCGTCCTGCAGGCCATCCACGAGGAGTCGATCCGCCAGCAGATGGAGGTGCTGGGTAGATAGTTTTTTCCGCATCACCCGAAACGAAAGGCTCCCGGTCGCCGGGGGCCTTTCGGGTTTTCGCAGACATCCGGAAAAGGCTCCTCGCGCCTTTCGGCCGCAAAGAGCATGAGAAAATATTACATTTCGGTTAAATGTCATGCCGGGGACACGTAACATCGGTGAATGTTACGTAAATTTGCCGCGGACCCAAACCCGCATGTATGGCAAAACACAAAATCCTGGTGGTCGACGACGAAGAGTCGCTGTGCGAAATCCTGCAATTCAACCTCGAAGTCGAGGGCTACGAGGCCGACGTGGCTTACAGCGCCGAGCAGGCTCTCCGGATGCATCCCGAACGCTATTCGCTGATCCTGCTGGACGTCATGATGGGCGACATGAGCGGCTTCAGAATGGCGCAGCTCCTGAAAGCCGATCCCGAAACGGCCGGGGTTCCCGTGATCTTCTGCACCGCGAAGGACTCCGAGGACGACACGGTGGCCGGACTGAACATCGGAGCCGACGACTACATCGCCAAACCCTTTTCGGTCCGCGAAGTGCTGGCCCGCGTGCGCAGCGTGCTGCGCCGCACGTCCGCCGCACGCACCGAATCCGAAAGCATCCGCTTCGAAGGACTGGAGATGGACCTCCGGCGCAAAGTCTGCACGCTCGACGGCAAGGAATTGCAACTCACCAAGAAAGAGTTCGAAATCCTGGCTCTGCTGCTCTCGAACCGCGGCGTGATCTTTTCGCGCGAGGAGATCCTGCGCCGCATCTGGAGCGACGAGGTGATCGTTCTCGACCGTACGGTCGACGTGAACATCACGCGCCTGCGCCGTAAAATCGCCCCCTACGGAGACCACATCGTAACGCGCCTGGGCTATGGCTACGGTTTTGAGGAATAAATTCTCCTACCACCGGCGGCTGTTCCTGCTGCTGCTCGTCTTTTCATGGACGCTGGTGGGGTGCTTCATCCTTTTCCAGTACGGGCGCGAAAAGCACTTCAAGGCCGAGCGGCTCGACGCGCAGTTGCAGCTTTTCAACCTGCGGATGCTCGACGCCGTGAAGGCAGGCACGCCGCCCGACGCCTTCATCGCCCGCCCCGGCGCACCCTGCGAAGAACTGCGGGTAACGCTGATCGACCCGGCGGGACACGTCGTATTCGACAATTCGCTCGACACGCTGCCCGGCGCGAACCACCTCGGCCGTCCCGAGGTCGCCGCGGCGCTGGCCCGCGGTACGGGTTACACCATCCGCCGCCACTCCGAAAGCACCGACCGCAACTATTTCTACTCGGCCATGCGGGGCGAGCACTACATCGTCCGTTCGGCCGTGCCCTACTCCGTGCCGCTGGGTGAAATACTGGCCGCCGACCGCGAATTCCTCTGGTTCATGCTGGGCGTGACGCTGCTGATGAGCGTGGCGGGCTACTTCGCCACGCGCCGCCTGGGCCAGAACATCACCCGGCTGAACGAATTCGCCGAACGGGCCGAGCGGGGCCAACGGACCGACGACCTCCCGGCATTCCCCCACGACGAACTGGGCGAAATATCGAGCCACATCATCCGCCTCTACGCCCGCCTGCAGAAAACCACCGCCGACCGCGACCGCGAGCACGCCCTCGCGCTGCACGAGGAGCAGGAGAAGATACGCATCAAGAAACAGCTCACCAACAACATCAACCACGAGCTGAAGACCCCCGTGGCGGCGATTCAGGGCTATCTGGAAACACTGCTGGCCAACCCGTCGCTCGACGCGCAAAGACGCACGGACTTCCTGGAAAAAAGCATCGCACAGACCGAGCGCCTGCGCCGCCTGCTGGCCGACATCTCGACCATCACGCGCATGGACGAAGCCAGCCAGCTGATCCAGAAGGAGCGCGTCGTGCTGAACGACCTGATCGCCGAGGTCACGGCCGACATGGAGCTGAAACCCGCCGACCAGCGGCTGCGGGTGAACATCGACTTCCCGCAGCAGGTCGAAATCGTCGGCAGCCCGTCGCTGCTGGCGTCGATATTCCGCAACCTCGCGGACAACGCCTCGGCCTATTCCGGCGGACGCGACATCTTCATCCGGCTGCTTTCCGACACCCCCGAAGAGTGCACGATCTCGTTCGCCGACAACGGCATCGGCATCGGCGAGGAGCACCTGCCGCACATCTTCGAACGCTTCTACCGTATCGACAAGGGCCGCTCGCGCAAGCAGGGCGGCACGGGGCTGGGGCTGGCGATCGTCAAAAACGCCGTCATGATTCACGGCGGCACGATCACGGCCCGCGAACGCGAACGCGGCGGGCTGGAGTTCGTCTTCACCTTAAAGAAACACAGTTAGCCCCGGGCGACGGCCCGGAACGGAAGGGGATCCTCCCGTTATTTTCACCCCGGCGCAACAACGCCGTAACGGTTTTGTAACATTCGTTTCTGAACTTTGTACCGGTAAAAAACCAATACGAATTATGTCCCCGCTATTCACCGCAATCGTCGTCATCCTGGCCCTGCTGGCCGTGATGGGCATCGTCGTGGGCGTCGCCAACGACGCCGTCAACTTCCTCAACTCGGCACTCGGCTCGAAAGTCGCCCCGCGCCGCGTGATCCTCTGGGTCGCAGCCGCCGGCATCCTCATCGGCACGCTCACGTCGAGCGGTATGATGGAGGTGGCCCGCAGCGGCGTCTTCTACCCCGGGCAGTTCTCCTTTCAGGAGATCATGATGCTGTTTCTGGGCATGATGCTGGGCAACGTGCTGCTGCTGGACCTCTACAACACGCTGGGGCTGCCCACCTCGACCACCGTGTCGATGGTCTTCGGCCTGCTGGGCGCCGCCGTCGCCGCAGCCCTGTTCCGCATCGCCGGCGACCCGGGAACCTCTTTGCAGGACCTCTCGCAGTTCATCAACACGGGCAAAGCCATGGTCATCATCGCGGCGATCCTGTTGTCGGTGGCGCTGGCCTTCGTGGCCGGGACGCTTTTCATGTACATCTCGCGCCTCGTCTTCTCGTTCCGCTACGCCGCCGTCTTCCGCCGCTGGGGAGCCGTCTGGTGCGGCATCTCGCTGGCCGGAATCCTCTACTTCGCGCTGTTCAAGGGGCTGAAAAGCTCGGGACTGATTCCGACCTCCGTTTCGGCGTACGTCGGCGACCACGTCCTCGTGACGCTCCTCGCATTCTGGGCCGCGGCGTCGCTCCTCCTCTACATTTTCCAGCGCATGCGGCTCAACATCATGCGCATCACGATCCTGTCGGGAACCTTCTCGCTGGCACTGGCCTTCGCGGGCAACGACCTGGTGAACTTCATCGGCGTGCCGCTGGCCGGGTACGACGCCTGGCGCATCGCCGGGGAAGCGGGCAGCGAAACGATGATGATGGGGGCGCTCGAAGATCCCGCCCGGGCGAACTTCCTGCTGCTGGGCATCTCGGGCATCATCATGGTGCTGACGCTCTTCTTTTCGAAAAAATCGCAGCACGTCACCGAAACCGAACTGTCGCTGGCCTCGCAGCACGAGGGCGACGAGCGCTTCGGCTCGACCCTCATCTCGCGCAGCCTGGTGCGCGCGACGCTGGTGATGAACACGATGTGGACGGGATTGATTCCGGCACGGGTGCAGAAGGCCATCGACCGGCGCTTCGAACCGCTCCCCGCCGAGGAGCGCTCGTCGGCCCCCTACGACATGGTCCGCGCCGTGGTGAACCTCACCGCCGCGTCGATCCTGATCGCCATCGCCACCTCCTACAAACTCCCGCTGTCGACGACCTACGTGGTCTTCATGGTGGCTATGGGTTCGTCGCTCGCCGACCGCTCGTGGGGTCGTGAAAGCGCCGTCTACCGCATCACGGGCGTGATGGCCGTCATCTCGGGATGGTTCATCACGGCGCTGGGCGGATTCCTCATCGCGCTGGCCGTGACGGCCCTGCTGCTGTGGGGCGGATGGATCGCCGTGGCCGCCCTCACGGCGCTTTGCGCCTGGCTGCTCGTCCGCAGCCACCTCAAGACGCCCCAACTGAAGGAGGAGGCCGAGAAGGCCCTGCTGCCGCTCGAAACGGCCGAAACCCCCGACGAGGTGCTGTGCGCCTGCATCGGCGAGGTCTGCACGACGATGCAGGAGGTCACGCGCATCTACAACCGCACGCTGGTCGCCGTCTTCAAGGAGAACCGCAAGGTGCTCAAAGAGATGGTCCGCGACTCGAACCGCCTCTTCGAGGAGGCCCGCACCCGCAAATACAACGTCATGCCCACGCTGCGCCGCCTGCAGCAGTGCGACATCGACACGGGGCACTTCTACGTGCAGGTCACGGACTACCTCTCGGAGGTGACCAAAGCCCTGATCCACATCACGCGCCCGGCATTCGAACACATCGACAACAACCACGAAGGCATGTCGAAGGAGCAGATCGTCGACCTGATGCGCGTGAACGACCAGGTGGAGGCGATCTTCGACAAGATCAACGCCATGCTGGCGACGAAGGATTTCTCGGAACTCGACCTGGTGCTCGAATTGCGCGACAAGCTCTTCGACACGATCGTGGAGGCGATCAAGAGCCAGCTGCGGCGCATCAACGACTCCCCGTCGGGCAGTACCCGCGCCGGAGTGCTCTACCTCACGATCCTCAACGAGACGAAGACGATGATGCTCCAGTCGCGCAACCTGCTCAAATCGCAGCAATATTTCCTGAAGGCCAAGAAATAACGCCGTCATACGGACAGTTCTCGCAAGCCGGCCTTTGCACAAGAAGGCTTCAGAAAGCACCGTGCAACGGAAATGTAACGGGGCCGTCATTTCGCTGAAACGACGGCCCCGTATCTTTGCAATGTGAAAACCGGAGAACCGGATTCACAAGCTGGTTTTAGGTTACATAAGTAGGTTAGTGGGAGATGCAGTGACGGGACGTCGCGGCATCTTCATTTTTCAAGCGGGTATGCTTGAAAATGAAGCCGCCGCCGGCAGCATACCGACAATCCCTCTAAATCTCCCTTTGAAAAAGAAGACTTAAACAGACACGACGTCTTACCTCTCCATATCTTTCAGGTGAATCTCCAATGCCTTTACCGAAATCTGGATCTCCCAAAGCGAAACGCCCAGCGAAGCGATCAGAAGCAGCAGCGCCAGCCCGAAAACATAGGCCGAAAGCAGAACCAGTCCCACATAAAGCAGAAACATCGTCACCACGCAGAGAAACAGGCTCGAGACGCCCAGCGCCTGCATCGTGCGCGTGAGGTGAAGCCGGCGGCGGAGGTTGTCGATCTGCGCGCGCGTCACCTTCGAAGGGTGCTGCAAATGCTGTTCCTTGAGCGTGCGCACCAGCTGGGCATAGGAGAGGAACCGGTTGGTGTAGGCCAGCAGGATCAGCGACACGGCCGAAAACAGCAGAGCGGGGGTCGTAAGGGTGAGTTCTTCCATCGTCGTCGGGGTATTATGATACCAAAGATACGAAAAAGCCGGACATACCGGAACCCGAATTGCAGGCGGTCCGGTAAAACCTTCCGGCAGACAAAAGGGTCGTTACGACCCCAAAGATACGAAAAAGCCGGATGAGTGCAAAACAGAATTGCGCGGACAAAAAAAGCGGCGGGACCCGGGGACCGGATGCGCAACTCAAATCCCCGGGCCGTAATCCGCCGCATCAGACGTCAGCGATCCGTTTCGACCAGCCGGAACTTGCGGTTGAATTTCAGTTCCAGTCCGTTGTCGAGGGTGATCTCATGGTTGCGGCCGTCGCGTTCGACACCCCGGACGTGGCGCCCCGGATAGTTCGCAGCCACGAATTTCAGGATCGGCTGCGGAACCAGCCCGTCGGGCACGACGCCGTTCGGACGCTCGACGTCGGTCCATTCGCCGCGGGCGTCGAAATCGATCTTCGTGCCGTCGGCCAGCTTCACCTCGTAACTCGGGGCCATGCCCTTCTCCATCATCGCGGAGGTCACCTCGATGTCGCGGAAATATTTGTCGACCAGCGTACGCGCCGCATCGGGCAGTTCGTGCATCCTGACCGGAACTTCATCACCGTCGGCGAATACCGCCGTCGCAAAAAGCCCCGCTCCCAGCAGGGCAATCCAGAATTTTTTCATTGTTTTTTCGTATTTATACACTCAGGCTCCTGCAAAAGCAGGGCCACAAACGTCACAATGCCTTCTTGTAACTATTGCACGTCCCGAAAAGCTCCGTCAATACCTGATCGTAGGTATTTTTTAAATTTTTATAAAAATTTGTAACCACTCTTTGGTCGGTGTGAAAAAAATAACGTATCTTTGCCGACCGAAATAGGACAATTATAATCTCAAAACGAACAATATCATCTATGGAACTGAACAAAACCTTTATCGACGGGCTTTGGAGCAAAGAGATCAACGTGACAAGCTTCGTACAGACAAACATCACTCCCTACCTGGGCGACGCCTCGTTCCTCGCAGGACCTACCGAGCGTACGAAGCACATCTGGAACCTCTGTCTCAAAGCCCTCGAAGAGGAGCGTCAGCATAACGGCGTCCGAAAACTGGACAACAGGACCGTTTCGACCGTCACCTCGCACAAGGCCGGCTACATCGACCGCGAAAACGAACTGATCGTGGGCCTGCAGACCGACGAACTGCTCAAGCGCGCCATCAAGCCCTTCGGCGGCATCAACGTCGTGTCGCGCGCCTGCAAGGAGAACGGCGTGGAGGTCGACGAAAAGGTGAAAGACATCTTCACCCACTACCGCAAGACGCATAACGACGGGGTTTTCGACGTCTACACCGAGGAGATCCGCTCGTTCCGCTCGCTGGGCTTCCTGACGGGTCTTCCCGACAACTACGCCCGCGGCCGCATCATCGGCGACTACCGCCGTCTGGCCCTCTACGGAACCGACCGCCTGATCGAAGCCAAGCAGGAGGATCTGCGCAGCCTCACCGGCCCGATGACCGACGCCCGCATCCGCCTGCGCGAGGAGGTCGCCGAGCAGATCAAGGCCCTGAAAGACATCCGCACGATGGGCGAATACTACGGACTGGACCTCAGCCGCCCGGCGCATTCGGCGCAGGAGGCCGTGCAGTGGGTCTACATGGCCTACCTGGCCGCCGTCAAGGAGCAGGACGGAGCCGCCATGTCGCTGGGCAACGTCTCGTCGTTCCTCGACATCTTCATCGAATACGACCTCGCGCACGGCACGATCGACGAATCGTTCGCCCAGGAGCTGATCGACCAGTTCGTCATCAAGCTGCGCATGGTGCGCCACCTGCGCATGCAGTCCTACAACGACATCTTCGCCGGCGACCCCACGTGGGTGACCGAAGCCATCGGCGGACGCTTCAACGACGGCCGCACGAAGGTGACGAAGACCTCGTTCCGCTTCCTGCAGACGCTCTACAACCTCGGTCCTTCGCCCGAGCCGAACCTCACGATTCTCTGGAGCCCCGAGCTGCCGCAGGGATTCAAGGACTTCTGCGCCAAGGTTTCGGCCGACACCAGTTCGATCCAGTACGAGAACGACGACCTGATGCGTGAGGTCCGCCACTCGGACGACTACGGCATCGCCTGCTGCGTGTCGTTCCAGGACATCGGCCGCCAGATCCAGTTCTTCGGCGCCCGCACCAACCTGGCCAAAGCCCTGCTGCTGGCCATCAACGGCGGACGCTGCGAGAACACCGGCACGCTGATGGTCAAGGGTATTCCGGCCCTGTCAGAAGGCCCGCTGCGCTTCGAGGAGGTGATGCGCAACTACAAGATGGTGCTCAAGGAGATCGCCCGTATCTACAACGAGGCCATGAACATCATCCACTACATGCACGACAAGTACTACTACGAGAAGGCCCAGATGGCGTTCGTCGACACCGATCCCCGCATCAACCTCGCCTACGGCGTGGCCGGTCTTTCGATCGCTCTCGACTCGCTTTCGGCCATCAAATACGCCCGCGTGACGCCCCGCCGCAACGCCGAAGGACTCACCGAGGCCTTCGACATCGAGGGTGAATTCCCCTGCTACGGCAACAACGACGACCGTGTCGACCACCTGGGCGTGGACCTCGTCTACTACTTCAGCGAGGAGCTGAAGAAGCTGCCCGTCTACAAGAACGCCCGCCCGACGCTGTCGCTGCTGACGATCACCTCGAACGTGATGTACGGCAAGAAGACCGGCGCAACGCCCGACGGACGCCTCAAGGGCGTGGCCTTCGCCCCGGGAGCCAACCCGATGCACGGCCGCGACAAGAGCGGCGCCATCGCCTCGCTCGCCTCGGTGGCCAAGATGCGCTACCGCGACTCGCAGGACGGTATTTCGAACACCTTCTCGATCGTACCCAAATCGCTCGGTCCGACGGCCGAGGACCGTATCGAGAACCTCGTTACGATGCTCGACGGCTACTTTACGAAGGGTGCACACCACCTGAACGTCAACGTGCTGAACCGCGAGATGCTCGAAGACGCCATGGAGCACCCCGAGAAATACCCGCAGCTTACGATCCGCGTCTCGGGCTATGCCGTGAACTTCACGAAGCTGAGCCGCGAGCACCAGCTCGAAGTCATCAGCCGGAGTTTTCACGAACGGATGTAATCATGCTTCGTGTACATTCTTACGAATCGATGGGAACATTCGACGGGCCGGGACTCCGGCTCGTCGTTTTCCTGCAAGGCTGCAATTTCCGCTGCCTCTACTGCGCCAATCCCGACACGATCGAGGCCGGGGAGGGCACACCGACCGACCCCGCGGAGATACTCCGCATGGCCGTCGACCAGAAACCGTTCTTCGGACGGCGCGGCGGCGTGACCTTCTCGGGCGGGGAACCCACCTTTCAGGCCGCGGAACTCGTTCCGCTCGTAAAAGCGTTGAAGGAGGCGGGCATCCACGTCTGCATCGATACGAACGGCGGGGTGTGGAACCAGGCCGTCGAGGAACTGCTGGGGCTGGTCGATCTCGTCCTGCTCGACGTCAAGCAGGCCGACCCTGCACGCCACCGCGCCCTCACCGGGCGCGAGAACACCCAGACGCTCCGCACGGCCGCCTGGCTCGAAGCCCACAAAAAACCCTTCTGGCTGCGTTACGTGCTGGTCCCGGGTTACAGCGATGCCGAGGCCGACATCCGCACGCTGGGCGAACGCCTCGGCGGCTATGCGTCGGTCGAGCGGGTCGAACTGCTCCCCTACCACACCCTCGGGGTCCACAAATACGAGGCGATGGGGCTGGAATACAAACTCCGCGACGTGCGGGAAAACACCCCCGGACAGCTCGACCGCGCCGCGGCCCTGCTGCGGGAGTACTTCCCCACGGTAGTAGTCAACTGATCGGGATTCCGATCCTCCGGGACAAAGGGTATAGCGACGCCAGACAGGGCAGGGGATTCTATGCCGCGGCCACGGGCGCAGCGGACAAGCTCCACATCCTCGTGCTGTTCGACTATTACGTCGTCACGCCCGCGAACTGAACTACCGCGTGGGCCGCGGTTCGGGATTTTTTTCGTATCTTCGCCGGAAATCCATCTCTGCGACAATGAAGAACCGACTTCCCGACCTGAACGTCCCGGCCCGCGAACGCATCGGCTGGGTGGACCTCCTGCGTGTGATCGCCTGTTTCCTGGTGGTCTTCTCCCACAGCTGCGACGCCTTCGTCGCCGTATTCGACAGCGACCGCGCGACCTTCCTGCAGGGCGCCCTTGCAGGCAGTTTCGTCCGGGCCTGCGTGCCGCTGTTCGTGATGATGTCGGGGGTACTGCTGCTCCCTGTACGGCTGGAAACCGGAGCTTTCTACCGCAAGCGCATCGGCCGCGTCCTCCTGGCGCTGGTCTTCTGGTCGCTGGCGCTGCCCGTGCTCTACTACCTGTATATGCGCTACGTCGGGACCTCCAGCCCGTCGATCGCCCCCGCGCTGTTCACCGGCGAAGCGACGCTGCACAAGATGTGGACCTTCGTCTTCAATTTCTGCTACGACACCACGCCGCTCTGGTATCTCTATATGCTGATGGGGCTTTACCTGATCATGCCGCTGATCAGCCCGTGGCTCGAACGGGCCTCGCGGCGCGACCTTCGGACCATCCTCGCGATCTGGGGCGTGACGCTGCTGCTGCCCTACGTGAAGATGCTGGCCCCGGCGCTCGGCTACACGGGCAACTACGGCAACACGGGACTTTACGGCGTCTGCGACTGGAACGAGTTCGGCACGTTCTACTATGTCTCGGGCTTCGCGGGTTATCTCGTGCTGGCCTTCTATCTCGTGAAATTCCCGCCCGCATGGAGCTGGCGGAAAACATTGGCCGTCTGTCTCCCGACCTTCCTCGCCGGATACCTCGTCACGGGGCTGGGTTACGTGGTGATGCAGAAACATTTCCCGGGCAACTACGCCTACCTCGAAATCGTCTGGTATTTCGCCGGCATCAACGTCTTCATGATGACCGCCCCGGTCTTCATCCTCGTGCAGAAGGCCGCCGCACGGCCCCGTGCATGGCTCTCGCGGCTGGCAGGCGCGACATTCGGCATCTACCTCTGCCACTTCATCTTCGTTCAGGCCGGCTACGACCTCGTACAACGGATTCCGGAACTTCCCGCACTGGCGCGCATCCCGCTGATCGCCTGCGGGGCCTTCGCCGTGAGCTGGGCGGTGGTGTGGCTGATGCAGCGGTGGAGCGTGACACGCCGGCTGGTGGAGTAGCCGCAGCCGTAATTTTGGTACGACCATCCGTAACCGGGGTAGCGATCAGCCGCCCCGGTTACGCTATTTTTGCCATGTCATTAAAATCCGAAATTATGAAATACAGAAAACTGGGAGAACGCGGTCCGAAAGTTTCGGCCATCGGCCTGGGCTGCATGGGCATGAGTCACGGCTACGGACCCGCCGCCGACAAACGGGAGATGATCGCGCTGATCCGCAGCGCCCACGAGCAGGGCGTCACCTTCTTCGACACGGCCGAGGTCTACGGGCCTTACGCCAACGAAGAGCTGGTCGGCGAGGCCCTCGCCCCGATACGCGGCCAGGTGGTCGTGGCCACGAAATTCGGGATTCAGATGCAGGACGGCGAGCAGAGACTCGACAGCCGTCCGGAGCAGATACGCCGCTCGGTCGAAGGGTCGCTGCGCCGCCTGCGCACCGACGTGATCGACCTCTATTACCAGCACCGGGTCGACCCCGCCGTACCGATCGAAGAGGTCGCCTCGACGGTCGCCGACCTCGTGCGCGAAGGTAAAATCCGCCATTGGGGACTCTCCGAAGCGGGAGTCGGGACCATTCGCCGGGCGCACGCCGTGCTGCCCCTCACGGCCGTCCAGAGCGAATACTCGATGTTCTGGCGGCAGCCCGAGCAGGAACTGCTGCCCGCACTCGAAGAGCTGGGCATCGGGCTGGTTCCCTTCAGCCCGTTGGGCAAGGGATTCCTCACGGGACGCTTCAACCGCGAATCGCGCTTCGCGGCGGACGACTTCCGCTCGATCGTGCCGCGGTTCACGCCCGAAAACCTCGACGCCAACCAGCCGCTGGCGGACTACGTCCGGCACGTCGCCGCGACGAAAAACGCCACCCCGGCGCAGATCGCCCTTGCGTGGCTGACGGCCCGCAAACCGTGGATCGTCTCGATTCCCGGCACGCGCAGTCCGCAGCACCTCGCCGACAACCTCGGAGCCGCGGAGGTCGCACTCCCGGCGGCAGAGGCCGACGCGATCGGGGCCGAGCTTGACCGCATCGCCATCTCGGGCGACCGTTATCCGGCCGCGCTGGCGGCACGCACGGGGCGGTAGATTACCAGCATTCGGCCTTGTGTTTCAACTCGGGAATCCGGTCTTTCGTGAAGACCGGATTTTTAATGCCCTGCCGCTTCTGGGCCGTGCAGTCGGCCAGCAGCAGGAAGGCCTGACGGCCCAGCAGCACGATCGCCGCGAGGTTGCACTGCGTCATCAGCGCCATCGTCACGTCGGCGAAGCTCCACGCCAGGTCGAGCGTCGCCAAAGCTCCGAACAGCACCATCGCGCCCACCGGCAGGCGGAACTGCACGCCCCGCGTACGCAGGGTGAACCACACGGCACACCCCAAGAGCGCCGCAACCAGGACATAGGGCCACAGCACGTCGTTCACGCCGCCGATCCAACGGGAAAGAGTCTCCATCCGCATACTTTACACGATCCGAAAGCAAAGTTAATGCTAAAGCGCATCCTTCCGCCGGGTATCCGCCGAAAAGATGCCGCCCGGCCCGAAAAAACGCCCCCGCCTGCACAGGCGGGGGCGTCGGTCGTCACCGCGTCCGCAGGGTATACTCCCCGGCCCGCTCGGTGACGGCCTTCTGCAACTCCCCGAGGCCGATTTCCGGCCCGGAGAACTCCACGGAGGCCACCGGAGGGTGCAACATCACGACCGCCTTCACGCCATCGAGGGCGTTCAACGCATTTTCCACATGCGTCCGGCAATGATCGCACGTCATGCCGTCCACGATAAATTCTTTTTTCATCTTTTCTTCGGTTTTAATCGGTTTTTCATATTCGCATTCATCGCCGATTCGCCGGCGTTTCAGCCGCAGGCTGTTGGCCACGACGCTCACGCTGCTCAAGGCCATGGCCGCCCCGCCGATCATCGGATCGAGCAGAACCCCCCAGAGGGGATAAAGCGCCCCGGCCGCTACGGGAATGGCGATGAGGTTGTAAATGAAGGCCCAGAAGAGGTTCTGGCGAATCGTCCGCACGGTAAGCTGCGACAACCGGATCGTCTCCGGGATTTTCCGGAGGTCCGACGAGAGAATCGTCACCATTGCGGTATCCATCGCGATGTCGCTCCCCTGCCCCATGGCGATACTCAAATCGGCCTGCGCGAGAGCCGCGCTGTCGTTGATCCCGTCACCCGCCATGGCCACCGTCCGGCCTTCGGACTGCAACTGCCGGACGAATCCGGCCTTTTCGTGCGGCAGGACACCCGCCCGGAAACGGGTGATCCCGGCCTTCCGGGCCGTTTCGCGCGCCGAACCGGCGTTGTCGCCCGTCAGCATCCAGACCGTGATTCCCAGCGCGTGCAGCCGGGCGACTGCCCCGGCCGACGAAGGTTTCAGCGCATCGGCAAGGGCCATCGCGGCGAGCGTCCGTTCCGCGTCGGCGAACCAAACCACGGTCTTCGCCTCCTGCATCCACCCTTCGGCCAGCCGTTGCAGGCGGACATCGGGTACGATGCCGTGGCGGGCCAGCAGCGCGTCGTTCCCGGCATACCAGGTCCGCCCCTCCGCAACGCCCCGGATACCCTGCCCGGGAATGCTTTCGAACCCGGTCACGGAAACGGCCCGCTCCCCGCGGAGCGATTCGACGACGGCCTGCGAAAGCGGATGCTCCGAGTGTTTTTCGAGGCTGAACAGAATCCCCCGCGCCGTCTCCGCTCCTTCGGCCCATGCGGCGTCCACGACCGACGGACGGCCTTCGGTGAGCGTTCCGGTCTTGTCCAGCACCACGGTGTCGACCTTCCGGGCCACCTCCAGGCTCGCAGCGTCCTTGATCAGGATGCCCCGCCCGGCGCCCCTGCCGATCCCGACCATGAGGGCTGTGGGCGTCGCCAGCCCCAGCGCACAGGGGCACGCGATGATCAGCACGGTCACCATCGCCAGCAGCCCGCGGGTGAAGCCCTCCTCCGGCGCGAAGAGCATCCACGCCGCAAAGGTCAGCACGGCAAGGACGATGATGACGGGAACGAAAATGCCGGCGATCCGGTCGACGGTCCGCTGCACGGGAGCCTTGCTGCCCTGCGCACCCTGCACCATGCGGATGATCTGGGCCAGCACCGTGTCCTGCCCCACCTTGTCGGCCCGGAAGCGGAACGCACCGTTGCGGTTCATCGTCCCGGCGAACACCGCCGCACCCTTCTGCTTGTAGACGGGGAGCGGCTCCCCGCTGAGCATGCTCTCGTCGACGTACGACCCGCCTTCGGCCACCGTGCCGTCCACCGCGATGCGTTCGCCGGGATGCACGGCGAGCAGATCCCCGGCACGAACCTCCGCAACGGGTACGGAACGTTCACCCGAAGGGGCGATCACCGTGACGGTTTTCGGTTGCAGGCCCATCAGCTTCGCGATGGCCGTCGTCGTGCCGCGCTTCGCCCGCTCCTCGAGCAGCCGCCCCAGCAGGATGAAGGCGACGATGACGGCCGCCGACTCGAAATAGACATGCGGCTCGATGCCTCTCGACAGCCAGAATTCCGGGAAGAGCAGGTTGAAAAGGCTGAACAGATAAGCGATTCCGGTGCTGACGGCCACCAGCGTATCCATGTTGGCCGTCCCGTGGCGTAACTGTTTCCAGGCGTTGACGAAGAATCCCCGCCCCAGTCCGAAAACGACCGGGGTGGAAAGCGCCCACACGGCGTATTTCACGGCCGGAACATCCATGAACAGCATGCCTCCGGCCACGATCGGAATGCAAAGCCCCACCGCCCAGAGGGTCCGCCGTTTCAGCGCGCGGTAATGCGCCGCACGGGCACGCGCCGCCTCGTCCTCCGCCGGGCCTTCCGCGTCGGTCAGCAGGTCGTAACCGGCCCCCTGCACGGCCCGCTTCAGCGCCTCGGGAGAGCACACCCCCGGGCGGTAGGCGACCTGCACCGTACCGGAAGCGTAGTTCACATGCGCGGACTCGACGCCCGGCAGGGCGCCGAGCGTCTTATTCACCCGGACGGCGCACGAAGCGCAGCTCATGCCCACGACCGGAAACGTATTCGTAATGATCTTACACTTTTCCATGGGAACAAAGGTAAGACCCCGACACGCTCCGGGCGTTACAGAATTATGGATATGATTTATACCTACACTTCGTCCAGCGGTTTCAGGCCGCGTCCTTTCAGCCGCCGGAACTCGCTGGGCGACATCCCGGTCTGGGCGCGGAACTGGGCGCTGAGGTGCGCCACGCTCGAATAACGGAGTTTGTCGGCGATCTCGCTGACGGTCAGGTCACCGTAAGCCAGCAACTCCTTGACCCGCTCGATCCGCTGGGCGAGGTAGTACTTCTCGATACTGATGCCGCTGACCTCCGAAAAGAGCTTGCTCAATGCGCTGTAATCGCGGTGGCAGCGCTCGCGCAGGTAGTCCGACAGGTTGACCTTGGAGGCGTCCTCCCTGTAATGCACCAGTTCGATCACGGCCGTCCGGATCTGTTCGATAAGGCGCATCCGCCGATCGTCGATCAGTTCGAACCCGTAGGCTTCGAGCAGCTTGCGGAACGCCTCCCGCTGTTCCCGGCCGGGCGTCTCCTGCACGACGGCCGTTCCCAGTTCGACATCGAGGGGCGTGAACCCCGACTTTTCGAGCAACTGGGTCACAACCAGTATACAGCGGTTGCAAACCATGTTCCGGATGTGAAAGACGTTCTCCCGCTCCATAACCGTATTCGTTTTGTCCGTAAATATAGCACAAAAATGATTCCCTTCAGCAGGGGCTACCGGACTTTCCGGCTCTCGACGTCGGGCAGGAAGCCGGTGATTACGCCCAACAGGGGCAGCAGGGTGCTGATCTGAAAGATGAATTCGATGCTCGTCCGGTCCGCCAGCCATCCGAAGAAGGCCGATCCGAGGCCTCCCAGTCCGAACATCAGTCCGAAAAACACCCCGGCGATCATGCCGACCTTGCCCGGCATCAGGTCGGTCGCATAGACCAGGATGGCCGAAAAGGCCGACGAAATGACGAGTCCGATGACGACGGCCAAAGCGATGGTCCAGACCAGGCCGACGTAGGGAAGCATCAGCGTAAAGGGCGCCGCCCCGAGGATCGAACCCCAGATCACGTATTTCCGCCCGATGCGGTCGCCGAGCGGCCCGCCGATAAAGGTCCCCGCCGCCGAAGCCGCGAGGAATGCGAACAGACAGTACTGCGCCCCCTGCACCGACACGGCGAACTTGTCCATCAGGAAAAACGTGAAATAGTTGGTCATCGAAGCGATGTAGAAATACTTCGAGAACACCAGCACCCCCAGGATGACGAACGCCGTCCGGATTTTCCGTTTCGAAAGGCCGTGCGCTGCCGTCACCGCTGCAACAGCGGATTTGCGGGCGGCCGCAGCCAGCTGCCGTCTGTACCAGTGCCCGATCTTCACGAGGATGAAAATGGCGAGCAGCGCGGCCAGTGCGAACCAGCCGATCGAGACCTGCCCGAACGGAATCACGATCAGCGCGGCCAGCAGGGGACCCATAGCGCTTCCGGCGTTGCCGCCGACCTGGAAGATCGACTGCGCGAGGCCTTTGCGGCCGCCCGAGGCGAGCTGGGCGACCCGCGAGGATTCGGGATGGAAGACCGACGAGCCGCAGCCGATCAGGCCGACCGCCGCAAGAATGGCGACGAACCCGGGAGCGACGGAGAGCGCGAGCAGCCCGGCCAAGGTGAAACACATGCCCGCCGCCAGGGAATAGGGCCGTGGATGGCGGTCGGCCAGACGCCCCGCGACCGGCTGGAGGAGCGAAGAGGTCAGCTGGAAGACCAGCGTAATGACACCGATCTGGGCAAAGGTGAATCCGAATTTCTCCTTGAGGAGCGGATAGACCGCCGGAATGACGGACTGCATCATGTCGTTGAGCAGGTGGGTGATGCAAACCAGGAACAGAATCGGGTAAACCGTCCTGCCCGCCGCAGGCCGGTGCGCCTGCATATCGACGGAAGTCGTATTCATCAACAGTTCTTTCGGAATAGCGCCGACCGCACGCGGCACCTCGGGAACATCACCCGCGGCGATGTCCCGGGCCGGCCGTTCGTACGGTTTCAAATGTAATCGATCCGGATCTCCTCGGGCAACGTCAGAATCTTATTTTGCAGGATCGCCTCGTCGCCCAGCAGGCAGAAGACCGAGGCGTAATAGGCTTCCTCCAGGACGTTGAGCGGTTGCGTGTTCGTGAGAACGCTGTGGCAGAAGGCCCGGAGCATTTCGAGCGAGCCGTCGCCCTCCACCGCCTCGGGCATGATCGCGATGCCCGGGTCGGCCGAAGCCCCCTCCGCCGACCAGCTCGTACCCGCGAAGACCGAATTGCTGAAAACGCCCTGCTCGATCTCCCCGACCAGCTGGCGGATGCCGCTCTTCCTACGCGGGGTCTCCATGTAGAGACGCCCGTTGGCCAGGTCGACGGTCCCCTCCTTGCAGAGGATCTGCTCGCCCATGCCGAAGTGCTTGTTGGCGATCACCGACTCGAAGGTCATGTTGACCCCGTTGGGAAAGGTGTAGATGGTGCTGACGCTGTCGAACACCTCGCGGCCGTCCTTCCAGTAGACGATATTGCCCGTGCCCATGACCTGCGTTGGGAGCATCCCCATCGCCCACGTACCGTTCTGCAGCTGGTGGCAGGCCAGTTCGGTCATCAGTCCGCGGGAGTATTCGCGGTAAAGCCGCCAGTTGATGTGCCGCTCCAGCTCCGGCGAGGGGACCTTCCGCCGCCAGTCGTTGTTGCGATACCAGTAGTTGCGGACGTTCACCACCGGACCCAGCTCGCCCTTGCGCACGGAGTCCATGATCCGGATATACTTGGGGTCGAACAGCCGCTGCTGCCCGACGAAGAAGACCCTGCCCGAAGCCCGGCCCTTCCGGTACATCTCGAAGCACTCCTCCATGGTGTAGGCCATGGCCTTCTCGCAGAGCACGTGCTTCCCCGCCGCAAAGGCGTCGAGTGCCATCCGGTAGTGCAGGTGCAGCGGCGCGGCGATGATGACCGCGTCGACCTCCGGGTCCTCCAGCAGGCGGCGGTAGTCGTCGTAGCGCTTCGCTCCGGGAGCAATCGCGGACGCCTTGTCGAGGTTGTGCGCATAGTTGTCGCAAAGGGCCGTGATCCCGGCATTGGGGACCGACAGCAGGTTGCGCATGTGGTACTGTCCGCGCGATCCCGTGCCGATGACGCCGAAGCGCACACGGCCTCCCCGGATCTCCTCCTGCCCCGCCGCGGTGCACCCTTTCAGCCAGGGAACGGCCGACAACGCGAGTCCGGCTGCGCCCAGCGTGCCGACCCGTTTCATAAATTCTCTTCTGTCCATGATTCCGTATGTTGCTTTATTTCGGTATGGCGATAACCTTCGAATTCGGCGGCGATTCCCTGCCTCGCCCCGGCGGGAGCCGCGTAGAGCGCCGTGGAGAGAATCTCGCAGACGAAGGCCGAACGGCCCTCGACCGCGACGACGACGCTGTCCGACACCGTCCGGCGGCTTTTCGGATCGACAATATGCGCCCGTCCGTCGGGCCGCAGCCCCGAGAGGGAGAGCGAAGTCTCCTTCAGACGAAACGTGCCGCCGCCCGCCTTCGCCGTCACCTGCCAGCAATCCCCGAAGGGGTGCGAGCCGACGGCCGCCACCGAACTGTCCCCGAAGTTGACCAGGGCGTTCGCGACACCGGCATCGGCCAGCAGTTTCCGCACCCGGTCCAGCGCGTAGCCCTTGCCGAAGCCGCCCGCATCGAGCACAATATCCGCCCCGGTCAGCGTGACGCTCCGCGCCGCGGGGTCGAGCCGGTAGGCCGGCACAGTCCCGCCCGGCGAAAAGGCCGCGATGTCGAAATAACCGTCCGTGCTCTTGCGGAACACCTCGCAGAGTTGCAGCAGGACGAAGGTCTCCTCGTCCAGCGCGACTGCCTCCCGCCCCTGCGAGGCGTTGATCCGCGCAAAGAGGCTTCCGGCGTCGTGCCGGTTCAGTCGGGCGTCGAGCGCCAGCACGAGCCGTTCGATCTCCTCCGACAGCCGCCGGGCCTCGGGTTCGGGGAGGCCGACCAGCACCGTTTCCAAAACGGTGTGCATCGCCCCGAACGAGGCGTAAGCCACACGGGCCTGCGGATTTCGGGCGCTGTAAACAAACTCCATGACCCTATTTCCTGCGCCGGAACAGCCCCACGACCAGCCGCACCGCCCACACCAGCAGGTAGAGCACGGCGGCGATGCACACGACGTATCCGAGCTGGGAGAAAATCTCGGACCAGTCGGTGCGGTAGCGGACGATAGCCGCCACGTTGATCAGGCAGGCGGCCGCAAAACAGCCGAGAACGACCCACAGTTCCCGGCATTTCGCCTTCGCGGTGATTACCGTATCTTTCAATTCATTGCGTGTTTAGACCAGAGGCCTTCCGGTCCCGGTCACAGTTTGTAAAACTCCTCCCAGCCGCGGCGGGGAACGGCGCCCCAGAGCAGCTGGTTGGCCAGCGGATTGTTGGTGATCTGTTTGGTTTGGCGGTCGAAAAGGATCTTTTCGCCGGTCCACTGGCTGACGACGCCGAGGCAGAAGACCTGGCTCAACGGGCCTGCGACGGAGAAGGGCGAGCGGGTCCGCTCCCTGCCCATGACCGACAACAGGAAGTTGGCATAGTGGTTCGAAGGGCTTTTCGGCACCTCAGGGAGTTTGCCTTCCATCTCCTTCGCACGCTCTCCGGGAATGATCGACAGCTTGCTGCCGTGCGATCCGCCCTTGAAGGTCAGCGTTTCGGAGTAGATCTCCTTGCCCGGATTGAGCTTCGCGGGCTGAATCTTGCCGCCCGCAACGGTCGGAATATTCGGGTCGAGTTCCGAGACGCCGTAGCCGTCGGGTACGGCGGGGATGTTGTCCAGCCCGTCGTACCAGGTGATGTCCAGGGCGGGCATCTCCCGGCGTTCGGGGAAGCGGAAGACCAGCGTCGACGACATGGGATAGAAGAAGCGGTTGTGGCCCTTGAGGTAGGTGGGATTGACCTCCGTGGGAAGCCCCAGGTCGAGGAACTCGTGCACCGTGTCAAGGATGTGCGCACCCCAGTCGCCCAGCACGCCCATGCCGAAATCGTACCAGCAGCGCCACTGCCCCTTGTGGTAGTCGTGGTTGTAGGCGTGCTCGTGCGCGGCGCAGAGCCACGTCTCCCAGTCCAGCGTCCGCGGGACGGATTCGCCCTGCGGATAGGCCGTCATCTTCGGGTCCCAGCCGTGCCAGCGGCGCGGGTTGTTCATGTGGGCCGTGACGGCCGTCACATCCTTGATAATCCCGGCGTCTTTCCACGCCTTGAACTGGAAATAGTTGGCCTCGGAATGCCCCTGGTTGCCCATCTGGGTCACGACGCCGTATTTCTTCTCGGCCTGCATCAGCAGTTCGCACTCGTAAAACGTGCGGGCCAGCGGCTTCTCCACGTAGACGTGAATACCCTCCCGCATGGCGGCCATGCAGATCGGGAAATGGCTGTGGTCGGGCGTCGCCACCATCACGGCGTCGATCCGGCCAGCCATTTCATCGAACAGTTTGCGGAAATCGCGGTACTTCGGCACACCGGGGAACATGGCCTCGATCTCCTGCGTGTGCTTCGCGCCCATGTCCACGTCGCAGAGCGCCACGACATCGCAAAGTCCCGTCTTACGAAACTCCTTGGCCACTTCGGCGCCGCGGTTGCCGATTCCGATCAGCGCCACGCCGACCTTTTCATTGGCCCCCACGACCTTCGGCGGAGCCACCCTTTTGTTTCCGGCCCCGGCATTGCCGCCCATGAGCAGCGAGGGAATCATCGCGGCGCCTCCGATGAGGGCCGTGCTCTGCAGGAAACTCCTGCGCGATATTTTCTTGTCTGCCATCGTCAATTCGGTTTATTCCAGTTCCCTGATCTTGATGTTTTTGTAATAGACCTCGTCGCCGTGGTCCTGCAGCAGGATGTGGCCGCTTTCGAAATTGCCGAAGTTCACCCAATCCCTATATTTGCTGTAATCGACCAGCGCGTCCCACATGGCGTTGTTGCGCTCGTACTCGATGATCTTGACGTCGTTGAGCCAGTGCTCGACGTGGTTGCCGCGCACGACGATCGCAGCCTTGTTGAAAAATCCCTTGCGGAACGGCTTGTCCGCCGGAGCGGGAATCAGGTCGTAGAGCGAACCCAACTTGCGGTTGCCGTTCACACCCAGCTTGGCGTCGGGATGCTTCGCATCGTCCAGCACCTGGTACTCGCAGCCGATGGCCGAACCGCCCTTGGCGCTGTTGACGTCGGGATTCACGAAATACTTGATGCCGCTGTTGGCCCCCGGAGTGATCTTGAAATCGACCGTCAGGATGAAATTGCGGTATTTCCCGGTGGTGATGATGTCACCGCCGTTGCCCGACTCCGCGCCATCGGCCTTCTCGACCGTCAGGACGCCGTCCTTGATATGCCAGCCTTTGCCGGGGAACTGCGGACCCTTGTGGCTGCGCCAGCCGTCGGTCGTTTTCCCGTCCCACAACAGTTTCCAGCCCTCGGCCTTCTCGCGCTCGGAGATCGTATTGGGAATGCAGTTGTGCTGCGCGATGCCCGTTTCGGGCGAGAGTTCGTATTCCAGCCCGGAGGTCAGGATGCGGATCTCCTTCCAGCTCACTTTCTTGCCGGCCAGCTCGGGCTTGCCGACCGCATGCACCTGCAGGGCGATGAAACCCGAGGCGTCCTGCGCATCGAGCACGTCCGCGGCCGGAACGCCGTTGATCCACGTGCGGATGCGGTTGCCGACCGCCTCGACGCGCACCTTGTTCCAGTCGCCGTGGCGGAAAGCCCGCTGCGCGGCGGGATTGGTCGTCAGCGGGTAGAGCCAGCCGAGGCGCGCCTCATCGTAGACACCGCCCGACCACGCGCGCGCCGACGGATCGATCTCGTACTGATAGCCCCGCACGCGACCGTCGGTGAGGTGGCTGCGGAACTGGATGCCCGAATTCAACCCTTCGTCGACGCGGAACAGCATCTCCAGGATGAAGTCGCCGTACTCTTTGTCCGTGCGCAGGAAGGTGTTCGGAGTGCCCGTCCGGCTGATGCCCTCGATGGCCCCGTCGACGACCCGGTACTCCGCCGTCCCGCCGACCCTTGTCCAGCCTTTCAGGTTCTTGCCGTTGAAGAGCGTCTGCCACTGGGCCTGTGCTCCGACGAAGGTGCAGGCCCCCAATAGTACAAGAAGTATCTTTTTCATATCAGTTGGGTAGTTTTGATCGCACGAATATAGCTTATTTTTTCGGTTTTCCGGCCTATTCTCCTGCAAAAATAACGGCCGCCCCGCGGGCCGGAGCGGCCCGGACGCCCTCGGCGAGGGGCGAAACGCTGCCGATCAGGGGCAAACGGCCCGTATTCTGAAAAAGTTTCGTAACTTCGGCACAGCAAACCCATAAATGAAGCCATGAAACATTCGAACATCCTGCTGCTGCTCCTCCTTTGCGGCATGCTGCCGCTGCTCGCCGGGGCGCAGCGCCGGGCCGACCGGCAAACGCTCTCGGACGACAGATCCTTCTCGATGATCCTGCTGGGCGACCCGCAGGGATACGTCAAATACGCCGTCAACCAGCCGATCCTCGAACTCTGCACCGCCTGGATCGCCGACAACATCGACAACCTGCACATCCGGGCCGTGCTGTGCACGGGCGACCTGGTGGAGCAGAACGAGAATGCCGTTCCCGACAGCAGGATGCTCGACCGGACGAGCCGGGAGATGTGGCAGGCAAGTTCCCGGGCGTTCGAACGCCTCGACGACCGGGTTCCCTACATCGTTTCGTGCGGCAACCACGACTACGGCTACAAACGGGCGGAAAACGGAATCACGAACTTCCCCGACTACTTCCCGATCGAGCGCAACTCCGCCTGGCGCGGGTGCTGCGTGGCGACCTTCCCCAACCGCAACCGCCGGGCGTCGCTCGAAAACGCGGCGTTCGAATTCAGCGATCCCGCCTGGGGCAAACTCCTCGTCGTCACGACGGAGTTCCACCCCCGCGACGAAGTACTCGGCTGGGCCGCCAAACTGATCGGCGGCAAGACGTATGCCGGCCACCGGGTGATCTACATGACCCACGGCTACCTGACCAACGGCAAGGAGGCGCGCCACATCGCCGAGGACCGCTACGACATCGCCCCCGGGAACGCCGGGGCTGAAATCTGGCACAAACTGGTCAAACCCTCGTCCAATATCGACCTGGTGATCTGCGGACACACGGCCAACGGCAACGGCGAATTCGCCGACAACGTCTCCTACCGCATCGACCGCAACGACGCCGGGAAGAAGGTTCACCAGATGATGTTCAACGTCCAGACCCTCGGCGGAGGCTGGGAGGGCAACGGCGGCGACGGCTGGCTGCGCATCCTCGAATTCCTGCCCGACGGGAAGACCATCCGGGTGAGGACCTACTCCCCGCTATTCGGCATCTCCCCGTCGACGAAGCACCTGGCGCACCGCACGGAGCCGTTCGACCGGTTCGACATTGTACTGGAATAGTCCCCGAAAACACGCATACCAACGAAAAACAGCCATGAAAAAAACCGCAATCACCCTCTATTTCCTGCTGCAGGCCGCATGCCTGTTTTCGCAGGTTCCCCGCCCGGAATATCCCCGTCCGCAGTTCGAACGGACAGACTGGATCAACCTGAACGGCGAATGGACCTACACATTCGATTTCGGCGCAAGCGGTCTGGAACGCGGCTACGCCGGCTCGAAAGGATTCGACGGCAAGATCATCGTGCCGTTCGCTCCGGAGAGCAAGCTCTCGGGCGTCGGACACACGGACTTCATCGGCCGCATCTGGTACCAGCGCACGATCCACATCCCGGCAGGCTGGGCACAACGCAACGTGATGCTCAACTTCGGGGCCGTGTACTACACCTCCGAGGTGTACGTCGACGGCCGCTTCGTCGGGCGCCATTTCGGGGGCAGCTCGTCGTTCTCCTACGACATCACCGCATTCGTGAAGCCGGGCGGCAGCCACAGCCTGGTCGTCCTCGCCACGAGCGACCTGCGCAGCGGCAAACAGACCGCCGGCAAGCAGTCGCTGCAATACGCCTCGCACAGCTGCGACTACACCCGCACGACGGGCATCTGGCAGACGGTGTGGATGGAGGCGGTGGCTCCCGAGGCCCTCGCCCGCGTCCGGGTGACGACCGACATCGACCAGCAGCAGCTGATCGTCGCCCCGCAGTTCTTCCGGGAAAGCCCGAACGCGCTCCGGGTGACCCTCCGGGACGGCGGCAAGGTCATCGGCACGCGGCAGGTCCGGGCGTCGAACAGCAGCGTCGTCGTCATCCCGGTCAAAAAGCCCAGGCTCTGGAGTCCGGAAGACCCGTTCCTCTACGACCTGACCTACGAGGTGATCGCCCCCGACGGCCAGGTGCTCGACGCAGTGAAATCCTACGTCGGGATGCGCAAGGTCCACATCGAAGGCAACAAGGTCTACCTCAACAACGAGCCTTATTACCAACGGCTGGTGCTCGACCAGGGTTTCTACCCCGACGGCATCTGGACCGCCCCGTCGGACGACGCCCTGCGCCGCGACATCGAGCTGGGACTGGCCGCCGGATTCAACGGCGCGCGCCTGCACCAAAAGGTTTTCGAAGAACGCTACTATTACTGGGCCGACAAGCTCGGGTATATCACCTGGGGCGAAAGCCCCAGCTGGGGGATGGACGCCAACGACGTGGAGACGGCCCGCAACTTCCTCTCCGAGTGGGCCGAATGCGTGGTCCGCGACCGGAACCACCCCTCGCTGCTGACGTGGACGCCGATGAACGAGGAGTGGTGGCCCGACAACACGCAGTTCCCGCGCTTCGCCTCCGACGTCTACGACCTGACCCGGCGCCTCGACCCGACGCGTCCCGTCAACACCGTGAGCGGCGGCGCCATCGTCAGGACCGACATCTGGGCCGTCCACAATTACGAGCAGGACCCGGCCAAACTGAAGGAGAAGATCTTCAGCGGCGGCACGTTCTTCCATCCCCGTCTGCGGACGACCCGCGATCAGACGCGCAACATCGGATTCAACGAGATGAAGGCGACCGAAAACTACGCCTGGCCGCAGTACGACGGCTCGTGCCCCTACCTGGTCGACGAATTCGGCGGCATCAAATGGGTGAAGGACCAGGAGAAGCAGACCACCGATTCACAGACCGAATCATGGGGTTACGGACAGGCGCCGCGCACGCTCGAAGAGTTCTACACCCGGCTCGAAGGCCAGGTAGACGCACTGCTCTCCCTCTCCGGACAGGTATGGGGCTATTGCTACACCCAACTCACGGACGTGGAGCAGGAACAGAACGGCATCTATTACTACGACCGTTCGGCCAAATTCGACATGGACCGGATCAGGGCGATTTTCAGCAAACGCCCGGAAAACTCCGCCCGATAACGCGCCGGGCAGCCGCCCGAACGAAGCGCACCCCGCAGTAAAGCTGACCTGCCAAACCGTCGGGGGGGGGCAATTCCAGGTCCGGAATTCGGTCTGATGCACATTCCGACCGACGCCGAAGTGGATCGGATACCCTTCACCGCTTCGACCGGTTATACGATCGAACAGCAGAAAGCCAATCTCAAGGCATGACCGGAGAACGATGCCTAAAACACCGCGGCGAATATTTCGAACGGTATGCTACGAACGAGAAATTCGAGCATCACTTCAAACTGCATCTGTCGCACCGCATCGCACTGAAGATCGGCAGAGAGATACGCAGTCTCGAATTTTCACTCGGCATCATCAATATCGGTAACATGCTGAATCAGGGATGGGCCGTTCGTATGCATCGACCGGTTCGTACAACCCGGTCAGTTATAACAGCGGCTCACAGAATTTCCTGGTTCCTGCACGACGCCGATTACGACATGCATTCTTACGACGATTGCTATTCGCGCCGGCGGGGTCAATTCAGGGTGGAACTGGTGTTCTGACGGGTATTCACGCCCATTCGGTCCAAACAGAAAAAGCAGGAACACACAAATCCGTGCCGCTATACCCCACAAAAGTAAATAATCCAGTATATCGCTGATATACTGGATTATTTACTTTTGTTCTCTAACAAAAAGCCCTTCGAAAAGGAGTTTTTAAGCGGGGAACGGGACTCGGACCTATTATTCTTGTTCCCTATGTATCAATATATCGCAACAATTTCCGTTTTTTGAGGTTACGATTTTATAGCATCTTTTACATCTGAATACATCTCTATGCTATGAAAATATGAATTATTTTAGTATTTTCAATAGTTTATTTGTTGGGGGGGGGTAATTAGGCCGATTTTCGAGCTTCTGTCGATAGTTATCTAAATAATGTTTTCTTCAATCTGGTCGACAATATATTGTACGTCTTCGTCCGATACATAGGGTCCACTCGGCAAGCACAAGCCGCATTTGAACAACGATTCGCTTACGC
>UQKD01000012.1 GCA_900541585.1 uncultured Alistipes sp.
CGTTCTTAATCTTGCGCTTGCGCAAGGTCACTGTCTTGCATTTGCTCATATTGATACTGTTTTAATTGATAATACGTTTGTGGGTGTTTCCCGAACTTTTCGATGGCAAAGAAACAACGTGAAACAACCGTGAGAAACGTCACGGACAATCATTCTGAAATAATTTTCCAGTAATGTAGGTTGTTCATGGTTACTTGTTCCTCTCTGCCATGACACGCTCCACATCGGAGCGCAAAAGCAGGTTCTTTACACCGACCTTTATCTTTTCGATGTGCTTTACCTTGACAATATGGCAGATGTTGGCGGAGGAAAGCCCGTAAATCTGCTTTACCTGTTCCACGGTATAGTAGCGTTCATCATTTACAAGGTCGGTTCTGCGTAGCTCGTCCAGATGGGATTTGGAATAATAGGTGCGCCCGTATTCTCTTTTGGTGGGTATCTTGTGACGATAGACGTATGCCCGGAGTGCGGAGGGCTTCATGCCGAACAATTCTTCCGCTTCTTCTGTCAGGAGCCAGTCGGTAATCCTGCTTATATCAACTGACACACCGAAAAAATCGTCAATATGCTTCTTGCTGTAATAGTTCTTTCCGGCGATGCGGCAGATGGGGATGCGGTTACGCTTGGCGGTGGTATAGAGCCAAGACTGCTTGACCTTATAAAGGGTCATCACCTCTTCGCCCGAATAGAAGTCCAGCACTTCATCGGTTTCCTTTTCCCTTTTTTCTTTTTTGGCAGGCAAAGAAGATGAAGCGGACTTTCCCGGTGCGGAGGTACTACCGGGTAAAACACGATGATACGGGTTGCCCTCCAGCATCCGCTCGATGTCGGCTCTGCGGATGAATGCCATGCGGCTGCTGATGCGTGAGGCTTTCAGCTTACCGAGGGCTACAAGTTTATAGACGTACTGCCGGGAGCAGCCCATGAGTGTGGCAGCTTTGGAAAAGGTGAGATACTCCTGATGCTGTATCTCCATGAGTGGTCGAGCGACTTTGAAGAGGTTGTTCTTCTGTACCGTTCTGGCTCGCTTGGCTTCCGCCTGACAAGCCTCGCTGCAATACCTTTGCATACCGCTCCGGGTTACAAACGGTTTGCCGCAAAAACTACATTTCTTGGTTACTTTCATACTGCTTTATCGTTTACGTGTTCATTTCTTCAATCGTATATCTCTGAAATGGTGAACGGGTGTAAACGGAAGTCAACCGTTGTCGCCTTTCTGCACGATGTGACTGTCGCTACATATCGGGGCAATTGTTGTCGCTTATCGTAAACGGTTGTAAACTCTTGTCAACTGTCCGCACGGTGTGACAAAAGACAAGCTCCGCAAATTCTCCACGTCAGAAATACGTCTCAAAAATATGTGGAAATTTGGGAAGCATCAAAAAGCAGCCGAAATGTGTTAAATCTTAGAATATATTGAAAATTAAAGGCTTACGATTAGATATTTCTGGTTGGTTTTGGTTGTTATGGCGTTCTAAATACAACATCTAAAGATTTAGCAGATGGCAATCTGCAAAGGTTGTATTCTCTGAATGAGATTTTTGCGGATCAATATAATTCCCAAGATTATTATGTCGACATTCTTTCTCGTGAGGGATATGTAATTGCTTCTTATCAAGGTCACCAGATAGAATTGACAATTACATCTTATGGGAAACGATTCTGTGAAACATCATCGTATTCACAACCGAACGTACCGATAACCAAACAAATGTGATCTACAAGTGATATATCAATAGCAATTCCAAATCGTTTCATTTTTTGGATTGATATTCACAACAAAAATCAATTGAAAAACCGAGAAAAATCCTCATTTTTTTGACGAATTTTTCTCGGTTTTTCTTGTGATTGTATATTTGTTTACACCCCCTCAACGAGTGTATTCAACTCCTCGATAAGAGGACTACGGACTACTCCTATCGATTTGTTTTGCAATAACAATTTAGTTTGTCGTTTAATCTCCGAGAGTTGCCGTTTGTCCAGTTCTCCGATTTTAAATTGTTGATCCAATTTTTTGAAGAACTCGTTCATCCCTCCCTGTTGTTCGACCAACAATAATATTCCGATTTTGTTCAAATCCCTGATACCCTTGCAATCGGCAATATCGATCTCGTATTCGTTGACTTTGACAATATTTTGGTATACCGATCTCCAATAATCGACAATTCGATTGTAGAACGCAACATCATACAACATCGGAACAGTCACCTTGTTCACTTTGAAAATTTGGTTGATGTGATGTTTAAAACGAAGTTCATACCGCAACAAATTCTTGTTTTGATATTCCGGTGGAATGTAATCTTTGTGATGGATCGTCTCCTTGATCTTGTCGTAGAATACCAATTGTTTTTTGTCGGAGACCGAACTGTAATACAATCCCTCTACACCGTTGTACAACTGTTCCAGTCGTTTGTAGTAAGGCAAATTCCCCAAGTGGTAGAAATAGGATTCCGGAGGGTAGGTAACCTCAAAATTGTATGCAACATCCATCCGGGAGACAGTTGCATTGTTCAACGAGATATGCAACGTGTCGGACAATTTTTCAAATGCAAGTCGGGTGTCAGTCCTCGTAAAGTTGACCACGTTGTTCCCGTAAAGGAACTTGCAAAGACTGCCGTTGCCGATGGATACTCCTTGTGTCGTTGTTCGGATAGTCAGATTGTCAATATGGGAAATATATGTGGTTCCAAATCGAGTGGAAACAGGTTCGGCATTCAGATCACGAGTAACCGTCTTGACAAAATTCAATTGTTGGGTATCAATTGATCGAAGGTTTATATTGATAGTATCGAACATGATTCAAACAAATATTTTGTATTAAAAACAATATTAATATGTGCAACGGATTCGTCGGAGGTCATCGAGTGATTCCCGGTACAAATCCACTGCATGATATTGATATTGTTCGCCATAGTCGTTCGATACGTTGATTTATAATATATATTCGTCATCGTACCCCTCCCTTATTTTTCAAATTGTACAACGTTGCTTTTTGCTGTGTTTCTTCGACGGTATCCTGTCGGTTCTGCAACAACCAATTCTCTACCTCCTCCTTGTCGAAGAAGATTTTTTTGCCGTTCGGTTTATGAAACGGGATCACCCGTTCACTGGTCAGGTGATACAAGTAGTCTTTACTCAGTCCGTACATCAACGATACTTCGTCGGGTGTCAATACGGTTTTGTTGTTCAACAACAACAATTGTTTAATCTCTTGTAGTTCAGTTTGTAATTCTGTTCTCATATTTATGAAATTTTAATTTTTAATTAATATTTATATATAGTATATCATCGGTTTTTGCTTTTGATTAAAAAATTGCAACAAAAAATCCCCAACCAGTCAAGGTTGAGGATTCGCAAGAATCTATGTATTAATATCTTATATCTGTGAAAAAATCGTAGAAATTAGATATTTTTGTTACCAATTTGTTACTCTCAATACGTCGCCTTGAGCGTAATTAATTGATTATCAATTAAAAGATTAAATACATGCAGAAATATACAACCTTTTCGGCAAATAGCAAAAGCGGCCGTCTTTTTTTTCGGCCGGAGACCCGATTCGGGGCGCATTTGCGCTATTCGACGGGGATCGTCAGCAGAAACCGCGCTCCGGGGACGTGCCGCGTGTCGAGGCGCACGTCGCCGCCCAGCGTGCGGGCGATCAGCCGGCACACGGACAGTCCCAGCCCGAGGCCCTGGCCGTAGGGGTCGATTTTGACGAAGCGGTCGAAGATGTGTTCCTGCTCTCCTTCGGGGACGCCCGGGCCGGAATCCTCAACGGCGAAGGTGACGCTCCGGCCGTCCTGTGCCACGGCGTAGGAGAGCGATACCGTTCCGTCCTGTCCGGTGAACCGCACGGCGTTGCGCAGCAGTTCGGTGAGCGCTTTGGTGAGCAGCACGCACGAGGTTCCGGCCGTGAATTTCTCGCGTTCCGGAAGGAACCGGATCGCGGTCTCCGCCATGCCGTGTTTCGAAAGCCCGCGGATGCACTCCCGGCAGCAGGCGTTGATGTCGGCCTGCGCACTGACGGGCGGGGTGTCCGACGATTCGAGGTCGGCGATGTAGAGCACGTCGTCCACGAGTTTCTGCAGGAACCCGCTGTTCTCGCGTATGATGTCGATGTAGGCATCGCGCTCGGGGTCGTTTTCCGGGGCCGTCGAGGCCAGTTCGGCGAATCCGACGATCGCGTTCAGCGGGGTGTTGATTTCGTGGGTGATGTTGCGGATGAAGACGCCCTTCATGCGGCTGGCCTGCTCGGCGGCGTGTTTGGCATGGGCCAGGCGGCGGTTGAGGCGCGTCAGGATGAAGATGAATATCGAAGCCAGCAGCAGGATGACACCCAAACTGATCTCGAACACGCGGGCGCGGCGCAGCCGTTCGGCCTGGGCCTGCTGCTGCGCTTCGGCCTTTTCGCGGTCGAGGCGTTCGACGTCGAACAGCGTGGCGAATTCGTTCAGCGTCTCCCGGTTGCTCTGGTCGTATTTCTTTTGTGCGAGAGCCATTTGCCGCGAGAGGTCCTCGGCCGAAGCCTTGTAGTTGCCCAGTTTGTAATTGATCGCGGCCCGGGTTCCGAGCATCGGGATATAGAAATAATGTGTGCTGTCCCGGGTTTTTTCATAGGGGGCCAGCTGTTTGTTGACGATTTCCAGCGCCTTGTGCAGTTCGCCGGAGTGCTTGTAGATGGAGAGTTCGATCTCTCTGACCTTGTTTTCCGAGGCGTATCCGTTGCTCCCGTCACGGATTTCGCGCAGGAGCTGCCGGGCGCGTGCAAACTCCCCTTCCTCGGCATGGAGATTCGCTTGGGCGATGCGCACGCGCCAGATATGTTCGGGGAGCAGGATGGTCTTCTCGGCCATTCGGAGCGCTCTCTCGGACTGGTCGTATTTCCGCTGCTGGGTGTACATCTCGCCGAGTTGGAGGTAAAGGTCGGAGACGTCCACCTCTTTCAGCCCGTTCCGCTCGGCGACATCGATGGCCTTGAGGTAGGTGTCGATGGCCGTATTGTAGAGCGATTTGGTCCGGTAAATGTGTCCTAAATGCTTGTATGCCTCGGCAATGGCCGGTTTGTAGTCGTCCCGGATGGCCTGGTCGAGGAAGCGTTCCAATTCATATTGGGCGAGGGTGTATTTGCTGTACTTGGTGTAGTAGGAGATCAGTCGTGTCCAGACGAAATAGTAGTGCGTCGGCTGGTTGTGCTGGCGGGTGAACTGCTGGGTGCGCGCCACCCACACTTTGACCGAGTCGAATTTGTTGGTGTAATAGTAGTAGTCGGTTTTCAGGCACAGTGCTACGGCCTGCATGCGGCGGTTCTGTTTTTCGCCCGCGAGACGGAACATGGTGTCGGCCTTGAGCAGCATTTCCGGGTCCTGTTTGTGGCGGTTGCACCAGCGGTAGTAAGCTACGAGCGTGCTGTCGAGACCGTCGGCCGAGGATTGGGCGGCAACCGGCGATACCGATGCTGCCAGTATCACCAGAAGTAGCAGGGCGTTTTTCATTACATTTTGGGCTAAAAGTGCACAAAATTAGCCGCAAAAACCGAAAAAACCAAATAAAAAAGTATATAAATTCGCTTTTTTAAGGATTATAACGGGCTGTTTTTTCCGTCAGCATCTCTTCTTCGAGCAGGGAGAGGGCCGCCGAACCGGCCTTGCGGATGACTTTGCTGCGGTTGCCTCTTACGCGGATCAGCCGCGACACGGTGCGTTCGGGCGAACTGACGGCGATCCAGACCGAACCCACCGGGAGTTCGGGCGTGCCGCCGGAAGGGCCTGCGATGCCGGTGGTGGCGATTCCGTAATGGGCGTCGGCGGCATGGCGGACTCCCTCGGCCATTTTGCGCACGATCTCTTCGCTCACAACGCCGTAGCGGGCGATGGTGTCGCGGGAGATGCCCAGCAGCAGTTCTTTCGTCTGGTTCCAGTAGGCCACCACGCCGCCTTTGAAATAGGCCGAGGCGCCGGGCATGGCCGTGAACCGCGCGGCAATGGTCCCGCCCGTGCAACTTTCGGCCACGGCGAGCGTCTGCGTACGGTCGGTCAGCAGGCGGTGGACTCTCTTTTCCGGTTTGAAGCAGTTGCAGGAGGCTGTCAGGGAGAGCGCAGCCAGCATGACGAGCAGTTTATTCATGGCTGGAGGTGTTTAGTTTCCATTCAGGCAGTCGCGCAGCAGGCCGATGGCGAAGGCGCCGGCGCGGTCGATGATCTGTCCCCGGTCGGTTCCGCACTGTTTGAGGATTGCGACTGTCTTCCGGGGTGTCGCCACGGCGATCCACACCGTACCGACCGGTTTTTCCGCCGAGCCGCCCGAGGGTCCTGCGATCCCGGTGGTGGCCACGGCGTAGTCGGCGCCTGCCGCGCGGCGGACGCCCTCGGCCATCTGGCGGGCCACCTGCTCGCTCACGGCTCCGTAGCGGGCGATGTCCGCGGGGTCGACGCCCAGCAGTTCGGCTTTGGATTCGTTGCTGTACGACACCACTCCGCAGAGGAAGTAGGCCGAAGCGCCGGGCATGGCCGTGAACCGTGCGGCGATCGAGCCGCCCGTGCAGCTTTCGGCCGCGGCGAGCGTCAGCCCGCGCGCGGTGAGTATTTTGTGCACCGCCTCCTGCATGGTCGCGGTTTCGAACCCGAGGATGTTGTGGGGGATGATCTTGCGCAGGGCCTCGAACCGGCTCTCGATTTCGCGGGCGACGCTCTCGCCCTCCACCTCGTAGGCCGACAGGCGCAGGCGCACCGCGCCCGGATTGGGCAGGTAGGCCAGTTTCAGGTACGGGGGCAGGGCGTTTTCCCACGCTTCGATGCGCTTGGCGAGCATCGATTCGGGCAGTCCCGCGGTGATCATCGTGCGGTGGATGATCTGCCGCAGCGCGAAGCGGGCCTTCAGGCGGGGCATCACCTCGTCCTCCATCAGGTGTTCCATTTCAAACGGCACGCCCGGCAGCGAGACGATCACGTGTCCGTCGCGCTCGAACCACATGCCCGGCGCCGTGCCGTGGGCGTTGAACAGCACCGTGCAGCATGCGGGGACCATTGCCTGCGAGCGGTTGAGCTCGTTGAACTCGATACCGCGTTCGGTGAGCATCTTCTCGACGTGCACGGCTACTTGTTCGTCGTAGCGCATGTCGCTGCGGAACATCTCCGCGAGGGTCTTTTTGGTGATGTCGTCCTTCGTGGGGCCGAGTCCCCCGGTGACGACGGTCACCTCCGATGCGGCGAGGGCGCGCTCTGCCGTTTCGATGATTTGCGTGCGGTCGTCGCCGATCGAGATTTTCTCGCGGACCACGATGCCCGCCGCATTGAGGTGCTTGGCGATGGAGACCGAGTTGGTGTCCACGATCTGCCCGATGAGTATTTCGTCGCCGATGGTGATGATTGTCGCTTTCATGACCGGATGGATTCCTGTTTTTCTGCGGGTTCCTGCTGTGTTTGCGGGGCGTCGGCCGGGGATGTCGGTTCAGCGGCTTCCGGGACTTCGGTTTCCGGAGCGGAGACTTCCGATACAGCGGTTTTCGGTTCGGCGGCTTCCAATGCGGCGGCCTGCCGTGCGGCCTTTTCCGCCGCCTGGCGGGCTTCCGCGTCGGCGATCAGCGCGCGGCACACCTCTTTGACCATTCCGGGACCGTTGTAGACGTAGCCGGTGTAGAGCTGTACGAGGTCGGCCCCGGCGTCGAGCATCGCCCGCACGTCGTCGGCCGACATCAGTCCGCCGACTCCGATGATGGGGTAGGTGCCGCCCGAGCGGGTGTGGACGCGGTGTACGATCTCCACGGCACGGCGCGTGAGCGGGGCGCCGCCGAGGCGTCCGCTGCCGATCTTTTCGAGCGCCGTGCGGCTCGTGTGGAGTCCCTCGCGGCTGTGGGTCCCGTTGGTGGCCACGATACCGTCGAGCGGCGTTTCGAGCAGCACGTCGGTGATCTGGTCGATCACCTCGTCCGGCATGTCGGGCGAGATTTTGAGCATGATCGGCCGGAACTGGTTCTGCCCGCGCCGGAAGTCGAACAGCGGGTTGAGTATCTGGAGAATATGTTCGCGCGTGTGCGTCGTGCCTTCGCGGCAGGCGTTGTCGCAGCTGATGTTGACGGTGAAATAGTCCGCATACTGGTAGAGGCTGCGGAAGAGTTTGAGGTAGTCCGCCGGAGCGTTTTCGGCGGGGGTCGAGGTGTTCTTGCCGATGTTGCAGCCCACGATCACGCCGTCGTGCGGGCGCCGCAGGTGGCGGATGGTGGCTTCCAGCCCGCGGTTCGCGAGTCCGATGCGGTTGATGATGGCGTTGTCCTTCGGGAGGCGGAACACCCGCGGCCGCGGGTTGCCTGCCTGCGGACGGGGCGTCACGGTTCCTACCTCGACGAATCCGAATCCCAGCGCGGCCAGTTCACGGAACGCCTCGCCGTTGTGGTCGAATCCGGCCGCCAGTCCGATGGGGTTGGCGAAGCGGATGCCGAACACCTCGCGTTCGAGCGCCGGATGCTCCACGGCGTAGCATTTGCGCAGCAGCCAGCGGCCGCCGGGTATCAGCCCGATGATGCGCAGCAACAGCAGCACCGCGTGGTGGGCCTGCTCGATGGTAAGCGAGAAAAGTACGGGCTTTATGACTCTCCGGTACATGGTTCTTAACTGATAATCGCGGGCAAAGGTAATTAAAAAAGGACGAATTAGCTAATAAAAAGCGGGTTTCGCCTTTTTCGGACACCGGTGTGTGCGCAATCCGTGCCGTTTGTGCTAAAAATATTCGCGGCGGTAGGCGTAATGGTCGCGCATGGATTCGAAATCCCCGGGCCGCTCCTTGAGGCGGCGGCTTTCGTCCGCGATGTTGTATGCCCCGCCGATGGTCCGGCAAAGTTCCTGCCAGGAGATCGGCCGCGGAACCGCCGGGGCGGCCTGGGGCGGATACCACCCGTCGAGCGGCAGGCCGAAACGTCGGGCCAGCGAGGCGACGGACATGGCCGTGGCGTTGGCCTTGCCCTGCTCGGAATAGCCCGCGATGTGGGGCGTGGCGAGCAGCGCGTTTTCCAGCAGCGCCGGATCAGGGTTCGGCTCGTGCTCCCAGACGTCGAGCGCCCAGCCGAGACCGCTTCGGAGCAGAGCCTCGCCGTCGACCACCTCCCCGCGTGAGGAGTTTATGAGGACGGCGCCGGGTTTCATCCGGCCGAACAGGCGGCTGCCGGCCATGTGGCGCGTCGAGGCGTCGAGCGGCGTGTGGAAGGTGAGAATGTCGGCCTCGCGGGCCACCTCCTCCAGCGGCCGGAACCCGCACCGCTCGCGCTCCTCGCGCGGCGGGTCGCAGCAGACGACGCGGAATCCCCACCCTTCGGCATACGCTTTCACGAGCGACCCGACGTGCCCCACGCCCACGATCCCCAGCGTGCGTTCGGCGGGCTGCCATCCCTGCGTGCGGGAGAGGTGGACGAGTGCCGCGCCGACCCATTGCAGCACGCCCCGGGCATTGCAGCCCGCGGCCGTCGTGACTTCGATGCCGTGTGCCGCGCACCACGCCGTGTCGATGTGGTCGAAGCCGATGGTCGCCGTGGCGATCAGCTTTATGCGCGAACCCTCCAGGAGTTTTTCGTCGCACCGCGTGCGGGTGCGGATCACCAGCGCGTCGGCGTCGTGCACGGCGGCGGCCGAAATCGCCGTTCCGGGGAGGTATTCCACCTCGGCGAACGGCTCTAGAACGCCCCGCAGAAAGGGTATGGCGCTGTCAGCAATGATTTTCATGATACGGGTGTTTTTTCGTCGATTTTCGTCTTTAAGTAAACAAAGATAGGTAAAAAATAAAAAATGCGTACTTTTGCAGTTCAAAAGCATGTTATGGAACAGAAAATCTTCGACCCGGATGGAGTCGGCGTGGACAACGGAACCTATTTCGGGCTTCCGTTCGCTCCCGAAACGGCGGAACTGGTGCTGATCTCGGCACCGTGGGACGTGACGGTCTCCTACGGGGCCGGTGCGGCTTATGCCCCCGACGCCGTCATCGAAGCCTCGACGCAGCTGGATTTTTACGATCCGCTGGCCCCCGGCGCCTGGCGCCGCGGCATCGCTACAGCCGACGTGGACTATTCGCTGCAGGAGTCTTCGCAGCGCCTGCGGACTGACGCCGCACGGGTGATCGACCACCTCGAAGGGGGCGGCTGCCTGGAGGACGACTATGTCGTGCGCAAGGTCCGCCGCGTCAACGAGGGGTGCATGGCGATGAACGCCAACGTCGAGGCGCAGGCTTCGCGCTGGCTCGATGCGGGCAAGACCGTGGGGCTGGTCGGCGGCGACCACTCGACGCCTTACGGGCTGATCCGGGCACTGGGCGCGCGCCATGCGGCGTTCGGCATCCTGCACGTCGACGCCCACTGCGACCTGCGCGACGCCTACGAGGGGTTTGAGTTTTCCCACGCCTCGGTCATGTTCAACGTCCTGCGCGACGTGCCGCAGGTGACAAAGATCGCCCAGGTCGCCGTGCGCGACTTCAGCGAGTCGGAGGCCGCGCTGGCCGCTTCCTCCGGGCGCGTCGCCACCTTCGACGACCTTTCGCTCGCCGCCGCCCTTTTCCGCGGCGAGACGTGGGATGCGCAGTGCCGCCGTATCGTCGACGCGCTGCCGCAGGAGGTCTACGTGAGTTTCGACATCGACGGACTGACCTTCGAAAACTGCCCTCACACCGGAACGCCGGTTTCCGGCGGCCTCACGTTCAACCAGGCCGTCTGGCTGCTCGACACGCTCACCCGCTCGGGACGCCGCATCATCGGTTTCGACGTGGTGGAGGTGTGCCCCGCGGCCGACGACCGGATCGACGCCATCACGGGCGCCCGCATGCTCTGGAAACTCTGCGGGCAGACCCTCAAGTCAAACGAAAAATAAAACGACTGATAAATGCGACTTTTTTCGATGTACCGCTGGGTCCGCCAGCGACACATGATGGGGCTTCGGGGCCGCAACTTCCTGGAAGCGCCCTGGGCCGGAGGCGTGGTGCTGCTGGTGTGCGTGATCGCCGCCATGCTGCTGGCCAACCTCCCCGCGACCAAACTCTACTACCACCACCTGCTGGAGACCGACCTCTCGCTGATGGTCCGTTCGCCGGACGGGGTGATCGACTGGATCTTCCCGCGGGGCATGACCGTCGAGAAGTTCATCAACGACGGGCTGATGGTGATTTTCTTCTTTGCCGTGGGTCTCGAGATCAAGCGCGAGATCGTCTGCGGTCAGCTCTCGTCCGCACGCCGGGCCATCCTTCCTGTGCTGGCGGCCGCGGGCGGCATGCTGGTTCCTGCGATATTCTTCACGGCGTTCAACCACGGTACGATGGCCGCAAACGGCTGGGGAATCCCCACCGCCACGGACATCGCCTTCGCCATCGGCATCCTCTCGATGCTGGGCAACCGGGTTCCCGTGTCGCTCAAAATCTTCCTCACGGCGCTGGCCATCGCCGACGACCTGGGGGCCATCCTGGTCATCGCGCTCTTCTACGGGGGCAAGGTGCAGATCGGCTGCCTGCTGGTGGCGCTGGTCATCATGCTGGGGGTCTACTTCATGAAACAGATGGGCGAGAAGCGCATGTTCTCCTACCTGGTCCCGGCCTTCGTGGTCTGGGGGCTGTTCTACTACTCGGGCGTCCACTCGACCATCTCGGGCGTGGCGATGGCCCTGCTGATCCCGATGGAACCGCGTTACAGCAAGGAGTATTTCGCCCATAAGATGCGCTGGCTCAATGCGCTGATGCTCCGTGCCGCCTCGCACGAGGATTTCCCCAACGAGGAACAGCGGTTCTACCTGCGGCGCATGCACGACCTGTCGGCCAACTCGGTGGGCATGAGCTACCGCCTGGAACACGGACTGGCGCCCTACGTCACGTTCCTGATCATGCCGGTCTTCGCGCTGGCGAACGCCGGCGTCGAGATCACGTCGTTCGAATACCTCAATATTTTCCACTATTCGCCCGAAATCGGTTCGATCGGCATGGGCGTCTTCTTCGGCCTTGTCCTCGGCAAGCCGCTGGGCATTTTCCTCGCCAGCTGGGGTGCCGTTAAGACTGGTCTGGCCGAGCTGCCCGAGGGGGCTACATGGCGCATGCTGCTGGCCGTGGCCTGCCTGGGCGGTATCGGCTTCACGATGTCGCTGTTCGTCGATTCGCTGGCCTTCACCGACCCCGACCTGGTCGACCGCGGCAAGATCGCGATCCTGATGGGTTCGCTGGCTGCCGCCGTCGTGGGGTGCCTGCTGATCCTGGCCTTTTCGGTGAAAAACCGCCGGACCCGGCAGGACGGGCGGTAGCTATCCGCCGCCTGCGCGGCCTTTGCCGGAAATGGCGCCCGGTCCGGACCGGCGCGGCAGAATGCGGGGAGGGACACTCGCCCTGCATTGGTATCGGCTTCGCCTTCAATGGACTGCGGTTCGGCAAAGGCAAATAAATTTGCTTCTGCCCGCACCTTGCACTATCTTTGCAAAAAAGATTCGATAATGATGAAAAAGACCTTCCCGATCCTCCCGGTCCTCGTGCTGCTGCTGGCCGGAGCCTGCTCGAAAAACTCGGGCGGAGGCGGCGTGAAACTCCGGAACGATACCGATTCGGTGGCCTACGTCATCGGCATGAACGTGGGCATGAACCTGCTGAGAATGGATTCGACGATCAACGTCAATGCCGTCTGCGAAGGTATCCGCGACATTTTCCGCGGCAATCCCAAGCTCTCGGCGGCCGATGCCGAGACGTTCTATCTGAGCTACGTGAACTACGCCCTTCCCGAGAAGGCCCGCGCCTATGAGGAGCAGTTCCTCCTCGACATCGCCAAGTCGAACCGCTCCTATGCCCGCACCTCGTCGGGCGTGACCTACACGGTTACGGCTGTCGGCGACCAGAACCTGATTCCCACTTCCGAGCGAGACAGCGTGGCCCTGCGGTGGGTGATCCGCACGGCGGCGGGCGACGAGATCACCTCCTCCTACGAGCGGGGGGATACGGTGCGTTCGCTGGTCCGCAACCTGCGCCGCGGGGTGCAGGAGAGCGTGAAACTCATCGGCAAGGGCGGCAAGATCAACGCCTGGATGCCTTCGTCGGCAGCCTACGGCGCCGAGGGCGACAAGGAGCTGGGCGTGGCTCCCAATGCGACGCTTTATTTCGAGATCGAACTCGTCGACCTCGACAAATACGCGACCCGGTCGCGGCGGCGTTAACGGTCCGGTCGGCGGCAGCGGTTCCGCGGCCGAACGGGCGGGCCGGGGATTTCGCCAAAATAGTTGCTCGGAATCATTTCGTTAACAAAATTTTTATATCTTTGCGGGGAATAAACCCCCGCTTGGATAGGCGGCGCCTCGGCAGAGTCGAATAAATTCACCTCTGTGCCCGGCTTGCACTATCTTTGCGCATACGATTTGAAAGGCAAACATCAAATACATAGTAAAAACAACAATGAAAAAAATCTTTTTTGCTGCGGCGCTCGCGGGTGCTGCAATGCTCGCCTCCTGCGGAGGAAACAAGGGCGGGGTACAGCTGGGCAGTCTGTCCGAGTTCGACTCGCTGTCGTATTCGCTCGGAGCCAACATCGGCTATGGCATGAGCTACGAAATGAAGGATATTCCGTTCGATTTCAAGGCTGTGGACAAGGGCGTCCGGGAAGGCGCTCTGGGCAAGGCCACCCAGGAGCATGACAAATCGCTCGATATGCTGCGCGAATATTTCATGACCAAGCGCGGCGAGCGTGCGCAGGCCGTGGCGCAGAAGCGTGCCGAGGCGGACAGCGTACGCCTGGCCGGCGGCGACACGACGAAGGTGGAGTATCCCGCCGCCGATCCCGACATGTTCGAGAGCGAGGAGGAGCGTACCGAAATCTCCTATGCCTTCGGTAACGACATCGGTTACAACATTGCACAGAGCGGCATGCCCATCCAGCTGGTCTGGATCGGCGAGGCCATGCAGAACGTGCGCGACAACAACGCCAAGATGACCGAGGACGAGGTGAACCAGTACCTGCAATACTACTTCATGGTGAAGCGTCCGGCCGAGAACGCCGAGGCTTCGAAGGCGTGGCTGGAGAAAATGGAGAAGAAGTCGGGCGTGAAGAAGACCGAGTCGGGTCTGCTCTATAAGGTTACCGACGCCGGCGACGCTTCGGTGATGCCCAAGGATCCGCGCGACGTGGTGAAGGTGCACTATACGGGCCGTACCCGCGAGGGCAAGGTGTTCGACACCTCGAAGTTCGCCAACCGCTCGAAGGAGCAGCAGGAGATGATCAAGAAGCAGCGTCCCGATGATTTCGACAAGGACGAACCCGTCGAGTTCCCGCTCAACCGGGTGATTCCCGGGTGGACCGAGGGCCTGCAGCTGGTGGGCAAGGGCGGTACGATCACGCTCTGGATTCCCGCCGATCTGGCTTACGGTGCACGCGGTGCAGGCCGTGACATCGGTCCCAACGAGGCCCTGGAGTTCGAGGTCGAGCTGATCGACGTCACTCCCTATGTGGAGCCTGCTCCGGCTGATTCGACCGCAACGGCCGAGAAGCCCGAGGTTGCTCCCGCAAAATAGTCGGACCGCGAAAGATGAATCCGGATGTGCTTTCGGCGCATCCGGATTTTTTATAATAGGGTGTATAAAAAGACTCCGGTCTTCGAATCATCGAAGACCGGAGTCTTTCGGCTGGGTCCGTTTAGAACGGCAGGTCGTCGACCTGTGCGGGCGAGGAAGCGTAAGAAGGTTCCTCGGCGATGGGCGGCATGTCGGGCATCGGGGCTGCCGCGGTCTCCTGCTTGGGCTGCAGACGCCATGCGCGGATGTCGGTGTACCAGCGGCCGTTGTATTCGCGCGACTCGATGTTGACCGAGACGTTGTAGGCCGAACCCTCTTTCAGACGGGCCACGTCTTCGGGCTTGTTGAAGAACGTAACGCAGATTTTGCGCGCGAAAGAGCCTTCGTTCATTTCGAAAACCACATCCTGACGCTGCCACTCACCGCGTGCCGACGTTCCCTTCGTCACGGGCAGTATTTTGTAAACGGTTCCTTCGAATTCCATAGTATAAATAGGGTTTGTTTGTGGCAAAGGTAGCAATTTTCCGGGACATTCGGAGCCTTTTCCGCGGAAAAAACGTCTGACGTCCGAAGATCGGCGGATGCGGCATTCCTGTCCCGGAACCGCGGCGTGCGTCCCGTCCCGCTCGGCTCCGTCGAAGGTCCCGTCCCTTTCCTTTTGCCGCCTGTTGCAACAGGCATCGCGCTGTAATCTGTGCAAAAAGCAGAGGCCGGTTTGCTTTTTTTGCTTTTTTTGAATTATCTTTGGTGCCGTAACGATATTTTTGTGTCGGAGAGTTCGCCGGACCGTCCGGTTTCGGATTCGTCCGGCTTGCTGGCATCCTTGTTCATTATGAAAAAACTACTGCTTTTTGTTGCGCTTCTCGGCCTTGGGCTGCCCTTGCGGGCGCAGGACGACAAGGCGCTGGCCTCCGCCGCTGCGAAGGCCGACCTGAAACTGATGTCGTTCAACATCCGCTATTACAAGCCCGGCGCCGACGGCGACAACGGCTGGGTCGCGCGGCGTGCCGCCTGCGTGGAGATGATCCGTGCGGAATCGCCCGACGTCATCGGCTTCCAGGAGCCGCACCGGCCGCAGATCGACTATCTGAAGGTGAACCTCCCCGAATACGCCGAGGTCGACATGGGCCGCGACGCCGCGACCGACATCGAGAAGAAACCCGATGGCGGCGAGCACCTGATGATCATGTACCGCCGTTCGAAATACATCCTGCTCGACAGCGGGTTTTTCTGGATCAGCCCCACGCCCGAATGCCCTTCGCGGGGCTGGGACGCCATGTGCCGCCGCGTCACGGTGTGGGTGCAGCTCAAGGACCGGAAAACCGGAAAGGAGTTCTTCTATTTCGACACCCATTTCGACCATATCGGCAAGCAGGCCCGTGCCGAATCGGCCCGGATGATGGTCGCCCGGATGAAACGGATCGCCGGGGAGAAGGCCGCCGTGTTCCTCTCGGGGGACCTGAATACGACCTACGACAACGCCCTGCTCGACCCGCTGAAGGCGTGGATGCAGTCGGCGCGCCATGCGGCCCCGGTGACCGACGAACTTCCGACGTTCAACGACTTCGGCAAGCGCTCGCTGTGGATCGACTTCATTTTCGCCCGCAATGCCCGGACGCTGGCCTACCGGACCCTCGCCGATTCCGGGCGTTACGGTGTTCCGTTCCTTTCGGACCACAATCCCGTTTACGCGCTCTACAAACTCTGAACCCGCCGGACGGCCGATAAACCCGGATACAACCAAACTCCGATACCATGAAGAACCTTTCCCTCGTTTTCCGCAGCCTCGCGCTGCCCGTGTTGCTGCTGACACTGAACGCCGCCGGCGCACAGGAGAAGAAACCGCTCCGTTACGTCGATGCCGCGACGCTGACCGTCATCGGCAAGAGCATGCCCACTCCCAAACCGTTCCAGCGGGTCGACACCGCCCGTTACGAGCTCTGGCAGCCTGTGAAGAACTACTCGGCCTTCTCCACCGGACTGGCCGTCGTTTTCCGCACCGACAGCCGGACGATCCGCGCCCGGTGGAAAACCGGCGGATACGGATTGGGCCACAACATGACCGCCATCTCCCGCAAGGGACTCGACCTCTACATCGAGCGCGGCGGGCAGTGGGTTTACGCCGGTTTCGGCTGGCCCAAGGGCGATAACCACGACAGCGCGCTGGTCGAGTATATGGACGAGGGCGAGAAGACGTGCCTCTTGTACCTCCCCCTTTGGGACGAGGTGCTTTCGCTGGAACTGGGCGTCGACGGGGACAGCCGTATCGAGGCCGTTCCGAACCCGTTCCGCCACCGGATCGTAGTGCTCGGGTCGAGCATCACCCACGGTGCTTCGGCCGGGCGTCCCGGCATGACCTGGACGGCGCGGCTGGCCCGCGAAATGGGGCTTGATTTTCTGAATCTCGGTTACAGCGGACAGTGCAAGCTGCAACCCGAATTCGCACGGATGCTGGCCGAGATGGAGGCCGACGCCTTCGTTTTCGACGCCTTCTCCAACCCGAGTGCCCGGGAGATCGGGGAGCGGCTCGACTCGTTCGTTGCGACCGTCCGCAAGGCGCATCCCTCGACGCCGCTGATCTTCATCCAGACCGAGGTCCGCGAAACCGGGAATTTCAACCTACGGGCGCGGGAATTCGAGTCCGACAAGCGCGCCGCCGCCGAAGCGGGCATCCGGCGGCTGATGAAGGACGACCGGAACATCTACTTCATCGACTCCCCGGGGATGATCGGCACGGATCACCTCGGGACGGTCGACGGCTCGCACCCCTCCGACCAGGGTTTCATGCACATGACCCGCCATCTCGAACCGCAGTTGCGCAAGATATTCCGGAAATACGGAATCCGCTGATCCGCAAGCCGGAAAGGCCGCAGCCCGAAAGCTGCGGCTTTTTTGTTTTTCCGGCAGGGAGTTGCAAATTTGAAATTAATGCTATCTTTGCTCCTGTATGACCGAAGATTTCATCCAGGAAAACGAGGATCGGGAGCTGTTCCGGCGGATCAAACAGGGGAGCGAGGAGGCTTTCCGGGAGGTCTATGCGAAGTACCACCGGATACTCTATGCCGTGGCCCTGAAGATGCTGAAGGACCGTTCCGCAGCCGAGAACGCCGTGCAGCACGTTTTCGTGAAACTCTGGATCGGGCGGCAGGACATGACCGTCATGCTGAGCCTGCGGAATTACCTCTACACGATGACCCGCAACTACATCCTCAATTACCTGCGCAGCCGCAATACCGAGCTGGTGCACAGCTACCGCCTGGCGCAGCTCGTCCCCGAGGCTTCCGACCCGCTCGACGCGCAGATCGAGCGCGAGGACCTTTCGCAGGTGCTCGACGCGGTGATCGCGGGGCTTCCGACCCAGAAGCGGCAGGTCATGTGCCTGCGCAAGGCGGGCTATTCGAACCCCGAGATCGCCGAAATGCTCAACCTCTCGGTCAACACCGTCCGTTCGCACTACCAGGAGGGCGTCAAACTCCTGAAAAGCCGCTTCGGCCGTATCGTTCTGCTTATCGTCACCCTGCAAACCTTATTTTTATGAACAGACCTTCGGAAGAACTTTTGCATAAGACGCTCGAAAACCGCGCCACAGCCGCCGAGGCGGCCTCGGTCGCCGAGTGGCTCGCCACCGGTCCGGGCCAGGCGTGGGCCAGCCGCTACATCGGCCGCGACTTCGACCGGCAGGAGTTCTGCGGCGACTACGAGCGGGAGGAGGTCGCCTCGGAGCGCATCTTCGCGCGGATCAGAGCCGCCCTCACGCGCGGACGCCGTCGCCGCATCCTCTTCCGTGTCGCCGCGGTCCTGATTCCCGTCGCGCTGGTGCTGGGCGTCGCCCTGCGCCTCGACCGTCAGGTAGGGGGCATCTTCTCGGGCGCGGAGTACGGCGAATTCGTCGTCGACCGGGGCCGGCGCACGCAGTGCCTGTTCCAGGACGGCACGGTCGCCTACCTCAATTCCGAGTCGAAAATCCACTATCCCGTCAAGTTCGGGCTTTTCGAACGCCGCATCCGGCTCGAAGGCGAAGCCTATTTCGAGGTGACCCACAATCCCCGGCGGCCGTTCGTCGTGGAGTTCGAGGGCGGAGAGATACAGGTGCTCGGCACGTCGTTCAACGTCAAGGCCTACGGCGGCGACGACATCGTCGCCGTGACGCTCGACGAGGGCCGCGTGGTGCTCGACGACCGCCACGGCGGTCGTTTCGAACTGTCGCCCTCCGAACAGCTGCTCTACGACCGCCGTTCGGGAGAGGGGCGGATCGTCCGCGGTGCCGATGCCATGCGCTATTCGATCTGGAAGGACGACGTGATCTCGTTCCGCGACACGCCGCTCGGGGAGGTGCTCGAAACCCTCTCGCGGTGGTACGACGTGCGCTTCGATTTGACGCAACAGCCCCCGCAACCCATATCCTACACCTTTACGACCGACAACACGCTGCTGGATAATGTTTTACGCGAAATGGAGCTGATCTCCCCGGTATGTTTCGAACGCTCCAAAACCGAAATAAAGGTAAGTTTCAGATAAAAAAAGAGTTTCGGCTCATCGTTTTTTCCCGTTTGCGTGTCTATTCTGTGAAAAGCGCGCAAACGGGCTTTTTAGTAAACAACTACCTAAACTAATCTGTATGAAACGAATCAGACTACTATTTCTGATGCTGCTTTGTGTAGCCGGGACGGCCCTGACGGCCCGGGCGCAGAAAGTGACGTTGAATTTCCGGAATGCCAAGCTCGAACAGGTGTTCGGGCGGATTACCGAGCAGACGGGCTACACGTTCTACTACGCGCGTCCGACGGTCAATCCCGACAAGGTCGTCAGCATCGCCGTCGAGGATGTCGACGTGCGTGCGGCGCTGAAACGGCTGCTGGCCGACGACAAGGTCGAGATCGAGATCCGCGACGGCAAGATTTACCTTTCCCCCCCCCGGCAGAGTGCCGCCGCGCCGCAGTCCGTTAAGGGCGTCGTCCGGGATGCCGCGGGCCAGCCCGTCGTCGGGGCCGCGGTGATCGTCAAGGGGACCACCCGCGGCGTGAGTTCCGGTACCGACGGCTCGTTCTCGTTCGAGGGCCTGGCTGACGGCGCCGTGCTGCAGGTCTCGGCGCTGGGCTACGCCGCCGCCGAAATTCCGGTCGGCAACCGTTCGTTCGTCGCCGTGGAACTGAAAGAGGACGCCACGCTCGTCGACGAGGTGGTGGTCGTGGGCTACGGCACGCAGAAGAAGGCCAACCTGACGGGCGCCGTCGACCAGGTCTCCTCGGAACTTCTGGAAAACCGTCCCGTGGCCAACGTCACGCAGATGTTGCAGGGCGCCGTTCCCAACCTCAATATTTCGCTGGCCGACGGCAAGCCCAACCGCTCGGCGTCGTACAACATCCGCGGCAAGACGTCGATCGGCGCGGGCGGATCGGCGCTGGTGCTGATCGACGGCGTCGAGGGCGACCCCGCGATGCTCAACCCCAACGACATCGAGTCGGTCTCGGTGCTCAAGGACGCAGCTTCGGCCGCCATCTACGGTTCGCGCGCACCCTACGGCGTGGTGCTCATCACCACCAAGGACCCGGGCAAGCTCACCGACAAGTTCACGATCAACTACACGGGCAACGTCTCCATCCAGCAGCCCACGGCCATTCCCGACGTCGTGGACGACGGTTACGTCTATTCGCGCCTCTTCTACGACGCATGGTACAACTACCGTTTCAACGAGCCGACGGGCTTCAACAACTCGCAGGACTTTTCGCGTGCGTGGCTCGACACCTTCCGCCAGCGCAAATTGGCGGGCAACAAACTCGAAACGACCGTCGATCCCGACGGCAAATACGTCTACTACGGCAATACGAACTACTACGACGCGCTCTACAAGAATACGGTGATCGCCCAGACGCACAACGTCTCGGTCAGCGGTTCGAACGGCAAGATCAGCCACTACCTTTCGGGGCGTCTGTACGACTACGACGGCCTGTTCAACTTCACGCCCGACACCTACCGCACGATGAACCTCCGTTCGAAGGTCTCCTCGCAGGTATTCAAATGGCTGAAAATCAGTAATAATTTCGACTATACGCACGACCGTTACCGTCAGCCGATGGGCTACTCGAAGGAGGGCGGCGGCGTGCTGTGGCGTTCGGTCAACGACCAGGGACACCCCTCGTCGCCGATCTTCAATCCCGACGGTACGCTCACCAAGTCGGGCGCCTATGCCATCGGCGGCCTGGTGACGGGCAACAACTGGCTCGACCGTACGACCAAGACGCTCAAGAACACCACCACGCTCAACGTCACGATGCTGGAGAACCGCCTGCGCCTGACGGGTGACTTCTCGTTCCGCACCAAGGACTACACCGAGACCAAAAAGACCACGGCCATTCCTTACAGCGCCTACGAGGGCGAAACCATCTACCTCGGCACGCCCGAGACCGACGACGTGATGAAGGAGTCGCTGCAACTGACGACCTATATCGCCACCAATGCCTACGCCGAGTTCGAGGACACCTTCGCCGAGAAGCACTATTTCAAGGCGCTGGCCGGTTACAACTACGAGCAGCAGGACTACAAGTCGACCTACTCCGAGCGCAACGGGCTTCTGATGCCCGACGCCGGCAACATCAACTTCGCGCTGGGCGACGTCATGTCGATCACCGCCGGCGGCAGCCGCTGGCGTTACGTGGGCGCTTTTTTCCGTTTCAATTACGCCTACGACGACCGCTACCTGCTCGAAGTCAACGGCCGCTACGACGGTTCGTCGAAATTCCCCGACAACTCGCAGTGGGGCTTCTTCCCCTCGGCTTCGGCCGCCTGGCGCGTTTCGCAGGAGAAGTTCTGGAACGTCAGCCCCAAGGCCGTTTCGAATCTCAAGGTGCGTGCTTCGTACGGTGCGCTGGGCAACAGCAACGTCGATCCCTACACCTACCTCGAAACCTTCGGGCTGTCGACTTTCGGAACCGGTTCGGGCGATGCGGCCCGCTACCTCTACGGGCAGGCCAAGCTGCGCTATACGAGCCTCCCGGGGCAGATTCCCGACAACATCGGCTGGGAGACCTCCAAGACCTTCGACGTGGGACTGGACGCCGGTTTCCTGAACGGCAGGCTGAACCTCACGGCCGACTACTACGTCCGCAAGACGGTCGACATGTACACCGTCGGCCCGACGCTTCCCGACACCTTCGGCGCGACGGCTCCCAAGGGCAATTACGCCGACATGAGCACCTACGGCTATGAAATCGCGCTGAGCTACAACGACTCGTTCAAGCTGGCGGGCAAGCCCTTCAATTTCGGGATCAAGGCGACGCTGGCCGACTATTATTCCATAATCGACCGCTATAACAACGCCTCGCGCAAGCTCTCCGATTACTACGAGGGGCAGCGTCTGGGCGAGATCTGGGGTTTCGTCTGCAACGGGCTGTTCCAGTCGCAGGCCGAAATCGACGCGGCGTTCGGCGGCAAGGGCTACAAGAATGACATCATGCAGACCTCCGAGAAGTACATCACCTATCCGGGCGACATGCGCTTCGAGGACCTGAACGGGAACGACGCCATCGACCGCGGCAGCAGCACGGTCGACGATCCGGGCGACAGGAAGATCATCGGCAACTCCGAGCCGCGCTACCTCTACACCATTTCGCTCAATGCCGACTGGAACGGGTTCTTCCTCTCGGCGCTGTTCGACGGCGTGGGCAGACAGCAGTGGTTCCCCAGCGACGAGAGCCTTTTCTGGGGCATGTACAACCGTCCCTACAACCAGGTTCCGACGTGGCATTTGCAGAATTATTGGACCGAGGATCGCCCGAACGCCTACCTGCCGCGCTACGTGGGCTACTACGGCCCGATGAACGCCGGCACGGCCAACATCAACACGCGCTACCTGCAGGACGTGTCTTACATCCGTCTGAAGAACCTTCAGTTCGGCTACGAACTGCCCAAACGGTGGATCTCGAAGATCGGCCTTTCGAAGGTCTCGGTCTACTTCTCGGGTGAGAACCTCTGGAGCTGGTCGCCGCTCTACCGCTACACGAAGGATTTCGACGTGACGGTGGCCAACAAGAAGTCCGACACCGACCTCCAGTCCTCCTCTTCCGACAACAAGGGCGACGGACATAACTATCCCGTGATGCGCAGCTTCAGCTTCGGCATCTCGATCACCTATTAAACTGTTTACGCGCTATGAAAAGATCAACCTATATCCGGAGTCTGCTCGTGGGCTGTGTTGCGTTCGCCACATCGTGCGACCTGACGGAGAACGTGCAGGTGAAAGCCGACAAGTCGATGATTTTCGGATCGAAATCGGGTCTCGAGCTCTACTCCAATTCGTTTTACAAAGCCCTGCCGACGCTCAAGAACGGCTTCATGCAGGACAAGATGTGCGACGTGGGAGCCGTCAGCAACACCGACACCTTCATCAAGCAGGGGGCCTACAACACCGAGACCGCGACCAGCTGGAGCTGGGGCACGCTCAAGAACGTGAACTACTTCATCGACGGCTGCAACGACCCGAAATACTGCACCGTCGACGCCGAGACGCGCGACAACTACCTCGGCATCGCGCGCTGGTTCCGTGCGTGGTTCTACTACGACAAGCTGACCACCTACGGCGAAGTGCCCTGGTTCCCCAACGACATCCAGTCCTACCAGAACGACGTGATGTACAAGGACCGCGACAGCCGCGACGTGATCATCCGCAACCTGATCGCCGACCTCGATTTCGCCTACGAGCATATCCAGGCCACCTCGTCGACCGGCAGCGCGACGCTCACGCGCTGGGCTGCCGCCGCGCTCAAGTCGCGCGTCTGCCTCTTCGAAGCGGCCTACCGCCGTTACCACAACCTCACGGGGCTTGAGATAACCCCCGAGGAGCTGTACCGCGAGGCCGCCAAGGCCGCCAAGCTGGTGATCGACAACAGCGGTTGTTCGCTCAACACCGCCGCGGGCAAGAAGGGCGCCTACCGCGATTTGTTCTACAACGAGACGCCGCTGACGCAGGAGGTGATCCTCGCCGTCTGCGCCAACGAGAAGTCCGGTATCTTCGGCGAGCAGAACTGGTGGTTCAACGCCCGCTCGTACGGACTGTGCTGGAGCCTCGTCCGCTCGTTCGTCCACACCTACCTCAAGCAGGACGGCACGCCCTTCACCGCCGCCGCCGACTACGCCGTGAAATCCTTCGCCGAGGAGATGGAGGGGCGCGACCTGCGCCTGGAGCAGACCGTGCGCGGCCGCAATTTCCTGTGGGACGGCAAGACGGCCGTCGCCGACATCAAAAACCTTTCGCTCACGGGTTACCAGGTGATCAAGTACACGCTCGACGAGTCGAAGTACGACGGCGGTGCGAAGAACATCAACAGCATTCCGCTGATCCGCTATGCCGAGGTGCTGCTCAACTACGCCGAGGCGCAGGCCGAACTGGGCCTGATCACCGACTCCGAATGGGCGCTCACGGTCGGCGCGCTGCGTAAGCGTGCGGGCATCACGGGCGGCACGGAGACGCTGCCCACGACCGTCGACAGCTACCTGCAAAGCACCTTCTACCCGGATGTGAACAGCCCCGTGCTGCTCGAAATCCGCCGCGAGCGGGCCATCGAACTCGTCGCCGAGGGCATGCGCTTCGACGACCTGCGCCGCTGGAAGTGCGGCTCTCTGATGGAGACCCTGCCGTGGACCGGCATCCACATCCCCGGCCTGGAGCAGCCCGTCGACGTCAACGGCGACGGCGTGAACGACTACTATTTCACCGAAGGCGAGGTTGCGTCGGCTCCGGCGGCCTACAAGAACATCGCCGTCCGTGTCAATCAGGACGGCGTGGGCCTCTATGCCGAGGCGAATGCCGTGGCGGGTTACGACCTCGTCTACAAGACCGGCGCAGGCGACCGCTACTGGTATCCCGACGGACGCCAGTATCTCTATCCGATTCCCGCCAAGGTGATCCGGGATTACAGGAACGCGGGCTATACGATCTCGCAGAATCCCGAGTGGGACAACGAATAAATAAAAAGCAAAACCATGAGCATACTCCGTTATTTACTGACGTTTACGTTGAGTTTCGCCTTCGTTTTCGCCGCCGGGTGCAGCGATCCGAAGCCCGACTACTCGGAATTCTACAAACCTGAACCGGGCGACGATCCTGTCGATCCGATCAATCCCGGACTGGAGGACAACCAGCTGCGGGTTATGTCATTCAACGTCCGTTACAGCGCGGGTGACGACGGCGCGAACAGCTGGGACAACCGCAAGAAGGCCGTTCCGGCGATGTTCGCCGACCAGCAGCCGACGGTGCTCGGCGTGCAGGAGGCGCGTCTCGACCAGAAGACGTACATGGACGAGAACTGCGCGGGCTACAAGAGCGTCGGCGTGGGCCGCACCGACGGCAAGAACGCCGGTGAGTTCATGGCCATCTACTACCTCGACGATGCGGTGAAACTCGAAAAGTGGGGGACTTTCTGGCTCTCCGAGACGCCCGACACCCCGTCGGTCGGCTGGGACGCCTCGACCTACCGCACGGCGACATGGGCGCTGTTCACCCACTACAAGTCGGGCCGCAAGTTCTTCTATGTCAACACCCACATCGACCATGTGGGGCAGGTGGCGGCCCAGAAGTCGATGGAGCTGATCGAGGCGAAGATCAGGTCGCTCAATCCCGACAACCAGCCGACGCTGCTGACCGCCGACTTCAACAAGATGCTCGACAGCCCGATTTTCGACGGCGTGAAGAAGTTCATGGTCGACGCGCGCACGACCGCTCCCGTGACCGACAACAAGGCGTCGTTCAACAACTTCGGCGGGGCGACCAACTACCCGCGCATCGACCACATCTTCAGTTCGGGCTTCACGCCTCTGCGCTTCGCCACCGTCGACCAGCGTTACGAGAAGGTCCCCTACATTTCGGACCACTATCCCGTTGCGGCCGTGCTGGAGTTCAAGTAATCCTGCAACCAAAACTCAAAACCGATTGAAATGAAACGATTTATCTATATGCTGGCCGCTTTCGCCCTCTTGGGGGCCGCCTCCTGCCAGCCGGACGAGGAGGTGGCGGTCCACGCCTCGTTCACCACCGACAAGGAGTCCTACGACGTGGGCGATCCGGTGGTGCTCACCAACACTTCGACGGCCGAAAACGCCCTCATCGCCATCTGCAAATGGGAACTGGGCAAGGGCGTCGTCTCGTATGAAACTACCCCGGAGAACATCTCCTACGATCAGGCCGGGGAGTACGTCATCAAGCTGACGGTCACCTCCGACCGCGGGGCGAAGAAGTCGTCGTTCGAGAAGACCATTCTGGTCGTGGACAACAACATCCGGCCCGTGGCCGACTTCACGTGGTCGCCCGAGAAGGTCGTGGCGGGCGAGCCGGTGCAGTTCACCGACCTTTCGACCGACGAGGACGGCGAGGTGGTGGCCTGGGAGTGGAAATTCGGAACCACGACCTCCGACAAGCAGAATCCCGAATTCACCTTCGCGGCGCAGGGGGCTACGGAGGTCTCGCTCACCGTGACAGACAACAAGAAAGGCAGGAACACCAAGACGGTGACCATCGACGTGGGCCGCGGCGCCATCAGCCTCGACCTGCTCTGGTCATATCCCTACGACGACACGAAGGACGCCTACGTCTACGGCACGTCGCCTGCCGTAAGTCACGACGGTGAGTACGTCTATGTGACCTCGACGGGCTATTCGCTGGTTTGCTTTACGAAGGCGGGCGAGCGTCTCTGGGCCTTCGACATCGGCAGGGACGGTGCGTCGGCCGAGAACAACAGCGGTTCGATCAAAGTCCAGTCGCCGACCCCTTCGGTCGACGCCGACGGCACGGTCTACGCGCTGGCGGGCTTCAACGAGCCGAACAAGGGTGCGGGCGGCAGCTCCTTCTATGCCGTCAGCGGCGGCGCAGGGGGCGGTTCACAGGTCTGGCACGTGAATACGGGCGTGAACACCAGCTTCCGGTTCCTTTCGCCGGCCATCACCGAAAAATACCTGTTCGTCGTGATGCGCAACGCTCCGTCAGGACATCAGAATTTCCAGGTTTATGACAAATCGTCGGGCGACCTGGTGGACGAGCGGCACGTCAACGGCGGTTCCTACGGCGGCGTGCTGCCGCTCAAAAACGGCATGGTGATCGCCGGCACGGGAGGCAGTCACGGCATGCGCGTCTTTTTCCCCGACGGCGCGGGCAAATGGAAATTCTCCTGTGTGAAGTCGAACGGCCGCGAGCACAACTACGGCGGTATGGGCGAAGATAAAACCTGCGAAGCCCCGAACGGAACCCAGCCTGCATCGGGTCCCGGCGGCAAGGTCTACATCCTGTTCCAGAACCAGGGCGTGCGCGCGGACAAGAGCCTGGGCGGGGGTGTCGTTTACTGCTATGATCCGGCAAAGACCGTCTACGGGCAGACGCCCGAACCGGAGTGGTACTGTCCCGTCAAGGGCGATTGCGGCCAGTCGGGCATGGGCGTGGCGCTGGGCGAGGACGGCACGGTCTACGCCGCGACGCAGAAGACCGGCAGCGTGGCGGCCCATGTCACGGCCATCTCCGCACAGGGCGTGAAACGCTGGGAGCACGCCGCCGACGGAGACATCAACGGCGTTCCGGCCGTCGACGACCAGGGCTTCGTCTATTACAACGACCGGACCACGGGCAAGCTGGTGAAACTCCGCCCGGAGGACGGTTCGCGCGTGGCGGAGATCAAGCTGGCCGACGAGCTGCGTTCGTCGCCGACGATCTCCTACGACGGTACGATCTACGTCAACGGCATGAAGGACGACAAACCCACCGTCTTCGCAGTGAAGGGTGCGGCCGAGGGCTGCGCCGCGTCGTGGTCGCAGCAGGGAGGCAACCCATCCAAAACCGAGTATATGTACTGATCCGCTGAAAATCAGGGATGAGCGGGCCGCGTCGTGAGATGCGGCCCATTTTTTTTCGGCCTCCGTGTATGTCGTTTCCGGCAAAATCCCCTCTTTATAATGGAACGGGCGCAAGAACCGGGACGAAAAGAACCTCGAACACAATTCTAAATTTCAGCAGATGATCCGAAAACTATTGGTGCTGTTGCTCTGCCTCACGGCGGCGACGGCGACGGCGAAGAAGCCCAAATCCTCCGCTTCGAAGAAGACGGAGCGTTCGGCCGAAAAACCGAAGGAAAGCGACTACGACAAACTTTTCAAGGAGAAGCATACCGTGGCCGACGGCATGTTCCGCCTGCACGACGTCAAGGGGAAGCTCTATTTCGAGATTCCCGATTCGCTGTTCGGCCGTGAGATGCTGCTGGGGTCGACCATTTCGGAGGTCTCGGACAACGCCGCGGCGACCACCGGCTCCAAGTCGGACTATCCGCTGCACGTGGTCTTCACGCGCACCGACCGTTCGGTCCAGCTGCGTACGGTCAACTGCGAGAACGTCACCGACGAGACGGGGGCTTCCCGCGCGCTGGCCGAGGCGGTGAAGCGGAACACGGCCGACCCCATCCTGCGCAACTACAAGATCGAGGCCTGGAACCGGGACAGCACGGCCGTGGTGGTCAACGTCACGGACCTGTTCGTGGCCGACGTGGAGGAGATGTCGCCCTTCTCGAAGTACGGGCTTTATACGGCTTTCGAGTTGAAGAAGACCTTCCAGAAGGAGCGTTCGATGCTGGGCGAGATCAAGGCTTTCAGCGACAATGTGGTGGTGCGCAGTACGTTGAGCTATATTTTCTCGCTCACGCGCGGCCGCACGACGCTGGTCAAGGACCAGCCCTTGACGGCCGTGATGACCCGTTCGCTGGTGCTGCTGCCCCGCGAGCCTTACCGTCCGCGCATCACCGACAGCCGCATGTCGGTGTTTCCGACCGGCAAGGTGCTTTTCAGCGAGCGCGAACAGCGCGCCAAGGTAATCTACTACGCCCACCGCTGGCGGCTGGAGCCGTCGGACATGGAGGCCTGGAAGCGCGGCGAGCGGGTCGAGCCGAAGAGGCAGATCGTTTTCTACGTCGACGACGGGTTCCCGGAGATGTGGAAAAAGCATATTTTCGAGGCCGTCGACCAGTGGAACGAGCCTTTCGAGCGTATCGGGTTTAAAAACGCCATCGCCGCAAAGCCCTATCCGACGGACGATCCCGAATTCGATCCCGATAACATCAAGTATTCGTGCATCCGCTATGCGCCGATCGCCATTGCCAACGCCATGGGGCCTTCGTGGGTCGATCCGCGCAGCGGCGAGATACTCAACGCTTCGGTCTACGTCTACCACGACGTGATGAAGCTGCTGAACAACTGGCTGTTCGTCCAGACGGCGCAGGCCGACGAGCGCGTGCGCGCCGTGACGATCCCCGAGGAGGTGATCGGCGACGGACTGCGCTACGTCGTGGCCCACGAGGTCGGCCACTGCCTGGGTTACATGCACAACATGAGCGCCTCGGCGGTGATTCCGGTCGATTCGCTCCGCTCGCCGTCGTTCACGCAGAAGTACGGAACGACCACTTCGATCATGGACTATGCGCGCTTCAACTACGTGGCCCGGCCCGGGGATCGGGAGCGTGGCGTGAAACTCACCCCGCCGCGTTTCGGCCTCTACGACTACTACGCCGTGAAGTGGCTCTACACGCCCGTGCCCGACGCTGCGACGGCTGTCGACGAGTATGCCGTCACTTCGAAGTGGATGACCGAGGCCGCCGCCGATTCGGTCTACCGTTTCGGCAAGCAGCAGTTCAGCCGCTCGATCGACCCCCGTTCGCAGTCGGAGGACCTGGGCGATGACGCCGTGAAGGCCTCGGGCTACGGCATCGCCAATCTGAAATACATTCTCGGCAGCATGAACGCCTGGATCGGTGCCCAGGACCCCGATTTCTCCCAGCGGCGCACCCTCTACGACGAGGTGCTCACGCAGTATATCCGCTACCTGAACCACGTGCTGGCCAACGTCGGCGGCATCTACTTCGCCGAGAAGATGGAGGGCGATCCCGTGGAGGCCTACCGCAGCGTGCCGCGTGAACGCCAGCGCGAAGCCCTGCTGTTCTGCCTCGCGCAGCTCAAGGACATGAAGTGGCTGGACAACGCCGAGCTGATCCGCGACATGCCGCTGATGGGCTCGCCCGCCGAGTCGATCATGGCCTCGCTGGTGTCGGTCGTCGTGGCCGCCCCGGCGCGTGTGGCCTTGAGCGCCGCGCTGGCCGAAAAGGACGCCTACACGCCCGAGGAGTGCCGCAGGGATGTCTATGACTTCGTGTGGGCTTCGACGCTGAAGGGCCGCACGCCCGATGCGCTGGAGATGATGCTCCAGCGCGAATACGTCCGCAGTCTCGGTCTTTCGGCCGGGCTGAAATACACCGGGACCGGAGCGCGGGAGGAGAAGAAGCTGGTGTCCGACGAGGGGCTGATGCCCGTTCCCGCCTTCCTGGAGGAGCATGCGGCCCGCACCGCGGCGCTCACCGCCTGCGGGGAGTGCTGGGACCGCGATCCCTTCGAAGCGTTTTCCGCCGCGCACCGCGTCGACACTGCGCCGCTGCTGGGCTACGGCTCTCCGCGCCTGAACTATTACGACCCGCGCAACACCGAGGCCGGGGATTACGCCGCGCTGCTCGAACTGCGCGCGATGCTCCGCTCGAAGAGCGCTTCGGCGACGGGCGAAGCGCGCCTGCACTACGAACTGTTGCTGCGCAACATCGAGAAAGCGTTGAAAAAATAAACCTTCCGGATCATGACGAAACTGTTTAAGATAGCTTTTCTTTCGCTGCTGGCGGGGATCCTGCTGCTGCCGGCGGCGTCTCTGCCCGTCCGGGCGGCCGGTTCGGCCGCCGTGGAAGCCGGGGCCGGGGACAAGAAGCGCGACAAGAAAAAGAAGCAGGAAGCCGATACCGCCGCCAAGGCGACTCCCTACGAGAAACTGTTCAAGGACAAGCGGGTGGAGACTGTCCGCGGAGGCGGGCTGACCCTGCACCTGGCTGCGGACAAACTCTACCTCGAACTGCCCGATTCGCTGCTCGGCCGGGGGCTGATGATCACCACGACGATCGAGCGCACGGGCGATCCCGGCGACGGGCTGGCCCATCAGCAGCCCGTGCCGCCCTACATGGTCGAGTTCGGCCGCGGGAAGAGCGACACGCTCCTCTACATGCGGGAGTTCGCTCCGGTGGTGATCGTCGACGGCAGCCCCGCGATGCGTGAGGCCGTCGGGCGGAGCAACATCGGCCCGATCGCGGCCTCGTATGCCGTGAAGGCCCGCACGCCCGACAAGAAGTCGTCCGTCGTCGACGTCACGGCGCTTTTCGTCGGGGACGCCAAACGCCTGCGCCCGATCGACCCCGAGGGCGGCAACACCTACGGCGGCTGGATGACGGCTAAGGCCGATTACAAGAAAGACCGTTCGATGCTGACCGGCGTGACGGGCGGAAAGGGGTGCGTTTCGGTGGTGGGAGAGCTTTCCTACGGCACGACGGTCAGCTTCCTCGGTGTGCTCGACCTGTGGAAGGACAAGCCCCAGTCGATCGTCGCCCGCCGCACGCTCCGCGTGCTGGGCGATCCCGAACGGCGGATGAGGCTTTGCGACCAGCGGCTCGGTCTGGCGGCCAAGGCGTTCAAACGCTTCTCGGACCGGGAGCAGGAAGCCAAGACCGATTATTACGCCTGCCGCCGTTCGATCGTCGACAGCGCGGGGAAGGTGTGTCCCGTGGTATTCTACGTCGACACGGCCTTCGACGCTTCGGCCTATGCCGCCGTCGAGCGGGGGCTTCTTCTGTGGAACGACGCCTTCTCGAAGATCGGCTGCGAGGATGTCGTGCGGGTAGAGCCTTTCCCGGCCGATCCGGCTTTCAACGACAACAGCCTCTATAACAACTGCGTGCGGCGCACGGGAACCTCCAATTCGGAACTCTACACCGCCTCGTGGGTCGATCCGCGCAGCGGCGAAATTCTCGGGACCGACATCTTCGTGCCCTTCAATTTCACGGCCGCCATTCAGAAGGAGCTGCTCCTGACGCTGTCGGCCGCCGATCCCGAAGCGCGCACCACGCAGCCTTCGGCGCGTCAGATCGCCGACGCCCTGACGGTCATGGTGGCCCGCCGTGCGGCCTCGGCCTTCGGCGTGATGCCCAACTACGCCGCCTCGTCGGCCTATCCGACCGACTCGCTGCGCTCGCCGTCGTTTACGCGGAAAAACGGCCTGGCGTCATCGATCACCGACGACGTGTTCTACAACGTCGTCGCGCAGCCGGGCGACAAGGAGCGCGGCGTGAAGCTCGTGGCCGATGCGCTGGGACCTTACGATTATCTGGCAGTCGAGTGGCTCTACAAACCCGTTCCGGGAGCCGTGACGCCGCAGGACGAAGCCCCGGAGCTGCGCCGCCTGCTCGCCTCGAAGGAGGGCGACCCTCGTTTTTTCTTCGCGCAGTACGCCTCGGGGGCTTACGATCCCCGCGTGGGGGCCGGAGACCTGGGCGACGATCTGTTCCGGAGCGTGGCCCTGCAATCGGCCAATCTGAAATATGTCGCCGAGCACGGCGACGAGTGGCTTTCGGGCCGCGACGGCGACTACAAGTTCCGCGAGGAGCTGCTCACGGACATGGTTCTGCGTGTCAACGCCCTCGCCTCGCAGCTGATGCGCTACATCGGGGGCGTCTATATGAATCCGGTCTATGAGGGGACGGCCCGGCCCGCCTGTACGGCCGTGCCGCGCGAAGTGCAGCGGCGTGCCCTGCGCGAGGCGCTCGCCCTGACCGCCGACCTCGGCTGGATCGACCGGCAGGGAGTGTCGAAGAACGTTTACAACCGTGTGCAGGCGTGCGAATACCTCCAGCGCCGGACCGCACGCACGCTTCTTGAAAAACTCGGAACGCTGGACCTCGCGGCTTCGAAGGCCGACGATCCCTACACGGCCGACCGCATGGCGAAGGACCTCGTGGCGTGGTTCGAGGAGCGGATCCGTTCGCGCGAACCGCTGACGGAACATGCCCGCAACCTGCAACAGTCGCTGCTCAAGTCGACCGTTGCCGCGGCCAACGTCAAAGATAAGGCTTCGTCGGGTTCGGGAAGCGCCTTTGCGCTGTCCGACGGGGGCGGTTCGCTGTCCGACGGAGGCGATTTGTTTGCGGCGGCTGATGCCGGGGCGCTTCCGGACGTGTCGGCGGAGCCGCGGACCGACGATTTCACGCCGCTGGGCGCCGGTGACGTGCAGGGTGCCGCCTACGGCTACCGGACGCCGCGTGTGATTCCCGCCTTCCGGGAGCATCTGTTCTACGGACTGCTGCTCGACATGAAGGCGATGTACCGGCGGGGAGCAGTGTCGGCTCCCCGGACCGACACGCGCAGTTTCTGCCGTTACATGGCCGACCGGATCGACCGGGAACTGGCCGTCGAATAACGCTGACGGAAAAGCGGGCTGTAACTTTCGGTTACAGCCCGCTTTTTTGTGCCCGGGGGATCAGCGCGTTTGGTCGAGGATGACGGTCTGTCCGGTGAGGCGGCTCCGCTCGGCCTCGAAGCAGATGCGGTGGCTTTCGACCGAGTTGGCGATCGACGTCCGGAAACGGTGCTCCCGGCGGCTGAGCGTGTCGACGAAATCCTCGACCAGGTTGAGGTCCGCACCGGCATGGAACGGCTTGCCGAGGATGCCCGAGAAATCGTAGACCTGTTCTTCTCCGCCGCGGAACCGGCGTACGCGCAGCGTGCGTTCGTCGCCGTCGATTTCGCCGTGGGTCAGCCGGATGTGGGTTTCACGCTGGTCGCCGAGCGTGAAGGCGTCCATCGAGAACGAGATCGTGACGTCGTTTTCCAGCTCCATCGAGACGATCTGGTGGTCCACCACGTCGTTGTCGCAGCGGAACACGCACCGTCCGTAGTCGCCCGTGCGCAGCTGGCGGAGGATGACCTCGTCGAGTGTTGAGCCTTCGGGGACGTCGAAATTCGAAATCCAGTCGCGGCGGTTGTAGTAGAGGTCCACGGCCGAGTAGGGGCACTCCTTTTCCAGCGGGCAGTCGATGCACCGGGCCGTGCTTTCGGCCGGGGCGTTCTCCGCACGGAACCAGCGCAGCGACCCGAACGACGAGAGTTTCCGGCAGCGGGCCTCGGTGAGCCACAGCAGGAAGTCGATGTCGTGGCAGCATTTCGAAATCAGCATCGGATTGGTGATCTCCTCGCGGCGCCACATCCCGCGGACGAATCCGTGCGTCGTGCGGTCCAGCCCCACGGCGGCGAGGTGGCTGATCGAGATGATCCGGCCCAGCTGGCCCGAGTCGACGATCTCCTTGATCTTGATGAAGTAGGGGTGGTATCGCAGGACGTGGCACACGCCGACGATGACCCCTTTGCGCCGGGCCGCTTCGGCGATACGGCAGCATTCGGGCAGCGACTGGGCGATCGGCTTTTCGAGCAGGACGTTGTAACCCGCCTCGATGGCCTTCATGCAGGGTTCGAAGTGCATGTTCTCGGGCGTGCCGATCAGGATGGCGTCGGCCGGAACGGGGTTTTCGAAAAAGCGTTCGTAGTCGGCGAAGCACTGTTCGGGCGTCAGCCCGAATTTCGCGGCGACGGCGTGGCGGCGGATGTCGTTGCGTTCGGCGACGCCGACCAGTTTCAGCCGGCCGGGGTTCCGGACCGCGTATTCCAGGTATTTGTTGGTACGGTTGCCCGCCCCGATGGCTACGATCGTGATGGGCTTCGCTTCGCTCGTTCGCTCCATGGCTCTCCTATTCCGCGGTTTCCGGTGTTTGTTCCTCCTCGCGGGCGTGTTTGCGCTCGGTCCGCTCCGCGAGTTTGATGCTCAATTCATACAGCCCGTAGAGGGGCAGGATTACCAGTATGAGGCTGAAGATGTCGGGCGGGGTGATGATCGCCGCGACGACGAGCAGGATGACCAGCGCGTGCCGGCGGTATTTGCGCAGAAATCCGGCCGAAACCAGCCCCATGCGGGTCAGGAAGTAGATCAGCAGCGGCAGTTCGAACATGAAGGCGCAGGCTATCGAGACGATGATGACGGTGGTCAGATAGTCGCTGATGTCGAACATGTTGGTGATGAACTCGCTGGCCTGGTAGTTGGCGAAGAAGTTGATCGACAGCGGCGCCATGACGAAATAGCCGAACAGCAGCCCTCCGAAGAAACACAGCGAAACCCAGAATACGAACAGGTGGGTTCCCTGGATCTCCTTCGGCGTGAGTGCCGGGCGCACGAAACGCCAGAACTCCCACAGCGTGTAGGGCATGGCCATTGCAAGTCCCGTCAGGAGGGAGATCTTCATGTGGAGATTGAACTGCCCCGACAGCGAGGTGTTGATGATCGAGAAACGGTCGTTGGCGATGCGGAAGGTCGCCGGATCGGCGTCGAGCGACGTGCCGAGCACGCCGTTGATCCATTCGGCGATATGCGCCCACTGGGTGCCCACCCATGTCAGCATGCGGTTGGTGGGGAAGTCCGGGCTTTGCGGCCCGAACAGCACCGTGTCGATAATGAAACTCTTACAGAAGAAGGCCACCAGTCCGATGACTCCGATCGCCATCACACCCCGCACCAGATGAGGGCGCAGGGCGTCGATGTGCTCGAAAAAAGTCATCTCCGACGGCTCCGGATCCTTTTTTTTCATGTTCAGTTGTTTGCCGCAGCGGAGCAGGGGTGATTATTCGGTCTTTTCGGAGTCTGATTTGTCTCCGGGCTTGTCTCCGGGCTTGTTGTCTTCGGCCGTATAGTCTTTGTTGACGGCATCCTTGAATTCTTTGACGCCGCGGCCCAGTCCGCGCATCAGTTCGGGAATTTTTTTACCTCCGAAGAGCAGGATGACTACCAATACGATTACGATGATCTGTCCGTAACCGATTGCGCAAGGGATGAACATAGTTTTTTCTTTTAGGTTTCTTACTCGGAACTCGGTGGCGCGAAGGCTGCGCTCCGGTCTATTCTCCGCAAATATAACACTATTTTTGCGATTCGCCGCACTCGCGGCCCAAGAAAACCCGCCCGAATATCGGGCGGGTTCGCTTTCGGTCGCAGGGGGACTATTTTTTTGCTTTCTCCGCGGTCAGTTCCTTGATTCGGATGTTGCGGAACTTGATGCCTGCTCCGTGTCCGAGCAGTCCGATGTGTCCCGAGGGGTTGAAGAGTCCGGGGTGGTTCTTGTGGTCCACGGTGTATGGGTTGTTTTTGCCGCCGTCGGGGGCCACGTTGTGTCCCTGGCAGGCCTGGCGGATGTCTCCGTCGAGAATCACTTCACCGTTCACCGTGACGGTGATGCGGTCTCCCACGGCGCGGATCTCCTCGACGTTCCATGTTCCCAGGGGCGGGAATTTCACGCGTTTGGCCGGGATGATTCCGTAGACGGATCCGTGCTGCTGGTAGACGCGCAGGTTTTTGTAGATCGGGGCGTCGTGGTCGAGCACCTGGATCTCCATGCCGTGGTAGGCTGCGTCGACGCCCATCGGCGTTCGGATGCCGATTCCGTTGTTGACGCCCTCGCGGTCGAACGCGAATTCGAATCGCAGGACGAAATCTCCGTACTCCTTCTTGGTGTAGAGGTTGCCCGAGCCGCCGTACTGCGCCGTGACGTAGATCGTGCCGTCCACGGGGACGTAGTTGGTGGTGTTTCCGGTCCACTTGTGCATCGACATGCCGTCGAACAGCACCTCGAAGCCTTCGTGTGCCTCCTCCTCCGAGAGTTCGAAGCGCGGCGTGGCGGGCAGTTCACGGACATACATTTCGCGGACGCTTACGGGCGCCTTGCCTGCGATGAGCAGGAGCTGTCCCTGGGCGTAGGCCGGGATCTCCCTGTTGCAGGCGTTTTCGAGGATGACGTTTTCCGCGGTCGTGATGCCGTTGAGGAGGACCGTCACACGGTCGCTGACGACCTTCACCTGCATCGTATTCCACTCCCGGGGGCTGTTCGCGGCTGCTTTGGGCGAGGTGTTGTCGTGGAGCCTGTTGCCCGTCAGGGCTCCGGAGTTCTTGCCGCCGAGGGCGATCTGCGGAATCGAGCGGACGCCCAGCCCGGCCTCTGCTTCGGTCTTCCATTCGAGGATCAGTTCGAAATTTTCGTAATTCTTCGCCGAGCCTATCACGCCGGCGTCAGCCGCTCCGGTCAGGACGCCGCCGGTGGCGGTCCAGTTCTTCGCCATGGCCGCGTCGGCCTCCTGCTGCGCTTTCGCCAGCGCCTTGGCCTTCATTGCCTTACGGGTCTCGGGATCGCCGACCACGGCCTTCCAGCCGTCCGGTTCGAGCGATACCGGGGCATATCCCCCGGCGGGGAGTTTGGCCATCAGGCCCTTGATCTCGTCGACGGCGTAACCGGCGTCGGCGTCGGATTTGGCCAGCCCGGCATATACCTGCAGGGCCTTTTTCAGTGCTGCGGCAACCGTCTCGCCGCCCAGCGCGGGGTTCTTCGCGGCGACGGTCTTCACGACCAGCGCCGCCGTTTCGGCCGTCGCGGGGGTATCCATGTAGTTCACGGCGAACGTCAGCGCCGGGAATACCGGGGTTTTGGAGAGGGCTTTGAGCAGTTTGTTCTGCACCTTGGCCGCGGGTGCGGCCTCCAGGCCCCGGCGGTAGAGCTGGTATTTGCGCATCGGCGTATTGCGCGACTTGGTGACGAAATCCGCGTAGCGCGATATTGCGGCGTCGGTCCATGCGGGGTTCTCCCCGGCGAGCTGGTAGAGCACTTCGATCATCGAGGGGTTCTCCACCGTGAGCAGGGCTGCGAATGCGGCCTTCCGGTCGTCGGCTTTCAGCAGCGCCTGGATGGCGTCGTCGGTCGCCGCCTGCGCCAGCAGGGGGTAATACCGGGCTTTTTGGGGCGCTGCGGCCATCTGCCCTGCCACCATCTTGTACTGCATGTCGGGAGCCTCCTTGGCCAGGGCGTTTTTCAATCCGGCCTGCAGGGCCTTCACGTCATTTTCCTGCGCCTTGTTCAGCAGGCCGCACAGACGGTTGAAGTCTGCGGGGGTCGTGACGCCGGCCAGCGCGTCGTAGGCTGCCGTGCGCACCTCCCTGTCAGGGGAGTTCAGCAGGGCGAACACCTTGCCGGCGGCGGAGGTGATGCGCCGTTTGGCGACGAGCTTCAGGGCGTTGGCCTGCGTGGCGGGATCTCCGTCGAGTGCCGCTACGAACGCGGCGTTGGGCTTTCCGTTGAATGCCGCGAGGGCCGCCGCCGCCTCTTTGGCGTGTGCGCCTGGTAGCTGTGCGACGAGCGCGTTCAGTGCCTCCTGCCCGCCGATCTTTCCGGCGGCGCGGATGGCTGCCAGAGCCAGTTCTTCGTCGGGCGAGGAGATGGCTGCAATCACGGCGTTGGCCTGCGATGCGGCATGACGTGTGCCCAGCCAGCTCACGACGTCGGTTTTCGCGGCGTCGGAGAGCGACGGCATCTTCTTCACGATGGCGGCGTAAAGGGCGTCGTCGGCGAAATCGCCGGCGAAGTCGAGCGCAGCGCAGCGGTATTCGCGGTCGGCGTCTTTCAGCGCTGCGAGTACCTCCGAGGTCTGTTTTCTGACATCCGAACGCAGTACGATCCCCAGCCCTGCGGCCCGGACGTTCTGCGGCATTGAGGTTTTCTGCAACGCCTTGGCTGCTGCGAGGGCCTTGCTGTTGCCCGCGGCGGCGAGGCGTGCGATCAGGGCGATGTAGGCGCCCGTGGCGTCCGTCTTCGTGAAGGCGTAGCCGTCGGCCTTGGCGGCTGCGGCGAGCGGCGCGATCGAGGCGGCTGTGCCGCACTTGGCCAGTGCGTTATAAACGGCCTCTTTGGCCGGCGTGCCGGCCGCGGGGTCGGCGGCCCATTCGAGCAGTGCGGGTTCGGCTGCCGCGAGGCCCTTTTCCGCTGCGGCATAGGCCAGCAGGGCGTTCGGGGCCGGGCTTGCGTCGATCAGCGCGAGGATCGCTTCGTCGGTTCCGGGCGTGGAGATCAGTCCGCGCACGGCGTAGTCGGCGAGGTACTTGTCCCCGGCGTATTTCACGAATACGGGTGCTTCCTGCGCCGTTGCGCACAGCTGGAGCAGCGAGAGCAGGAAGGCCTGGTTGGGTTTGTCCGTGCAGGCGGCGACGGCGTCCGTCAGTCCGGCGCGCACCTCCCGGGCAAGCTCCCCGCGGCCTTCGGCCGAGATGTAGCTCACCACGCCGTTCAGGGCGTATTCCACGGGAGCGTTCTTGCCTTCGGCGGCAGGCACGAGCATGCCGGCCATCATCCGGATTCCGTCGGCTCCGGTCGCCGCGAGTTCCTGCATCAGGCTGTCGAACGCCTTGGGCGTCCGGGCCGGGAGTTGGGCCAGGGCGTCCGCCACGATCGTCTCGGCGGTGCGCTGGCGCGCGTCCTGCGCCCCTGCTGCGAAGGGCATCAGGGCGGCGAGGAGTATGGTGATAAAGATCTTCTTCATGTTTTTTTCAGGTTTTGGACGTTATCAGATTTTCCACGGCGTGCGCATCGGCTGGTCGATGAGGCGGTTGGCGGCCTCGTCGCCGACGAAAAGCTGCTTGTCGGGATCGAACTTCAGCGTGCGGTTCAGGCGCAGGGCGCAGGTGCCCAGATTGACCAGCGTGGAACTGCGGTGTCCCTTCATCTCGTCGAGGGCGAAAGGTTCGCGGTTGCGCACGCATGCCAGGAAATCGGTGTTCTGCGGTTCGGGGTCGGGCATTTCGGCGATCTTCTCCATGACGTCGGGAATCGTGCACTCGAAGCCCTGGTAGACCTTGCCCAGCGGTCCTTCGATGTAGGGAACCTTGCCCTTGCTCTCGTAACCCTCGCCTTCGAGCACGATCTGGCAGCCGTCGTCGTAGGTGTAGACGATCTTGCGCCAGATGCCCACGGCGTCGGGATGCTGCTGCGGAGCGTCGACCTCGATCTTCACCGGCGACGTGCCGTCCTTGCCCAGCAGGTACTGCACGGGGTCCATGTAATGCTGGCCCATGTCCGTGAGGCCGCCGCCGTCGTAGTCCCAGTACCCGCGGAAAGTGGCGTGCACGCGGTGTTTGTTGTAGGGTTTGTAGGGTGCTGGTCCGAGCCACATGTCGTAGTCCAGCTCTTCCGGAACGGATTGCGGACGGAGGTTCTCCTGCCCCACCCAGAAGAATTTCCAGGTGAATCCCGTGGCTCCGGAGATGGTCACCTTGAGGGGCCATCCCAAGAGGCCGCTGTCGACGAGTTTCTTGAGCGGTTCTACCGTCGTACCCAGTCCGTAGAAGGTGTCCTTGAATCGGAACCAGGTGTTCAGGCGGAAGATGCGCCCGTTCTGCCTGACGGCCTCCACCACGCGCTTGCCCTCGCCGATGGTGCGCGTCATCGGCTTTTCGCACCAGATGTCCTTGCCGGCCTTGGCCGCCTCGACAGCCATGATACCGTGCCAGTGGGGCGGGGTGGCGATGTGTACGATGTCGACGTTGGGGTCGGTGATCAGATCCCGGTAGTCGTGATAGCTTTCGAGAGTCTTGTCGAACTTCTTGCGGCCCAGCGCGACGGCGCTTTCGAGGTGCTTGCGGTCGACGTCGCACACCGCCACCAGGCGGCACGCATCGTTGGAGGTGAAGTGGTAGCTGCTCTTGCCGATGCCGCCCACGCCGATGATGCCCTTGGTGAGCTGGTCGCTCGGGGCGACGAATTTGGGGCCTCCGAGCACGCTGCGCGGCACGAGGGTCAGCAGCGCCAGTCCGCCTGCCTTTTTCAGAAAATCTCTGCGGTTACTCATAGTATTTCAGGTTGTGTTTTTGAATGCTGTCGATAAATGGGGAATGGAAAAAGCGGTTCCGTCCGGAAGGGGGAACCGCCGTTTGTTTACAGGGTCGTCAGCCGGAGGTTGCGCCAGAGCACCTTGATGCCGCCGCCGTCGTGAATCTGCAGGGCGATGCGTCCCTGCGCCGCTCCGATTTTGGCGTCGGTGAGGTCCACCATCTCTTCGCCGTTGAGCCACGTCTGCACGCGGTCGCCCTGGACCTTGAGCCGCAACGTGTTCCACTGGCCCTCCTTGAGGATCGACTCCTTCTCGTCGGGAATCTTCGCCAGCCAGCCGCGGCCGTAGGACTCGTAGATGCCCGCCGTGTCGTGGTTCTTCGGAGCCACTTCGCACTGCCAGCCGTGGACCTTCACGGGCGGCTCGACGAACGAGCGGAAGAAGACGCCCGAGTTGCCGTTGGCCAGCTGTTTGAACTCCACCGTCAGGTCGAAATCATCGTAGTATTCGCGCGTGGCGAGGTAGCCGTATTTCTTGTCGGGACCGCTCTCGCAGACCAGCAGGCCGTCCTTGTCGACATACCATTTCTCGGTTCCGTAGGCTTCCCATCCCGAGAGGTCGCGGCCGTTGAAGAGTTCGGCCTCGCGGCCGGCCTTGCGGGGCAGTTCCTTGATTTTCAGGTTGCGGAACGAGGCGGGGTAGCCGTGGTCCTGGAGGCACAGCACGCCGCGGTGCGCCAGTCCGTATTCGGGAGCCGTCTCCCACTTGCCGCTGTTCTTGCGGGCGAACCAGTCGTCGGTCCAGGCTTCGAATTCGAGGATCTTGCGGCCGTTGAGCCAATGCTCCACGTGGCCGTTGTCGCACACGATGCGCGACGAGTTCCACTCCCCCTGCGGGTTCACGAACAGCGAATCAGCATTCGGCAGGTGCATGGCATAGTCCACGCCCAGCTTCTGCCACTGTTCGAGCCGGGTCGGGGCGTTGGTCGCCTCCCAGCCTTCGTTGTCGATCAGCTGGTACTCCGGCCCGGTGACGTAGGGAACCTTGAAATAGGGATTCTCGACCACGTGGTAGAGCATGCCGCTGTTGCCGCCGTAGGAGAGCTTCCAGTCCCAGTCGAGGATGAAGTTCTCATACTGCTTTTTGGTGACGATGTATCCCGACAGGTCGCTGCCGTCGCCTTTGGCCTGGATGCAGCCGTCCACGACGTGCCAGGGCATCGTCAGCGAGTCTCCGTTGAAGTCTTTCCATTGGTCGAGGCTTTTGCCGTCGAAGAGCAACTGCCAGCCGTCGGCGATTTCGGCCTGGGTGAGGGTGTTGTGCTTGGGGCAGCAGGAGCAGAGGCTGGCTGCGAGGAGTCCCGCCCCGAACAGGGTGCGGAACAGGTTACGGCTTGGGTTCGGTTTCATGAGTTCAATATTAGAGGTTTCTTGGTTGGCGGTTGTCGCGTACGAAAATCACCCGGTTCGTTTCCTTTACAAAACGGGAAGTTTCGTTTTGCAAAGGAAGGGGATTCCGAATGCTTTCGTGAATTTTTACAAAAGTAATTATTTTAACGCAGCAAACGAACGCCGAAAGCATAAAAAAATGTCACAGTGATATAAATTTGTGACATTTTCCTGGTTACGGGCCGCGCCGGGCGGTTACATGCGGAGCCCGGCGGCCGCAGGTTCCGGAACGGCGGCTTCCTGCTCCACGCCGATGGTGCGTGTTTCGTCCCCGCAGGTGACGGTCAGCGTGGCTTTGCGGGGTGCGCCCGTTTCGTTGGTCGTGTAGGTCATCGTGATCTCGCAGGGACCGGCCGCCTCCGCGGGCGTCACGGTCATCCAGTCGGGAATGCCGGTCAGCGTCCATGCGCCGGGGGCCGATACGATCATGCGCTGCATGCCTTCCTGTTGGGAGAAGGTCCATTGGGCCGTCGATACGGCGAAATCGGGGCTTTTCGTTTCGTCGTCGTCGCATCCCGTTACGGACAGTGCGGCCAGGCCGACGAGTATTGAACAGAGCAGTTTTTTCATCTCTTTATCTTGTTGTTTGGCGTGTGACAATCGATTAATAGCCCGGGTTCTGCACCAGGTTGGGGTTCTTGTTGATCTGGCTCATGGGAATGGCCAGCCAGTAGCTCTTCGGCGATTCGAAAACGCGGACGCGGCCTCCCTGGTTGGCCGGGATCACCTGGTAGAAATCCTCCTGGGTCTTTCCGTCGCGGTTCCACGAGCGGGGTTCCTTGTTCATCACCTCGGGAGCCTCCTTCCAGCGGCGCAGGTCGTGGAAACGGCGTCCTTCGAACAGGAACTCGATCGAACGCTCCTGGTGCAGCACCTTGCGCAGTTCGTTGCCCGAGGGAATGCCGCCCACCAGCGCCCACGAATCCTGGAAGCGGGGCAGTCCGCAGCGTTTGCGCACCCGGTTGAGGTATTCGAGGCTCTGGCTGCTCAGCGACCCGTTGTATTCGAAGTCCGCTTCGGCGTAGTTGTAGAACAGCTCCGGAAGCCGCAGGTAGGGATAGGCGTATTTGCGGTAGTTGTAGGAGTTCTTCGACTGGTTGTAGGAACTCGATTTGTGAATCCATTTCTGGCAGAGGTAGCCCGTGCAGCTCTGGTATTCGTCGGTCTCCTTGAGCGTCGAGCCGTGCAGTTCGCCGCCGCGGAGCTGGAGCGTGAGGATCTTGTCGTCGACCTCGAACGTGCCGCGGTCGAAACCGATCGAGGCGTAGAAGCGGGGTTCGCGGTTGCGGTGCAGGCGGGCGGTGTTGTCGCCCGGGGCGACGCTGTAGAGGTCTTCGTCCTTGGTCAGCGGGTCGACGTCGAGCGGCAGCCCGTTCTTGGTGTAGTACATCTCGACGGCCTCCATCGTCGGCACGAGGGTCGTTTTCCAGCCTTTCGACATGTTGCCCTTGATCGAGCGCGGTCCGCCGTGACGCTGCAAGGCCTGGATGCCGCTCTGCGCGCCTTTGGCCAGGATGAATTCGGCTCCGTTCCAGGTCTCTTCGACGAAGGCGTCGTGGTAGTTCTTGCGGCCGCGTTCGTCGTCGGGCAGGCTCGAATCGGCCGAGGCGTAGAGATCGTATTTCGGCTTGTTCGTGTCGGGATTGATCTCGTCCGCCAGAGCGATCGCCGCCGCTGCCGCGTCCAGCGCCCGCTTCCACTTCTCCGGGTCGTAGGTCGTGTTCATCAGGGGCGTGCCGTCGGGGTTGTTGAATCCGATGTAGTCGGCGTTGCCGTTGACCAGCGGCGAGGCGGCGTAGAGCAGCAGGCGGGCCTTGTAGCTGAGCGCGGCCATTTTCGTGGGAAGACCCAGTTCGGACTCGCCGACCACGTCGGGCAGCAGCCCGGCAGCCCTGTCGTAACACTCGGCGATGTACTTCACGCACTCGTCGTAAGGCGTCCGCGGAGTGAGGATCTCCGATTCGGGCGCGTCGATGGGGATGAACTTCTTGACCAGTACGATCGGTCCGTAGTATTCGAGCAGGCACTGGTGGTAATATCCTACGAGGAACCACGCCTCGCCCGCGTAACGGTCGGCGTTTTCCTGCGAGACTGCGGGAACTTTGTAGATGTTGTCCAGCAGGTAGAAACAGTAGCGGATGCCGCGGTAGATATCGTAGTTCGTGCCGCCGCTGGTGCAGTTCGGGGCCCAGCGGCCGAAATAGGTCAGGTTGGCGTTCTCCTCGCCGTAGAGCAGGCTCTTGCTCGAAAAATAGTAGGTCGTGCCGCGGGCTCCGGTGATGAAGTCGTCGCCGGCGAACTGGTCGGGCGACCAGTCGTACCCGATCAGATTGGGCATGTAGGTCTGCATGTAGTAGCGGTAGTTCTCGGCCTGCTCCTCCGTTTTCCAGATGTCCTCTTCGGTGGCTTTGCCTTCGGGCACGACGTCGAGGTAGGAACAGGAGCATAGCAGCAGCAGTGAAAGTGCGAAGATTATCTTTTTCATGGTCTTTTGCTGTGTGTTGGGTTAGAAATTGAACTGGAATCCGAGGTTGTACGTCCGCTGGAGCGGGTATCCCAGGCCGTTGCCCGAACCCTTCTCGGGGTCCCAGTACTTGAACGGGGCGAAGGTCAGCAGGTTGGTTCCCGAGACGTAGACGCGCATTTTCTTGTAGGTGTAGCCGATCTCGGCGGTCTTCAGGCGCAGCATCTTGCCGTTGCGCACGTAGAGCGTGCTGGCCTTGGTGTTGTTGTTGTTCCACAGCGGAGACAGGCGCGGATAGAGAGCCTTGGGATTGGGGTCGTCCTCGCTCCAGTGTTCGTCGGCGATCCACTGCATCAGTCCCGAACCGGGCGTCGCGGCTGTCGCGAAGGGGTGGTAGTTGTACATGATGATCGACACCTTGCCCTGTCCCTGGAAGAAGGCCGAGCAGTCGAATCCCTTGTATTTGAGCGAAAAGCCGAATCCGTAGATGATCTCCGGGACGGTCGGGTTGCCCGTCCAGCACATGTCGTTGTCGTCGATGATCTTGTCATCGTTCAGGTCGCGGTATTTCACGTCGCCCGGGCGGATGGGGTAGGTCGTGGCGTAGATGTCCTGCGAGGGCGACGAGGCGATGTCCTCCTCGTCGCGGAACAGCCCGTCGGCGATCAGGCATTGGATCGAGTTGATCGGGTGTCCGGCCTTGTACTGGTAGGCCCATTTGTATTTGGGTTCGTCCATTTCGACGATCTCGTTGTGGGCGTAGGTGAACGTGCCGCGCAGCGAGAGGATCAGGTCCTTCGAGAAGGCCTTGTTGTAGTCGACCGATATGTCGACACCGTGGTTGTCGACCTTGCCGATGTTGGCCCACGGCGTGATGCCCGACATGCCGAAGGTCGAGGGCAGCGACGTGCGCTGCATGAAGATTCCCGAGCGCTTCTCCTTGAACCAGTCGAAGATGATGTTCAGGCTGTCGAACAGGCCGATCTCCACGCCGATGTCGAGTTTGCGGCTCTCCTCCCACGTGGCGTTGGGGTTGCCGTAGACGGAGAGGATGGGACCGTACTTACGCTCGAAGTTGTTGCCGATATAGACGTCGTAGCCTTGTCCCATGTCGACGGTCGTGAGGTAGGGGAAGCGGTCGCTGTAATCCGACGAAATCACGTCGTTGCCGACCAGTCCGTACGAGGTGCGGAGTTTGAACAGGCTGACCTGTTCCTTGATCCCCTTCCAGAACGGCTCGTTCGAAATCACCCAGCCTACGGCCACCGACGGGAAGAATCCGAAGCGTTTGCCCGCGGCGAAATTCTCCGAGCCGTTGTAGCCGAAGTTGGCTTCGAACAGGTAGCGTTTGTCGAATCCGTAGGTGACGCGCCCGGCGAGTCCCTGCTGGCGGTAGGGCAGCGCGGCGTACTCCTGCTCGTCCGAGATGTTCATGTTGCGCTCCTTCTGCATGTAGACGATCGTCGCTCCGACATCGTGTTTGCCGAACGTGCGGGCGTAGTCGATCTTGGCCTGGAACGCCAGCTCGCGGTAACCGTCCTTGCCGCGCGTCGTGCCCAGGTAGGTGGTTCCCGTGTTGGTCGAGTTGCTGGTGTAGCTGTAATTGCCCGCCTCGTCGACATCGTAGTCGGTCAGCTGGTACATGAACGGCGTGAACGAGCGGTAGACGGCCGAGTAGACGCGGTTGTAGAAGGTCGCCATGCCCGTGGCGCTCAAGCCTTTGGTGATGAAGTCGAGGTTCTGGTTGACGGTCAGCGCCGAGGTGAAGTGGCCGCGGAACTGGTCGCCGTAGCCGCGGCACAGCTGGGCGTAGGGGTTGGTGAAGAAGCCGCTGTTCCAGGCGTTGTTCGTGCCGAAGCGTACGAACGTGTCCGAGTCCTCGCCGGGCAGCGTCGCGGGGAATTCGCAGGGCATGCCGGTCATGGCGTAGGCGAAGAGGTCCGAGACGCTCTGGATCGGGGCGTGGCGGTAGTGCAGCTGTGTGTTCATCTTCAGCGACACGCGGGTGGTCTTGGTGGCGTCGGCCGAGACATTGGCCTGGAACAGGTATTTCTGCGCGTTGATGTTGGTGTCGAATTTCGAGGCCTCGGGCTTGCGCATGATGCCGTTCTCGTTGTAGACCGAAGCGTTGAGGAAGTAGTCGATCTTCTTGGCGCCGCCCGTCATGTTGAAGTTGAAGTTCTGGTTGAAGGTGCAGTCCTTGAACAGCATGTCGTACCAGTCGACGTTGGGGTAGACGTAAGGATCGAGTCCCAGTTTGGTTCCCAGGATCTTCTCGTTGCTGTAATAGGGTTTCTCGCCGCGCGTGGTGCGGGCCTCGTTGAAGGTCTCCATGTAGGTGATGCCGTCGGCGACCTTCGGAACGCGGGTCGGGGCCGAGGCGCCGAACTCGGCGCGCAGGTTGATGGTCATCTTCTCCGAGTCGCGGCCGTTTTTCGTGGTGATGATCATCACGCCGTTGGCTCCGCGCGAACCGTAGAGGGCCGTGGCCGTGGCGTCCTTGAGCACCGAGAACGACTCGATGGTTTCGGGCGGGATGTTGTTGAGCATCTGGTTGGTGATCTCCACGCCGTCGAGGATCAGCAGCGGCGACTGTCCCGATCCGAAGGTCGAGATTCCGCGGATCCAGAAGCTTGCGCCGTCGGCGCCCGGCTCGCCCGATTTCTGCACGGCGATCACGCCGGCGATCTTGCCGCTGAACGAGGTCGAGAGGTTGCTCGACGAGGTTTGCAGGTCGCTCGGCTTGACCGACTGCACGGCGCCCACGAGCGACTCCTTCTTCTGCACGCCGAAGCCGACCACCACCACGTCTTCGAGTTTGTTCGAAGCGTCGGCCAGCGTGATGAGTTTGAAGAGATGGATGTCCCGGACGGAGATTTTTTTGGTGTCGTAGCCCAGGAACGAAACGGTGACCGTCTTGGCCGAAGCGGGCACGGTCAGCTTGTAGTTGCCGCCGGCGTCGGTGGTCGTGCCGACGTTCGTGCCTTCAACGTAGATGTTGGCCCCGACGATGGGCTGGTTGTCGGCCGAGGAGATGACCGTGCCGGAGACGGTCAGTTCCCCGTTCGGGGCCGCCGGAGCGGAGACCGGCGAACGCCGGGAGATGGTGACCAGTTTCCCCCCCCCTTTAACGGTATAGCGCAGCGATTTGTCGAGTACCGTGTCGAGGACGGTCCGGAGCGTTGCGTCCTTGAATGTCGCCGTGACCGGACTGCTGACGTCGACGTCCTCGTTCTCGAAGAGGATCGAGTAGCCGGTTTGCCGCTCCACCTCCTCCAGCACCGTTTTCAGCGGAACGCTCCGGAAGGCTTTGGTGACGGTTTGCGCGTTGAGTGCGGCTGCCAGCAGCAGGCACGGGATCAACGCTGCAATCTTCTTGAATAGGAGATTTACATGCATAGGTTTTAAGATTTAGGTTTGTTTGGAAAGAAGTTTTTCAGGGTTTGGTTTTTCGGGGGCGGCTGTCGACGCGGTAGCCGCAGGTGTCGCGTCTGACGCTGATCGGCAGGATGTCGCACAGCCCGCTCATGATCGATTCGATGTCCTGCGCCTCGGTGAGCGATATGCGGAAGGTCTTGTCGTCGAACGCGTCGGTGCAGAGTTCGATCTTCACGTCGTACTCGCGGGCGAGCCGCCGGAGCAGGGCCGGGAGGGAGATCGCGTCGTAGCGGATGATGCCGTCGATCCAGCTGCGGAACTGGTCGGTGTCGACCTGCCTGCGCGACGCCTCCATCGTCCGGCAGTCGTAGGTGATCAGGTCGCCCGGAACCATCGTTTCCGCGCTGCGTGACGATTCGAATTGCAGCGAACCTTCCATCAGCGCGGCCAGCACATCGGGATCGTCGTCGTAGGCCGAGATGTTGAATTTAGTGCCCAGTACGGTGAACGTGCAGCCCCGGGCCTGCACCCGGAAGGGGAGGTCGGCGTTGCGGGCCACCTCGAAGTAGGCTTCGCCCGAAAGGCCGATGTCGCGTGACGAACGGTTGAAATCCGACCGGTAGCTCAGGGTCGATCCGGCGTTGAGCCACACCTGGCTGCCGTCGGGCAGCGATATGCGGCTGTTGGTTCCCTGGGGAGCCTGTACGGAGAACAGCTGCACGGGGGCTTCGGTGTGTATGAAATACCGGGTGGTGAAGGTCGAGACCAGGATGAGTACGGCTGCTGCGGCCGAGAACCGAAGCCAGCGGCGGCGGGCACGGATTCGGTTTTCGCGCCGTTCTATTTTCTCGTTGAGCAGGGCGAGCGAACGGAGTACGTCGGCCGGCGGCATGTGCCGTTGTTTCCACTCCTGTTCCCATTCGCGCATCCGGGCGGCGTTTTCCGGCGAGGCGGCGAGGAATCCGAAGAGTTCGCACTCTTCTTCGGGGGCGATGTGTCCTTCGAAATAGCGGACGGCGAGTTCTTTCAGGCTTTCGTTCATGGGGGCGGTTGTTGTACGCATACATAAATACAACAACCGGGGCGGATTTTACCCCCCCCCGGTTCCGGAAAAAATCCGCATATTTTTTGAAATTCGCGCCTGGAAGGCTTCAGGACGGCTGGTTCATCAGCCAGGCGAGGATCAGTATTTGCAGGTAAACGGATTGTTCGCGTTCGAGTGCCTCGGCGAAGATGCGCAGGGCGCGCTGGATGTGCCGCTCGACCGTATGCAGGGAGATGTGGAGCCGTTCGGCGATTTCCCGGTTCTTCAACCCCTGGAACCGGGAGAGGAGAAACACTTCGCGGCAGCGTTCGGGCAGCGAATCCATGATGCGCTGTATCTGCTGTTCCAACTCCTGGTACAGGTAGGGATGTCCGTTCTCGGCGAAGGAGAAATCGTAGTTGTAAAGACGCTCCTCCCCGACTTTCGCCCGGGCCAGGTAGCTGACCGTATATTTGTCGACGATGCTTTTGTGCTTCAGGTAGTTGAGACAGCGGTTGCGGGTCATGGCGAACAGCAGCATGCGGGCTTCTTCGGTGTCGAGGGGAGCCTGCCGGTCCCACAGCGCCATGAAGCAGTCGTGAACCAGGTCCTGCGCCTCGATGGGGTTGTTGACGAACCGCAGCGCGTAGGCCGTCAGCCGGGGTTGGCAGTCGATGTAGAGCCGTTCGAAATCATACCGTTTGGATTCGCTGTGCATTTGTCGGGTCCGTCCTGATGCTTTTTTGTTTCGAGCGGTTTCAGTCGCTTTTCGGGCGTGAAACCGGGGCAAATATAACAAAAAAAGTAAAAAAATGCCGCAGACGCTCTAAAAACATCTGCGGCATCGGTTGTGTTTCGGGTCCGGCGCCGGCTACTTGTAAAGCCCGGCGACGGTGAAGTCGAGGATCTTGCCGAATCCGTCGAACACCAGCGCGTTCGGCTGGTCGAGCTGTCCGCTGCCGAAGTTGACCTGCGGCACGACGTGTATCTTGTCGTTCATGTCGTCCTTCGAGGTGACCACCGTCACCGCGCGGGCGTTCCATGCCAGCGAGGCGTTGCTCGGAAGGGTCGACGAACCGTCGTAGTTCTCCATGGCGTAGTAGCCCTGCAGGTAGAGGCGGGCCTGGGTGATGTGCTCGCCCGCAGGGGCCGTGAAGACGGGCGCCGGGTCGAAATTGACGCTGCCCGTCGTGAAGATCACCTTGTAGATGCCGCTGCGGGTGGCGATGTAGAGGATCGGGTCGAGGCGCGAGAAGACGAAGCTCACGGCTTCGGCGATGACGGCGTTGGCCTCCGCGGGGATTTCGTAGATCAGCTTGGCGGTGGGTGCGCCGGCCGAAGCGGAGTAGTTGCCGAAGGTGTAGAGCGCGTGGCTGCCGTCGGCTTTCTGCATCAGCAGGGTATGGGTGGCGTTGTCGATGCTGATGCCGCCCGCGATGCACCGCAGGCCGGGGGCGTTCCCCGGGTCGAAGGGCGACGAGGCCACGCTGCCGCAGGCATAGAACGTCTGGTTGTAGCCGTAGCAGAACTTGCCCTGTTCCCGGTCGTAGAAGATCGTGCTGGGTCTGCGGGCGCTGCCCGGGGCCGAGTGGGCCGAAACGACGCCGTTGTCGACGGTCATGGTCTCGGTCCCGCTGACGGGCGTCGAGATGCGTCCGCGGCTGAGCAGCGTTTCGTAGATGTCGCCGTCGTTGAGGATCATCGTGCACTGGTAGGTGTTGAGCAGGCTCCGGACGTCGAGCTTTCCGGGCAGGTAGACGAACGCCTCCTCCTTGTGGCCCAGGATTTCGTAATAGTCGGTCTCCACGCGCATCAGGTCGTCGCCGGTCGACACCCAGAGGATGTTTTTCTTGTCGGTTTTGTCGTAGGTGTAGAGCATGTGGGTGACCGCCGACGGGAACGGATCGCCGTTGCGCCGGCTGACCAGCTCCTTTTCGACGGTTCCCTGCTCCGCACCCGAGTAGGTCTCGGTCAGCTGCGGGTGCATGATCAGTCCCAGGTCCGAGGTGGTTCCGTCCTTGGTGTAGGCCACCACAAGCCCTTCGTTGTATTGGGCCGTCACGATGAGCGTCCACTTGTACTGGTACTTCAGGTCGTGGGCGGTGTCGGTGACCGTCAGCAGGAACAGGTAGCCCTTCGAGGAGATCGGCAGGTCGATCACTTCATGGAACTCGCGCGTCGTGGCGAGCGAAATCGCCTCCGAGTCGTTGTCGGTCTGGCTTACGGTCCATTCGTAGGCGAGTTCCTCGGGATTCTCCCTGCCGTCTTTGGTGATGCGGATGCCCGTGATGTCGAGCCGTGCGTTGTGCACCACCGTCAGCTGCGAGGCGATGGCTTCCGGCACTTCGATCTCCACGGGCGGGATATGGGTGGTCTGCAACGTGCTTTTGTCGTCGTAGCACGACGCGGCGAGCAGGCCCCAGCCTGCCAGCAACAGATATAGGGTGTGTTTTCTCATGGTCGTTGGTTGTTTACTTGGTGCGGATCGTTACCTCCCGGCCCTTCATGGAGCCTGATTCGTGGATGCGCTTTCGGCCGGGGTTGGCGGCCTTCCATTCGTCGTACCAGGCCTGCGCCCTGGCGCGCCAGGCGTCGATGTAGTAGCTGTAATCGGGTCCCCAGTCGGGGAACACCTCCCAGCCGAAGATGTCCAGCAGCAGTTGGTGGCCCGCCTGGCTGTAGGCGTCCGGCGACGAGTTGCCCGATGCGATCTCCGATTCGATGAAGGCGTTGTAGGTGGACCACTGCTTGTTCGTCGTGGGCCGCGGCAGCATGTTGTGCCACGAGACGTTGGCTTTCAGGTAGCGGTCCGGTCCCACCCGGAGGTCGGGCGAATCGGTCAGGCAGAGTGTCAGTTCGCGCTGCTGTGTGTCCAGGTCGGCCGATTTGGCGACCTCGATGCGGATGGCGCCGTAGGTCTTCCCGGCCGGAACCTCCGCGCCGAGGATTTCGTATTGCCCGGGCTGTGCCGTGGTTCCCTCTTCGAGGACGCGGACGCCGATTTGCCGGTCGGAGCCGGAGGCCCCGCCGATGAGTTTCACCGGGACCTCGATCACCGCCTCGGCGGCCCCTTCGGGCTGCTGCTTGAAGGTCATCGAGGCGTAGAACGTGCTGTCGGAATTCGAGTATCCGGGATATTCGGCCGTTTCGTTGGGTGCGGCTCCCGGGAAGCAGACCCTTCCCTGCGACATGTCGTAGCGTGTCGGGTCGTCCTTTTCGCAGCCGGCCGTCGTCGCCGCGGCCAGCAGTATGCAGATCAGTTTTTTCATTCTTCTCAACAATTAATCGTTCGACTTACTGTACGCGTCCCGACTGTATTTCGAAATCGGGGTAGGGCAGCATGTAGACGGCGTCGTCGATGACCTTGCTGCCGCTCATCACGTCGCTCTGGCGGGGCAGCTTCTCGTAGCCCAGCCGTTTGTAGAAATAGAAGACCACGCCTTCGCAGATGAACTCCTTGCGGTACTCCTTTTCGAGCTGGGCCATCAGGCCCGCCTCGTCGAGGTTCGCATCCAGTTCGTCGTAGACCGCGCGGGCCTTGCGCACCTCCTGCAACAGGCTGCGGGCTTCGCCGAGGTCCTTGTCCGGACCGGAGATGCGGCACTCGGCGGCGATGTAGTACATCTCCGGCAGGCGGATCAGCGGCATCAGGTCCTTGTAGAGGTAATCGGCGCCCGTCGAGGTCTGCTGATAGAGCTTCGAAGGGGTCTTGGTCCCCTCGGGCCAGTAGTCGGTGTTGTGGTAGAGCTGTTTGTAGCGGCAGTCGGAGATGCCGGCGCCCTTGATTTCGAAAAGATCGTCGGCAATCGAGTTCTTGATGCACAGCGTGTAGTACTGGCGGTCGTTCGAATTGTATTCGCGGTTGAGGTTGCCTGCGATTTTCCTGGCCATGTCCGTGACGCCGAGCGCGAAGATATGCTCGCTCGGGAAACACATCTCGGTCGTGGGGGCCTTGGCCGCGTCGGTGAACGTGCGCAGCGTCAGCCCGCCGGCGATTCCGACCGATGCCGGGTCGCCGATCACTTCGAGGGCGGCCTGCAGTGCGGTGTGCCTGTTCTCGTCGCTGCCTTCCCACATGCAGACGCGCGCCAGCAGGGCCTTGACGGCGAAGTAGTTCAGGTGCATCTGGCGGTAATCGTAGAATTTGTCGACGTTGGCTTCGGTATAGATGCTCTCGGGATACCTGGCCCGGACGGGGTCGATCTCCAGCAGGCGCGCGGCCTCCGTGAGGTCGGCGATCATGCGGCGGAGCGTCTCGGCGTAGGTCAGCTGCGGCGCCGCGTCCTTGTCGACGCTCGTCAGGTAGGGGATCGTGTGACGGCTCTCCAGGTCGGTGCGTCCGGCCAGGTCGCTGCACCCGAACAGGCGCATCAGGTCGAAATGGACGTAGGCCCTCACGGCGAGCAGCTCGCCCTTGATGATGCGGTAGTTGATTGTGTCGAGTTCGTCCTTCCTGCGGTCGATGTAGTCGAGGGCGTCGTTGGCGTTGGTGATCACCGAGTAGGATTTCTCCCAGACCTTTTCGATCACGGCCGTGGATTTCGTGGTTTTGTAGTTGTACCGGTCGAGGTCGTAGTCGTCTGCGGCGGCGTTCTTGCGGGCGTCGTACTGGCGTCCCAGCATTTCGACCATGTGCCACGTCAGGTTCTCGCCGTAGAGGTCGGCTTCGCCCATGGCGAGGTAGCAGCCGATGAGCGTCTGCTGGAAACCTTCGGCCGAGGAGTAGTGGTCCTCGGCGCGGATTTCCGACGGGGGTGTCACGTCGAGCCAGTTCTCGCACGAAACGGCTGCGAGGGCTGCGGCGGACAGAAGGAGGTATTTGATGCTGTTTTTCATGGCTTCGGTGGTTTGCGTTAGAAGGTTCCGGTCAGCTGGAACGACATGCTTCGTGCGAAGGGATAGGTCGTGCCGCGTTCGATGCGGATCGACGAGAGCGTGGCGATGTTGTTCATGTAAAAGGCCAGTTTGAGCCGCTTGAGGCGGATTTTGCTGATCAGCCGCGGGTTGAACTCGTAGTAGAGGCTCAGCGACGAGAATGTCAGTTCGTCGTTGTCCTGCACGAAGCGCGTCGTGGCTCGGGTCTTTTCGTCGTGCTGCTTGCCGTTTTCGTCGGTGTAGGAGCCCAGTTTCTTGAACATGGCGTTCTGACCCGGAGTCTGCCAGCGGCCGTAGAGCACGCGGCGGTCGACGTTGTAGTGGATGTCGACGTTCTCGACCTTGTTGACCAGCGTGGTGTTGTACCTCTGTCCGCCGCCGAGGAAGGTGCAGGTGGCGCTTAACCCGAAGCCCTTGTACTCGGCCGCGAAGCCGAAGTTGCCGCGGTACTTGGGGTCGCTGATGCCGGCCACGACCTGATCCTGCGCGTCGTATTCGTAGGTCAGCGAGCCGTCCTTCCTGACGTAGATTTCCTGGCCCGTGGTGGGGTCGATGCCCAGCGACGGCACGGCCCAGATGGCGTTCATCGGCATTCCGTCCTGGTAGATCAGCACGGGCGTCGAGTTGCCCTTGTCCTGCGCCTGGGCCATCATCTTTTCGTTATAGGTCTTGAGGCTTTCGGAGAGGCTGATGATGGTGTTCTTGTTGTAGGCGATCGAGCCGAAGAGGCTGAAAAAGCCCTGCTTGCCCTGCCAGAGCGTGTAGCTCAGCTTGGCCTCGATGCCGCGGTTGCGGACCTTGCCCAGGTTGTCCTTCACGGTGTCGAAACCCGTGGAGGTGGGGATCGCCACGTCGGTGAGCATGTTCTCGGTCACCGAGTTGTAGTAGTCGAAGGCGATCGTGGCGCGGTGGATCATGATGTCGGCGCCCACGTTGTAGTCCATGCGCTGTTCCCACTTGAGGGCGGGGTTGGGCATCTTCGAGAGGTACGCGCCCGTCTGTCCGTGGTAGGTGGCCCCGGTATAGTAGAGATAGGTGGCCAGCACTTCGTTGGTGTCGTAGTTCTGGTTGCCCGTCAGTCCGGCCGAGGCGCGGATCTTGAACTCCTTGAGAAGGTCCTGGCCGCGCAGGAAGGGTTCATTGTGGAGGTTCCACGCCACGCCGGCGCTCCATGCCGACGACCAGCGGTTGTCCGCGCCGTAGAGCGACGAGGCGCTTTCGCGGAACGTGAGGTCGACGTTGTAACGGTCGTCGTAGCTGTACGACGCGGTTCCCAGGAAGCTGATTTCGCGCGTGATCGACGAGATTCCGACGGGCTTTTTGTCCTGGGCGTACTGCCGGGCGAAGGTGATGTCGGCCGTCTGGCTGTTGGGGAATCCCTCGGCGTAGTGCTGGTAGGCGCTGTACGTGTTTTCGGCGATCCGGCCCCCGGCGTTGACGTAGAGGTAGTGCTTGCCCCAGTTTTTGGCGTAGTTGGCGTAGACTTCGCCCGAAATGTCGCTGCTCTTGCCGTTGTCGAGCTGGTAGGAGCCTTTGCGCAGCAGCATGCTCGTGCTTTTGTAGGCCGAAGTGGCGAATTTCGAGTGTTTGGCCGGATAGAATTCGTCGGCGTCGCTGCGCTTTACGGCGATGCCGAGGCGGGCGGTGAGTTTCAGCGCCTCGGTGGCCTGCCATTCGGCGTAGAAGTTGTCCGTCACGCTGGTGTAGGTCTCGCGGTCGAGAGTTCCGAGCGAGGCGTCGTACATCGGGTTGGCCACCTCGTCGTAGGCCCAGCGGGTGATCTGGCCCGTCTGGGGATCGACGGCGCTCCAGTAGGGATTCATCCTGGCGTAGTCCCCGAAATCGCCCCACGGCGAGTTTTCGCTCTTGGTGTTGCTGACGCTCAAGATGTTGCGGAACAGGAAGTTCTTCTTGCGGTACGAAACGTTCACGTCGCCCGAGAGCACCGTGCGCTCCGAACCCTTCATCACGCCCGCCACGTTGTTGTACGAGAAGTCGATCATCGCCCGCAGCTTGCGGCTGTCGCCCAGTTCGACCGAGAGGGTGTGTTTGTGGCCGACTCCCGTGCGCAGGGGTTTTGCGAGCCAGTAGGTGTCCAGCCCGCCGAGCACCTGCGCTTTGAGTGCGTTGTAGCGTTTGGTGAGGTCCACCTGCGTCTGGGGGTTCGCCGAGGTGTAGACACCCTCGATGCGTTCGGCTTCGAGTTTCTCCCAGGCGTTGCAGAGGTTGTAGCTTGTCAGGTCGGGCATCGACACCTCGATGCTTCCGGTGTAGGTCACCAGCTCCTGATTGCCGGCCAGGCGTTTGGTCTCGATGACGATGACGCCGTTGGCGGCCTTCGAGCCGTAGAGGGCCTTGGCCGCGGCGTCCTTGAGTATGGTGATGCTTTCGATGCGGGTCATGTCCATGTCCATCACCTTCTCGGCCGTGGTTTCGAACCCGTCGAGGATGAACAGCGGCTGGTTGGGCCGGTTCTGGTAGTTGCCCTTGATATTCACGCCCGTGGATTCCGAGGGAAAGGTGGTGATGCCGCGCAGCTGCATGTCCGGCAGCGTGTTGGGGTCGGAACCCATCAGCGTGTTGTCCATGATGTAGAGCGACGGTTCGATGTTTTTCAGGCTCTCGAAGACGTTGCGGTTGCTCACGCGGGCCAGCTGGCTCGACGTGATGGTCGTGGCCGAACCCGTGTAGCTCTCCTTCTTGCGGGTGAAGATACCGGTCACCACGACGTTCTCGATCTCCTGCTCGTCCTGCACCAGTCTGACCAGTCTGGTCTGTGCCGAGGGAAGCGTTTGCGAGACGTAGCCGATGTAGGAGAAGATCAGGTTGTCGCGGCCCTCGGGCATGCGGATCGAGAATCCGCCGTCGGAACCCGACACGACTCCCGAGCCGGTCCCCTGGACCAGGATGTTCACGCCCACGAGCGGCGCACCGGCCGTATCCGTCACGCGTCCGCTGACGATCTTGTCCGGAGCTTTCTGCGGGGCGGCCTTATGGCCCTCCCCCTGGCTTCGGGGGCGGATCACGATGGTGTCGTCGTCGATCGAGCATTCGAGCCGCGTGCCGCGCAGCGCTTCGTCGAGCACTTCGCGCACCGGGGCGTCGGCCTTGCTGAAGGAGATGCCTCCGATCCCCCGCACGGCGTCGCTATTATAAAGGATGTAATATCCCGTCTGCTGTTTGATCCGTTGGAGGACTTCGGCCAGCGACGCGTTGCGGAACGATACGGAGATGCGTTCCCTGCGTTGCTGGTGGGCCTCGCTCGCCGTCGCCTGCCGGGGCACGCCCCAGGCGGAAATCGCCAGCAGCCACACGCACACGGCGAACCATGGCCTCCGGTGTGATACTGATAGGTAAAGTTTCCTCATAATAGCTATGTTTTAAGTGACACGAATGCCGCCCCGTCGGGCGGTTTTCCAACTAACCGGCATCAATCGTCGTCACGGTCGATGCAGAGCACGATTTTTCCCTCCTCGACATCGGCGCGTATCTGGTCGGTGCGCGCCAGCAGGCGGGCCATTTCGGCAAAGGTCTCGTAGCGTTTCACGACGCCCGTGTAGCGCACCTTGTCGGCGTCGACGCCCCGCGGGACGATTTCGACGCCGTACCAGCGCGAGAGTTTGCGGCAGATCGAGGCGATCGGTTCGTCGTTGAAGGTGAACAGTCCCCGGGTCCAGGCGGCGTAATCTTCGGCGGCGACCTGCCGCACGTCGAAAATAGCCCCTTCGCGCCCCACGCGGGCCTGCTGGCCCGGCTGGAGCATCGCGCGGCGGTGTCCGCTCCGCACCTCGACGCTGCCCCTCACGAGCGTGGTCTCGATCGTGCCCTCGTCGGCGTAGGCCGAGAGGTTGAACGCCGTGCCGTAGACGCTTACGGAGACCGTGTCGGCGTGGACCACGAACCGCCGCGAGGCGTCGTGCGCTACGTCGAAGTAGGCTTCGCCCGTCACGGTCACCTCGCGCGGCCCGTCGCCGAAGCGGACCGGGAAGACGAGGCTCGACTCGGAGTTGAGCCATACCTGCGTGCCGTCCGAGAGGCGGAGCGAGAACTCCTTGCCGCGCGGCACGGTGACGGTGTTCGTCATCGGAATCTCCTCCTCGGCCTCCTCCCTGTGGTAGGCCAGCTCCTCCCCGGCGATCTCGATGCGCGTGCCGTCCTGCTCGACGAGCATCCGCGGCCCGTCCGCTTCGAGCGCGACGCTCTCGCCCGACGAAAGGGTCAGCACGGCGCCCCGCACCCCGGGCGTCACCTGCTCGATGTAAGCCTGCCGCGCGAGCCGTTCGGCCCGGCGGTCGAGTGCCCGCCAGCCGCCGCCGGCCAGCAGCGCCGCCACGGCTGCTGCCGCCGCATATTTCCGGACCGTGACGGCCAGCGTGCGTATCCGGTGCCGGCGGGCCGCCTTGCGGATGTTGCCCCATACGCGCTGCTGGTCGTAGCCGTATATCCGGCCCAGCAGCGGGAGGCACTCTGCCGACTCCTCCAGCAGTTCCAGCAGTTCCCGGTTCTGCGGCGAGCGGTCGAGCCACTCCCGGAGGATCGCCAGTTCCTCCTCGGTGGCGGTCCCTTCGAGGCGGGCTTTGAGTATTTCTTTGATCTGGTTTTCGAAACTCATGTCGTTTTCCGTGTTTTCAGGTTGGTTGGTGTGGCCGGAAACAGTGTTTCCTATGGAATAGACCGAAAAAACGAACGCCGGACATACAATGTCGGCGTTTTTTTGTGAAAAATTTACGGGTCGGTTACGAATTGTAATGCAAAAGCGAACTCCGGATTTCGTCCTTTCGGTGCGGCGGGGCGAAATCGGTTCGGATTAAAATCGGATTCGGGGTGCGGATTCCGGCCGTCCGGGACCTAAAAAAGCGTGAGGAAGAACATCGACATCTTGCGCAGGGCTTTGAACGAACGCGACATGTGGGTCTTCACGGTGTGGAGCGAGAGCGAGAGCAGGCGGGCCGTCTCGACGTAGCTTTTGTGCTCGATGCAGATCATCTTGAAGATGCGGCGCCCCTGCTCGGGCAGCGCCTCGATCCGGCGGTAGATGACCGCAATCTGCTCGACCAGAACCTGTTCGTCGCCGAGTGCGCTCTCCTCGGCGGCCAGGCGCACCGTCTCCTTCGAGTTGATGTCGTAGAAGCGATTCTTCATCCGGGCGTGCAGGCGGTCGAGCGCTGCGTTGCGCACGCAGCGGTAGAGATAGCTCTCCTTCTGGCGGATCTGGCTGAAATCGGCGTCGAGCAGCGCGATGAAGACCTCCTGCACGATGTCCTCAGCTTCGTGGGCCGAACCGACGATGCGTTCCGCGTAGAGCGTCGCCAGCCGGAAATGCTGGCGGAACAGGGCTTCGTATTCGGATGTGATTACGGTTTTCATGCGGTCTTTGACGCTGACGCAGACGGTGTTCAACTGCAAAAATAAGCGCTTCGGGCGAAAAATGCAAACAATTCGTTACATTCTTTCGTCCGAAGCGGCTTTTCCGGGCGCCGAAACGCTCCCGGGAGGGGTCAGGAGTGTCTGCGCGCCAACTCTTTTTCGAGGTCGGCGATCGAGCATCCGGTGGCTTCGAGCAGCACGAGCAGGTGGTAGACGAGGTCCGAGGCTTCGTAGATCATCGCCTCGCGGTTTTGGGCCACGGCCTCGATGACGGTCTCCACGGCCTCTTCGCCGACCTTCTGCGCGATCTTGTTCACGCCGCGGTTGAAGAGTTTGGAGGTGTAGGAGCCTTCGGGCATCTCGGCATGACGGCCCCGGATGACGCTCTGAAGGTAGCGGATGAAGCCTTCGGTCTCGGGCACGGCCTCCCCGAAGCAGGTTTTCGAGCCTGTGTGGCAGGTCGGGCCGTGGGGGATGACGCGGATGAGCAGCGTGTCGTCGTCGCAGTCGGCGGCCACCGACACGATGTCGAGCCAGTTGCCGCTGGTCTCGCCCTTGGTCCACAGGCACTGGCGCGAACGGCTGTAAAAGGTGACGCGGCCTTCGGCGAGGCTCTTTTCATAGGCTTCGCGGTTCATGTAGCCCAGCATGAGGACCTGGAGGGTGCGGTCGTCCTGGATGACGGCGGGGACGAGCCCGCCGGGGAGTTTCTCGGCGTCGAGCGCCGGAAACGGTTTTGCTTCGATTTTCATAGTTGTATTATAATCTGATGTTTATGTTGCGTTTCTTCAACTCCCGCTTTAGCACGGGGATCGGGATCTCGTTGTAGTGGAAGATGCTGGCCGCCAGTGCCGCATCGGCGCGCCCGAGGGTCAGCACGTCGGCGATGTGGTCCGCCGTGCCCGCGCCGCCCGAGGCGATGATCGGAACGGGCAGTTCGGCCAGCCGCGCGAAGGTGTCGCACGGGTAGCCGTTCTTCGTGCCGTCGTGGTCCATCGAGGTGAAGAGGATTTCGCCCGCGCCGCGGTCGGCGGCCTCGGAGGCCCAGGTGAAGAGCTCGCGCCCGGCGGGGCGTTTGCCGCCGTGGGTCGTCACGACCCAGCGGCCTTCGACCGTGCGGGCGTCGATCGCCGCCACGACGAACTGCGAGCCGTATTTGGCGGCGATGGCGTCGATCAGCGCGGGGTTGGCCACGGCGGCGCTGTTGAGGGTGATCTTGTCGGCTCCGGCGTCGAGCAGCCGTCCGGCGTCGTCGACCGACGAAATGCCGCCCCCGACGGTGAACGGAATGTCGATGCGCGCGGCGATGCGTCCGACCAGCTCCGTGAAAGTGCGGCGGCCCTCCTCCGAGGCGCTGATGTCGAGGTAGACCAGCTCGTCGGCCCCCTCGGCGGCGTATTTCGCTCCCAGTTCCACGGGGTCGCCGACCTGGCGCAGCCCCACGAAATTGATGCCCTTGACGGTCTGTCCGTCGCGGATGTCGAGGCAGGGGATTATGCGTTTGGCAAGCATCGCGCGAGGTCTTTGAGGGTGATGCGGCCTTCGTAGAGGGCCTTGCCGACGATGACGCTCCGCAGGCCCTGCCGGTCGAGCTCTTCGATGTCGGCCATCGACGCGATGCCGCCGCTGACGGTGATTTCGACGGCCGGGAAACGACTTTGCAGATCGGCGTAGAAGACCGCCGAGGGGCCGCACAGCATGCCGTCACGTGAAATATCGGTGCAGATAACCTGCGCAAGCCCCTGCGGGAGAAAGCGTTCGATCAGCTGCGGCGCTGTGAGGGCCGAGCTTTCCAGCCAGCCCTGGATGGCCACCGCGCCGTCGCGGATGTCGGCGCCGAGGATCAGCCGCTCGGGACCGAATTCCGTGAGCCATGCGGCGAAAAGATCGGGCTGGCGGACTGCGAGGCTGCCGCAGATGGCCCGGCGGGCTCCGGCGGCGAAGACGTCGAAAAGCGCCTGGCGGCTCTTGATGCCCCCGCCGTACTGCACTTCGAGCGAGGTCCGTGCGGCGATGCGTTCCAGCACGGCCAGGTTGCGCGGTTCCGAGGCCTTCGCGCCGTCGAGATCGACCATGTGCAGGCGGCGGATGCCCGCCTCTTCGAAGCGGAGCGCCGCTTCGAGCGGGTCGCGGTAGTAGGTCTTCCGGCTGGCGTAGTCGCCCTGCGTGAGGCGCACGCACGCACCGTCTATAATGTCCGTTGCGGGTATGATTTCGATCATGGTGTCAGAGGTTTAGAAAATTCCGTAAAATCCGCGCGCCCGCCGCACCGCTCTTTTCGGGGTGGAACTGCGTGCCGAAGAAGTTATCGCGGGCGAGCGCTGCGCTGAACGGGCGGCCGTAGCCGGTCGTGGCGGCGGTTGAGGCGCAAGGCTCGGCGGCGAAGGAGTGGACGTAATATACATAGGTGTCCTCGGCCATTCCGTCGAACAGCGGGGTGCGGAGGCCGGAGATGGTGTCCCAGCCCACGTGGGGGACCTTCAGGCGCGTGCCGTCGGCCGCCGCGGCCGGAAGCCGCAGGACCCGCGCCGGGAAGATGCCCATGCAGCGGGCGTCGCCCTCCTCGCTCGAAAGGCACATCAGCTGCATGCCGATGCAGATGCCCAAGACGGGCTGCGTGAGCGAGGGGATCACCGTGTCGAGTCCCCGCCGGCGAAGCTGCGACATGGCCGACGAGGCCTCGCCGACCCCCGGGAGGATCACTTTGTCGGCCCCGCGCAGCAGGGCGGGATCGGCCGTGAGCGTGAATTCGGCCCCTGCGCGGTGCAGGGCGTCGGCAACCGACCGCAGGTTGCCCGTGGCGTAATCGACGACGGCTATCATAGGACTCCTTTGCTGCTGGGGATGGTGTAATCGAAAGGGGTGTGCGCCACGGCCATGCGCAGGGCGCGGGCGAAGGCCTTGAAGATGGCTTCGGCCTTGTGGTGGTCGTTCTCGCCGCGGGCCGAGATTTGGAGGTTGCACCGTGCGGCGCACGCGAACGAGTGGAAGAAGTGGCGGAACATTTCGGTGGGCACGTCGCCGACCCGCTCGCGGCGGAATTCGGCCTCCCACTCGAAGTCGATGCGGCCCCCGAAGTCGAGCAGCACCAGCGCCCGGCAGTCGTCCATCGGCAGGGCGAAGCCGTAGCGGGCGATGCCGGCCTTCGCGCCCAGCGCGCGGTCGACGGCCTCGCCCAGGGTGATGGCCACGTCCTCCATCGTGTGGTGTTCGTCGATGTCCAGATCGCCCCGCGCGTCGACGGCCAGCGCGACGCCGCCGTGGTGGGCGATCTGCGCGAGCATGTGGTCGAGGAAACGCAGGCCTGTGGAGATTTTGCCGTTGAAGTCCCCGCGGCCGTCGAGGTCGAGGCGGACGGTGATCTGCGTCTCGCGGGTCTCGCGCCGGATTTCGGCCCGGCGTTCGCCGCGGCGGATGAACTCGGCGATCTCGGCCCATGAGTCGGTGACCAGCGCACAGGCGTCGGCGGCGCCGGCTTCCTCCAGCATCCGCAGCCCTTCGGCGGCGGGAGCGAGCAGGATGCCCCGCGCCCCGAGGTTGCGGGCCAGCAGGACGTCGGTCGCGCGGTCGCCGATGACATAACTCGCAGCCAGATCGTACTCCCCGTTGAGGTAGCTTCCGAACATGCCCGTTCGGGGCTTGCGCGTGGGAGCGTTGTCGGCTTCGAACGTGCGGTCGATCAGCTGGTCGCCGAACGCGACGCCTTCGCCGCGCAGCGTCGAGAGCATTTTGTTATGCGCAGGCCAAAAGGTCTCCTCGGGGAAGGAGTCCGTGCCGAGGCCGTCCTGGTTGGTGGCCAGCACGAGGTCGAAGCCGAGGCCCGAGAGGGCTTTCAGGCCCGAGATTGCTCCGGGGACGAACGCGAGTTTTTCGAGGCTGTCGATCTGTTCGTCGGCGGGTTCGGCGATGATCGTGCCGTCGCGGTCGATGAAGAGGGCTTTTTTCATAAACGGAAGTTTTTGACGGTTTCGAGCATCCGGGCATTCTCCGCGGGGGTTCCGACGGTGATGCGCAGGCATCCTTCGCAGCCCGGGATGCGCGAGCGGTTGCGGACGATGACCCCGGCGGCGATCAGCGCGTCGTACATGCGGTCGGGCCGGGGCGTGCGGACCAGGATGAAATTGGCGTCGGAGGGGTAGACCCGCTCGATCGCGGGGCAGACGGCGAGGGCCGGGAGGAGCCTTTCGCGCTCGGCGCACAGTCGGGCCACCTGTGGTGAGACGTCCTGTGCGAGCCGTTCGGCGACCGCCTGCTGCGCCAGACAGTTGATGTTGTAGGGGTATTTCACGCGGGCGAACAGGGCCGCGACGGGTGCCGACGCGAAGGCCAGTCCGAGGCGCAGTCCCGCCATGCCCCACGCTTTGGAGAGGGTTTGCAGGACGATGAGGTTTTCAAATTCGCCGAGCCGCGCGAGGAATCCCGGCTCGGAGGCGAAGTCGATGTAGGCTTCGTCGAGGACGACCATGCCGTCGAACCGGCGGACGAGCCGCTCGATGCCGGCCGCCGGGAAGGCGTTGCCCGTGGGGTTGTTCGGGGAGCAGAGCCACAGCAGTTTGGTGTGTTCGTCGGCGGCGTTCAGCAGGGCGTCGACCGGAAGCGAGAAGTCCGTACCGAGCGGAACCTCGCGCATCTCGACGTCGTTGACGTCGGCGGCGACGCGGTACATGCCGTAGGTCGGGGCGATCGAAACGGCGTTGTCCACGCCCGGGCGGCAGAAGATGCGGTAGCAGAGGTCGATGGCCTCGTCGCTGCCGTTGCCGATGAAGATTTGCTCCCCGCGCACGCCTTTCAGCGCGGCGATCTTCTGTTTGAGGACCTTCTGGTGCGGGTCGGGGTAGCGGTTGACGCCGTTGTCGTAGGGGTTTTCGTTGGCGTCGAGCCACGTCGTGATCTCCCCGCCGGAAAACTCGTCGCGGGCCGTGGAGTAGGGTTTCAGCGCCCGGATGTTGGGGCGCACCAGTTCTTCGAGCGGTCTCACAGCGCACCTCCTTTCATGCGGATGCGCACGGCGGCGGCGTGCGCCCCGAGACCTTCGGCCTCGGCCATGGCGATGATCGTCGGGGAGAGGGCCGCAAGCCCCTTGCGCGAGAGTTCCTGGTAGGTGATCTTGCGCAGGAACGAGTCGGTGTTCACGCCGCTGTAAGCCCGCGCCCAGCCGCCCGTGGGCAGCGTGTGGTTGGTTCCCGAGGCGTAGTCCCCGGCGCTTTCGGGCGACCACGCTCCGATGAAGACGCTCCCGGCGGCGGTGATCTGCGCCGCGACGTCCCACGCGTCGCGCATCGAGACGATCAGGTGCTCGGGGGCGTAGGCGTTGGCGAAGTCGATCATCTTCTCGCGGCTGTCGAGGACCACGATGCGGCTCTGGCGCAGCGCCTCGCGGATGGTGTCGCCGCGGCGCAGCTGGAGCAGCTGCTCGCCGACGGCCCGCTGGGTGTCGCGGGCGAACTCCACCGACGGGCAGACCAGTACCGCCTGGCTGTCGCCCCCGTGTTCGGCCTGCGACAGCAGGTCGGCGGCGGCGAAGGCGGGCGACGCTTCGTCGTCGGCCAGCACCAACACCTCCGAGGGCCCGGCGGGCAGGTCGACGGCCACGTCGTTGGCGCCGACCAGTTGTTTGGCCTTGGTGACGTAGCGGTTGCCGGGACCGAAAATCTTGTCGACGCGCGGGATGCTCTCCGTGCCGTAGGCCATGGCCGCCACGGCCTGCGCCCCGCCGACGGAGAAGATGCGGTCGACGCCGCACAGGTCGGCGGCATAGAGGATTTCGGGGGCTATCGTGCCGTCGGGATGCGCGGGGGTGCAGAGGATGACCTCCCCGCAGCCGGCGACGCGGGCCGGGACGGCCAGCATCAGCACCGTGGAGAAGAGCGGGGCCTTGCCGCCCGGGATGTAAAGGCCCACGCGGCGGATCGGCACGGCGCGCTGCACGCACCGGATGCCCGGCATCGTCTCGGTGTCGACCTCGGGCGCCAGTTGGGCGCGGTGGAAGGTCTCGATGTTCGTTTTCGCGGTGGCGAGGGCCTCTTTCAGGGCGGCGGGGATGAGTGCGGCGGCTTCGGCGCGCACGTCGGCCGGGACCTCGAACGTCCCGGGATCGCGTCCCTCGACGCGGCGGGTGATCTCGCGCAGCGAGCGGTCGCCGCCGGATTTTACGTCGGCGAGGATTTCGGCCACCTGTCGCGTGATCTCCTCCTCCTGCCGGGTGAAGCGCTCGGTGAGGGCAGCCCACTCGGCGCGTTCGGGATTGTTGTGGATTTTCAGAATTTCCATGACGGTTCCGGAATTTTAGCGGATCATGTTTTCGAGTGCCAGGATCAGGATGCCTTCGGCACCGATCTCTTTGAGCCGTTCGATGCGTTCCCAGAGCTGGTCTTGAGAGATGACGGCGTGGATCGAACACCACCCCTCCTGCGCCAGCGGAAGCACCGTCGGGCTGCGCATGCCGGGGAGTATCCGGATGGCGTCGTCGAGCCGTTCCTTCGGGAGGTTCATCAGCACGTATTTCATGCCGCGGCTGTCGAGAATCGAGTTGAAACGGAAGGTCAGCTGCTCCGTTTCGCGGCGTTTGTCGCTGTCGAGTCCCGGGCTGGCGATGAGCACCGCTTCGGAAAAGAGAACCTTTTCGACCTCGACCAGCCCGTTGGAGATGAGCGTGCCGCCCGAGGAGACGATGTCGAAGATGCCGTCGGCCATGCCTACCGCCGGGGCGATCTCCACGGAACCTTCGATGGTGTGGATCTCGGCTTCGATCTCCTTCTCGGCGAAATAGCGGGCGAGGATGTTGGGGTAGGAGGTGGCGACGCGCTTGCCGCGGAAGAACGCGAGGCCCTGGTAGGCGGTCGTTTTGGGCACGGCCAGCGAGAGACGGCAGCCTCCGAATCCGAGGTCCATGATCTGCTCGACGGGAAAGCCCTTCTCGGCGACCTCGTTCAGCCCCACGATCCCCAGGTCGGCGACGCCCATCGAGACGGCCTGCGGGATGTCGTCGTCGCGCAGGTAGAGGACTTCCAGCGGAAACCCTTCCGCACGGGAGATGAGTTTGCGTTTGCTCTCGGCAACGCGGATGCCTGCTTCGGAAAGCAGGTCGATGCTCTGTTCATTCAGTCGGCCCTTGGCCTGGATGGCTATTCGCAACATATTCGGTGTGTGTTTGATTGTTTTCTTCTTTCGGACACCCACCTGCGGTTCGGCACACGAAAAAGCCCACCCGCAGGGGGTGAGCTTCATGTATGCTATAAAAAATTGTTTACATATACATAATCGACCTACCCCTCGGTAAAGTGGTGATGGTGATGATGGATATGGTTGAAAATCGTCATTCGTTCGGTTGTCGGGGACAAATATAGGGTTTCTGCGGGAAAAAACAAAATCCGGACCGGATTTTTTTGCATCCGGCGAAAAACGCGGCCGGGGAGGGGTGGCTGCCCCTCTCGCCCGGCGAGACGCTTCGCTATTAGATATAGGTGCGGCCGGTGATGCGGAGCGGAAACGGAGTGTGAAGTTGCGGTTTTTAAGAGTTTTTAGTATATTTACGGCCTGCATCCAGTGAAAACGGCCCGTGCGATGCGCAGGAGCCGTCCGGGCGGCCTTCCGGATTGTTACCTGTTCGTCCGGGACCCGCGGCGCGGATCTTATTATTTAAAACGAAAAGACAATGTGTGACCCTATTCAGTCGATTGCGACCCGTTTGCGCGGGCTGCGCGAAGCGCTCGAACTGACCCAGGAGGAGGTGGCCGCGAGCTGCAACCTCCCGGTCGAGCAGTACAGGGAGATGGAGAGCGGCAAGGCCGATTTTTCGGTGAACGTGCTGCAGACCATATCCCGCCATTACGGGATCAGCCTCGACGTGCTGATGTTCGGCGAGGAGCCGAAGATGAACGCCTATTTCATCACCCGCGCCGGGAAGGGCGTGTCGGTCGAACGGCAGAAGGCCTATAAGTACGAGGCGCTGGCGGCGGGATTCCGCGACCGGAAGATCGACCCCTTCATCGTGACGGTCGAGCCGGCGGCGGACGACGTCCCGATGCACCTGAACTGCCATCCCGGGCAGGAGATGAACTACGTGCTGGAAGGCCGCCTGCTGATCGGGCTGAACGGCAAGGAGATCGTGCTCGACACGGGCGACAGCCTCTATTTCGATTCGGGCCAGCCGCACGGGATGAAGGCCCTCGACGGCAAAACGGTGCGGTTCCTGGCGATAATCATGTAAGCGTATGGTAGAACGATTCCTGACCCAGACCTCCTTCTCGTCGCAGGAGGATTACCGGGAAAACCTGCACATCCGGGTTCCGGAGAATTTCAATTTCGGTTACGACGTGGTGGACGCATACGCCGCCGAGCAGCCCGGCAAGAAGGCGCTGCTGTGGACCAACGACCAGGGCGCCGAAATCCAGTTCACCTTTGCCGACATCAAGCGCGAAAGCGACCGCACGGCCTCGTATTTCCAGAGCCTCGGCATCGGAAAGGGCGATGTGGTGATGCTGATACTCAAGCGCCGCTACGAGTTCTGGTTCTCGATTCTGGCGCTGCACAAGCTGGGTGCGGTGGCGATCCCCGCGACTCACCTGCTGACCAAAAAGGACGTCGTCTATCGCTGCAACATGGCCGGGATCAAGGCCATCGTCGCGGCGGGTGAACGGGTGATCACCGACCACATCGCGGCGGCCATGCCCGAAAGCCCTACGACCGAACTGCTGATCAGCGTGGGCCCCGAGGTCCCCGAAGGGTTTCTTGATTTCCACGCCGGCATCGAGAAGGCGGCTCCTTTCGTGCGCCCGGAGCGGGTGAACGCCAACGACGACATCATGATGATGTACTTCACCTCGGGAACGACCGGGGAGCCGAAGATGGTGGCCCACGATTTCACCTATCCGCTGGGGCATATCACCACGGGACTGCTGTGGCACAACCTGCACGAGGGCAGCCTGCACCTGACGATCGCCGACACGGGATGGGCCAAGGCCGCATGGGGCAAACTCTACGGGCAGTGGCTGGCCGGGGCCTGTCTGTTCGTCTACGACCACGAGAAGTTCACGCCCGCGGACATGCTGCGCAAGATCGAGCAGTACCGCATCACGTCGCTGTGCGCGCCTCCGACGGTCTACCGCTTTCTGATCCGCGAGGACATGACCAAATACGACCTCTCGTCGCTGGAGTACTGCACCACGGCGGGCGAGGCGCTGAACGGCGCGGTGTACGACACCTTCCTGCGTCTGACGGGCATCCGCCTGATGGAGGGCTTCGGGCAGACCGAGACGACGCTGACGCTCGCGACGTTCCCTTGGATGAAGTCCAAACCCGGGAGCATGGGTGTGCCCAATCCCCAGTACCGGATCGACCTGCTGACGCCCGACGGACGTTCGGCCGAGGACGGCGAGCAGGGGCAGATCGTGATCCGCACCGACGGAGGCAAGCCCCTCGGGCTGTTCAAGGGCTACTACCTGAACGACGCCCTGACCCGCGAGGTTTGGCACGACGGGGTGTACTACACGGGCGACGTGGCGTGGCGCGACGAGGACGGTTACTACTGGTTCGTGGGGCGCGCCGACGACGTGATCAAGAGTTCGGGCTATCGCATCGGTCCGTTCGAGGTGGAGAGCGCCCTGATGACTCACCCGGCGGTGGTGGAGTGCGCCATTACGGGCGTTCCCGACGAGATTCGCGGCCAGGTCGTCAAGGCGACGATCGTGCTCGCCGAGGCCTACCGTGCGCAGGCCGGGGAGGCGCTGGTCAAGGAGCTGCAGGACCATGTGAAGCGCATCACGGCGCCGTATAAATACCCGCGGGTGATCGAGTTCGTGGAGTCGCTGCCCAAGACCATCAGCGGCAAGATCCGCCGCAAGGAGATCCGCAGCGGCGACGAGGGGAGATAATCCGGCCGCAGGCCGGCAGGGAGAGGGACCGCGCCGCGAGCGCGGCCCCTCTCTTTTTGCGGACACCGGTTCCGGGCCGGGGCCGTGTCGCGGGATTTTCACGGAACCGTATATTGCGGTTCTGAAAAAGTTTCCTAATTTTGTCTTGTGAAAGCCTGAACATGCCCGGACGTGGAGAAGAAAAAAGAACTTGAGAATTTGCTTGTTTCCGTGAGCGAGAACGACGATTGCGCGTTCCGGGTTTTCTATGATCTCTATTACCGGAGCGTTTTCCGGTTCGCCTACTATTTCCTGCGCAACAGGGAGGCGTGCGGCGAGGTCGTGAGCAACGTTTTCGTCGCCGTCTGGAAGTCGCGCGTCTCGTTGCGGAGGATCGAAAATATCGACGCCTACCTCTACGTCGTCGTGCGCAACGAGGCGAACCGGTATCTGAAAGAGTCCCGGACGCGCCGCCGCTGCCTCTCGTTCGAGGAGATTCCCATCTCGCTGATCGACAGAAATTCCCCCCCCCCACAGCGAAGACGCTCCCGATAGCCGTTTGATAGAGGCCGAAGTCGAGGAGCTGGTGCGCCGTCTCATAAACGATTTGCCCGAACGCTGCCGCACGGTGTTCCTGCTCAACCGGCAGGAGGGGCTGTCGTCGCGTGAGATCGCTTGCGCGCTGTCGCTCTCCGAGAGCACGGTGCGCGTCCAGATCAAGATCGCCGTCGACAGGATCGTGGCCGGCATACGCACGCATTACCCCGACCTGAAGCTGGTTTCCCTGCTGCTGTTCCTCTTCACGGCGCGTTTCTGACGCCTGCCGGAATAAAAAAACGAAAAAAAGCCGCGGTTCCCTTAAACGGAACCGCGGCTTTCGCACTCTATAGTTGTGTACACGACTAAAAGGGAGAAATCATGCAATTTCAGAATACGGAGAGAGAGCCGGAGATGGCGGAACTGATCGAAGGTCCGGAGCGCGACCGCCGCAGGCTGGCGGAACTGCTGGACGGCATCCGGGTGGGACCCGAGGTCGACGTCATGGCCGACGGGATGCGGGAGGCAGTGTGGGCCGACGTGCGCGGGCGCATCCGCCGCCGGGGAATCCGGATGCGGATCGTCCGCTATGCTGCGGCTGCGGCCGTGGTGGCGGGAGCTGTCTGCGGCAGTTGGTTCATGGGCGGGCGCCGGGCCGAAAGCCGTCTGGTCGCCGCGGCGCAGCCGGTGAGCGTCTCGACGCCTCTGGGCGTGAAGTCCGACGTGGTGCTGCCCGACGGTTCGCGGGTGCGGCTCAACGGCGGCACGCGCATCGTCTATCCCGCGCTGTTCGGCGACCAGCGCCGCGTGGAGGTCGACGGCGAGGCCTATTTCGAGGTCGAGCACGACGCCCGCAGGCCCTTCGTCGTCGTCACGGGGCAGGTCGCCTCGACGGTGCTCGGCACGACCTTCAACGTGCACGCCTATTCCGAGGACGAGAATTTCCAGATCACGCTGGCGACGGGCAGTCTGCTGGTGGACGGCGGTCCCGAGTCGCGGAGCGTGCGGCTGCGTCCCGGCGAGCAGGGATTCTTCGAGAAGACCTCCGGGCTGCTGTCGCTGCGCAGGGTGAACGTCGAGCACGTGCTCTCGTGGCAGGAGGACAGGCTCTACTTCCGGGCCGAACCCCTGGCGTCGATCGCCCGGAGCCTCGAAAGGCAGTTCAACGTCAGCATAGCGATCCCCGACGAGCGGCTGCGCAGGATCTGTTTCACGGGCGAGTTCGTCGAAGGCGAGAACATCCACGAAATCATGCGGATCATCTCGGCCGACAGCCGCATCCTCTGCCGCAGCCGCAAGAACCATTTCGAACTTTACAGAAACCGATAGAGATTCAATCCAACTTTTTCACTACAACCTAAATTTCAATCCTTATGAGTAAAAATTCTACCAGCAGGAGGTCCTTCCGGGACCTTTTCGGCCAGCGGACGCTGTGCCGGCTGAGCGGATTGCTGACGCTGTGTTGGTTCACGGTGGCGGCGCAGGCTCTTTACGCGCAGAATCCCGTGATTTCGTTGACGCTGAAGAACGCCACCGTACGCGAGGTGATCGAAGCGGTCAAGACGCAGAGCGGCTATTCGTTCTGGTACCGGGAGAGCGAAATCGACCTCCGCAAGCGCGTTTCGGTCGAGGCGCGCGATCAGAACGTCCTGAAACTGCTCGACGGCGTGCTTGCCGACCAGGGGATCCTGGCCAAACTCGAAGGCCGCCACATCGTGCTTTACAAGTCCGATCCGGCCGGTCCGGGCAGGGAATACCAGCTCAAGGGCCGCGTCGAGACCGAGGCCGGCGACCCGATCGTGGGTGCGAACGTGCTGGTCGAGGGCACGACGAACGGCATGGTGACCAACTCGAAGGGCGAATTCGCCCTGAACGTGACTGCGGGCGCGCGGCTCAGCGTGTCGTTCATCGGTTACGACGCGGCGCAGGTCGAAGTGGGCAACCGGACCCATCTGACCGTGGTGCTGAAGGAGAATAACCAGCTCCTCGACGACGTGGTGGTGATCGGATACGGCGTACAGAAGAAGGTCAACCTGACCGGCTCGGTCGCCGTGCGCCAGATGTCGGAGATCGAGAACCAGCCGATGACACACGCCTCGCAGGCGCTCTATTCGATGCCCGGCGTCTACATCAACCAGGCTTCGGCGAAGCCCGGCAGCGACGGCGCGACGATCCGTATCCGCGGCGTCGGCACGATGAGCAGTTCCAGTCCCATGGTGCTGGTCGACGGCATGGAGTATTCGCTCAACGAACTCAACCCCGGCGATATCGAGACGATCTCGGTGCTGAAGGACGCTTCGGCCTCGATCTACGGCTCCAAGGCCGCCAACGGCGTCATCCTCATCACCACGAAGCAGGCCAAGAAGGGCGCACCGGTGGTGAAGCTGAGCGCCAACTTCGGCATTCAGTCGGCGACCTACGTCCCCGACGTGGTGACCGACCCGATTCAGTATATGAACATGCGCAACCAGGCCGAACTGAACGAAGGCAAGCTGACGGTGACCTACAACCGCGACGACATCCTCGAATACGAGGAGGGCATGAAGCACGACCGCTACATCTATCCCGCCTCCGACTGGTACGACCTCTGCTACCAGAACGGATTTCTCCAGCAGTACAACGCCCGCGTTTCGGGCGGCACGGACAAGATCTCCTACTCGCTGGGCGGCGGTTACATGAATCAGCGCGGCATCATGGTCGCCAACGACGACGCGGAACGCTTCTCGTGGGACATGAAGATCAACGCGCAGGTGACCAAGCGCCTGAAGGTGGGCGTCAGCCTGCTGGGCAACCTGCGCTACAACACCGACCCGATCTACGGCGTCTCGACGACGGTCAACGTCATCAACCGCGCCCTGCCGATCTTCGGCACGCAGCTGCCCGACGGCAAGTGGCTCTCGACGTGGCTCTCGACCCCCGGGCGCAACAATCCCGAGAATCCGCTCATGGAGCTGCACGAGGGTAACACCCGCCGCCAGTACCACCGCATCCTGGGCCGCATCAACATCGGCTACGACCTGCCGTGGGGCATCAAGTACAACGCCAACCTGGGCTACGTGAAGATCGACCACTATTCGAAGGACTTCAAGCACGCGATGTACACCTACAATCCCAAAACCCTCGAGCGGAAGGACTTCAGCGCCTATGTCTCGGCCAAGGACTGGGACAACAACTCGATCAACTACACCTTCTACAACACCCTTTCGTGGGGCAAGAGCTTCGGCGGCAACCACAACCTGAACGTGATGGCGGGCACGGAGTACAAGCGTTACGACGGCAAGAACTTCCAGGCCAAGAAACGCGACTACTTCAACAACCAGCTCACGGCTCTGTCGGTCGGCGCCACGATGGATGAGATCTCGGGCGGATCGTCGCTCGAACTGCTCTTCTCCTACTTCGGGCGCGTCACCTACGATTACAAGGAGAAATACCTGATCGACGTGACGGCGCGTTACGACGGTTCGTCGAAATTCGCCAAGGGCAACCGCTGGGCCTTTTTCCCCGCCGTGTCGGTCGGCTGGCGCATCGACAAGGAGAACTTTATGCAGAACGCCCGGGCTATCGACGTGCTCAAGCTCCGCGGCTCGGTCGGCGAGATGGGCAACCAGGCCATCGGCAACTACGAGTACCTGATGGCCGTGCTGGCGAGCAAAGACTACAATTACAGCTTCGGGGACGTGCTCTCGGGCGGCGCGGCGATCAAGGACTTCGTCGACGAGAACATCTCGTGGGAGACCACCCGCACCTACAACCTCGGACTGGATTTCGAGGCCTTCGACCACCGCCTGCTGTTCAGCGTCGACCTCTATAAAAAACGTACCGAAGGCATCCTGCGCGACGTGAAGATCCCGGCGCAGATCGGCAACCTGAACGGCCCGAAGCAGAACATCGGCGTGGTGGCCAACGACGGCGTCGAACTGAACCTCCAGTGGCGGAGCACAGTCAAGAATTTCCATTACAGCCTCGGCGGCAACTTCTGCTACAACAAGAACATCGTCGTCGACCTCGACGGGCAGGAGTACATCAAGACCTTCAACATCATCCGCGAGGGCGAACCCATCGATGCGTGGTATCTCTACCAGGCCGACGGCTTCTACAACAGCTACGAGGAGATCGCCAATTCGGTGACCGTCGGCAGCGGCGTGAAACCGGGGTACATCCGCTACAAGAACCTCAACAACGACGACAAGATCGACAACGGCGACCGCGCCGTCAGCGGCAACCTCACGCCGAGCATCACCTACGCCTTCAACTTCTCGCTGGGATGGAAGGGACTCGAGCTTTCGGCGCAGTTCCAGGGCGTCGCCGACGTGAAGACCTACCTTTCGGGCAACCTCGCGGCCCCGTTCTGGAACGGCGCGGGCGTGCTGAAGGAGTGGGCGACCGACGCGTGGACCCCCGAGAACCACAACTCCCGTCTGCCGATCCTCCACACCGCAACGGGCGCGCCCGAAATGCACGACTACAAGAACACGCAGTGGCTCTACGACGCGTCGTACCTGCGCTGCAAGCAGCTGCAACTCTCGTACACCCTGCCCAAGAGGTGGATTTCGAAGCTCGGAATGAGCCAGTGTCAGATCTTCGTCAACGGCGAGAACCTCTTCACGATCTCCCCGCTGAAGATGTTCGACCCCGAGATCGACCTCTCGTCGACCAACCTGATGCAGTATCCTTCGCTCAGGACGATCAACTTCGGTTTCAACATCACTTTCTAATTGTTTCAAATACGGAAAATTATGAAAAAGACACTATTCGGATTGATGCTTTGCGGTGCGGCGGCGCTGGCCTCCTGCAACCTCGACACCATTCCCACCGACAAATATACGGTCGAGACGTTCTGGGAAACCGAGGAGGGAACCGAGGCCGCCATGACCGGCTGTTACAACATACTGACCAACAGCGCGCTGTTCGGAGACTCGGCGCCGCTGCTCGAGGAGACCTGCACGCCCAACGCCTATAATTACAACAATGCCGGCGGATACAACGTCATCGCCCAGGGGACCCACACGGCCAACAGCTCGGGCATCATCGCCAACCGCTGGAAGAAGTGCTACGAAGGCATCGGGCGCTGCAACACCCATCTCAACCGCCTGCCTCGCGCCGTGGTGGCCGACGACCGCAGGGTGCAGATGGAGGGTGAGGCCAAGTTCCTCCGCGCGCTCTATTACTACATGCTGGTGACCTATTACAACGGTGTGCCGCTGATCCTCGAAGAACCCGTCTATGCGCACGGTTCGCTGCCCCGCGCCTCGCGCGAGGAGGTGGTGCGGGCCATCCTCGACGACCTGAACGACATCATCGACCGCGGGCTGCTCGACTGGCAGTGGACGAAGGCCGCCGACCAGGGGCGCGCCACGCTCGGCGCGGCGATGGCCCTCAAGGCCCGTCTGCTGCTTTTCGAGGCCAGCAAGCTGGTCAACCCCTCGAACGACGCCGCAAAGTGGCGCGCTGCCGCCGAGGCCGCCGGCGCCCTGATCGAAAAGGAGGCCCAGGCGGGTTACGACCTGTTCGGCGACTACCGGAAACTGTTCCTGCCGGCCAACGAGCACAGCTGCGAGTGTGTCTTCAACATCGAATTTTCGAAGACCAAGAACACGGCCGTCAATTCGTTCAACGTCTACAGCGTCCAGTACCGCAACAACGCGCCGCTGCTCGACCTGGTGATGGACTACCGGACGACGACCGACGGCGCGGCCACGATGGGCAAGTACGACAACCTCGATCCGCGTTTCGCGGCGACGAACTTCTATCCCGGAAGCACGTTCCTCGGCAAGGCCAACTGCCCGGCCGGGGAGGTGTGCCAGTTCACGGGCTTCGCGCACAAGAAACTCTCGATCTACGACACGCAGAAGCGTGATTCGGACGACGGTAACGGCGAAACCAACTACATGTTCATCCGCTACGCCGATGTGCTGCTGATGTTCGCCGAGGCGCAGAACGAGGTCGACGCAACGCCGTCCGACGCCGTTTACGACGCCGTGAACCGCGTGCGCGGCCGCGTCGGCATGCCCACCTATGCCTACGGTTCGAAGAACCAGGCCGAGATGCGCGAGATCATCCGCCACGAGCGCCGCATCGAGTTCGCCGGCGAGGGACTCTATTACAACGACATCCGCCGCTGGATGACCGCCGAGCTGGTGATGAACGCCGTGATTCAGGACTATGCGGGCACGGACATCGCCGTCCGGGCGTTCGATCCCGACCGCGACTACTGGTGGCCCGTTCCGGCGGACCAGATCCTGCTGAACAAGCAGCTCGAACAGAATCCCAATTATTGATCCGACAACCGTTAACTGGCAATTTATGAAAAAATATCTGTGGATACTGGCTGCCGCATTCCTCCTTCAGGCTTGCAGCAAAGACGAGGAAGAGGGACCTTACGTTCCCTGGCGGCCTGGCGACGACAAGGAGGAGACGATCGAACTGGACAAAGCTACCCGGGTGATGATTCTGACCGAGCAGGCGAAGAACCGGATCGTGATGATCGACCAGCCGACGGGAAAGATCGCCTGGGAGTGGAAGGCCTCCGACGGCGGGCTTTCGGCAGCGGAACAGGCGTGGTTCAATCTGCCCGATGAGGCCAAACCGGTCTACAACCGTACGTGCGTGCTCGTCACGGCTTCGGGCGGCGGCGTGGCGCTGATCCGCATTGCGGACAAGAAGGCGATGTTCTACGCCAAGCCGGGCGGAAACCCCCACTCGGCCGAGGTGCTGCCCGACGGGAATATCGTCGTGGCGTCGAGCACGGGCAACCTGTTGAGCGTCTACGTGTACAACGGCGCCGACAGCTACGTTTCCAGGCCCGCCTTCACCATGCCGGTCCATTCGGCCCACAACGTGGTCTGGGACCGGAAGCGCGGCTGCCTCTGGACGGCGACCGGCGCCCAGCTGCTGAAACTCACCTATAACGGGAACCGCACGGCACCGGAACTGACGCAGGTCCGCTCCTACGACATGGCTGCGGGGAACACGATGGCCCACGACCTGGCGCCGGTCTACGGCGAAGAGGCGATGTACGTTTCGACGAACGAGCATGTCTACAAGTTCGACTGTGCGGCGGAGAAGTTCCTCGACGTGGAAATCTTCCAGCAGAACACCATCAAGAGCATTTCGACGGGCCCCGAGGGCTATCCCACGATCGTCATGCGCCCCACGTCGGGCGGGAGCAACTGGTGGTCGGCCGAGGTGTGCGACCTGAAGGGCAACCGGCTGTTCAACCGCGCGGGCTACCAGATTTACAAGGCCCGCTGGTATGTGGAGAATCCGTTCGGGTATCCCGAGGTTCACACGTTGTAAAATTTAAAATGCAAAAACGATGAAAAACATCCGAAAATACATGATGACCGCGGCGTGCATGGCCGCAGCGGCGGCGCTGGTCGCCTGCACCGAGGCCGTGAAACGCGATGCCGAGGAGGAAATCCAGGAGATGACCGTTCCCAAGAAGCCCGGGCCGATCACCAAAGTCCCCGCCACGCTCACCTGCAACGGCGGCGAAGAGTTCACCTTCTCGGTGACCAAGGTTCAGTGGGCCGAGACCTACGAATGGACGATCGCCGATCAGGAAAAGTCGAAAATCTCGATCATCGACGGCCAGGGAACCAATGTCATCACCGTCAGGGTGGTCAACGACGACGTGGTGATTCCCGCGCAGTCGGTGTCGGTGGTGGCCAAAAACGAACTGGGTACGAGCAAGGTGCGCGAATATTTCGCGGCGATCACCGTGTCGGTTCCCATCGAACTGCCGGGCTATACGATCAAGAAGTACGGCAGACGCTGGTGGATGACCGAGAACTGCCACGAAGCGGGCGGGGAGGGCAACCTGGGCGTTGCGCCCGACCTGACGACCTTCACCGTCGCAGGGCTGGAGGCGTCGCATTTGCAGCGGTTGAACGACGCGAAGGGCCGTTACTACACCTGGTACGAGGCGATGACCGGCATCTCGGGCTGCACGCCGGAGCAGTGTCCCTATATACCAGGCTACGAAGGGGTGGATGACGTGGGCAACCCGTTCAAACTCGACGGCACGGAGGAGGGCGAATTCGGCGTCCAGATACGCGGCTGCTGTCCCGAAGGCTGGCACGTGGCCAACGCCAACGACTGGTGGGACATGATCATGTCGATCAAGAGCGAGTACGCCATTCCCGACGATTTCGCGCTGGGCGGCTACACCTTCTCCGGCGGTCACGACGGGAAACCCGAGAATGCCATTACGAAGGCCGGGTTCTACAAGTCGGGCTGCACGGTCAAGAACACAGGCAACGTCGGTGCGTGGTTGCGCGGCGGTAACGGCCGTATCGTTGACGGCGGTGTTTGGAATCAGGCGAATCTGACGCTTACGGACGCCGGAGAGGCCCTGCAGCAATTCGTCGACGGGGCCGAAAGCATCGGTTTCGGCTGGTATCCGCTGGGGTATCAGAAGGCCGACGGCAGTTTCAACAGCAGCGCGCTGGGCAAATGGGGCTACATGTGGTTCATCGGGCAGACCAACGAATCGACGGCACGTTCGCTGGTCATCAGCGGAACGAGTCTGAACTTGCAGACCAAGACCAATCAGGAGGCGGCCAAGAACATTTATTTGAACGTCCGCTGCGTGAAAAACTACACCAAATAACCGGAAGCGATGAAAAGAATCCTGTTTACGGCGGCGGCACTGGTGTGCGCCGCGAACCTGGCGGCCCAGTGCCTCGGGGTCGGCAGTTCGACCAGCAGCATGAGTCCCGAGGAGATGGCCGCCGCCGCGAAGGCCGGCGTGGAGTATGTCGAAATCGGTATCAGCGGCCGCGGGACCGTGGCTGAAATCCGTGAGAAGGCGTTGCACGCCAAACGCATGGCCGACGAGGCCGGTCTGAAGGTCTGGTCGTGCCATCTCCCGTTCTCCCGCAAGCTGGACATTTCGGTGCTGGACGACAGCGCCCGCATGGCCAACCTCGAATTCCTGACCGAGATGATCGCCATCTGCGGCGAGGTGGGACCGGAGAAACTGGTGCTGCATCCCAGTTCCGAACCGATTGCGGACGGGGAGCGCGAGCAGCGTATCCGGAACAGCATCGCCTCGGTCGGCGTGCTGCGCGGGGAGGCGGCCCGGATCGGCGCGCAGCTGTGCATCGAGGACCTGCCCCGCACGTGTCTCGGGCGGAATTCGGCCGAGCTGCTGCGCATCATCGCCCCTTATCCCGACGTGAAGATCTGTTTCGACACGAACCACCTGCTTTCGGAGGACCTGCTGCACTTCGTCGAGGCGTGCGGCGACCGGATTGCGACCCTTCACGTCTCGGATTACGACGGGGTCGATGAACGCCACTGGCTTCCGGGCAAGGGGCGGACCGACTGGCCCGCGCTGTACAAGGCGCTGATGAAGGCCGGTTACAAGGGTGTCTTCATGTACGAACTCAAACGCGGCGAGGGATCGTTCGGCGAGATGGTCGCCATCTACGAAAAGATGGCCGCCGACGCGGCGAAGTTGGAATAATTCCCCCCCCCTCGGACGTTACGAAAAGGAGGATTGCCCGAAAAGCAATCCTCCTTTTTCATACCCTTGTGTCGGAGTCAGAGTTTCTCTTTTACGTCTGTGAACGTAGCTTTTACATTGTCGATGTAGAAGCGGTTTCCTTTGGCCTGGATGGCACTGAAGCGCTTTGGTCGCACCGTTGATGACGCAGCTCCGGGTTTCCCAGTAATTGTCGCTCTCGATGGTGAAGGTCTTCGATTCACTGCCCTCGACCGATCCGCTGTTGAGTACGATCAGTCGGATGTCGCTCAAATCGCTGCCCATGATTCCCACGTTGAAGGTCACGGTCACGTCGACACGCTTTTCGCCAACGGCCGTCATCGCCGGGCTGGTGAGGTAGCCCAGACCCGACGAGGTCCCCACTTTCGGGAACCCGTTGTGCATGTAGACCAGGTTGCCTTCCCAGCCGTTGCGGTTGCTGACGGTGGTCATATTCTTGCCGTCGTTGCCGGGCAGCGTGCTGTTGGGACCCACGCACCAGTCGAAAGTCTCGTCGAAGACCGTGATCTCCTCGTATTCGACGATGTCCTCGACGAAGGTGATCGTCTCGCCGCGTCCGTCGCCTTCGGCCAGCGTCACGTCGTCGAGCCGGTAGGCATCGGCTTTGCGCCCCAGGAACCGTACGTAGAGCTGGTCGACGCCTTCGGGCAGGTAGAAAGGGATGTTCACCCGCTCCCAGCCTGCGGACGAAGAACGTTCGTAGGCGATGGGTGTCCAGTTCACGAGGTCCTTGCTGAAAAATACTTTTAGCTCTCCGGGATTGAAAATCGCCTGCGAAGTCGTGCAACCGAACGAAAGGTTGAAATTGATGTCGCCCTTGAGGGCGATGCCGCCCAGGATGAAATTGGCTGAGTCGGCGGCGAAGACGATGCCGTTGCCGCCCGAGGCTCCGTCGTAACCGGCCGAGGGCTGTCCGGCGTCGACGTTGACGTCGTTGCCCCAGTACTGGCAGCGCAGGCTGCCGATGCCGTTGCGGTTCCAGCCGTCGAACTGCGCGACGGACTGGGCGGAAGTGCCCGTTCCGAAGTTGTCGTTGAGGAAGCGCACCGTGCTGTTATGGCCCTCCTGCCGGAGGGTGATCTGCTGCATTCGTCCCTGCTCGGTCTCGAAGACGAGCGTGGCGCTGCGCTCCTGCCCGGTGTTGGCGGCAATCGCCGCCTCCACCTCCCGGCTGCCCGAACCGGCTTTGGGCGAGAGTGTGAACCAGTCATCCTCCGCTTGCTGGCGGATGATCCAGTAGGTGTTCGACCGGACGCCGATGCGCAGCGTCTCCCCGTCGGCAGCCACGCCGCGCTTGTTGGCCGTGAAAGTCGGGGAGTCGGTTTGTACGTATGCCTGTTCCGTTTCGGGGTCGTCGCTGCAGGCCCCGAGAAGACCTGCGCAGAGCAGAAGAACGGAACACGAATATATGCGGATGTTTTTCATTGAGTTTGCTGGTTTAGGGTTCTACTGCATGTTTACGGCGAAAGCTTTGGGGCGCGACATCACCTCTTTGTAGGTTTTTCCGAAGCGGTCCGTGACGGTGACCGTCAGCGTCGTGTTGGCGTCGGGGGCCGTGACCGAAAAGAGATGAATGCTCGGCTGTGTGGCGAAGGCGGCCGTGTAGGAACCGCCGTCGGAGACGCGGGCCACTTCGTAGCTGGCCGTGTGCAGCGGGTCAAGCCCGTAAATCTGCTCTACGGGCAGTTCTTTCACGCCGTCGCTGACCGAGATCGTCCATTCGGGGTCCCAGTTCCAGACATTGATGTAGACCACGTTGCTGCCGACGTCCTTGTAGTCGTCGCGCGTGGGATAGGCCTTGAGGAACCTGACGGCCATCTGGTTGGTGCGGAAGTAGTTTTTTACCGTGTTCATGTCATAGGTGATGAACTGCTTTTCGCGGGGAAGTCCCAGCCCCTTGTAATGCCATTCGATCTGCGTGCCGTCGATTTCGTAGACGCCGTAGCCGCCGGGGGTCCCGTCTCGGCTGATGTGCCCGTTGCCATAGTAGCCTGTCCACCACCAGGTGGCGCAGATGGCCGTGGTGTTGTGCTCCATGATCGATTCCGAATAGACCGTGTTGTGGGTGTAGTGCGTGTGCCCGGTGAGGATGTGGACGTCGGAGAACCCCTCGAAGCATTGGATCAGGTTGTCGTTGTCGACTTGGCTGCTCATGGCGTTGGTGATCTCCAGCGAACTGTTGAACCCGAAGATGGGACAGTGAAGCCCGACCACGACGGGCGTGTTCCTGTCGACCTGCGCGAGGTCTTTTTTCAGCCAGTTGAGTTCGATCTCGGTGAGGTAGTTGCGGAACGACCGGTCACCCGATGAGCCGACGGAGGCGCCGTTGTTGATGTAGACGTTGTTGTCGAGGGCGATGTAATGGACCTTGCCCAGATTGAACGAGTAGTAGGTCGGTCCGAGGTACTGCTTGTAGGCTGCTTCGGCCTGGAAATCCCCGGCGTAGTAGGGATCGTTGTCGTGGTTGCCCGGAAGATGGTAGAACGTGGTCGGGATTTTAGCGTCGGCCAGCGTCTTGAGGTAGCTTTCCATGTTGTACTTGGTGTCGTACCAGAACTGGTCCCAGGTCATGTCGCCCAGTACCATCGTATAGACCGGGCGGTTGCCGTAGTTTTCAATGGCTCCATTGATCTCGGGAATGAAGAGTTCCCTGTACTGTTTCAGGTCGTTGACGCGGTTGGCCAGGTGGATGTCCGAAGTGACAAACATCACGTGGTTGTCGTTGTCGACTTTCTCCAGTTCGAAGTTGTGCTGCTCACAGACGAACTGCGATTCGGTGAGCGGTTGCCAGAACCGGGGCATGGAGTTCTCGGTGAGGGGCTGGTAACCCGACGGCTGGGTGACGAAGACGTAGCCGTGGTACTTGCGCGATCCGAGCCAGTAGTAGCCGTTGTCGTCGGTGGTGGTGACCTCCTCGCCGTCCGACACGATGGCGCCGACGACCGGAGTGCTGCCGCAGAAAACGGCGCCCTTGATGGTCATCAGGTCCTTGTCGGGGACGTCGAGGTTGATGCTCTGGCGGAAATTCAGTATGCCGAGCGGTTGTTCCTGCGTCCCGCGGAGAAGGATCAACGTGTATTCGGCCGTTTCGATCTGCTGCGGAACGGCGAAGGTGACGTAGGCCGCGTCGAGGGCCTTCAGCGTCAGCGGCGTGTCTTCGCGGTCCTCGCTGCGCAGGTACAGCGCGTCGCCCGGCCGGAACCCTTTGCCTTGGATGGTCAGTTCGCTGACGGTCGAGGTGTAGAAGGTCGTGCCCGGGATATAGAGGTCGGTGACCAGCTTTCCCTTTTGGAATGGGTCCTGTGCGGTGTCGTCGCTTTTACAGCCCGTTACGAGCGGCAGCAGGAGCAGGATGCACAGCAGCCGGATTAAAAAGAATCTATCGAGTTTCATTTCGTATTGCTTTGAAGGTTCGTAATTTGATGCCTGCCTGCCGGATACCGGAGAAAAACCGGGGTGGTTTCCCTCCGGGACCGGCAATGGATTATTTCCGCTCCGTGATGGCCCAGAACCCGATTCCCGAGTATCCGCCCGAGGAAAGTGCGCCACCGTCGTTGGGCGCCCGGAGGTTCGCCATGTTGCGGAAGCGGATCGTGAATTTCGACTTCGTTTTCAGTTCGTCGGGCAGTGCCACGCTGAACTGCTTGAGATGGTAAGAGGAGCCTTCGTTCCACATCGGACTGAAATAGTCGGCGATTGCGTGGTATTCGTCGAGCGCGGCGTTCTCCTCATCGGCCCATTCGATGTGCATTTTGAGCGGGCCTCCCCAACTGCTTGCCGTTGTGAAGACCAGCATAAGGTCGCCGCCCGAAGGCCGGAAATCGGTAATATTGAATACCCAGGCCTCGCCCTTGTAATCGGGATCGTCGCTTCCGGAGCGATTCATGGTCGATCCGGTGAAGTTCCAGAAATTGCTGGAATAGAGGTAGGGATACATCATCTGCTGGGTGACGGCGGGATCGGAAGTCTGCTTGCCGTTCGGCGTTATGGTAATTGCCGCCGGAGTGTCTTTGCGGGTGTGGCTCCAGCCGTAGTTCAGCGCTCCGGCGCTCTGTACGCCCCGGTAAGCCGTCGATTTGACCTCGCCGCTGCCGACAACGGGTGTGACGGTTTCGAGCGGGAGGGCGTTCCAGTCGAACGGCCCGAACTGCACCAGCGTATTGCTCACGCGTGTCGCGGCGTCGGCAGATACCGCAATGTCGTCGAGTTTTCGCATTCGGAGCGTGTTCTCCGTGACTCCGTTCTTCGTATATTTCAGCACGATGCCGCTCACCGAGCCGCTGCCCTGGGGGATGATCTGGGCATAACGCTGGAGGAAGTAGCTGAGCGTATAGAGTTTGACCGTGTTGCCCCCGCGGTCGCGCAGGATGTGTCCGTAGCGGGCGAAGCCGTCGTTGTAGGGGGCCGACGCGGCGTGTACGGTGGTGATGGCATATCCCTCTTCCTGGCTGTTGTAATAGGTTCCCAGCGGTACGGCGAACTCGACTTCGGGCAGTTTCACCAGCGTATTCTCATACCGGTCGAGTTGGTCGATGCCGGTCTCGACGGGGGTGACGGGCGCGCCTTCCGACTGCTCGAAGACCGAGTTTGGAGTGAAGGCTGCCAGTTTTGATCCGAGCGTGACGGGATCGCGGACGAATTCGGCCTCGTAGAGGTGGATCTTGAGTTTGTCGTTGAGCTGGTAGGTGTTGTCCTTCGCGTTGGCGAATTCGAGGAGCATGCCGCGGCCGCTGTCGTCCTGCACGACCAGCTGGTTACTGTCGAAATTAAGCAGTTTCCGGTCACTGACGACGGTGGCTTCCACCCAGCAGTTCTCCGTGATGCGGCCGATGCCGTCGGTGAGTTTGCCCATCAGTTCCGCAACGGTCAGCTGCGTACCGTTGTAGGGGTCGTGCGCCTGATCGAACTGCTTGATGTTGACGGTGGCCTGGAAATCCTCCAGCCCGGTTCCGAGGGCGTAGAACCGCACTTGTCCGGTGCGCTCGTCCCCGTCGTTCCGGCGGACGGTGAGGACCTGCGTGTTTTCGGTCGCTTCTCCGACGGTGATCCATGCTGCGGCATCGCCCAGCGCTTCGGCTTTCCAGCCCACATTGGTAATCAGTCCGATGGTGAAATCCACCCCTTGCGCCGAGGCGGTCATGTTGTTGCCGCCCATATCCAGCCGGAACTCCACGTCGCTGGAGAGCTGGCGCACGGTGAACGATTTGACGGATTTGCCGCCGATGACCACATTGACCGTCCCGAAACGGGTGTAAGCCTCCTCGTTCTTGCCGACGGTGACGGTGAAGCGGCCGCTGTCGTGTCCTTCGCGGGGCCAGATGTCGAGCCATTCGGCGTCCTCGGCGAACGAGGTTTCGACGGTCCAGTTTCCCATGTTGGTGTACATTTCGATCTCCTGCTTTCCGCCGGATTTGTCGTAGGAGAGGGATGTGATCTCCTCGGTGAAGCGGATGTAAGGATCTTCCGAATGCGTGTCGTCCTCCTGGCAGGAGACGCCCAGGGCGCCCGCGCATACGAATATGCAGGCGGCAAGGCTGCGCAGGTTCCGGAGATTGTATTTTGTCGTTTTCATGAAATCGTTGGGTTACGGTGAATGACTATTTGCTGGTTGCTTTCTGGCTCCACCATACGGGAATGCGCATGTTATCGCCGCCCATCTCGCGGACCGCCTCCTCGTAGTGGACGCTGTTGGTCTGCTGTGCCCGCGAGGGGTACATCAGCCGCGTGGGGAGAATGCCGTTGTTGTCGGTGGCCGTACCGATGATCAACACCGGATAGCCTGTTCGCCGGTAGTCGGCCCAGGCCTCGTAGCCGCACCAGAACTGTGCGATGTATTTCTGGGTCATGATCTGCTCCAGGGTGTTGTTGTAGGTCGTCTTCTGGATATACTGATCCTTTTGCGCCTGCGTTACACGCACCGACGAGGGGTTGACGCTGTCCCAGAAGTCGATCGAGGCGAGAATCGCCTGTTCGTAGTATTTCTGGGCCTCGATCTCGCCGCCCCGGAGCATGCCGCGATAGGTCGCTTCAGCGAGGATGAACAGCACCTCGTCGTAGCGCATGTAGGTCGACGGGGAGGTGTAATCGCCCAGCACCTCCTTGTTCAGCGTGGCACTGCCGTCATTGATCGTCTCGGTAGTGGGATAGCCGCTTGGGAGTCCTTTCCACTCGTTGTTCTGCTGCCGGGCGTAGATGACCAGGCGCGGGTCGCCCAGACCGTCCATCAGTCTGATGATGTATTCGGCCATGACGCGGGTGTTCGAGGAGAAGCTCTTCTCGGTGTATTTGCCGAAACGGTTGACGTTCGGCGAGATGTTGGTGAAGGTCAGAATGGCGTTATCGGCGTTGCTTGTGAAGACCGGATAGGTCGTTGGGTCGTTCACGATCTTCTGGATCCGCTGTGTGACGTTCATCTCCTGGTCGCGGTTGCTCAACCGCATCAGCAGGCGCAGGTGGAGCGAGTTGGTGAATTTCCGCCACTTGCTCACGTCGCCTCCATAGATCAGGTCTTTGGTCGGGGTTTGCAACGGCTTTTTAACGTCGTAGAGCGAGTTGGCCAGCTCCAGGTCCTGCAGCAGCCGGGTATAGACCTCCTGCTGGGTGTCGTATCTGGGCTGGGTGATGGCGACGGTATCGCGTCCCTTGTAGGCCTCGCTGAAGGGGATGCTGCCGAACAGGTCGGTCTGGTTGGAGACCATCAGCGCCCGCATGGTCAGCGCGATCGCCTGGCAGTTGGGTTCCTCCTTGAGGATGGCCAGCCGGCGCATGTGGTCGGCATTGGCGGCCCATTTCGACAGGTAGTTCCAGGGGGTGTTGGCGTAACTGTCGCGAATGATATAGCGGTGGATGTTTTCCGACTGGAGATTGACGGTGTACTGCATCAGTTCGCCGTTGAGCTGCCAGGTTCCGTACATCAGTTCGTCTGCGGCCGAAAATAACAACTGCTCCATCATGCTTTCGGGATGGATTTGCCACATCTCTGTATTGTTGGGGTCGCTGTTGTATTCGTCGAACATGTGTTCGCAGCCCGCGGCCAGAGCGGCACACGCGACAACGGCCAGGTATTTGAGTCTTTTCATGGTTTCTCGAAGTTAGAAGTTCAGTTTGAGGTTGAACCCGTAGGTGCGCGTCAGGGGATAGGCTCCGGCTTCAATACCCCGGCTGATGGAGGAACCCACCATGTAGCCGGCTTCCGGATCGTAGATCGGGAAATTGGTCCAGCAGAAGAGGTTGGTGGCGTAGAAGGCCAGCGAAGCCCCCTGGATGAATTTCGTTTTCCGGCAGATTTTCGACGGCAGGGCGTATTCGATGCGAAGCTCCTTGAGTTTGAGGAAGGAGGTGTCGAAGGTGTTGTTCTCGGCGTTCTCGCGGGCGTAGACATAAGTCGAGTAGTAGTCGGCGATGTCCCGTGTGATGGTGGCGTTCTTCTGGTAAGTGCCGTCGGTATTGAGGTTCACGCCCTCGTGAACCAGGCCTGCATAGCGTCCCGGTAGCGAGTTCTTCAGTTTGCCCTGGTAGGCCAGCGCGAAGTGGGTGACCGAATAGGCATTGCCGCCCCACTGTCCGGTGAAGGTGAGGGCCATCTTCAGGTTCCTGTATGAAAAGGTATGGGTCATGCCCGCCTTCCAGTCGGGATAGATGCTGCCCAGGTCGAGCAGCGGGTCTTCCGTGCCGGTCAGCACCGGAGCGCCGCTGGCCTGGTCGACGATGACCTGTCCGGCGCAGCTGATGTTGCGGCCCTGGGCGTCGGTGTAGAAGGCGCCTTCCGGGGCGCGTTTGTACCCGCGGCCGTAAAGGCGTCCCAGTTCTTTGCCCGGGTAGGCGTTGATGTAGATGTTGCCGCTGATGTTCATGCCCGAATTCAGCTGCCATACCTCCACACCCGGGGCGAGGCTGACGAGTTTGTTCCAGTTCTTGCTCCAGTTGAGGTTGATTTCCCAGCGGGTGTGCTCGGTCCGGACGGGGACGATGCGTGTGGAGAGTTCCACGCCTTGATTACGGACCTCGCCGGCGTTGATCAACTTGCTTGTGGCGCCGGTGGTCTGGTCGACGGGGACGCCGATGATTTGGTCGGTCGTGCGCGAGTTGTAGTAGGTGGCGTCGAACGACCAAAGGTTGTTGAACAGCCGCGCTTCGAGTCCCACTTCGTAGCTCTCGACGTTCTCGGGTTTGATGTCTGGGTTCTGGATCGTACCCGAAAGGTAGTAGGCGCTGGCGAAGCTGCTGGTCGAATAAACATGATTGAGGCTGTAGGGCGAGGTGTCGTTGCCTACGTTGGCCCACGAACCGCGCACCTTGAGCAGGTTGATCCACGGGGCCTTGTCGCTGAAGTTGAATACCTTGTCGATCAGGATGCTGGCGCTTACCGAGGGGTAGAAATAGGAGTTGTTGCCGCGGGCAAGAGCACTCGACCAGTCGTTGCGGCCGGTGATGTCGAGGTAGAGCATATCCTTCCACGAGAGGTTGATCAGTCCGTAGAAACTGTTGACCGACTTGTTGCTGCGCCGCGCGTAGCTGTATGGGATGGATTTCGAGTTGCTGATCTTGAAGATGTTGTACTCCTGCAGGCCGTCCTTGGCCGTAAGCTGGACGTTCTGGTAGTTGTAGACCATGTTGTTGCCGCCAAATGAAGCCGTCAGGTCGAAATCCCCGAAGCGCTTCTTGTAAGTGAGCAGGAAGTCGTTGTTCATTTCGAAATTGCGTACGGTCTGCTCCTTGTAGTACCCGTATTGGTAGCTCGATGAGTACCAAGGCTTCTGCTGGGTGCGGAAGTCGTTGTAGAAATCGACGCCCGAGCGCAGGTCCAGTGTCAGATTCTTGTGCAGGTCGAGCGTCACGGCTACGTTGCCGTAGACGCGGTCGCGGTCGAGCGTATTGAGTTGCTGGTAGAGCTGCATATAGACGTTGTCGGCGTAGGAGGAGTTGATCAGCAGGTATTCCGTGCCTGCCTGGTACATCTGCCGGATGCGGTCGTTGTCATACTCGCGGGCATAGGAGTCGACGCTGATCACCGTGGGGTTCCACAGCAGCGTGTAGAGTGGAGCCGCGGGATTGTAGCCCGACATGGGGAGGTTATCGCTGTTCTTCCGGTAGTAGGTGACTTTGCCCTTGAAGGTGATGAACCGGTTTAGTTTCTGGACCAGCGAGAAACTGATGTTTTGGCTCTTGTAGCCGGTGTTGGGGATGATCCAGTCGTTGCGAGAGTCCCGCAGCGAGAGACGCACTGAATTCCCCTTGCCGTTGCTGCCTTCGACCGAGATGCTGTTGTTGTAGGTGATGCCTGTCCGGAAAAGCCCCTTGTACCAGTTGTCGTTGTATTTCCAGGGCAGCTTTTTGTATTTCCCCGTCTCCCAGTCGCGCGATTCGTACTGGTAGAACATCTGTCCTTCGAATTTGGGACCGAACCCCATGCGCGAATAGATGCGGTCGGGGGCGGCGATTCCGTCTTCGGCATCTTCGGCCTTTATGCTCCAGTAGTTGTAGTAGCGCTGCTGGTCGATGTTGGTCAGGTTGCCGTTGCCGGCGCCGTATTCGGTCTGAAAGTCGGGCCAGTAGCCGGCGCGCTCGAAAGTGAACGAGGAATTGAACGTGACGCCGATGCCCTTGCCTGTGCGTCCCGATTTGGTGGTGATGATAATGGCGCCGTTGGCCGCCCGCGAACCGTAAAGGGCCGTGGCTGCGGGGCCTTTCAGAACGGATACCGATTCGATGTCCTCGGGGTTGAGGTCGCTCGCCCCGTTGCCGTAGTCGATCGGTGCGTCGGCGTCGAAGGTCTGCGAAGCCGAGCTGCTGGCGGTCATCTCGCTGTTGATGGGGATGCCGTCGACCACGAAGAGCGCCGTGTTCTTATCGTGCGACAGCGAGCCTTCGCCGCGCAGCGTGACGCGGATCGAACCGCCCGGACCGGACGAAGTTCCTTCGAGATTGAGCCCGGCGACCTTGCCGGCCATCGAGTTGAGCCAGTTGCTCGAAACGGTCGTGTTCAGCGATTCGTTGTTGACCTTCGAGACGGCGTAACCCAGCGATTTTTCCTCGCGGGTCAGGCCGAGGGCCGTCACCACCACATTCTGGATGGCGGTCGAGGAACTTTTCATTGTGACGTTGACAATCGACCGGGTGGACGATACGGGGATGTTGCGCAGGTCGTACCCGATGAACGAGAAGAGCAACGTAGGCGATGTATCGGTTTCCAGAATCGCGATCCGGTAGTCGCCTTCGGCATTGGTTGTCGTGCCCCGGGTCGTGCCTTGCAGCAGAACGGTGGCTCCGACGATCGGAGCGCCGTTTTCATCGGTGACCTTGCCGGTGACGATCCATGAGCCGCTCTGTTTCATGGTCTCCCGGTCGGCCAGGAGGATGCGCCGGTCGGTAATTCGGAACGAAATGCGGGTTCCGGCGAATATCTGCGTGAGGGCCGAGCTTAACTCTGCATTGGTCAGTTGGATCGAGATGGTCCGGTTCACATCCACGACTTCACGGCTGAAAGCGAACGGGAGGCCGGTCTGCCGGGTGATCTCCTCCATGATCCGTTCGGTTTTCGCATCGGAAAACAGCAGGGTCACCTTCTGGACCTTCAGTTCCGGGACCGAGAACAGCGTGAAAAGGAAAAACAGACAGAGAAGTCGGGCGCAGGGGCATTTTTTTGCCGGACTTTCCGCCGATTGTAATTTGTTTTTCATACATTTGTAGTTGTTAGGATTGGGTAATTTGTGTACTGGTTCTGACACCGGGTCGGGTATGTGGGGCATACCCGACCCTTTTTTGTCGGGAAGGGTGGGGATCTATGTCATTGTTTTCGGGTTTTGGTTCATCGGATTTGGTTGCCGCTACCTGCCGAGCGGATGGATGGTGATCGAGTCGGCGACCCGGACGATGCGCATGGGGGTGATCCGTTCCATGGCGGAGAGTATCTGGTCCACCGATTCGTTGTTGAAGTTGATCGTATAGGTGTATTTGTAGAGTCGGCTGTCCGTCACACGGCACGTTACGCCGTAGTTGCGTTCGAGAAACTCGAGCAGGTCCTTCAGCGGGGTATTCTTGAAATAATAGCGTTTGTGCATCCAGCCGACGACGGCCGCCGTGTCGGCGTTGGGCAACAGGCTGCAACGGCCCGAAATGCGGTTCATCTCGAAGAGTTGCCCCGGGGTGATGTCGTAGCTGCGGCGTTTTCCGGAGAGATGCTCTTCGATGTTGACCCTGCCCTCCTGCAGGTAAAGCAACGTAGATTCCGGGGCCGATGTATTGAGGTTGAACCGGGTGCCGAGTACGCGAACCGTCAGGTCGCCGGTTTCGACCCGGAAGGGGCGGTGCGGGTCCTTGGCGACCTCGAAATAGGCTTCGCCCTGCAGGCGCACGTTTCGGTTCCGACGGTCGAAGCGAGCCGGGTATTCCAGTGTGGTTTCCGAATTGAGCAGTACGGACGTGCCGTCGGCCATCAGCATCCGGAGCTGTTCTCCGGCGGGGACGTAGACCTTCTGATAGGCGATTTGCTCTCCGCCCCAGTCGTAGAGGCGGCCGAGCAGCAGCAGGTTGAGGAACACGAGCGGAAGCGCGACGGCCGCGATGCGGGACAGCGTTCGGATGCGCTGCCCGCGTCGGATGCGTTGCCCGATTTCCCGCAGGATTTTATCCCGCAGGTCGGCCGGAGGCGTCGGTCCGGCGATTCCGCCTTTCCTGTTGAGCTGCGAGACAATGTCCGTGTCCATCAATTCCGCGGCCGCCTGTTGTCCGGCGGGGGTTTTCAGGTAAAGCCGGATGCTGTACTCTTGTTCGGGAGGGCATTTCCCGTCGAAATAGGCAAGGAGCGATTCCCGGCTGTATATAATAGTTGTGCGTTTGGCTTGCTTCATTTGGGGGCGCGTGTTTTATTAGAATACACACGGCGGCGGGAAAAGTATTATGCCCGGTTCGTTTTTTTGAAGAAAGATTGTGCGGAAGGCGTCAGCGGGAGACCAGCAGGACGAGCAGAATGGCGTAACCCGATTTCATCAGTTTGCGCAGTTGTGTGACGGCCTGGTGATAGAGGACCTTGACGGTATTGACCGAGATGCCCAGCCGTTCGGCGATTTCGGCGTTGGAGAGTCCTTCGTGGATTTTCAGTCGGCAGACTGCGATTTTCTGCGGCGAGAGTTTTTCGATGGCTTTGTCGAGTTGTTCCATCAGGTTGTGGCGCTCCAGGTCGGGCAGGAATTCGCTTGCGGAAGTTACTGTTTCCCGGTATTCGGACTGTGTAGGTATGTAATCGCGCAGGGCGTTGAGCGTCCGGTTTTTCGCAATGCGAAACAGGTAGCCGGCCAGACCGGAGGCCGGCAGAAGTTTCGAACGGGTTTCCCAGAGTTTGAGGAACGTGTACTGCACGATATCTTCCGCCAGGGCGCCGTTGCGGGCGTACCTGTACGCAAAGGCGTACAACTGCTTGTGGTATTTATCATAAGTCATGGTAAATGCCAGTTGATTCCCGTCGCGGATTTCCCGGGCCAGTTCGTTGTCGGTCATTTTGTTCGCGGTCGTTTGCTGGTTGCCTCCCCGGTTCGGGCAGGGGCCGGCAACGTCGGTAGTGGAGTATAAAGGTAAAAATTATTTATGAAAAACCGCGTTTCCCGAATTATTTTGCAGCAGACCGCGGTTCCGGTCCACCGGGAACGGGAAGTCCGGCCTAAAATGCGGAAAAAGAGGTTACGACGGTTCGTAACCTCTTTTTCTGTGGGCCCAGAGGGGCATGATCCCACGACCTTCGGATTATGAGTCCGCTGCTCTGACCGACTGAGCTATGGGCCCGGTCCTGCGCCCGCAGGGGCGCTTCGGTGGCGCAAAGATAGAAAAAGTATTCAGATTGCGCAACCCTCCGGACGCTGGAGTGTGAAAAAAAGTGCACGGGATCTTGTTTGTTGCAAATTAATTCGTACCTTTGTCGCGCTTAAGCATTAATTAAAAACAAAAACAGCGAAATGAAAAAGGGTATTCATCCGGAGAATTATCGTTTGGTGGCGTTCAAGGACATGTCCAACGACATCGTGTTTTTGTGTCGGTCCGCCGTTTCGACAAAAGAGACCATCGAAGTGAACGGCGAAACCTATCCCGTGTATAAGATGGAAATTTCCAACACCTCGCACCCGTTCTACACCGGTAAGATGAAGTTGGTTGACACCGCTGGTCGCGTCGATAAGTTTATGAGCCGTTACGCAAAACGCTACGATAAGAAGAATGCGAAGTAAATCTGCTTGCGCATTTACGAAACAACGGGCTGCAACCGAGAGTTGCGGCCCGTTGTTTTTTGTTCTCCGCACGGAATTTCCGGTCTTTGTGAAAAAATCCGCACAAGGTTTTGTTTTTATGTATATATTTGCGCCCGAAGGCAAACAAGATCGTAATCTTTAGAAAGTCGGAGCCATGAAAAACAAGATGAAGCATATCGCGACCGCCGCGGCGCTGGGCGTCGTTGCGCTCCTTGCCTCCTGTGTGAGCAGACAGGTTGTCGTCGAGGCCGAGAGCCGGAGCGATTCGCTGGAGCTGGTCGTCAGCGCGAAGGACTCGCTGATCAACACCGTGTTCGCGGACATCAACGCCATCTCGGAGAATCTTGCGCTGATCAAGTCGCGCGAGAACCTGATCACCGTGGCCGGGGAGGCGGAGGGCGGCCGCCGTCCCGTCGAGGAGATCAGCAACGACATCAAGGCCATCGACCGGCTGCTGCGGGAGAACCGCTCGAAGATCGAATCGCTGCAACGTTCGGCGGCCCTGCTGCGCAAGGCCAACCTGCGTATCGACGGCCTGGAGAAGATGATCGCCAACATGAACAGGCAGCTGGCGGAGAAGAAAACCGAGGTGGAGCAGCTGCGCGAGAGCCTCGTCCGGATGAGCGACGAGGTGAAGAGTCTGACCGAGGAGGTGGCCGTTCGCAGCGCCGAGGTCGAGAACCTGAGCGGCGAGAAGGTCGAGTTGCAGAACCAGCTCAATACGGTCTACTACATCGTGGGGGCCGAGAAGGAGTTGCGCGACGCGCAGATCATCAACAAGCAGGGATTCATCGGACGGACGCTGACCGTCGGTCGGAACAGCAATTTCGACAGCTTCACGATGGCCGATTCGCGCCTGCTGACGGAGATCCCCGTCGGACAGAAGAAGGCGACGCTCGTCACTTCGCATCCCGAAGGTTCGTACGAACTGGTGACCGATTCGAACAAAATCGTCGAGAAACTGCTCATTACCGATCCCGTGCGTTTCTGGGAGTCTTCGAAAATTCTGATCATTAGTTACAAATAGACGATTTTTTCGTCGTAATAGTGCCTTTCAGGGTCCCTGCCGGTCGTGGCGGGGACTTTTTTGTCGTCGCGGGAGCTAATTTGTTTGCTTTTCTGATTTTTTTTGTAATTTTGTTCGTGAAATCACGTCACACAGATCAAATAAGTTATGGATTATCAACCCCAACCGCAGTTTGAGGAGTCGGCATTGAAGGAGAGTTGTACTGCGGATTGTAGTAGTTGTCCCACGTTCCCGGCACCGTTCCGCCGTATCGGCGATTCGACCTACTGTCGGTTTTCACAGCTTACGTTTGCGGCCGGAGAGGGGGTGACGTTCCCCGCGGACCGCATGGTGCGCATCCTTTTCGTCATGTCGGGATCGTTGAGGCTGGAACACGGAAACGATACGGTGCGCCTGGTTACGTCGAAACAATGCGTATGTCTCGCCCGCAGTGAACGCTTCGTGGTGACGGCTCAGGACGACGAGACCCATGTGGTCGTGCTGTCGCTCATCCACCGGATCGAATTCTGCGAACAGGACATTTTCGACAAGGTGATGCCCTATGACTCGGTCGTTCCGACCGAATCGGTTCCCACGCTTGCGATGCATCCGGCCATAGAACGGCTTTTAGGCACATTCTTTACGATCCGCCAGATGTTCAACTGCGTCCGCTATCACCGGATGAAGGCCACCGAGCTTTTCATGATGATCAAGGTGCTCTACACGCCCACCGAACATGCCTACTTCTTCCAGTCGATGATTCAGCCGCAGGACAATTTCCGCGTCTTCGTCTGCAACAATTACGACAAGGCCCAGGGCGTCGCCGAACTGGCTTCGCTGGCGGGCATGAGCCTCTCGGTTTTCAAACGCCGTTTCGCCGAGCACTTCAACGACAGCGTTTACCACTGGATGATGCGTCAGAAGGCGCTGAAGGTCTTTAGCGACATCCGCGACGGTGAGGACAGCACCAAGGCACTGATGAACAAGTACGGGTTCCGCCACTACACGCAGTTCAGCCGGTTCTGCAAGAATTACCTCCAGGCGACGCCCGCGCAGCTGATCAGCTCGATCAAGAAGAAATAGGGCCGACGGCCGCTATGGATGAAAAGGAGACCTCCGGGGAGATCTCCTTTTTTCGGTGCGATGCCGTACGGACCGGGCACGTCGTCGTCGGGCCGGGCGCGACATACGCCATTAGACCGTGGCGGGCCGGTTTTGCGGATGAGTCCGGGGCGGCGGTCGATTGGTTTTCAGTGTTCCAGCACGTAGACGTTCAGGTCGATCCACGCTCCGTCGGAGAGCTGTTCACCCTGCACTTCGACATGGCTGCGGCGGAAGCCGAGACGCTGCGGAATGCGGTTGCTCGGGAGATTGCCCGTGCCGCAGCGGATTTCCACGCGCCGCATGCCCATCTCCCCGAACGCAAGGTCGCAGAGCGCCCGCACGGCGGCCGTCATGATCCCCTTGCCCTGCTGTTCTTCGCGCAGCCAGTAGCCGATCTCGATGCTGCGCTTTCCGGCATCGGCCGATTTGAAGCCGATCAGTCCGGCGAAGGTCTCGCCGTCGTGGATCGTGTAGACCGGATTGGCCGTGTCGGCGAGCATCCCGGCCACCACCTGCCGGGTCTGCTCGATTTGGTGCGTGTCGGCCACGAACGGGAGCCAGCGGCCCAGGTGGCGGCGCTGGGTGTCGATCGAAGCGAAGATGTCCGGGACGTCCTCCGTGCGGAGCCGCCGGAGCGCGTAAGGGCCGAAGAGGGGGATGGCATTCATGCAGTAAAAGTTTTTTCAAGGTTTAAAGATACTAAAAAGTTTGCAGACCGCCTATATAAAATAGGTGTGCCGGATCCGGAAATAGGCTGTCCGGAAGGGGAACGGATGCCGGCCGGACCGGCGGATGACATAGTTGGGTGCGAAAGACGATATTTTTTTCAGAAGCTGTTGTGTTATCCAAAACTTTTCCTATCTTTGCACCCGATTTCGCCCGTGAACCAATGGCGTTCGGGTGCGGTTCTTTGAGAAGAGTTAAAAAGTAGAAAATTTATCCCGAATAATTTGCGAGGTAAATTTTTTATGCCTACTTTTGCAATCCAAAACGGTGAATACTGCCGATGTAGCTCAGTTGGCCAGAGCAGCTGATTTGTAATCAGCTGGTCGGGGG
>UQKD01000013.1 GCA_900541585.1 uncultured Alistipes sp.
GAACTTGGTCGCTACGCTATTATTCCGATTCCCTCGCTTTCTTAGAAATAGTTCGAAATCATTCAGAAACTGTATGTCTACCTCTTCCAGTCGAATAGGTGTTGGTTTATACTGTCGGAGCAGAGATAGGAGTACTTTATGTTTTGAAGCGGAGTTGTATTTCCCTAAGACCTCCAGCCGCTCGATAATCTGTCCCAAGCATTCATTCATCGTAGAAGCGGTAGTTTCTATCTTTTTCTCATCGAGTAGGATATTCAAAATGAATTCTTTATCCAAACTGTCCAAAAGAATATGAATAATCCATTTAGGAATTGAAACCTGTGCCTCCCTATCCTCCATCCATATTTTCCTAACCAGCCCCCATGGCCCTGCATACATTTTATCTTCCATTTGATATAAAAATTAAATGATCATCAGAAAATATAATAAAAGCCAAGGGGAAAACTTACTGTTCCCCTTAACTTTATATAAGATGTTGCATCACTTCATTCATCCGTTCATTTTCGAAACTATCCAGATAGATTTGGGTCACTCGTTCTGAACTATGTCCGAGAGATTCGGAAATAATGGAGGTAGGAACTCCAGACCTTTTCAGTACCGTGGCATAGCTATGCCGAGCAACATAGGTGGTGAGCTTAATCGGAATTTTCAACTCTTTACCTATCTCAGCCAAAGCCCGGTTTACCTTGGTAATGACCTTATGATGCCTGTTCAGTTTTTGTTGGATGGTTTTATGTTCCTTTGAATAGATAGGAAATAGATACAGGTCTTTAGTAGCATAGCTTTCAATAATTTCCATCGCTTTGGCATGAATAGGCAAGTTCAAAAGTTTTCCGGTCTTTTGGCGCCTGTAAACCAATCTGCCGTCTATGATGTTATTTCGAGTGAGATTTGCCATATCTACGAAATTGATGCCTCCCATCAGATAGGAAAAACTGAATAAGTCCACTGCAAGCCGGGTATAAAACCCTGCGACCTCAGTCGTATAGCCCATGACGGCTTTTATCTCAGCTTTGGATATGGCTCGTTTCGGGGTTTCTGCGTGCAATTTACCCACTTTGTAGCTATTGAAAGGGTACTGTTCCATTTTGGCAAATCCTCGCTCTATGGCTTGATTAAAGACCATTCTTAGGGTTCTGAACCGGAGACCTATGGTATTCTCAGCCCTACCCTGCTTACGCAGCCATAATTCATACCTTTTGAGCCAAGAATGGTCGATGTCCGAAAAATAGATATTCAAATGTTTATTGAATTTCAACAAAGACCGATAGACTTGCTCCACAGAGGTAGCATAGCCTGTCCTTCGTTCATCCTGTAGCTCCCGGATAACCTGCTCAAAAAGTTCTCCGACGGTTACTGCTTTTACAGGTTTAGCAATACGTTCTTTGAGAGTTGTTGCGGTAAATTCCTTATTCTCGGATTTCAGTTCTACGACCGTACCTTTACATTCACACAGTTTATTGGCTATCAGCTTTTCCAGATACTCCCTGCTGGGACAGTCCAATGTAGGCTGATTCCTCTCAAAGTCCCAATACTGAGGTGCAACAGACACTCCAAGGCTGATATACTTGGTCTTACGGTCTTTGGTAATGCGTATTCTTAAAGGAAATTCATTGTTTTTGAGAGGCTTGTACTTGAAACATACTACCTCAATAGTTGTGCTCATGGGTAAAACACTAGGTAAAACAAACCCTGTTTTTCGACCGTTTTACACCAAAAAGAAAAAGAGTTGCATTTCTGCAACTCTCTGATTTTCAAGTGGTACCACCAGGAATCGAACCGGGGACACAAGGATTTTCAGTCCTTTGCTCTACCAACTGAGCTATGGCACCATCCGCGAAAAACGGGTTATTCCGTGTTATCGTGGTGCAAAGATAAGCAAAAAATTCAATACTGCAAATGCCGCATGCAATTTTGTCGGTAATTTTTTCCCGGCCCGGCAAAAACAGCCGGCACCGGAAATCAGAAAAAGCCCGCTGCCCAAATGAACAGCGGACTTGACAAGTATGATACAGAGGCGCTTAATTCGATTTATTCTGGTTCGCTTCGCCGATTTCCGGATTGGCGATCACGACGGAACGCGGCAACTGAAAACGCATGCCGACCTCATCCTGCTCCCATTTCGCCTTGTAGATATGGTTGTTCTCGACGCCGGCGGCAGTCATCGCGGCATCGTCGCTGCGATCGATCGGCATATTCAGGCGACGGCGGTCGAGCCACTCCAGGGCGCCCTCCATCCACATCTCGATGCGTTTCTGGAGAATGATCTCCTCGACAACGTCGTCGAGCGAGGTCGCCGTGATGTCGTAACCCGGATCGCGGTAAGCGGTCACGTAATCCTTGAGCGTCTTCTTGGCCGCAGCGATGTTGCTGTGCGCCTCGGCCTCGGCCTTGATGAAGACAGCCTCTTCGGCTCGCATGTAGATCAGGTCGGTACTGTTCCAGTCGCCGTTGTAACTGCGGAACTTGACCGAAACGTACTCCGAACGCGCTTTTACGCCCGAAGCAAGCGTATTGGGCAGGTTGGAAGGCAGGAGACAGGCATAACCGCTCGTCGCGGCATTCGGATCGGGATTGTCCGTCGCGTTGAGCCACCAGCCGCGGCGCACGTCGGTCTTGTTCAAACGCTCATAGAGGTAGGAATGGATCGGACGCTCGGCCCACATACCCGCATAACCGCTCATGTAGGGGTCCATCTGCGAACACCAGGTAGCCCACGTCTGGCAGTTGTCGGCCGTCATCTTGAAGCCGAAAATCAGGCTCGGAACGTTCTCGATACGGTTGAAGCCGTTGTTGTAGTTCTCCTTGGAGACGAGCGTGTATTTGGCCAGAATATCGTCGGCCAGCGAGACGGCTTTCCCCCAGTCCTCCATGACCAATGCGACACGGGCGCGCAGGATACCGGCCACGCTGGCGTCGAAATCGGTCCGGGAGCCGGTGTCGTCGTATCCGATTTCCTCGAAAATGCCCAGCGCTTCGTCCAGGTCGTCGGTGATCCGCTTGTAAACCTGCTCCATCGTGGCGCGCGGCAGATTCTGGCCGAGGGTCTCCTCGGTGGCCAGGGGCACGCCCGGAAGGTCCTTGTTCGCCGCCGAATAGGGATACTGGTACACATTGATCAGGTGGTAGTAACCGAACGCGCGGGAGGTCAGCGCACGGGCACGGTAAGCCTTCATCGTCTCCGACTCGGCGGAAGCCTCGGCGGTAGCCGTGGCGAGGATTTCATTCGCCGTAGCAATGGGAATGTAGAACATGTTCCACACGTTGAAAGTCGGCGTATACTCCTCCTGCCAGTAGTCGTTGATGTACATGTAAAGGTTCATGCTGTGTTGCAGCAGCATGGCCATATCCTGTCCTGCCATGCCGAACGAAAGTTCGAAACCCTTGAAGCCGGTCAGCCATTGGAGGTCGTTCTTGTAATAGGTGGCATAGTGCACGTAAATGGAAGCCTCGATACCCTGAAGCACCTTGTCGGGATCTTCCTTGGCCACTTCGTCACGGGTCTCCGAAGAGACTTTTCCCGAAGGGTCCACGTCGAAGATGTCGTCGCTGCAGGATACCGCAACGGCCGCACACATTAAAAATATCAGTATTTTTTTCATATCGATGTCGCTGCTTAAAAGTTAATGTTGAGACCTACCGAAGTGGTGCGGATCGGCGAATAATACGTACCGTCCACGCTGTTCAAAGCAATCGTCGCACCCTGACCGCCCATGCTCGTGCGGGGATCGTAGCCCTTGCGCTTCGAAGCGAAGAAGACGTTGTCGCAGGCAAAGTAAATGCGGGCGCTCTTGATTCCGATTTTGCTCATCCAGCCGGCGGGGAACGTGTAGCCCAGCGTGATGTTACGCAGGTTGAAATAGGTGTTGCTGACCAGGAAACGGTCCGACGAAGCGTTGATGTTCGAGTCGTTCGTGTTCCAGATCGGGGCCGAGCCTTTCCCGGTCTCCGGATTCCAGGCGTCGGCATAATCCTTCAGACGGTTCATCGGGAAATTCGCACTGCTGAACGCCGAGAAGTCGTAATCGTAGCCGTAGCCGCCGAACTGGAAATTGGCCATGATCGTCAGGTCGAGGCTCTTCCAGCGCAGCATGGTGTTCAGACCGCCCGTGAAATCGGGAAGCGCGCTCTTTTCCAGCAGGTACTGCGTGGCCTCGGTAGCCTTGTCGGTCGTGACTTTCTCCACGCCGACAACGTTGCCTTCACTGTCCGTGATGTCCTGATCCATGTACCAGAGCGAGTTGCCCTTCTCGTCCAGTCCGGCATACTGGCGCATTTCCCAGCGGTAGATGTCCTTGCCCTCGTAAATGCGTTGATTGCCGTTGGGCATACCCGCCTCCTTGTACTCGTCGGGCAGGTTGAGCATCTTGTTGGCATAGGTGTAACCGTTGATCGACACATCCCAGTACCAGTCCTTCTTCTGGATGATCTTCACGTTCACATCGAACTCGAAGCCCGAGTTGCGCAGTTTGCCGACGTTGTACCAGTCGTATGCGCGGCCGGTCGAGATGTCTTTCGTGCGCTTGAAAAGCAGACCGTCCGACACACGGATGAAATAGTCCATCGTCAGGTTGATGCGGTCGTCGAGCAGGCCCACGTCCAGACCCAGGTCGAAGGTCTTCTGCTTCTCCCACGACAGGTCGGGATTACCGTAATAGTAGATCTCCGTGCCCAGCTTGCCCTCGGAAATCGTCACGTTATACTGGTCGGTGTAGGGATAATAGTTGGTGAGGTCCTCGTTACCCTGCGTACCGTACGTCGCGCGGAGTTTCAGTTCCGAAAGCCAGTCGTGGGTGTTCTCCATGAATTTCTCGGCCCCGATGCGCCACGAACCGCCGACGGACCAGAAAGTGCCCCACGGGTGGTATTTGAAACGCGAGGTTCCGTCGCGGCGGATACCGCCCGAGAAATAGTAGCGGTTGTCGTAGTTGTACTCCAGTTTGCCGAAGAAGCCCTGAATGCGCAGCACGTCCTGATAGCCGTTGATCGACCCCATTTCGCCGGCATTGTTCAGCTGCGGGTTTTTGGGGTCGTAGATGTTGGTCTTCGAAACGTCCAGATAATCGCGCACCCAGCTGTTGTACTCGTGGCCGACCAATGCGTTGATGCTATGGCGTCCGATCGACTTTTTGTAGTTGAGCATCTGAATCAGGTCCAGATCGTAAACGTCCGTCGACGTTTTGTTGACCCGGCCGTTGGTTCCGCGTCCGTCGCCGATCGTGGGGTTGTAGAAAAGCAGTTCGTCGGAAGCGCGGTAGCCCAGCGAAGCGCTCGACGTGAAGGTGAAGTCGCGCAGGAAATAGATCTCCCCGTAGGCTCGGCCTTGAAGGTTGTTACGCTTGATGTCGCGCGTATCCATCTTCAGCGTGGCGATGATGTTCTGGCCCGAGGTTCCGGGACGGGTCGTCGTACCGTCGGTCTGCCCCGTACCCAGGTCGTAGACCTTGTCGCCGTTTTCATCATACTTGATATTGCCCTCGGCGTCACGCGCGTAGACCGGATACACCGGTTCCCACGAACGCGCCGTGGCAAATGCGGAACTTGCCGCCGAACTGTTCTCCAGAACATTGTTCTGAACGGTATGGGCATAGGAGAGGTTGGCGCCCACCTTGATCCACTTGCGCAGTTTGGTGTTAACGTTCACACGGGCGCTGTAACGCTCGAATCCCGACTCGATCACGTAGGATTCGTCCTTGAGGTAACCCAGCGAAATAAAGTAGTCCGACTTGTCGTTTCCGCCGCTGACCGACACGTTCGTCTCGTTGCGGAACCCCGACTTGAAGAGTTCGTCCTGCAGGCGCTCGCTGTACATGCGCCGGGCCGATGGGTCCAGTTTACCGGTCGCAGGGTCGATCAGGTAGGTCGAGGAAAATTTGTACGGGCTGTAGTTCCCGTGTGCACCCAGCACCTCCTGCGAGGCGTAGAGCGACGCGGCAGCCAGGTCGCCGCCGTTTTCCACCCACTTCGTGTCGCGCATCGTGCGCCACTGCGCCTCGAGATATTCGCCCGGATCGGTGATGATGTCATACTCGGGGACGGCGCGGGTGTTGATACCGAATCGCGTGTCGACACTGATCGTGGGATTATCCAGGCTGCCGCGCTTGGTCGTGATGAAAACCACGCCGTTGGCGGCGCGCGAACCGTAGAGCGAGTTGGCCGTAGCGTCCTTCGACACGGAAATCGACTCGATGTCGGCCGGGTTGATGTCGGACAGGCTGCCCTGATAGGGCGAGCCGTCGAGCACGATCAGCGCACCGTTGCCCGCATTGAGCGAACCGACGCCGCGGACATAGATCGCAGCATCCGTACCGGGCTGGTTGGTGGCCGTAGTCAGCTGCACGCCGGGAACGGCTCCTTCGAGCATTTTCGAAACGGTCGAAACCTGACGCTTCGAAAGTTCCTCACCGCGGATGGTCGCGATCGACCCCGTAAGGTCCTTTTTCGTCGTCGTGCCGAAAGCGGTCACCACGACATTTTCGATGGCCTGCGCATCTTCGTGCATCACAATGTCGACATGCGTTTTTCCGGCAACAGCCACTTTCTGCGCCTCGTAACCGATGAACGAAACCGCCAGCGTAGCGTTGGCGGGTGCGGCGATGGTGAATTTACCGTCCGTGCCCGTGGTCGTACCGGTCGACGTACCGTCGACCATAACCGTTGCGCCCGCGATAGGCTTGCCTTCCGCATCGGCAACTTTACCGGAAATCTGCCGGTTTTGGGCGAATCCATACGCACAAAGGCCCAAAACGGCAATTAACGATAGTAGAATTTTTCTTACCATAAGCGTTAATTTTAATAAAATTTTAAAATAAAAATCAATCGCCCCGGATTTTAAATAACAAGCATCTGTATATGTGATAATTATAGCGTACCGGATCGCATTTTTCAAGAAAATGGATAACAGTTTGGTATTAAGCGTGTAAGATATCCGGGCGATACCTCCGTGTGTCCGGGTTGTGTTACCAGAGAGTTACTGAACAAAACGGGTTAAACCCTACTGAATAAGCTATTTGGTCCAATTAGTATACCGTTTGGAAGTAACTTTATCATTACCTTTATCGCGGTTTGTTTATTGTTTTAATAAAGGTTAGGAAGGGAATGAGAAACACGTTCAAAGTACTGTTTTACATCAAGAAGAATGCGCCTTTACGCAATGGGAACACGCCGATCATGGGACGCATCACGATCAACGGACAGCGAACGCAGCTGTCCACGCAACTATCCGTGAATCCGAATCTATGGTGTGTGAGTATGGGACGGGCGGCAGGACGCAGTGCGGTTGCCTCACGTGTCAACGAACAACTCTCGCAGATTCGTTTTCACATCGAAAGATGTTACAACACACTGTTTTACGAACATGCGCTGGTCACTCCGAAAATGGTCAAGGAGATGTATTTCGGCAACGACCAGCGCAATGAAACGCTGCTGGCCTTCTTCAGGCATCACAACGAGGAGTTCAGCCGGATGGTGGGCATCAGCCGCAGCAAAACGACCTATTATAAATATAGGTGTGTTTACAAGCATCTCGAAAACTACATCAACGACAAATTCAATCGCAAGGATTTGCTGTTCAAAGAGCTTGACAAAGAGTTCCTGACGGGGTTCCACCACTACATCGCGCAGGAGTGCGGACGCAAGAAGAACACGACGTGGATCTACATGATCGCGTTCAAGCACATCCTCATGCTGGCCCGCAGCCGGGGCCACATGGCCAAGGACCTCTTCGCAAATTACAAACTGCACAGCGAATTCGTCTCGCGAAATTACCTGTCCATGGCCGAAATCCGCAAACTGATCCGTCTGGATCTCGGCGACATGACCTTACAGTTGGTACGCGACGCGTTTTTGTTCAGTTGTTTCACCGGACTTTCCTACATCGATCTCTGCACGCTTACCCCGCAGCATATCCAGCAGGACGGTAAACAATTGTGGATCAACACGACCCGCCGCAAGACCGGGTCTGCGGTCAACGTGCGTATCTTCGCGATTCCGTACGCCATTCTGTTGAAATACAAACCGATACAGCGAAATGCACGGATATTCTGCCTGCCGAGCAACGGCTGGTGCAACATCTGTCTCGAACGCATTATGTCCCTGGCGGGCATTCCACGGCACATCACGTTCCATTCTGCACGCCATACCTTCGCCACGACGATCACGCTTTCGCAGGGAATGGCGATCGAGACCATCAGCAAATTGCTGGGGCATAAAAACATACGCACCACGCAGATTTATGCGACCATCACCCATTCGAAGCTCGACGGTGACATGGAGCGTCTTTCGAAACGCCTCGACACACTGTATCGCGATACCGATCTGGATAAGGTCCAGGAGCGTTTTTGAAGGCTGATTGACGTATACGCAGAAGTTCACGCAGCTAACAGATTCGCCCGAAACGCCCGAAAACACCGAAAAATGGGGATTACAATTTATAATCCCCACGAGACGATATTTCCTAAATCGTAACCGTTATCAACCAATCTTCTACATATATGTTATATTGGTAAATTATTTTAATAATTTATTTGTAAACGAGTTAGCAATTTCATACCTTTGCTTGTGAACTTTTTATTTTAAAAAAATCTATTAGATTAACGCTTATGGTAAGAAAAATTCTACTATCGTTAATTGCTTTATTGGGGGGGGGAATATTACTCTCTTTGGCCCAGAGTAAGCAAATTTCCGGTACAATCACCGGTCCCGACGGGAAACCGGTAGCCGGAGCAACGGTCATGGTCGACGGCTCGCATGTCGGCACGACCTCAAACGGAGACGGTAGCTTCACCATCACGGCTCCCGGAAACGGATCGCTGGTCGTATCCTTCATCGGCTATGAAACCCAGAAGGTCGCCATCGGAGGCAAGACCCGAATCACCATCACGCTGAAAGAAGACGCCCAGGCCATCGACGACGTGATCGTGGTGGCCTTCGGTACGGCCAAAAAAGACGCCTTCACCGGAGCGGCGAAGGTGATCAAATCCGACGACCTGATAAAAACGCAGTCCTCGAACGTCGGGGATGCCCTCGTCGGCAAAATCGCCGGCGTGCAGTTCTCCTCCGCGTCGGGCCGTCCGGGTTCCGGTCAGAAGATTTACGTACGCGGCTACGGTTCGATGAATGCCAAGAACGACCCGCTCTGGGTTGTAGACGGCGTTCCCTACGAAGGCGACATCAACAACATCAACAGTGCCGACATCGAGTCGATCAGCGTCCTCAAGGACGCCGCATCGAATGCACTGTACGGCTCCCGCGGCGCGAACGGCGTAATCATGGTCACGACCAAGCGCGCGAAGGCCGGCGAGGCCACCGTGACTTTCGACGGCAAGTGGGGCATCAACACCCGTGCGCTCCAGACTTACGACATCGTGGAAGATGCCGGCGAATACTACGAGATGCACTACAAGTCGCTGTACAACTATTACACGCTCGACCAGAAGTACACTCCCCTGGCAGCCAACATCGCTGCCAACAAGCTGCTGACGTCGACCGATGCCGGCGGTCTGGGCTACAACGTCTTCACCGTACCCGACGGCCAGAATCTCATCGGCGAAAACGGCCGCCTCAATCCGCGTGCGAAGCAGGGCCGCCTGGTAACCGACGCCAACGGCCAGCAGTTCTACCTGCAACCCGACAACTGGCTCGACGAAATCTACAAATCGTCGTCGTTCCGTCAGGAGTACAACGTCAGCGTTTCCGGCGCGACGGACCGCGCCAACTTCTTCGCATCGCTCGGTTACCTGGACAACACGGGTATCGTCGACGGTTCGAGCAACGAGCGCTACACCGCCCGTCTGCGCGCGGACTACCAGGCCAAAAAGTGGCTGAAAGTCGGCGGTAATATGTCCTACACCCATTTCGTCTGGAACAACGGTAACAAAACCAACGACGACGGCGACAGCCAGGGCGAAGGCAACGCCGACGGCGGAAACGCATTCGCCACGGCGATCCGCATGGCGCCGATCTATCCGGTTTACATGCGCGACGGCAACGGCAACATCATGATCGACGAGTACGGATTCAAGATGTACGATACCGGCGACGGCCGCAACGGCGGCGCTCTGCGCACGAACGGAGGCCAAAGCAACGACCTGCAGGACATCCAGCTCAACAAATACACGAACGAAGGCAACGCCTTCATGGCCAACGGTTTTGCGGATTTCTCCCTGTACAAGGGTCTGAAACTGACCCTCAACGGCAGCGTATCACTCGACGAGACCCGCGGTACGGAAGTGTCGAATCCCTACTACGGACAGTTCGCCGAATCGGGCGGCGCTATCTTCAAGAGCCACAGCCGGGAGATCGCCTACAACATGCAGCAGCTCCTGACCTACACCAATACCTTCGCCGACGTCCACAACCTCGACCTGCTTTTCGGTCATGAAATGTACAACCGCAAATCCTACGCTCTGTACGGCTCGAAAACCATGATGTTCTCGCCGGACAACACCGAGCTCAGCGGCGCCGTCGTCGACTCGTCGCGGTCGGGTTCATCGGTCCTGGAGTACAACAACGAAGGCTACTTCTTCCGTGGACAGTACGACTACGACAACCGCATCTATTTCTCGGGATCGTACCGTCGCGACGCGTCGTCGCGCTTCCACCCCGACCACCGCTGGGGCAACTTCTGGTCGCTCGGCGCAGCCTGGATCATCAACCGCGAAAGCTGGTTCAACGCTTCGTGGGTCAACATGCTGAAGGTCAAGGCATCGTACGGCTCGCAGGGTAACGACAACCTCGGATCGAGGGCGGAATCCTACTACCGCTATACCGACTACCGCGAAATTTTGAGCAGCGGCGACGGCGTCACGAGCGTACTCTATCAGAAAGGCAACCCCGACATCACCTGGGAGACCAACGCCAACCTCAATGTCGGCGTCGAGTTCGGCTTCTGGGACAACCGCTTGTCGGGTAGCATCGACGTCTTCAACCGCAAGACCACCGACATGCTGTTCGAGCTGGCCACCCCGATCGAGTCGGGTTACACGACCATTTTCACCAACATCGGCGACATGGTCAACCGCGGTCTCGAAATCGAACTGAACGCCGACCTGATCCGGACCAAAAACCTCGTGTGGGACTTCTCGCTCAACATGACCCACTACAAGAACAAGGTGACCCACCTGCCGGAGCAGTTCAAAAACAACACGACGGCCGACGGCAAACACGTAGGCCGCTGGCAGAGCACCAAATTCCTCACCGAAGGTGAATCCGTCTTCTCGTTCTACGTTCCGACCTACGCGGGAGTAGACCCCGAGACCGGAAAATCGCTGTGGTACACCTACAAAACCGATGACGCCGGGAACAAGGAGCGCATCAAGACCGACGATTACTCGGTGGCCTCGCAGGAGGGCCGCGAAATGCACGGAGACGCCCTGCCGGACGTTTACGGCGGTTTCGGCACGTCGCTGCGCTTCCACGGCGTCGATTTCTCGATCGGCTTCACCTACCAGCTCGGCGGACAGGTCCTCGACTACGGTTACATGTACTATATGGACTCACCGCTGGGAACGTCGACCGGAAACAACTACCACCACGACCTGCTCAATTCGTGGACTCCCGAGAACTCCGGCTCGAACATTCCGCGTTTTGCCTACAACGACACGGACCAGGCCGCTGTTTCGGACCGGTTCCTCACCAGCGCATCGTACCTGAACATCCAGAACATCACGCTCGGCTATACGCTGCCCAAGCGTATCACGCGCAAGTTCCTCGTCGAGAATCTGCGTATCTACCTCGCCTGCGACAATGTATGGTACTGGTCCAAGCGTCAGGGACTCGACCCGCGCCAGGCTATCAACGGCATCACGAACCCGTACTACTACGCCCCGATTCGCACCTTCTCGGGCGGTGTAACCGTTACGTTCTAATTGTTAAACGACGAATATTATGAAAATGAACAACATACTGAAAACAACGGCGCTGCTTCTCGGTTCATCCGTACTTCTTTCGGGCTGTATCAAGGAGACCTTCCCCGAAAGCGGATACGCCACCAGCGATCAGACTGCCGAATCTCCGTTCGCAAAGGAGGGTCTTATCACTGCGATGCCGACGGTTCTTATCACCAACTACCTCGAACTCGGAGAACATTTCGATTTCGGTTATCCGGGTATCTTCGGCGCCACCGACCGCATGGTCGGCGAGGTATTCCCCGTCAGCGGCAACCTGCCGGGCGGCAACCAGTACTACGACCGCTGGCAGCCTTGGCTCTATGTAACCGGACTGGCTGCGAACAACTGGCCCACCGAGTTCTTCTACACCAACTATTACAAGTTCATCTTCACGGCCAATGAGGCTATCGCCATCGCAAACCAGAGCGAAGGCACAGAGGAAATGATGGGCATTGCCAAGACTTTCCGCGCGCTCTGCTACCTCGACCTGGCCCGTCTCTACGACGCGCTGCCGGCCAAAGCTCCCGAGCGTCCCGCCTACGAGACCGAGCTGGAGGCCGTCAAGGGGCTGACCGTTCCCATCGTCCGGGAAGATACGAGCATGGAGGAACTGGAGAACAACCCGCGCGTATCGCGTGAGGAGATCTTCAAGTTCATCTTCGAAGACCTCAACACCGCCGAGACACTGCTTGCCGACTATACGCCTGCGACGAAGAACCTGCCTTCGCTGGCCGTGATCTACGGACTCAAGGCCCGCGCCTACCTCTGGCTGGGCGGTTTCACCGAATCGTATGCGGAAGTTCCGACCGGCGACGCCGCTTACCGTCTGGCCGCCGAATACGCCCGCAAGGCTATCGACGCTTCGGGCTGCACGATCATGACCGAAAGTCAGTGGCTCGACCCGAAGACCGGGTTCAACACGGTCAATTCGTCGTGGATGTGGGCCATGATCCAGACCACCGACACCGTGCTCAACAACCTGCTGTCGTGGTCGGCCCACATGGCGACCGAGGCTATCTGGGGTTACGGATACATCGCGCAGCCGGGTATCTCGGTATTCAGCTACAACCGCATTTCGTCGGGCGACTTCCGCAAAAAGAGTTTTGTCGGAGCGGACCGCTCGTTCGAAGCCATCGCTCCCTATACGAACCTGACCGAGGGGGAGTTCGCAACGGTAGCCCCCTACGCATCGGTTAAGTTCCACCCGGCCAACGGCGAGAAGCGGAATTATTCCACGGGTAACGTGACGAGCATCCCGATGATGCGTGTCGAGGAGATGTACCTGATCGAGGCCGAGGCTACGGCACACTACGACGCCGCCACCGGCAAGTCGCTGCTGCTGTCGTTCATGGCCAACCGCGACCCGGCCTATACGGTTCCCGCCGCCAACGACCTCATCGACGAGATCATTTTCCAGAAACGGATCGAGTTCTGGGGCGAGGGCATCATCTGCTATGACCTGAAGCGCCTGAACATCGGCATGCACAACGGCGACACCGGCACGAACGCGCCGTCGAGCGCCCAATTCACCACGGACGGACGCGCCCCCTGGTGGAACTGCGTATTCCCGCTGAACGCCGTACAGCAGAACAAGGCGCTTTCGGGCAAGAACAACCCGAACCCGAACCAAACAGTCAAGTCTGTTAAATAAAAACATCGCTATTTATGAAAAGTCTGAAAATATTCTTTCTGGCGACTGTCGCCATCGTCGCGGGGCTGTTCACGGCCTGCAGCGACGATGACTTCAAAGCAGGTCCCGAGGTCGACGGCGCACAGGTCTACTTCCCCGAGAATGTGACCACCGATTACAGCATCAGCGACGACGTCACCTCCATCGCCATTCCGGTAAAACGCATCGCCAAGGACGAGGCGCTGACCGTGGCGGTTCTCGCCAGCGACGAGTCGGGAATGTTCACCATTCCTTCGTCGGTGTCGTTCGCAGCCGGCAAGGAGACTTCCGAACTGCTGATCACCTTCGACCGCACCAAGCTCGAAGACGGCAAGGAATATCCTATCTCATTCCTGCTCAACGACGAGGACAACACGACACCCTACGGCAACCGTTCGCTCGACATCGTCGTTGCCCCGTGGCCCTGGGTGGAGTTGGGAACCGGAAAATTCCGCGACGACTATCTTTGCAGCATGTTTAACGGCGGAAATCCTGAAATCGAGGTCACGATCCACAAGCACAAATCGAAGGCGGGTATCTACATGGTCGAAGAGATGTACGGCTGGCCGTTCCTGACCGAATTCTTCGAAGGTTCGCAGGAGGCTATCGAGTCGCAGGTCGGACTTACCTATACTCCGGTCAACATCACCATCGATTGCAGCGACCCGACGAAAGTGGTCATGCCTCGTCAGTTCACGGGTATTACCGACGGAGACCCGGCTTATGGCGATTATGAAATCGCCATGTTCACGGGCGGGGAAGGTACGCTGGTAAACGGCGTAATCACGTTCCCCCAAGAGGCCCTCGCGTTCGTTTGCAGCGCCGGCAACCTCAAAGCCAATAAGTCAGGATTGTTCCGTATCCTCCTGCCCGACGCCGAATTGACCGACTACACGCTCTCCGCCGTATACGACGGCATGAAGGTCAGCGCCGACGGCGAAACTGCGAGCGCCGTCATCAACTTCACCTACGGCGCCGACGTTACGAACATCCGCTATGTTCTCGTCGAAAATGAATTGACCGAGGCCGAAACCGCTACGCTTGTCGCAGCAATCGCCGACGGATCAGCCGAGAACATCAACGAATTCCAGGACTTCACCGTAGGCGGCGAGAAAGTCTCCGCCGAAGCCGTACTGCCCAAAGCCGGAACTTATACCGTAGTTGCCCTGCCTCTTAACAAAGCCCAGAAACCGGTTTCCGGCGAAGCTTCCGCAGCATCGTTCTACTTCCCGGGCATAGGAGGGGCCTCTGTCCCCAACGACATCGCCGGCTCGCTCTATAAAGTCAGCGCCTATCCCGATGCCGCAGCATATGTGTCGAAGTACCCCGATTACTCATCGGCCGTGTACGAGATCACCGGTACGGAAATGAAGAAGATCAAGACCTACTTCAACAAGACTTCCATAATCGAGAACATCGAGATTCAAACCGGAGGCCTGACCCTGCAGGAAGCGGTCGCTAAATACGGCAAAGAACTCGGTGCCGATGCGATGGAAGAACTTGCAACGACCGGAAAGTATTGGAACATAATGATCAATCTGACACCGGGCGCTTCTTATACGCTGGTTGTCGAAGCGACGAACAACTACGGCAAGACAAAACTGATCGTGTGCGAACCGTTCGTGACGGACATACCGCCCTATACCGGAGAGTTGGTCATCGGGAAATACGATATGTCCTATGCGGCCAGCGCGGAAGACACGTTCGAAAATGTATTCGAGGTAATACCTACCGTCGGAAGCAACACCGAATTTTTCGTGCAGGATTTCGCGGCAGAGGACGGCACCCAATGGTATGCAACCTATGACCCGGCCAAGTCGACGCTGACGATGAGCGGCGTGCAGCTCGGTCGGGAGGACGACGGGAACCTGCTCGGCAAATTCACGGAGGCGCTCACTCCGGACCAGTCCCTCGGTTACGGTATCTTCTCGTTCGCAACCGAAGACAGCCAAGGCAACGACCCGATCGTATTGACGATCGATCCGACGTCGAAACAGGTTTCAGCGCTGGCGACCGACATCGAGGTTCCCGTTGCTGATTTCACCGCCGGAAAGATCATCGGAGCCATGGCGGCATACTATGCCGACGGGACAGTCATCACGAAGCAAAGCGGAACGGCATCCGCGGCATCCGCAGCCAAAGTTCAGGGCGTCCGCACGAACATTCCGTTCAGCAGCGTCCGCGTTCCGGCCCATATCGGGAAGTCTCTCGACAGGCGCAGCCTTCAGATGAACACCAAATTCGTCAGAAACAGCGACAGCTCGAACCACGGTGTCCGCACGCTCAGCGTGAAGACGGCGAAATGCGAACCGTTGCCGAAGCAGATCGGCCGCCGCGCAGATTTCAAAATCCGCGAAAACCTTCCGATTTTGAAATAATTGACGTATATTGTTCCACACGACCCGACACAGTCCGAGCGACCGTGTCGGGTTCTGTGGTCCAATGAAACGAAACGCCGGTCACGACATATACTAATTAGGATTATAAAATTATGACAAGGACAACAACTTTATGGAGCCTGCTACTCCTGTCTGCGGCACTCGCCCTGGGTTCGTGCGCCAAGGATGCGACGGAACAGGCGACGGGTCCCGAGCCGGAAGCGAAAGCCGCCTCCAAACTCGTATTCTCGTCGGAGAACGCCGTCAAGGGCGAACTGCTGGTCTGCTTCGGCGAAGAGGCCGTAGCGGGCATCGAATCGTCGGTCATGCAGGTAACGCGTTCGGGCGGCGTCGCCACCCGTTCGGGCATCGCCGATTTCGACGCCGTGCTCGGCAACATCGGGGTAAAGGCGTTGCAGCGCCTGTTTCCGGTAGACGAACGGAACGAGGAACGCACGCGCGCCGCCGGCCTGCACCGCTGGTACGTCGTGGAGTTCGATGACAGCGCCGATCTCGACAAGGCTGCCCTCGACATGGCCCGGATCGCTGAAGTGAGCAAGGTGGAATTCAACCAGCAGCTGATGCACGTCCACGACGGCAAGGTCATCCCGCTGGCCGAAGCCGGAGCTGCGCCGCAGACCCGCGCGGCCGTCGGCTTCAACGATCCCCACCTGGGCAAACAGTGGCACTACATCAACACCGGCGACAAGTCGATCTATTCGAAGATCAAGGCGGGCGCCGACGTCAACTGCGACGAGGCATGGCAGCTCTGCACGGGCGACCCGCGCGTCATCGTCGCGGTCGTGGACAACTGCGTGCAGTGGGACCACCCCGACCTGGCCGCCAACATGTGGACCAACACCGCCGAGCAGAACGGTTCGGAAGGCCGTGACGACGATTCGAACGGCTATGCCGACGACATCCACGGTTTCAACTTCGTCGACAATACGACGCTGACCATCAGCACCAAGGGCGACGCGCCGGACCACGGCACACACGTGGCGGGGACGGTCGCAGCCGTGAATAACAACGGCACGGGCGTCGCAGGCATCGCAGGCGGCTCGGGCAAAAACGACGGCGTGAAGATCATGTCCTGTCAGATTTTCCACGACGACGGCGGCGGCTCGGCGGCCATATCGGCCAAAGCCATCAAATATGCCGCCGACAACGGCGCTGCGATCATCCAATGCAGCTACGGCTACCCCGCCGGTTCGGTAACCTCCGACGCGGCCTATTCGAGCGGCGCCAGCGCCGAGAAACAGGCCATCGACTACTTCATCGCCAAACAGAACTGCGCGGCCATCAGCGGCGGACTGGCCATATTCGCCGCCGGCAACGACATGACCGGCATGTCGAGCTACCCCGGCGCTTACCGCGACTACATCTCCGTAACGGCCATGTCGTGCGACTACACCCCGGCCTACTACACCGACTACGGCCCCGGCTGCAACATTGCGGCTCCCGGCGGCGACGCCTACCAGTCCTATCTGGAAAACATCACGAGCGGGGCGTCCGAGGTGTTATCGACCGTCAACGGCGGAAAGTACGGCTACATGCAGGGCACGTCGATGGCATGCCCGCATGTTTCGGGCGTTGCGGCGCTCGGGCTATCCTATGCGCTGCAACTCGGCAAAACCTTCACCCAGAACGAATTCACGACGCTGCTGCTGACATCGGTAAACGACATCAACCAATACTGCACCGGAACGAAACAGTATGTCACCGACAAGGGCAGCCTGGCGACGCTCGACCTGTCGCAGCACAAAAAGGGAATGGGCACGGGCTATATCGACGCCTACCAGGTGCTGATGAACGTCCGCGGCATCACCTGCATCCCGATTCCCGTCGGCAGCCAGTACACGCTGAACCTGCAGCCGTACCTCGGCGGCGGAAACCTGGATCTGAAGATTACGGAAATCTCCATTTCGGCCGACGACATGAACCGGCTGGGCATTTCGTCGACCCCGACCATCTTCGCCAACCAGATCATCCTCAAATGCACCAAACCCGGTTCTGCGGTGGTCCGGATCAAGCTGCTCGCCGGAAACGGCAACAACAGCGGAATGAACGGCATGCCGATCACGAAGGAATTCGCCTTCATCGCGCGTGAAATTCATTCCCAGAACGGAGGTTGGTTATAAAACAAGGACATATTATGAAAAGCATCAAACTGTTATTGATCGGCCTCGCCGCTGCGTTCGCGCTGACCGGGTGCGGCGATTCCAAGGACACCCCCGAACCCGAAGGCGACGGCAGCGTCGTCGGCAGCTGGCATCTGGTTTCGTGGAGCACGCTCCAGTCCGCCGATGTCTACCTCTCGTTCAGCGAGGCGGGTTCGTTCCAGCTCTACCAGCGGCTGTACAAGCCCGAATACGTCCACCTGGACGGCACGTATTCCTACGACAAACCCACGCTCAGCGGCCGGTACAGCGACAACACCTCGTGGGGAAGTTCCTCGTACCGGGTTTCGTTCAACGCTGACGGGACGCGGATGACGCTGACCAGCACTTCGAGCACGAGCGACGTCTCCGTCTTCGTCAAGGCCGAAATCCCGTCGGACATCATCTCCGGCGCGCTGGAGGCCACTCCCCAAAGCAGGGCCGAAGATATGCCGCGATTCCTCTGATACGCCGTTCTGCCGGCATGCGCCGCAGCCCCTCGCCGGGCTGCGGCGTTTTGCTTCCGGATGAAGGGCCGCACCGCACACGGTGCTTTTTCACACCCCGGCATGCAACTTGCCGGAGCAATAAAAAAGCCGGCAGTAGCACCGGAAAAATATTTTTCGTAAATTTGTGCCAAAACAAAACACAAACGTTTATGGCAATTACCGAAATACTTCCCGGCATCCACTACGTCGGGGTCAATGACCGCACCACCACGCGCTTCGAAGCCCTTTGGTCGCTTCCGACGGGCGTGTCGTACAATGCCTACCTGGTCGTGGGCGAAAAGATCGCCCTGATCGACACCGTCGAAGAGTCCTTCGGCAGCCGCCTCGAAGCCAACATCCGCGAAGCCATCGGCGACCGCAGGATCGACTACCTCGTCGTCAACCACATGGAACCCGACCACTCGTCGTCGATCTCGGCCCTGCGCCGCATCTACCCCGAGCTGCAGGTCGTGGGCAACGCCAAGACCCTGCAGATGCTCGCCGGATTCTACGGCATCGACGCCGGCACGGTCGAGGTCAAGGAGGGCGACACGCTCGACCTGGGCGGCAAGACGCTGTCATTCCACATGATCCCGATGGTGCACTGGCCCGAGACGATGGTCACGTGGTGCGCCGGCGACCGGACGCTCTTCTCGGGCGACGCCTTCGGCACGTTCGGGGCGCTCGACGGCGGCATCACCGATTCGCAGGTCGAGACCGACCGTTACTGGGACGAGATGCGCCGCTACTACGCCTGCATCGTGGGCAAATACGGCGGCCCCGTGCAGAAAGCGCTCCAGAAGGTCCGCACGCTTCCCGTCGAGACGATCTGCTCGACGCACGGACCCGTGTGGCAGCGGCAGATCGCAAAGGTCCTGGACATTTACGACCGTCTGAGCCGCTACGAAGGCGAACCGGGCGTGGTCGTGGCCTACGCCTCGATGTACGGCAACACGGAGCAGATGGCCGAGCGCATCGCGCGCGAACTGGCCTCGCGGAACGTCGGCCCGATCCGGGTCTACAACCTCTCCTACGCCGACCCGTCGGTGGTCCTGCGCGACGTTTTCCGTTTCGACACGCTGATCGTCGGCGGCCCGACCTACAACGGCAACCTGTTCCCGCCCGTGGCCGAACTGCTCGACCGCATCGCCGCGCGCGGCATTCCCCAGCGCAAATTCGGCTGGTTCGGTTCGTTCTGCTGGGCCGGAGCCTCGGTGCGCCTGCTCGCGGAATTCGCCCAGAAGATGAAGTGGGAGCCTCTGTGCGATCCCGTGGAGATGAAACAGGGCTACTCGCACGAGATGTGCGACCCCTGCGCAACGCTGGCGGAGGCTGTCGCCGGATGCAGGTGCGGAAAATAAAACGACGCAAGGGCGGTCTTCGGACCGCCCTTTTTCGTGCTGCGGCGGAGATATTCCGAAAAAAAGGCTATATTTACATTCCGAAAGGAAAAAACTCCAGGAATCATGATGAAAATAGCAATCGTGGGAACGGGTTACGTAGGACTCGTATCGGGGGCCTGCTTCGCCGAAATGGGACTCGACATCACCTGCGTGGACATAGACGCAAAAAAAATAGACGGTCTGAACGCGGGCATTATCCCGATCTACGAGCCGGGACTCGAAGAACTCGTGCGGCGCAACGTGGAGGCGGGACGCCTGCACTTCACCACCGACCTCACGAAGTGCCTGCCCCATGTCGAAGTGGTCTTCTCGGCCGTCGGGACCCCGCCCAACGAGGACGGTTCGGCCGACCTGAAATACGTTCTCGACGTGGCCCGCACCTTCGGCCGCCACATCCGCAAATACACCGTACTGGTCACCAAGAGCACCGTCCCCGTGGGTACGGCGCAGAAGGTGCGCGCCGTGATCGAAGAGGAACTCGAAAAACGCGGCTGCAAGGTCCCGTTCGACGTCGCCTCGAACCCCGAGTTCCTGAAGGAAGGCGCGGCGATCAAGGACTTCATGTCGCCCGACCGCGTGGTCGTGGGCGTCGACAGCGAACGGGCGCGCAAGCTGATGGCCAAGCTCTACCGGCCGTTCCTGATCACCAATTTCCGCGTACTGTTCATGGACATCCCCTCGGCCGAAATGACCAAATATGCCGCCAATGCCATGCTCGCAACACGCATCTCGTTCATGAACGAGATCGCCAACCTGTGCGACCGCGTGGGCGCCGACGTGGAGATGGTCCGCAAGGGCATCGGTTCCGACGCCCGCATCGGCAACAAGTTCCTCTACCCCGGCTGCGGCTACGGCGGCTCATGCTTCCCGAAGGACGTGAAGGCGCTGGCCCACACGGCCCGGGAACACGGCTACACGATGCAGGTCATCGAGGCCGTCGAGCGGGTCAACGAGCAGCAGAAAGGGGTGGTTTTCGAGAAACTGCGGGCTGCGCTGGGCGACTTGCGGGGCAAGGTCGTCGCAATCTGGGGCCTGGCCTTCAAGCCCGAGACCGACGACATGCGCGAGGCCCCGGCAGAGGTGGTGATCGGCCGCCTGCTCGACGCGGGAGCCGAAGTGCGCGCCTACGACCCCGTGGCGATGCCCGAAAGCCGTCGCCGGATGGCGGACCTGCCGGTCCGCTACGCCCAGACGATGTACGAAGCCGCCGAAGGCGCCGACGCAGTGGCCCTTCTGACCGAATGGAAGGAGCTGCGCATGCCCGACTGGACGCACCTGCGCGCGACGATGCGGGGCGACGTAGTCGTCGACGGCCGCAACATTTTCGACAAGCCCGAGGTCGAAGCGGCGGGATTCCGCTATTCCGGCATCGGAAAATAAAAGACCGGCCCGCTTTCCGCGGGCCGGTTCTCTTTCGGGTCACAGCATCGGAATCACCGTCACGTAGATCGCTGCGATGATGGCCGACGTGATGACGCCCATGATATTGGCTCCCAACGCGTCGGGCAGGATCATCGACGAGGGGTTGTCGTGCGCGACGATCTTCTGCGCGACCTTGGCCGTCGTGGGCACGCAGCTGACGGCGGCGATGCCGATGACGGGGTTGAAGTTGCCCCGCTTGAAGAAATACATGAGATAACCGCCCAGAATGCCCCCGATGCCCGAGATCAGCAGGGCGAGAATTCCCAGGACGAGCAGTTTGAGCACCGTGGGATCGAGCAGCGTATGCGCGTCGCACAGCACGCCCAGCAGGATTCCCAGGAAAAACGTCGAACCGTAGAGCATCGGCCCGCTGATGAAATCGTTCACGTGCTTGAGTCCCGACTCCTTGATCACCACGCCGATGAAGAGCGAGAAGAAGAGCGGCGCAGCCACCGGAAAGAGCAGGCAGAGGATCACGCACATCACCACGGCGAACGAAATCTTGGTCGCGGCGCTGTACTGTTTAGCCGGTTTCTTCGCCGGTTTCATCTTGATAGCCCGCAGACGCTTGGGGACCATCGCCCGCACCAGATAGGGATAGCCGCCGTAGGTCAGGCCGAGATAGAGATAGGCGACGACGGTGATCGGCACGAAAATCTCCTTCGAGAGGTTGAGCGAGGTGAAAAGCACCATCGGCCCGTCGGCCCCGCCGACCATCGCGATCGAAGCGCTGTCGCTGGGGCTTAATCCCATCGAACAGGCGATCGGCAGTACGGCGAACGTGCCCAGCTCGGCGCACAGCGCGAGGAACATGCTCTGCAGGGGCTTCGCCAGCACGAAATTGATGTCGAGCATCGTCCCGATGCCCATGAAGATCAGGCAGGCTATCAGTCCGTTGCTGAACATGAAGGTGTAGACCGGTTGCAGGAAGTCGATCTGCAGAATGTTCATCAACTGATCGGTTTCGGTGACCATGGGGTCCAGAAACAGGTTGCCGTGCATTCCGCCCGGAAAAATCAGCACCCCGGCGTTCACCGCCGCCATGCCCAGCCCCATCGGAATCATCACCAGCGGTTCGAGTACGCCCCTGCGTCCCAGGTAAACCAGCAGGATACCCAGCAGGATCAGCCCGATGCGCGTATACATGATCGCGGGATCGGATTGCAGCAGCGTCGAGATACCCTGGAAAATATTGCCAAGATCAAACCGTTCCATGGTGCAGCTCGTATAAGCGTGTCATCTCCTTGTCCTGTCTTGCGGCATCTTCCGGGTTGCCGAGATGATATTCGGCCAAAGCGTCCATCGCGCGGTCCGCATCCGGATCGGCGGGGACTTCGCCGCCGGTCCGGGCGGCCGAACGGATGTAGCGATCGGTACGCGCAATGTCCATGCGGTAGGCACGGCCCCATATACGGCCTTTTCTCAACAGCGCGGACATCTCCGTTCCGTTAAGCCGGGAGAAGAAAAACGTCATCAGTTTGAGTACGTACGCGAAGGCTATTCCCACGATAAACGTGAAGCCCATCATCAGCGACGTCTCTTCGATCATATGAATCAAATCCATTTTTTACATTCGTCAAAGTTTTGCCATTGGGTGTGCCGGAGCGTTCTGCGCATGCGGCAAAGCATGCCGAACGTCGTTCGCCGCACCGCACCGGCGTCGATGCGGCAGCCGGAGTCCGCACACGGAAATCCGACGTACGATGCACGGACGGCATCATACGGTTGAAAACGAAAGGATTTGACGGCTAAATGACCAGAATGCCGAACCGGAGGTAGTCGGCGCGATGGAAGGGCACGACGGCCTGCCCGCCGCGCAATAAAGAAGAAACGACGTATTTCGTGCAGCAACCCTGCACCAGCGGAAAATACCGCCCGGAGCAGACATCACGGTCGCCGCCCGATACCCGCTGCGGGCTTTCCACCGGCTTGCGCAGTGCCCGCACGGGAGAGGGAACGGCCGTCCGGACGGTCTCCGTCGCCACGCAATCCCCGTATTCGGAACCGGCAAGGAAACATTCCGCCGTCTGCCGGACCGCGTCCGCAGCCGGCACACCGGATTCCGCTCCCGGATCCATGGCGGACGAAAGGGAGGAGACCAGCAGGAAGAGGAATATGAAGGCCGATGTTTTCATATCATACGGGAATATCCGTATGGCAAATTTAGTACAAATCCCCGAGACGAGCAAGCCCGGGCACAAAAAAGGCCGGGAAATCCCGGCCCGGAAAGTATCGCCTGCGCGTTTACCGGCGCACCTTGACGATGATCTTGCGCACCGTGCCCTCGCCCACCATCGGAGCGTGCCCGTCCTCGGGGAAAAGCACCGTAAACTGGCCCGGACGCATCGTGTAATAGGTTTGCGGCACGTCGTCGAAGAGCTGGATGTCCTTTTCGACGCTGAATTCGTCCAGCGGCTTCTTGAGATCCTTGCGCTCGCTCCAGCCGAAGGACTCCTCCACACCCCGGATGAGAACCTGGATGTCGATGTACTCGTTGTGGATTTCGAGTTTGGCGTCGGGCTTCTGTTTCAGCTCGCGCTCCATCACGTTGACATAGATGTCCTTGCCGTCGAGTTCGTGAATACCCGGCTCCATCGCCGTCCAGTCGGTCGAGGCGATCAGTTCGAAAGCCTGTTTCATGCGCGGGCTTACGCCGTAGTAAAGCGCGCTGTTTTTCAGAGAGTCTAAAATCATGTTCTTTATTTGTTTTTCGGTCCTGCGTTCGTCCGCCGCCGGATTCTGTGATCCCCGCGGAACGAATACAAAGTTAACAAGATTTTTTGTTTTAACAAAGTGCCGGAAAAAGCATTATATTTGATGTCGGAACGGTTTACCGGACCGCATCCGGTTCGGTTCAGCCCATCCGACTTTTGCGTACCTTTGATAAAAACATACCGATCATGGACTTTACGGAGATCAGACTTTCGGGCAAAACCCGTCGTGAACACGATCTGCTGGGCGAAATGGAAATCCCGGCGGAGTATTATTTCGGCGTGCAGACCATGCGCGCGGTGGAGAACTTCCACATCAGCCGCGTGCGGCTCAACTTCTTTCCGGAGCTGATCCGCGCCCTGGCCGACGTCAAGCAGGGCGCCGCGATGGCCAACCGCGACCTGGGACTGCTCGACCCCGCGATCGCCGACGCGATCATCCGGGCCTGCGAGGAGCTGCGCGCCGGGAAACTGGAGGAGCAGTTCGTCGTCGACATGGTGCAGGGCGGCGCCGGCACGTCGACCAACATGAATGCCAACGAGGTGATCGCCAACCGGGCGCTGGAACTCCTGGGCCACGAAAAGGGCGAGTACCGCTACTGCCACCCCAACAACCACGTCAACCTCTCGCAGTCGACCAACGACGCCTACCCCACGGCCGTGAGGATCGCATTGGTGCGCAGCATCGAGAAACTGGTAGCTTCGCTGCGCGAACTCATCGCAGCGTTCCATGCCAAGGGCGAGGAGTTCTCCGGAATCATCAAGATGGGCCGCACGCAGCTTCAGGACGCCGTGCCGATGACTCTCGGACAGGAGTTCGAAGCCTACGCCGCCAACCTCACCGAGGAGACCGAGCGGCTGACGGCCAACATGAAACTTTTCTTCGAGATCAACATGGGGGCCACGGCCATCGGAACGGGCATCAACGCCGACCCCGACTACGCGGGGCTTTGCACCCGTTACCTGCGCGAGATCACCGGACTGCCGCTCGTCGAGGCGTCGAACATGATCGAGGCCACGAGCGACACGGGCGCCTTCATCATGAACTCCTCGGCCCAGAAACGCCTCGCGGTGAAGCTCTCGAAAATCTGCAACGACCTGCGCCTGCTCTCGTCGGGTCCCCGCTGCGGACTGAACGAAATCAACCTCCCGCCGCGCCAGCCGGGATCGTCGATCATGCCGGGCAAGGTCAACCCGGTGATCCCCGAGGTCGTCAACCAGGTAGCGTTCCGCGTGATCGGCAACGACCTCACCGTGACGATGGCCTCCGAGGCGGGCCAGCTGGAACTCAACGTCATGGAGCCGATCATCGTCCACTGCCTGTTCGAGAGCATCGAAATGCTGATCAACGCCATGAACACGCTGCGCGAGAAGTGCATCGCCGGCATCACGGCCAACGAGGAGGTCTGCCGCCGGATGGTCTATAACAGCATCGGGCTGGTGACGGCGCTCAACCCCTATCTGGGTTACGAAACGTCGAGCATGCTGGCCAAGGAGGCCCTCGAAACCGGAAAGGGTATCTACGATCTCGTGCTCGAACACCATCTGATGAGTGAGGAGGAACTGCACAAGGTGCTGCAACCCGAAAACATGGTCCACCCGCGCAAGAAGATCGGGGAGTGACCGGAACGGAACAGAGGCTTGTCCAACAAGCCTGAATCTTACGGTTTCACCCCTGTCAGAGCAATCTCCGGCAGGGGTGATTTCCGTTCTCGGCGGCTTGCCGGACCCCCTTCCATTGCGCCGGACGGCTATTCCGCCAGTCCGTAACGGCGCATCAGGGGTGTCGCGTCGGGCACGGCGCCCCGGAAACGCACATACTGCGCCATCGGCTCGTCATACCCCGCTTCGGTCAGGATGTGGCGGCGGTAACGGCGCGCGGTCCGGGGATCGAAAATATCGCCCGTTTCGGTAAACGCCGCGAAGGCATCGGTATCCAGCACCGCCGACCACGTGTAGGAGTAGTACTGCGCGGGATAACTGCTGGCGAAGATATGGTTGTAATAGGTCGTCCGGAAGCGGAAAGCGGTATGCCCCGGGAAGTCGTAACGTTTCAGGAACGCCTGCTCGAACGCCCCGACGTCGCACCCTTCGACCGGCTGCCGCACGGTGTGCCATTCGAGGTCGAGCAGCGCGGTGGCATAGAAATCGGTCAGGTAAAGCCCCTTCAGGAAGTTCTCCGCCTCCTTGAACTTCGCGATCAGCGCATCGGGAATCGGCCGCCCGGTCTCGTAATCGCGGGCGTAATGCTTCATCACCTCCGGCTCCCAGGCCCAATGCTCGTTCAGCTGCGAGGGCAGTTCGACCATGTCGCGCGGGAAACTGCCCGTCACCTGGGGATACGGCCCGCGCGAGAAGAAGCCCGCCAAGGCGTGCCCGAATTCGTGGAAGAGGGTCTTGACCTCGGAGGTCGACAGCAGCTGCGGCCTGCCTTCGGCCGCACGTGAGAAATTGCAGCTGATGGTCACCAGCGGCAGCACCTCCCGCTCTGCGGCACACGAATACCCGCGCAGGCGCGAGCACCACGCGCCGCCGCGTTTGCCCTTGCGGACGAAGCAATCCAGGTAAAGCAGTCCGAGGGGACGGCCTTCGGCGTCTCTGGCCTCGAAGGTCAGCACGTCGGGGTGGAAAACGGGAATGTCCGTGCGCGGCGTCATCGTGATTCCGAAAAGGCGGTTGGCCACATAGAAAACGCCGTCATTGAGCACATTGTCGAAAAGCAGGTAGTTGCGCATGCGTCCCAGTTCGGAGCCGAATTTCGCCTTGCGCAGCTTATTCGAATAGAACGCCACGTCCCACGGTTCCAGCCGGAAGGCCGAATCCCGTTCGTATTTCACGGCGAAGGACTCCAGCTCGGCACGCTCCGCACTTCCTTTCCTCGCGGCAGCATCCTTGAGCGGCAGCAGCAGTTCGCGGACCTTTTCGGGCGTCCCGGCCATGTTCGTCTCCAGCGTATAGGCGGCATAGTTCTCGTATCCCAGCATCCGGGCACGTTCGAGGCGCAGGTTGACGATGTCGACCGACAAGTGCCGGTTGTCGTACTTCCCGTCCATGCAGCGCGAGGTGTAGGCCTCGTAGAGCCTCCTGCGCAAATCCCGGTCCGTGGCCGAGGCCATGACCGACGCATAGTCGCCGTTCGTGAACCCGACGGCCCACATGCCCGGATGTCCCTGCCGGGCCGCATTGCGGGCGAAGCGCTGCCGGGTCGTCGCCGCAAGCCCGTCGAGCAGGCTGCTGTCCTGCACGTACAGGACGAACTCCTGGGTCGCCTGCGTGATGTTCTGTCCGTGGCGGATACGTTTGAGCGAAAGTTCGCGGTTCAGTTCCTTGAGCCGTTCCTTCTGTTCGGGCGTGCAGAGCGCCCCGCCGCGGATGTAGCTCCGGTAGACTTTGCCGAGCGTCCGCAGCTGAAGCGAATCCAGCCCGGCCGCGTCGCGCCGGTCGTAGACGGCCTTCACCAGGCGGAAGATCGCCGTGTCGAGTGTCACGGCGTCGTATGCCTCCCCGGTCAGCTGCGCGGATTCCAGGGAGATCCGGATCACGGAGTCGCCTCCGAAATTCGATTTCAGGTAACCCAGCACCGCGCGCGGAACGTCCAGCAGGCTATCGGCGCGGTCGAGGGGCACGACGACGTTTTCGAAAGTCGCCTCCGCGGGGTCCAGCGCCCTGATTTTCGCAATCCCGGCTTTATAGGCGCGGACTCCCTCCTCAATGGCAGGCATGATGTCGGCGGCATGGATGCGGTCGAGACGGGGTGCCCCGTAAGGGGCATCGGAAGGCGTCAGCAGGGGATTTCCGGCGAAAAGCCGGCCGGAGAGGAGAAGCAGCCCACATACGGAGAGGAAGAGCGTTCTCCTTACGAACGGAAAAGATCGGGTCATAGCGAACGAATGGCTGAATTTTGCCACAAGATAGCAAAAAAATCGCTTCGGACAACGCCCGCCGGAAAATTAAAACCCGGCGGAAAGGCCGGTTCCGCCGGACGACATCCCGTTTTCCGGGCAACTCGTCAGGAACTTTTCCGCAGTCGCACGACGACGGGGTGGTGGTCCGAATAGTCGACCGAAAGCACCTCGTAGGAGAGCGGTTCGAAACCGCCGCTCAACACGTAGTCGATGCGCAGCGTGTTGTAGAAACCGCGGAACGTATGCGCATAGCCCGACCCGCACTCACGGAAGGCGTCGCGCAGCCCCCGCGCCATCGTGCGGTAGACATACGACATGGGCGTATCGTTGAAATCGCCGCAGACGATCCGCCGCGTGCGCGTCGCCCCCACGACCTGCGCGATGCTGTCGACCTGTGCGGCCCGAAGCACGCTGTTCTCGCGCAGCCGGGTCACGATGCTGCGGATTTTGGTCTCGCGCGCCGTGTCCGAGAGAAACTGGTGGCTGGTGATGAACTGGTTGTCCGAGGCGTTGATGGCCGTCGAGCGCAGGTGGTTGTTGAAAATCCGCACGGTGTCCTCGCCCACCATCACGTCGGCCCAGACCGAAGACGAAGGCGTCAGCACGGTATCCGAACGCAGGATGCGGTATTTGCTCAGGATGGTCAGCGTAGATCCGTAGACCGAGTCCGGGGCCTGCGTGCGGCCGAAGTGCGCGATCTCGTACTTCTCGCCCAGCAGCGTAAACTCCTCGGACTGCTCCGCGAGGCGGGCATTGAACTCCTGGAGGCAGATCAGGTCGGGAGCCTGCTCCTCGATCAGGCGCAGGATGTCGTCGACACTGCTCCGGCCGTCCTCGCCGTAGAAACTGCGCACGTTGTAACTCATGACCTTGACCGCACCGCGGTCGAAAGCCGCCTCTGCGGCATAGCTGCGGCGGATTTCGGGACGCCAGAAGAGCGAGACCTTGAAAAGCCCCGCCACCACGATGGCCAGCATCACTCCGGCGCGCACCCAGCGCCAGCGGATGATCCAGTAGAGCGTCAGCACGACCGACGCGACGTAGACCGCGGGAGCGGCCAGCCCCAGCACGGGGAAGAACCACACGCGGCCCGGATCGACGTACGGGACGAAATAGGTGAGCACCATCGTCACGCCCACGACCAGGGTCACGAGCGTCAGCACCAGGTCGACGAGCCGCATGACGAGACTGCGGCGCCGTTTCCCCGAAGGGCCTCCCCCGTATTCGTTATAGTAATCGGAAGCCATCGCCTAAAAACGGATCGTTCCCCGGCGTTTCCACCAATGCAGCAGCAGGAATCCCCACAGCATGCCGCCCACGTGGGCGAAGTGTGCCACGTTGCCCACGCCCCTCCATCCGAGGAACAGCTCGATGACGGCATAGATGATGACGAACCACTTGGCCTTCATCGGAATAGGCGGAATCAGCAGCATGATGACCGCATTGGGGTGCATCACGCCGAACGCCAGCAGCAGGCCCATCACCGCACCCGAGGCGCCGACCAGCAACAGCGGCAGTTCGCCGAACGCCAGCGCCGTGAGGTACTGGATCAGCGCCGCCCCCACGCCGCAGACCATGTAGAAGGTCAGGAAACGCTGCGAGCCGAGTTCGTATTCGAGCGTGCGCCCGAACATCCACAATGCGAACATATTGAAGAAGATATGTTCGAAATTGGCGTGCAGGAACATGTAGGTGATGAACTGGTAGGTATGAAAATAGGGTGTTCCCAGCGACAGGGCGCAATACTGCATGATCGTGTCGCCGACGGGCAGCAGCGCCGTGGCCATGTAGACCAGTACATTGATGATTATCAAATTCTTGACCACCGGAGGGGTCTGAAAATAGCGGTTCATGCGTTTTAATTTTTGCAAATGTAACTCTTTTCCGCCGGATTATCCCAACTTGGCGCGCAAATCTTCCGGCGTGATCTCGGCGGTGATCGCCTTGCCCGAGGGCGAAAAACTGAAACTGCCCGTGTCGGCCAGCTGTGCGAGCAGCGCCGCGGCCTCCTCGCGCGACAAGGTCCGTCCTGCGCCCTTGGAGCCGGAGCGGGCCATCACGCCGGCGATCTTCTCGCGCCGCACGTCGGAGAGCGACACCGGGGTCGCAAAGGCCTGCAACAGTTCGAACAACAGCCGGTCCACCGAATCGGCGGGCATGTCGGCGGGCGTACCCTTCACCTCGACGGCCCCTTCGCCGCAGAAGTCGATGTCGAAGCCCAGGGCCGCGAACTCCACGGCGTTCTCCTCCAGGAGGGCGTATTCGTCGCCCGAGAGGACCAGCCGCTCGGGAAACAGCAGCTGCTGGCTCACCGACGAGCCGTTGCCCAGCATCCGGAGGTAATCCTCGTAAAGAATCCGCTCGCGGGCACGCCGTACGTCGACGACCACGAAGCGGCCGCCCAGCAGGGCGGCGACATATCCGCCCGGCAGCGGCAGCACATCGGTGAATTCCGGGCGCTGCGGCATATCGAACCGCTGCTGTTCGGGAGCGGCCGACGAAGGGATGAAATCCAGGGCGCTGTCGTCGAAACCGCCGCCCGAAGGGGTGATCTCGAAACCGCCGCCCGACTCGAACTCCTCGAACTCCCCGGCGTCCGCACCCGGCAGGGCGAATCCGCCCGCCGCGGCCCGCGGGAACGACGGCACGGCGCTCCGGCCCCCGCCCGTGCGCAATCCTCCGGCGGCGCTGTCCGACACACCGTCGCGGTAAGGCACGTCGAAACCCGTGAAATCGACGTTCGGATCGGGCGCCGAAGGGTCGATGTACTCTTCGCGGAAAGGGTTGTAGTCGCTGTTCGACATGGCCAGCGGCTCGCTGTAGACGGCGCCCTTCTGCAAAACGGGAATCTCCACCGTGCTGTCCCGGTCGAAATCCATCAGCGGCACGGCACCCGTTTTGGCCAGCGTCTCGCGCACGGCGGCGTTGACGATCTGCCACACGGCCTCCTCGTCGGCGAACTTAACCTCGGTTTTCTGTGGGTGCACGTTGACGTCGATACGCCCGGGATCGAGCGTCAGGTAGAGGAAATAGGAGGGCTGGCAACTCTCGGGAATCAGCTTCTCGTAGGCTTTCAGGATAGCGCTCGTCAGGTAGGTGCTCTTGAAAAAGCGCCCGTTGACGAACAGGTATTGCTCCGTGTTGCGTTTCTTGGCGGCCGCCGGACGGCCGATATATCCCTCGATGCGGGCGATCGAAGTGTCGGCCTCGACCTCCAGCAGGTTCTGCTTGATGTGACGTCCCACCACATCGACGATGCGCCCCGCCAGGGACCCGGCCTGCAACGTATAGACCGGTGCGTCGTTGGCGTAGAGTTCGAAGGCGATCTGCGGGTTGCAGAGCGCGATGCGCTGGAACTCGGCCTTGATCTGCGACGCCGAGGTGGTGCTCTTGTCCAGAAAACGACGGCGCGCCGGAACGTTGTAGAAGAGGTTGCGCACGAAGAACTGCGAACCCACGGGGCACATCACCGGGTTCTGCGCCACGAACTGACCGCCGTTGATCTCGGTCTCGGTCCCCACCTCGTCGCCCGCCTGCCGGGTGCGCAGTTCGACCTGCGACACGGCGGCGATCGAAGCCAGGGCCTCGCCGCGGAATCCGAACGTGTGCAGGGCGTAAATATCCTCCACGGCCCCGATCTTGCTCGTGGCATGGCGGTCGAAGGCCATGCGCGCGTCGATGGGCGACATGCCGCAGCCGTCGTCGACGATCTGGATCAGGTCCTTGCCGCCGTCGCGGAAGTTGACCTTCACCAAAGCCGCCCCGGCGTCGATGGCATTCTCCATCATCTCCTTCACCACCGAGGCGGGCCGGTTGACGACCTCGCCTGCGGCGATCTGGTTGGCAACGACCTCGGGCAATAATCTGATCTTGTCTGCCATTTACTCCTCGTAATCGTTGGGAACGACCGTGATAGGCGCATAGGGATTGAACCCGCCCTCCTCGACCTGCTGCGTTTTAGCCGCAGGCACGGTCTGCGCGCGCAGGAACACATCGGCCAACTTCGGGTAGAGCAGGTAGATGAAAAGCATCACCAACACGGCCCCCGCGGCCATCTTCAGCACGCGGATACGCCCCCGCTCCTCCTCGTTCGAACGCCGCACCTCCCGGGCTTCGCGCTGGGTGCGGATGTACTGTCCGGGCTGGTACTCGCGGTCGGCATCCTCGGCGCGCTCGCCGCGCAGCTCGGCACGGCGCTGTTCACGAGCCTCTTTCTCGGGGTCGTAATATCGCGGGATATAGTTGAATTTATTCGCGTGTCGTTTGAAGGGTGTAAAGCCTAACATAACAGTAAGTTCTAAATTATTGCAACCGTAAGTACGTCCCGGAGGGGTGTCGTCACGGCGCTCCGCAGTGTATGCAAATCTGACCCACCCCTAAGTCCCCGCCTCGGCGGGGACTTGTATCTGCCGCTATCGCGGCAGAAAGAATAACCCGGACGGCCCTAAACGAAAAATTCGTCTCCTCCACTTGGTAAAGGTACGAATTTTCCGCGGTTTTAGTATCTCTTTACCGGAAGAAACTCTTCATCCGTTCGAAAATATTCTGGTTCTTGACCGATTCCGCCTTCTGGAAAGAGGGCTGTGCGGCCAGTTGTTCGACAAGTTTCCGCTCCTCGGCCGAGAGCTTCGACGGAACGGTGATGTCCACCACCACCAGCTCGTCGCCGCGGCCGTAGCCGTTCACGTCGGGCAGTCCCTTGCCGCCCAGGCGCAGCACCTTGCCGGCATGCGTTCCCGGGGCGATCTTGATCTTGGCGCGCCCGTCCACCGTCGGGACCTCGACCGTACCGCCCAGCAGGGCCGTCGTCACGGTGATGTTCAGGTTGTGGATCAGGTCGTTGCCGTCACGCACCAGTTCGGGGTTGCGCTCCTCCTCGATCATCACCTGCAGGTCGCCGTTCACGCCGCCCTGACGCGCGGCGTTGCCCTTGCCCGTGACGGTGAGGACCATTCCCTCGCCCACGCCGGCCGGAATCTTGATCTCCACGACCTCCTGCCCGCGCAGCGTGCCTTCGCCCTTGCACTTGTCGCACGGCGCGGTGATCACCTTGCCCGTGCCGCCGCACGTGGGGCACACGCCCTGCGTCTGCATCCGGCCGAAGAAGGTGTTCTCCACCCGCGTCACATGGCCCGTGCCGTTGCAGGTCGAACAGGTCGAATAGGAATTGGCATCCCTGGCTCCCGTGCCGCCGCACTTGTCGCAGGCGACGGTCTTGTTGATCTTGAGTTTCTTCGTGACGCCGTTGGCAATCTCCGCCAGCGTCAGCCTAACCCGCACGCGGATGTCCGAGCCGCGGTTCACGCGCCGCCCCCCGCCGCCGTTCGACGAGCGGAATCCGCCGCCCCCGAAATGGCCGCCGAAGATGTCGCCGAACTGCGAGAAGATGTCCTCCATCGAGAACCCTCCGCCGCTGAATCCGCCGAAGCCTCCGGCCCCGCCGCCTGCCGCACCGCTCATTCCGGCATGGCCGAACTGGTCGTAGCGGGCGCGCTTGTCGGGGTTCGACAGCACGTCGTAGGCCTCTGCGGCCTCCTTGAATTTCTCCTCGGCCTCCTTGTCCCCGGGGTTTTTGTCGGGGTGGTACTGGATGGCCGCTTTGCGGTAGGCCTTCTTTATTTCGTCTGCGTTAGCGTTCTTCGCAACGCCCAGCACTTCGTAGTAATCCCTCTTCTCTGCCATGGTCTCACTCTCCTACAACTACTTTTGCGAAGCGCAGCACCTTATCGCCCAGCATGTAACCCGTCTGGACGACGTCGATGACCTTGCCCTTCTTCTCCTCGCCGGCGGCGAACCGGGCAACGGCCTCCGAAAGATCGGCGTCGAACTCCTTGTCCAGCACCTCGATCTCGGTCACGCCCTTGCGGCGGAGCGCCTCGGTAAATTTCTGTGAAATGAGCGTCACGCCCGCCCGCAGCGCCTCCAGATCGTCGCTCTTCTGCATGGCGTCCACGGCGCGCTGCACGTCGTCGCGCACGGGCAGCATCTCCAGCAGCACGTCGCGGCCCCCGGTCTGCACCAGGTCCATCTTCTCCTTGAGCGTACGCTTGCGGTAGTTGTCGAACTCGGCCTGCAGACGGACGTACTTGTCCTGCCACCGGGCCACGGCCGCTTCGAGCGCCTTGGCGGCGTCGGCGTCGGCAGCGGATTCGCCGTCTGCCATTGTGTCAGTCGCCTCGTCGGTTTCATCTGACACATTGGCACAAGGCTCCCCGTCACACGACGGATAGCCATCGCCGGGGGCGAACCCTTCATCGCCGCTAACAGCCTCATTATAAACTTTTTCCTTTTTCATATCTTGTGATTTTTCAGTTTTCTTCCCCTTATTCGAACAAATTGCATACCAACCCGGCTAAAAGCCGGGCTTCAAGGGCGATACCTGCATGCCGGGCATCGAACCTATCTGCGTGCTACCGCCCAAAAACCGCTTCACGGCAAGACGCCGCTATCCGATGATGAAAATGGCCGGACGCCTGTTCATTTCGGGCAGCCGACAGCGGCGCCACTCCCCGGCCGTACGGGTCTCGATCCGCTCGCCCGGAGCCGTGAGATCCACGGCGACGGTCAGGCGCGTCTGGGCCCCGAGCGTCTGCACCAGCTGCTCCATCAGCTTCACATTGCGGTACGGAGCCTCGATGAAAAGCTGCGACTGCCCCTCCGTCAACGCACGGCGTTCGAAAAAACGGATGGCTTTGACCCGTTCGGGCGGCTTCACGGGCAGGTAGCCGTTGAAAGCGAACGACTGGCCGTTCAGCCCCGAGGCCATCACTGCGAGGATGATCGACGACGGGCCGACGAGCGGCACGACGCGGATGCCGCGGCGGTGGCACGCCCCGACGACCGGCGCCCCGGGATCGGCGACGCCCGGCACGCCCGCCTCGGAGATCACCCCTGCCGAGCGGCCTTCGAGCAGCGGCGCAATCAGCTCCTCGATTTCGCGGCCGGCCGCGGTGTGCTCGTTCAGTTCGCGGAATTCCAGTTCGCCGATGGGCCGCGCGATGCCGGCTTTCGACAGGAAACGCCGCGCCGTGCGGGTGTTCTCGACGATGAAGTAGTCCAGCGCATCCATCACGGCCCGGTTGGCCGCAGGCAGCACGTCCCACGGCGCCGTTTCGTCCGAAATCGGACAGGGAATCAGGTAAAGGGTTCCGGTTGCCATTACTCTTTGAGGTAGATTCGTTTCACACGCGACGAGACCGAGGTCATGATCTCGTAAGGTATCGTGTCGAGCACCCGGGCCATCGTTTCGAGGTCGTTGCCCGGGCCGGCGGAGAAGACCGTCACTTCGTCGCCCTCGCCGACGCCAGGAATGTCCGTGATGTCGATCATGCAGCTGTCCATGCAGACGCGGCCCACGATCGGCGCAGGCCGCCCGGCCACGCGCATCGACCAGCGTCCGCACCCCAGGTGGCGGTCCAGCCCGTCGGCGTAACCGATCGGCACGGTCGCCGTCACGGTCGGCCGCAGCAATTTCCCGGCGCGCCCGTAGCCCACGGCGTCGCCCGCTTCGAGACGCTTGATCTGCACGATACGGGTTTTGAGCGCCGAAACCGGACGCAGACCCGCATTGTGCTCCCAGCCGAAGCCGTAAAGCCCCAATCCGAGGCGGCACATGTCGAACCGCGCCTCGGGGAACCGCTCGATGGCCGCCGAATTGGCCGTATGGCGGATGACGGGATAGGGCAGCGACGCGGCTACGGCGGCGCTCATGCGGTCGTAGCGCGCGATCTGCGCCCGGGTGTAGGCATCCTCTTCGGGCATGTCGGCGCAGTTCAGGTGCGAGAAGACCGACGCCACCTTCACGGCGGGCATCGTCGGCAGCACCTCGCACAACCGCCCGATCTCCTCCTCCATGAAGCCCAGCCGGTGCATGCCCGTATCGAGTTTGATATGAATGGGATAGCGGGTTTCGCCCGCATGCGACACCGCATCGGCGAAGTCGGCGAGCGAACGGAAACTGTATATCTCGGGTTCGAGGCGGTTGGCGATCATCTGGTCGAAACTGTCGGCGTCGGCGTTCAGCACCACAACAGGCATCGTGATTCCCCGCTCGCGCAGCAACACGCCTTCGTCGGCGAACGCCACGGCGAGGTAATCGACGCCCTGATGCTGGAGCATCTGCGCCACCTCGAAATCCCCCGCGCCGTACGACCCGGCCTTGACCATCGCCACGAGCCGGGTCGAGAAATCCAGCTTCGAACGGAAATAATTCAGGTTGTGGATCATGGCATCGAGATCGACCTCCAGCACCGTCGTGTGGCTCTTGCGCGCCAGGGCATGCGCCAACTTCTCGAAACGGTACTCCCGCGCACCTTTCAACAAGACGGCACGCCCTGCCACGGCCCGGCGGCCGATGCGGGCGATGCACTCGTCGGTCGAAGCGTACAACTCCTTGTCGCAGCCGAACAGCGCGGCGTAGCGCTTCAGCTTCGGGCCGATGCCGACGAGCGTATCGACGCCTGCCCGCGCGACCATTCCCGCCACGCGGCCGTAAAGTTCGTCGTCGGTCAGTCCGCTCTGCGCAATGTCCGACAGCACGAGCGTCCGGCGGCGTGACAGCGCCACGCTGTGCAGGTAGTCGAGCGCCAGGGCCAGCGAATTGAGATCGAGGTTGTAGGCGTCGTTGATCAGCACCGAATCGTTGATGCCGTCCTTGACTTCGAGGCGCATGGCGACCTCGGGAGCCTCCGTAAACGACGGCGCAGGATAGCCCATCGCCGCGCAGAACGCCTCGACGATCTGCGCATTGCGGCGCGATGCCGCGTTGCCGATCACCGCCTCCGGAACCTCCGGACATGCCGCCGCATCGCAGAGTTTCCGCCCCGCGAAGCGCGAGGCGATCATGCGGCCCAGCGGGTCGTAGTGACTGTGGTAAACGATGGTCTCGGCACGGTGGGCCAGAACCATCTTTTCGTCGCATTTCTGCTCCAGATTGAGGAAATTCTCCTGATGCGCGTCGCCGATCGAGGTGAAAACCACCACGTCGGGACGGATGATGCGCTCCAGCCGCGCCATCTCGCCGGGTTTCGAAATCCCCGCCTCGATCAGCGCCAGCTGCTCGTCACCCTCGATCATCAGCACCGACAGCGGCACGCCCAGCTGCGAATTGTAGCTCTTGGGCGAACGGTAGCACTTCATCCCTGCAGGCAGTTCCTCGGCGATCCACTCCTTGATGACCGTCTTGCCGTTCGATCCGGTGATGCCCACCACTGTCCCCCGGAACTGCGCCCGGTGGTAGGCGGCCAGGCATTGCAGGGCCGCGATGGCATTTTCCACCAGCACGTAACCGCACTCCGGCAGGGCTTCGAGAGGCCGTTCGACCAGAAAGGCCCGCACACCGCGCGCATACATCTGCGGGACGAACGCATGCGAATCGTGATTCGCACCGCACATGGCGACGAACAACGGCCCCGAGCCAAGTTCGCACGTCAGCGAGCGGCTGTCGGTCACCACCGACTGCACCTCGCAGTCCGTTCCGGAGAACCTGCCGCCCACGACGGCGGCGATTTGCGAAAGCAGATATTTCATAAAATACCTATTTTTTCTTTATACCTTTTGACCACAAAAATACTTAACTACGGTCTTCGCCCACGGAGTTATTACTACCTTTTGGCGGCAAAAGGTAGCGCCAAAACCATCCGCATGTCGCTTTCGCGGGAACAACCTCCAGCCCACGCTAAGCGGGTGCAGTAAGATCAAGCCGTTACAGCCTCCCGCTCCGGGCGCGCGGGCTTTCGGTTGTTCTTTCTCCGCTGCAAGCGATAATGCGGACTATTCCTCGCTCCAAAGACGGCGAATAACTCCCGCTTGGCAAAAAAGGCGTCAAGAAAGAGGCGGACTAAAAGCCCGAGCGGAGGGGACGGTTTGTTTACAAACCCGCGAATAGTCGCCCGGAGCCAGCGTTAGGCCGCGTCTTTTAGACTTTTTGTCGGCAGGTCGGTTTTTGAGGCACTTTTTGCCGAACCAAAAAGTGCCAAAATTCCGCGGGCGAAGACCGCGGTTAACAGTACTTTTTTGCAAAAAGTCTACACCGCAAAACCCGTCGCCACTATCGCGGCGAAATCACGATAGATCGAAAGTCACTATCGTAATCCCCGCCCCGCCCCGGTCGGCATGCTCGTCCGCGGCCGACGCGATTTCGGGAACCGATCGCAGGTAACGGCGAATCTCCTCCTTCAGGGCGCCCGTGCCCTTGCCGTGGAGGATCGACACCGTGCCGACGCCCACCATCAGCGCGTCGTCGATGAAATTGCGCACCTCGTCCAGCGCCTCCGAAGCGCGCATGCCGCGCACGTCGATATGGTCCTTGAAGTTGAGTTTGCGCGACGAGATGTCCACCGAAAGGACCGTGCGGGCCGCGACGGGGCGTGTCGCCTCGCGGTACTCGTTGTTCGAAACCACCGTCAGCAGGCCTTTGTCCACCGTCGTAAGTATCTGCCCGAACGCCACCTGCGCCCTTTTTCCCTTCACCGACTGCACCACGCCGACCATCTCCTGCCCGGCCATGCGGACTTTCGACCCAACGACCACCTCACGCGGTTTTTCGGGTTCCGGAGGGGTCTCCCCGGCCGCCGGCTTCGCACCCTGCTGCGCCTTGCGCTCGGCGCGCCGCTGGCGGCGGCGTTCGATGCGCTCGATCTCGCGGGCCACGGCGGCTTCGTTCCCGGCCTCGTCGGCCTTCTCGACCACCTCGCGGAAGTCGTCCAGCTCGCGCCGCGCCAGCCGCGTCAGCTCCTTCTCTGCCTGCGCCTCGCGGATCGTCTTAATCGTATTTTCGATCTGTTTGTTGGCGTCGGCGATCAGCTGCCGGGCCTCCTGCTTGGCCTTTTTCAGAATCTCCTGCCGCTCGGCGCGGATTTTCGCCAGCTGCTCGGCGTAGCTCTGCTCCAGCTCCTCGACCTTGCGGTCCGTCAGACGGATGCGGTCGCGCTTCTGCTCCCAGTAATGCTTGTCGCGGGCGATCTCGCGCAGCTGTTTCTCGATGTTGATGTGGTCCGACCCTGCCTTCTCGCTCGCCGCGCGGATGATCTCCTCCGGAAGCCCGATCTTGCGGGCGATCTCCACGGCGAACGAACTCCCCGGCTTGCCCGTTTCGAGGCGGAACAGCGGCCGGATATTCTGCACGTCGAACATCATCGCGCCGTTGGCGATGCCCTCCACCGACGAGGCGTAATACTTGATATTGGCATAGTGGGTCGTGATCACGCCGTAGCAGCCCCGCTCGAGCAGGCGTTCGAGGATCGCCTCGGCGATGGCCCCGCCGATGATCGGCTCGGTCCCCGACCCGAATTCGTCGATCAGCACCAGCGTGCGGTCCGAAGCGCCCGCCAGCATGTGCTTCATGTTCAGCAGGTGCGACGAGTAGGTCGACAGGTCGTTGTCGATCGACTGCTCGTCGCCGATGTCGATGAAGATACTCCTGAAGACGGGCAGTTCCGAGACCTCCGAGGCCGGAACCGGAAACCCGCACTGGAACATGTACTGCACGATCCCCGTGGTTTTCAGGCAGACCGACTTGCCGCCGGCGTTAGGTCCCGAAATGACGAGGATGTGCTTGCGGCGGTCGAGCTGCAAATCCAGCGGCACGATCTCGCGCCCCGCGGCCCGCAGCGTCTGCTGCAACAGCGGGTGACGGGCGTTTTTCAGCACCAGCCTGTCGTCGGTCGAGAGGATCGGCCGCACGCACCCGTTCTCCGAGGCCCAGCGGCCCTTGGCGCGCAGCATGTCGATCTCGGCCAGGTAGTCGCCCGAATCGGCGATCAGCCCCGCGTCGGGACGGATCGCTTCGGTAAACTCCGTGAGGATGCGCACGATCTCGCGCCGCTCGGCATACTCCAACTCGCGCAATTCGTTGTTGATCTCCACCACCTCGACCGGCTCGACGTAGAAAGTCTTGCCCGTCGCCGACTCGTCGTGGATAAAGCCGTTGAGTTTGCGTTTGTTGCCGGCCGAAACCGGAATCACGGCCTTGCCGTCGCGGATCGAGATCTGGGCGTCGGCATCGACGATGCCCGCCCCCTTGGCCGAGGACAGTACGGCCTGCAGGCGCTTGGCCGCCTGCCCTTCGCGCTCGCGGATGGAGCGGCGGATCTCCTGCAGGGCGGGCGAAGCGTTGTCCTTCACGTTGCCGAAGCGGTCGAGAATGCCGTCGATGCGCTGCACGATCTCGGGGAACGCCGCAACGCCCCGCGTGCGGGCATGGAGGGCCGGGTAGCGCTCCTCGCGGCCGATGATGAACGAGACGATGCCGCCGATCGCAGCCAGCGCCCGGCGCAGTGTCACGACCTCCTCCACGTCGAGGAACGAACCCTCGACGCGCAGTTTGGCGACAATGTAATCGACATCGGGGTACTCGCCCCCGGGGAAATCGTGCTCCATGTCCAGCACGAGGCGCATTTCGTCGGCGAGTGCCAGCCGCCGTTCGATCTCGCGCGCCGAGGTCGAAAAGCCCTCCGCGGCGAGCCGCTCGCGGGCGGCACGCATCGTGCAACGTCCTGCGACCTGTTCGCGGAGCCGGTCGAAACCTATCTTTTGCTCGAATGTAGCAGGGTAAATCATGGAATCGAAGTCATGTTTAAATATCGGCCGCCATTTCGCTCCGGACGGGTTACGCCCACGGCCTTTGGCCGTGTATACAAGTCTGCCCCTCCCCCAAATCCCCTCCTCGGAGGGGACTTGTCGCAACGCACCCGGAATTACGACCGGAAACGGCAGCGAACAGCACACCGAATGCAGCCCGAAAAAACCTATTTCAGCCTTTTCAGCGAATCCCGTTCGATCTTGGCCGCGGCTTTGGCGGCTTTGCGCTCGGCCTTCTCCTGCATCTTCTCGGGGCTGCGCCCGAAAAGCGAGAAATGCACGTAGCGGCCGGGATACTGTTCGAGGTTGGCCAGCAGCGAGGCGAGGTTACCGCTGGCCTCGGTCAGCGAATCGTAAAGCGCGGGATCGTTCATCAGCTTGCCGACAGTCCCTTCGCCCGCCCCGATCTTCGCCAGCAGGCCGTTCACCTCGCCCACGGCATCCGTAAGCCTGCGGGCGAACCCGGCGTCGGCCAGTTCCCCGGTCATCCGGTTCAGGCTGCCGACGATGCTGTCTACGCGCGGAGCGTTCCGGCCCAGCATCGCGGAGAACTCCGTAAGGTCGTCGACGGCGGCTTTCAGATTGTGCTTTTCGGCGTCGAGGATTCCTGCCATATCGCCCGTGATGGCGTTCAGGTGGCTCAGCGTCCCGGAGATATTCTGCGAGTTGGCCTCCATCAGGCTATTGAGGTTGGTCAGCGTTCGCGAGAGGTCGGCCGTCACCTGCGACACCTTCTGCTTGAAGAAATCCAGCTCCGACCCGGCCACGTCCATCAGGTCGCGTTCGCGCACCGAGCGCAGCGTGTCGCCCTTCTGGAGATAGGTGTGCGCCGTGCCGTAGGTGATCTCGATGGCCTTTCCGCCCATCAGCCCGTTGCTGTAAATCTTGGCCTCGGAGTCGGTCGGAATGTGGTACTGGCGTTTGACGGTGAATTGCAGCACGACGTTGTCGCTGCGCTGCGGATCGAACGAAATGCCCGTCACCGTACCGATTTTGACGCCTTTCATCATGATCGGCGACGCCGCCTGCACGCCGTTGATCTGGTCGTAGGCAGCGTAATAGACCGAATTGCGGCTGAAAATGTCGAATCCTTTCAAAAACCGGATTCCGGCCCACGCGGCAATGATCATCGTCACGCCGAAAATTCCGATTTTAACTTCCCTTCTCATATCTAATAAATCTTAATTCATAATCTTACCGCTTTCCCGCCATCGCCGGATGTTCCCGCGGCGTTCCGCCACGTTTGCAAGTCTGCCCCACCCCTAAATCCCCGCCTCGGCGGGGACTTATCGCATGCGCCCGGAATGCGATTCCCTATTTCACAATTTGCGTTCCTTTACAACTCACCACGAAGGCCCCGGGGAATACCTTGCGCACCTCGGCCAGTTTCCGCTGTGCGGCTTCACGGGTGTCGTACTCGCCCACACCGTATTTATAGGGGAACCGCCCCTCGGCCTTGTACTCCTTCACCTTGCCGCGGTAGGCGCGGAACTGCGCCGAGGAGACAGGCACGGACGACGCCGAAGCCATCACCTGAATCGTATAGCGCAAGGGCTGTACGGCGGGTTTCGCGGCCGGTTTTTCCGGGGTTTCGGACGGAGCGGGCGCTGCGGCTTTTCCCTCCGCGGGCTTCGTCACGGTTTTTTCCGCAGGCTTTGCGGCCGGCTTTTCAGCGCCCGGTTTTCCGGCAGCGGCCTTTCCCTCCGCGGGTTTCTTCTCCGGCGCCGTGCCCGCAGCGGATGCGGGAGCCTGTTCGGCGGCCCCGGGTTTCGCCGACGTCGCTTTCTCCCCGGCAACGGCAACCTTCGCCGAAGCGGCCTGCTCCTCCTCGGCCATCCGGGTCCCGAGCACGTAGGCCGAATAGTTGCGGATCGCCTGGTAGAGCGACCGGGCGATCTCGTTCTGCCCCTTGTCGGATTTCATGTAGGCCAGCTCCTGCTGGTTGGACATGAACCCGATCTCGGTCAGCACGCCCGGCATGTCCGTCGCATAGAGCACACGCAGCAGCTGCGGCTTTATGCCGCGCGAATGGCGCCCCGCCTTGAGGTAGCTGTTCTGGATGCAGCGCGCGAAAGCCATGCTGTATTCGCCGTAGGTGAACTGGAGATTCTGAATGTAAGCCCGCACGATGGCCGCCGTCCGCTCGTCGGACATGTCGATCAGGTCCTCGCGGTTGTTCTCGAACAGGGCGTTTTCGTTGTAGCGCTGCTCCTTCGAACTCTCGCCCATGATCAGCGTCTCGACGCCCCGCACGCCCGTCGCCCGGGGGGCGGCGTTGGCGTGGATCGAGATGAAGAGGTCGCCCCCGGCCTTGTTGGCGATATCGGCCCGCGCCTGCAGGTCGGCCGCCAGGTCCGCCCCGAGGGTCTTGTCCGTGGAGCGGGTGTAGACCACCTTCACGCCCGGCATCCCCTCCTCGACGAGCTTCCCGAGCTTGAGCGCCACCTTCAGCGTGAGGTCCTTTTCATAGACCCCGCCGTAGTGCGCGCCGGGGAATTTACCCCCGTGCCCGGCGTCGATGACCACGACTTCGACACCGTGCGCAATATTCCCCGCAAACGCAACGTTCGTAAAAATAGTTGCGGCCGCGAAGGCGAATAGCAGCAAAAGTCGTGTGCGCATATTTAATAGTACCAAGTGTAAGCTTTCTATAAATTTTTACCTATCTTTGTCGGGCCGAAAACGCGGCGGGAAGGGCGCAGAGCCTCGATCCGGGCGTTTTTGCCGACTTGTCGGCAAAGGTACGGAAAATTTTTGGGATTTTGGATAGAATTAGGGTAAAATATCTCTTGTCGGCGACGGTGATTCTGCTGTTTGCCCAGATCGTACTGGGCGGCGGAGCGCCCCGCACGACCCGCAATCCCGCCCCCGGAGACACCGTTCCGGTCCCTTCCCGCGCCGACACGGTACGTCCCGACACGAGCGCCCGTCCGCCTTTCGCCGCCCCCTCGCGCCGCGGCGAGGCCCGGCGGCAGGCGCGCAAAGAGGTCCGGCGGCGCGAAGCCTTCAACGCCCTGTCGCAGGAGGAGAGGGATTCGCTCTTCTCGGCGCAGGTCGACTCGCTCGTGGCGCAGAAGGCCGATTCGCCGGGCGCAGCACGGCCCGACTCGCTCGCCGCCGACACGCTCCGCCGCGATTCGGTGAAGACGCCGCGGCCCGCAGGGGCGTTCCTCGACGACCCGATCACGGGCAAGAACACCGACTCGCTGGTCTACGACGTGCGCAACAAACTGGTCTACATCTACAACCAGGGCGACGTCACCTACCAGAACAGCAACCTCAAGGCCGACTACATGCGCATCGACATGGATTCGAAGATGGTCTACGCCTACGGCAAGCCCGACACGCTCGACGGCAAGGATATTGTCACCAAGCCCGAATTCACCGAGGGATCGGCCACCTACCAGATGGACACGATCACCTACAACCTCGACTCGAAGAAGGCGAAGATCAAGGGCGTGGCCACGCAGCAGGGCGACGGCTGGCTGGTGGGCGGCAGCGTGAAGAAGATGCCCGACAACACGATCAACATCGAGCACGGCAAGTACACCACCTGCGACCATACGGACCACCCCCACTTCTACCTGGCGATGACCAAGGCGAAGGTCATCCCCGGCAAGAAGGTGATCACCGGCCCGGCCTACCTGGTGATGGAGGACGTGCCGATCTACTTCCTCGGCATCCCCGAGGGCTTCTTCCCGATCAACATGGGTCCCAAGTCGGGCCTGCTGATGCCCACCTACGGCGAGGAGTACTCCAAGGGCTTCTTCCTGCGCGACCTGGGCTATTACTTCACGCTGGGCGAATACGCCGACCTGGCGGTGCGCGGCGGCATCTACACGCTCGGGTCATGGGAGGCTTCGGCCGCGTCGCGCTACATCAAGCGCTACAAGTACAGCGGCAGTTTCAACATGCAGTATTCGAATGTCAAGACGGGCGAAAAGGGTGAGGACGACTACATCAAGCAGAGCAACTTCCGCATCCAGTGGACCCACTCGCAGGACCCCAAGGCCAACCCGGGTTCGACCTTCTCAGCCTCGGTGAACTTCGCCACGAGCGGCTACAGCCGTTATTCGGCCACGAACCTCAACGACATTCTCTCGACGCAGACCAACTCGACGGTCTCCTACTCGAAGAACTGGGCCGGAACGCCCTTCTCGCTGTCGGCGAACATGGCCATCTCGCAGAACTCGCAGAACAAGACGATCTCCATCACGCTCCCCACGATGGTCTTCAACGTCTCGCGCTTCTACCCCTTCAAGCGCAAGGAGAAGCAGGGCAAGGACCGCTGGTACGAAAAGATCTCGATGCAGTACACGGGCAAGATGACCAACTCGGTGACCACCACCGAATCGGAGGTCTTCTCCAAGGAGACGCTCGAAAACATGAAGAACGGCATCGAGCACTCGATTCCCGTTTCGGCGTCGTTCAACCTGTTCAACTACATCAACCTCTCGCCGTCGGTCAACTACAACGAGAAGTGGTATTTCAAGAAGGTCGAGTTCGAGTGGAACCCCGTCACCAACCAGACCGACACGCTGCCGACCAACTACGGTTTCTACCGCCTCTACAACTACAACTTCAGCGTTTCGGCCTCCACGACGGTCTACGGCATGTACGACTTCACGAAGAAGAGCCGCGACCGCAAGATCCAGGCGATCCGCCACACGCTGACCCCCTCGATCGGCTTCTCCTACGCCCCGGACTTCAGCGACCCCAAATACGGCTATTACAAGACCCGCCAGACCGACTCCACGGGCCGCTTCACGACCTATTCGCCCTATGCGGTCAACGCCTACGGCGTCCCCTCGTCGGGCCGCTCGATGTCGATGAACTTCTCGCTGTCGCAGAACCTCGAAATGAAGGTGCTCTCGAAGCGCGACACCTCGGGCGTAAAGAAGATCAAGCTGATCGACGAACTGCGCATCAGCGGTTCGTACAACTTCCTGGCCGACTCGATGGGGCTCTCGAACATCCCGGTCTCGTTCCGTACGACGCTGTTCAATAATTTCGGCATCAACCTCTCGCTGACGCTCGACCCCTACCGCGTCTCGCCCGAGGGCAAGCGCTACAACAAACTATTCTTCCCGGGCCGCGTCGTCTCGACGGGCTGGTCGTTCGGCTATACGTTCAAATCGCGCAGCGACCGGAGCGAGACGGCCATCAACGACATCACGTCGATCCCTCCGGAGTACCAGAATCCGTTCTACGACCCTTACGGGCAAATGGACCCCGTGCTGCGAAGGCAGTATATGGCGCAAAGCTACTACGACTTCTCGCTGCCGTGGAACTTCGGATTCAACTACGCGGTCAACTACTCGATCTCATACACCAACAACGGCACGACGGGCTACCGGAAGAACGTCACCCAGACCGTCGGTTTCAACGGTTCGCTGAACGTCACCCCCAAGACGGGCATCACCTTCCAGGGCGGCTACGACATCAAGGCCAACAAACTGACCACCTCATCGGTCTCGATCACACGCGACCTCCACTGCTGGCAGATGTCCTTTTCGTGGATTCCGTTCGGCTACCACCGTTCGTGGAGTTTCAACATCGGCGTCAAGGCCGCGTCGCTCTCCGACCTGAAATACGACAAGTCGCAGTCGATGTACGACAACATGTATTAGCACGCATACCCGTGTACCCACAAGAAAAGGCCCTGCATGTGCAGGGCCTTTTTTCATCGGCAATAGCGAAGCGCCGAAACCGCTATTTGCGCGTCACTTCGGCCGGCGTGCGGTCGATGTAGTTGGGATAGCGGAACTGCGGCATTCCGAGGGCCATCACCGCACAGATGCGGCGCCCCTCCAGCCCCAGCATCGCGGCCAGCTTCGCCTCCTTGTCCTGCCGGACGGCCGTCAGCACGAACCCCATGTATATCTGGCTCACACCCAGCGCCTCGGCCATCAGCGAAGCGTTTTCATAAGCCAGATTCCCGTCCTCCGCACCGAACCGATTCGCCTTCGGAGCATGGATGAACAGCAGGGCCGTCGCACCGCGCAGCACGCGGTCGCGGCCCTCGGCATATTCGCGCCGCAGGCGTTCGAACACCGGGACGTAACGGTATATCCCCGGCGCGAGGCGGCTCAGCCACGGCCGCACGAGCGGATGCAGCAGCCGCTTTTCGAGCCTGCCGAAAATCCCGAGCGTATACTCCGTGACGGCGCGCAGCTGCGCCGCGTCGGTCACCAGCGTGTAGGCCAGCCGGCGGGCGTTGCTCGCCGTCGGGGCCCGGTCGGCCGCCGCAACGATGCGGTCCAGCATCTCCTGCGGTACGGGACGCGCCGAAAGCGCGCGGTTCGAACGCCGCACGGCCAGCAGCAGTTCCACCTGCTCGGGCGTGGGCATCGCGCCGTAATCCACCGCATGCACCCGCTCCGCCGGAAACTCCGCATGGTTCACCGACCCCGTGGGGCAGGCAGCCACGCAATGCCCGCAAAGGATGCAATTCTCGGGTTTGTGCAGCGTCACACCGCCCCCGGCTTTCTCCTGCACGAAAATCTGCGAAGGGCATACCTTCACACAGCGGCCGCAGCGGATGCAGCTCGAATCATTCACTCCGATCGTATTCATAATTTTCCTATCTTTGATATCGTAACGGCACCTCTGTATAATATAAAACGACCGCCATGCATCCGGTCGTCATCCGCCCTTTCGGCGAACTGTCCGCCGGCGAATACCCCGAAGCAGGAATTCCACACGTCAGAATGCTCCTGCGCGGATGAAAAAACAATCCGGCGGCAAGGTTCTCCCCGCCGCCGGACCGTCAGTCATCAATGTTTCACGCCCTCCATTTCGGCCGGGTCGTGCTTGTATTTGAAGACCACGGCGAAAACCACGGCCACCACGAGCGCATACCCCGCGAAGATGAACCACGAATCGGGCCAGTGAAAGGCGTCGACCACGGCGCCCGCGGCATACGAGCCGAAGAAGGCGCCGAAGCCGTTGGTCATGATCATGAAGACACCCTGCGCCGAGGAGCGGATTTCGCGGCTGGTCTCCTTCTCGACGAACAGCGAGCCGGAAATGTTGAAAAAGTCGAACGCCACGCCGTAGACGATCATCGAAAGCACGAGGAACGCCGCGCCCGACCCGGGATTTCCGATGCCGAAGAACCCGAAGCGCAGCACCCACGCCAGCATCGAGATCAGCATGACCTTCTTGATGCCGAAACGCCGGAGGAAGAAGGGAATCAGCAGGATGCAGAAGGTCTCGGACATCTGCGACAGCGACAGCAGGATCACCGAGTGCTTCACGATGGCCGAATCGGCATACTGGGGCATCGTTCCGAAGTTCTGAATGTAGCTGTCGCCGAAGGCGTTGGTGATCTGCAAAGCGGCGCCCAGCAGCATCGAGAAGACGAAGAAAATGGCCATCCGCTTCTCCTTGAAGAGCGCGAAGGCCCGCAGGCCCAGCGTATCGACCCACGACTGCTTCTGCGCGCTGCGCCCGACGGGACACCCCGGCAGCGAGAACGAATAGGCCGCCAGCACGAACGACAGCAGGGCCGACACGTAGAGCTGCCACTCGGTGAGTTTGATCTGCACGCCCCCGATATGCGTCAGGTCGACGAACCACATGGCGGCGATGAACCCCACGGTTCCCCATACGCGGATGGGCGGGAAATGCTTCACGGTGTCGAGCCGGGCCAGGTCGAGGGCGTTGTAGGCCACGGAGTTCGACAGGGCGATGGTCGGCATGTAGAACATCACGCTCAGCAGCATGCAGCTGTACAGCGGGGCATAGTCCGTCTGCGAGGCCGCGGCGATGAGAAACGCGCCGCTGATGAAATGGCAGATGCCCAGCAGTTTCTGCGCCGGAATCCAGCGGTCGGCGATAATACCCATCACGGCGGGCATGAACAGCGAAGCGATTCCCATCGTCGCGAAGAAGCTGCCGATCTGCAATCCCGAGAAGTCGAGTCCGCCTCCCAGGTAGGCGCCCAGCGAAATAAGCCACGAGCCCCAGATCGCATACTGGAGGAAGTTCATGACGATAAGCCGAAATTTAATTCCCATAATTTTCTGATTTTGTGTAAATTTTAAGTTTCAAGCGGTTTTTCCAGCGTAGATTAAAACAAATGTACGAAATTTTTTCCGGATTTTTCTTTGCATTTGCAAAATAAAGTTCTACTTTTGCATCACCAAAATCTATTGAGCTATGGTGTAACGGTAACACAACAGATTCTGGTCCTGTTATTCCAGGTTCGAATCCTGGTAGCTCAACGAAGCCCCTGCATTCCCCGAATGCGGGGCTTTTCCGTTTCTTGCCGGTACCCCCCCCCTCCCCGCTCCGAACGGGCCGCAGAATCCGCGGTTCTCCTCCGGACATTCCTTTCAAACGAAAAGCCAAGCCGAACAATCCTCTCCCCAAATCGGGACACGAAAAGCAACATAAATGTTAAAAATCGATTATTTTTCAGGCAACCTATTTGTCCGATAACAATATTTTGGTTACATTTGCTTTCGGAAATGAATCTTTTCGAAACTCATTTCCGATAAAAACGATCAAAATTAGAGCCGTGAATTTACTTTACCGCCGATTATTCGATCACCAGCGTCCGGTTACGGCACGAGCCTACTCGTGCCGTGGAAAGCTTGTAATTCCCCCCCCCCCCTCACCGCGCCGAATACCCGGAGTTAAGTAAACTGTCACCTCTCGCGATTAACGCGTGCATATTGCCGTATATGGCAATATGCACGCGTTTTTCATTGTGCCCGACCGACAGCCGACAACCTTTACCAAACCATAAAACGCGAAACTATGACCCTAAATCTACGAGAATCTCTGAACTTCATCCTGAAGCCGGCGCTGTTGCTGGCCGGGTGTTTCTGCATGGCGTGCGGCAGCGGCGACAAGCATGTCGACGATCCCGACGGTCCCGACAATCCGGGCGGCGGCGATGAATACGAGGACATACAGGTAGTGGACGGCAAGGTTCGTTTCTATCTCCGCGAGGCGGAAAATTCCGTCCGCAAGGCCATGGGAGCCGGCGAACGGGCATGGAGCAAATCGCTCGTCTCGGTCAACGGAAAATCCTATGCGGTCGAAAGCGATGAAAGCGGCCGCTACTACGTCGAGGCGAACGCGTCGAGTTCCGGAACCTACAACGCCATCCTGACCAATTCAAGTTCCTCCGGCTGGTACGGCTCTTCGGCTTATGCCGATGTGAAGCTGCCCTACTCGCAGTTCTGGACCGCCACGGCGGCATCGCTGCAATCATATCCCATGTACGGCTCCTACACCAAGGAGAACGGCAACAAGCTGGTGTTCGACGATGCCTTCGCCGTGCTGGACGTGTCGCTGACCGGGTCGGCCCGAATCGCCTCGGTGAAGGTCGAGAACCTCGCCGAAAGCCCCGTAGCGGGCTTTGCCAATTTCCTGCCCTCGCGCGGCTACCTCTCGGTTACCGACGGTGTCGGTTTCGCCGTGCTGAACTGCACCGACAACGGCAAATGCGTGCCGCTGTCCAGCGGCACGCCGAAGCATTTCTACGTGATGCTGGCTCCGGGCGACTATCCGTCGGGGCTGAAAATCACCGTTTCCGATTCGGAGCACCGCGCCATGGAGCACACGCTGTCGGCTGCGCAGCTGACGGCGGGGAAGGCCACGTCCGTAGCGCTGAAATACGCCCCCGACGCCGACCTGGTGTTCTACGAGAGTTTCGACAATTTCGTCTGGGGCGGCAACATCATGGGCGGCCAGGAGTCGACGGGATACGCCCCGACGGCCGAAACCATCACCCCCGATACGGGAACCGGACGCGACGGCTATGCGGACTCCTACGAGAAGGTCGCCTACAACAACCCCGGCTCGGCGTTCATCCAGTCGAACACGTGGGACGAGATCAGCGGCAAAACGGTCGGCACATCCCACCTGATGTCCGACTCGTACGTCGCGAGCCGCAATATCGCCGACTATACCTATATGTTCCGCTGCCAGGAATACCAGGGCTGCCTGGCCTGCGGCGCGGGGAACACGGGGCGGGGCATTTTCCAGACCGCAGCTCTGAAATCCATCGACGGCATCCGCTCCGTGAAAGTTTCATTCGATTTCTGCTACCAGTACGGCTCGACGGACCTCCTGCTGTTCCAGGTAGTGAACGGCGGCATGATCGCGTCGGCCTCCGTCGACGGCAAGAGCATCACCCTGACAGCCGACAATTCGGGCTACACGAGCGCCTCGGGGAGATACATCGTCGAAAAGAGCCACGTAACGCTCCCGTCGAGCGAAGCGGCCGTCAAGAAGTGGCACACCGTGGAGGTCGTCGTAAACAACGCGACCGACGGCACGATGCTCTACTGGGCCGGCAACGACGTGAGCAGCGGCGTGCACGGTTTTTACGTGGACAATATCGAGGTCCGCGCGCTCGGCGAGATGGGCCGCGGCTCCGACAACCTGCGCGTGCTTTACTGGAACATCCAGAACGGCATGTGGTCCGACCAGGCGAACAATTACAACAATTTCGTCGCCTGGGTGAAGAAATACGATCCCGACATCTGCGTATGGTGCGAATCGGCCACCATTTACAAGGACAATACGAATTCGGCGCAAGCCTCCTCCGCCCGGTTCCTGCCCGACGGCTGGTCCGCACTGGCGGCGCGTTACGGCCACGCCTACGCGGCCGTCGGCGGCTGGCGCGACAACTATCCGCAGACCGTCACGTCGAAATATCCGATCGAGACGCTGCTGAAAATAACCGATTCGGACCAGGCGGGCAAACCCGTGTCCCACGGCGCCGCCATTCAGCAGGTCACCGTGAAGGGCCGGACGATAAACCTCGTGACGCTCCACACCTGGCCGCAGGCCTACGCATACGGAGTCGGCTCGGCCGATCAGGCGGCGAGCGCCGCCAACAAGGAGGGCGACAAGTACCGCGAATTCGAGATCAAGTACATCTGCGCGCAGACCGTCAACAATCCCGCATACGCCTCCCGTCAGGACTGGCTGATGATGGGCGACTTCAACTCGCGGTCGCGCGTCGACAACTGGTACTACGGCTATCCCGAGAACGACACCCGGCTGCTGGTCCACAACCACATCCTGGACCATACCGACCTCAAGGACATCATCGCCGAACACTACCCGGGGAGCTTCATATCGTCGACTTACGGCAATGCCCGCATCGACTACATGTATGCGTCGCCCTCGATGTACGCCCGCGTGGTGAACGCACTGACCGTCATGGACAAGTGGACCACGGCGACCCAGAGTCCCTACGTATCCAATTTCTACGACCCGTCGGACCACCGCCCGATCCTGGTGGACTTCGAGTTGAAACAGTAGGTTTCCCGTCGCTCAACCGACCCAAACAAATAAACCCAATCTTAACCTTTTTACCAATTATGAGAAAAACATTTCTGACGAAGGGTTTCGTCCGTTTTTCACGTGGATTGGCCGGAGCCGCATTCATCGTGGCGGCAATCGGCATCACGTCGTGTGAAACGCATTCGAACTCCGATCGTAACGAATCGATCGAGGTCTACGCGGACCCGATCGCAAAAGAGCCTATCGACGCCGGCATCGTCGGCGTGACGGGCGGTCTCGCCAAACTCTACGTGGACGCCAACATCGACTTCGTCGCGACGTGGGAAGACGACGCCGCAACGCCGTGGGCCAAGGTGCTGGATTACTCTTCGACAGACCCCCAGACGGGACTCCGCGTGATAACCCTGAAGGCCAGCCGGCGCAGCACGACGTCGAGCTACTACACGCGGCGCACGGGCATGCTGATCCTGGCAGCCTCCGACGGCGAACTGAACTACAACCGGATAATCCCCATCCACCAAGGTTCCACGGCCCGCGTAAGCAACGATTTCGCGACCCTGAAGTACGGCAAAACCGACCCGCGCTTCACCGACAACGAAACCCCGATCGACAACTGGACCACGGCCCAGAAGAACCTCGGGTTCACCTCCACGACGATCGAAGGGGAGGAGGTCGCCCACTGCTACGGCAAGAACGGTTACCTGAAACTGGGCGACGACAAGGGCCACGGGGCCGACCTGATTTCGCCCTACACCAACACGCTCCGCAGCGACTCGCTGCTGATGGTTTCGTTCCGGGCCGTGGCCTACACCGATTACATGACCGGCGCCCGCGACGACAACAAGATCACGGTCGAGGTGCTCGGCGGGGGCGTCATCCGCGATTTCGCCCAATCCGAGAAGACCACGATCGACCTCGAGGCCGGCTATTACGACATTTCGAGCGAGGAGTTCCCCGAAGACATGTGGGAAGGCCACGATTTCCTCGTCTTCGTCGCCGGCACGAAAGCCAACCCGATTACGGCCAACACGCGGGTCCGCATCATCTGCGGCTCCCTCACGCAAACCTCTGCCAACAACAACCGCATTTACCTCGACAATTTCTACATCCGCCGCCTGCAGGAGGTCGAGGAGGACTACTTCGCCGAGAATAACGGCAGCGGCAGGGACATCATCCTGGGAGCGCCTTTCGACGAGGAGGGACAAGAGTAAAAAGAGGAACAAGTCGTTTCAACAAAAAAAAGCCTAAAATGAATAAAATTCTTCACTCAATAAGAGCATCCGTCCGAGTGATGTCGCTGGTGGCGGTACTGATACTGCTCGCGGCGCACACGGCGCCGGCAACGGCTCAGCAAAAGACACAGACTGTCAGCGGAATCGTCCTCGACCCGGACGGCAATCCGCTGATCGGCGCCACGGTCGTGGTCGTCAAAGGCACGCAGGGCGCAGTCACCGATGTCAACGGCAAATTCACCATCAAGGCCAAGTCTTCGGACAGCCTCCAGATTTCGTATCTGGGTTACAAAACCGAGACCGTGAACGTGGGTTCCCGGACGAATTTCACCGTCAGGATGGAGAAGGACTCCACCACCGACATCGACGAAATCGTGGTCATCGGTTACGGCCAGGTCGCCAAAAAGGACCTGACCGGTTCGGTCGCGACGGTCAAGATGAACGACATCAAGGACGTACCGGTTCTTTCGGTCGACAACGCCCTCCAGGGACGTATCGCCGGAGCCGACTTCATGTCGACCACCGGTGAGCCGGGCGCCACGACCACCATCCGCATCCGCGGCACGCGCTCGATCAACGCATCGAACGAGCCGCTGATCGTCGTCGACGGCGTGATGGACGCCATCCACGACCTGAACGACATCAACTCCGACGACATCGCGGGCATATCGGTCCTCAAGGACGCCTCCTCGACGGCGATCTACGGTTCGCGCGGTGCCAACGGCGTCATCCTCATCACCACCAAGCGGGGTCTCGGCTCCAAGGGCAAGGTCAACATCACCTTCAAGACCGACATGGGCTTCTCCCAGCTGCCCCGCCAGCTCGACATCATGAACGCGGCGGAATTCGCGCAGTACCGCAACGATTACGCCTATTTCGGCGGCGACGCCAACCACCCCGACGTAGGCAAGGACACGCCCCTCTCCGGTTCGGTCTATTCCGACCCGCTCTCGCTGGGCGAAGGGACGAACTGGATCAAGGAGATCACCCGCACGGCCCTCTATTCCAACTATGCCCTCTCGCTCTCGGGAACCAACGACAAATCGTCGTATTACGCTTCGTTCTCCTACAACGACACCGAAGGTATCATCCAGGACAGCGGCCAGCAGCGTTTCACGGGACGTATCAACCTCGAACGCCAGTTGTTCAAATGGATGAAAGTCGGCTATACGGGTTCGTACACCTGGCGTCACAACGACCAGAACAAATCCTCCATCGGCGGAACGGCCTGGTACAGCAGCGCCCAGTATCTGTCACCGCTGCTCAAGCCGAACGACACGTATAACCCGCTGTATTACAACGGACAGAAGATCAACACGCAACGTGCGCTGATCGACCTGAACACCTACTATCTCGAACGCCACTCGAACAACCACGCCTTCACGCTGAAACTGGAGCCGGTGAAGAACTTCACGATCAACAGCACCTTCTCCTACTACCTCTACCAGCGGCATACCTACCGTTACTATCCGGGAACCCTTCCCCTGAAGGGCGAGAACGAAGGCGGCGAGGCCTACCGCGCCGAGTGGGACGAGCACTCGTTCTCGTGGGAGACCACGGCCGGCTACAAGTTCGAGAAGAACGGCCATGCGTTCGACATTCTCGGCGGATTCTCGGCCTACAGTTTCGCCTCGCACGATTTCAACCTGAGCGGCAAAGGCTACATGGACGACGCCATCCTGTGGAACAACATGAACGCCGTGCAGGACAAGGAGACCTATTCGGCGGGCACTTCCTACTCAAAGAAAACCAAAACGTCGATCTACGCACGTCTGAACTACAACTGGAAGTCGCGCTACTACCTGACCGTGACGGGACGTTACGACGGCGCCTCGAACTTCGCGGCCAACAACAAATGGGCGTTCTTCCCGTCGGCCGCCCTCAAGTGGAACATTTCGAACGAGAATTTCCTGAAGGACTGCAGCTGGATCGACGACCTGTCGCTGCGCTTGAGCGCCGGACTGACGGGTAACGACGCGATCAGCACCTACCGTTCGCTCGCCACCCTCTCCTCGACGACGGGCGGCTATCTGTTCGACGGTTCGCAGCCCGTGGCATTCTACCGCAGCCGCCTGGATTCCCCGGACCTCACGTGGGAGAAGACCACGGCCTACAACGTGGCGATCGACTGGTCGATGTTCAACGGACGTCTGAACATCACGGCCGAAGCCTACAAATCCAAAACGACCGACCTGCTGATGTCGCTGGCCGTTGCGGCCCAAACCGGTTACACGTCGCGCTGGACCAACATCGGTTCGACGTCGAACAAGGGTATCGAGCTGTCGGTCGAGAGCCATAACATCGTCCGTCCGAAGTTCCACTGGTCGACGACGCTCACCCTGTCGCACAACGAACAGAAGGTCGACGACATCGGTTCCGAGGACTTCATTTCGGCCTACGACTCGCCGGGCAACAACCCCTACATGATGTACGGTTACGTCAAGGGCTACCCGCTCAACTCGCTCTGGGGCTTCAAATACGGAGGCACGTGGAAGAGCGCCGACGAACGCGAAGAAAACAAGGTGACGAAAACCTACGTCAGCCCGGCCAACACCGACGGAGGCCCGCGCTACTACGACACCAACCACGACGGCGTGCTCTCGCGCGAGGACCTGATCTACCAGGGCAACGCCGACCCGTATCTGTACGGAGGTTTGCAGAACACGTTCTACATCCACGGCTTCAAGCTGGGCGTCTACTTCGCCTACTCGCTCGGCGGCAAGATCTACAACTATTCGGAGATCTACATGGCCGGTTCGCAGTTCGCGAACCAGTACCGCTACATGCTGAACGCCTGGCATCCCGTCCGGAATCCGAATTCCGACATCCCGCGGGCCGGAGCGAAAAGCGACGCCGCGCTTCCGAGCGACTTCATGATCCACGACGCTTCGTACCTCCGGCTGAAGAACGTCACGCTGTCGTACACGTTCGACCTCAAGAAGAAGTGCTCGTGGCTGAAAGACCTCACCCTGAGCGTATCGGGCGAAAACCTCTTCCTGTGGAAAAAGTACAACGGATTCGACCCCGACGTTTCCAGCGAGGGAACCTCGTCGACGCTGCGCCGTATGGACCTGGGCGCGTATCCCAAGCCCCGCACGATCATATTCAGCCTTCAGTTGAGATACTAACCTAACAGAATTAAGACGATGAAAATCAAACATATATTATACACGGCCGCGGCCATGGCCATGCTTTCGTTCCAGGCATGTACGCTGGACGAGGACACATCGGGCATCTCGAATCCCGACGACTTCTTCCGCAAATATTCGGAATGCCAGTCGGTCGTCAACGGATGCTACATTCCGATCAAGTCGATCTACACCTATACCTACATGATCGCCACCGAGTGCGTCACCGACATCGCCTACTGCCCGTCGGGAACGCTCGACGCCAGCCTGGACATCTCGCCCGCCGTGCCGCGCATGGGTTCGACGGTCTGGCGCAACGGCTACCTCGGCGTACAGCGCTGCAACTTCGCCGTCAACGGCATCGAGCGCGCCTATAAAAACGAGGTGATCAGCGAGGATCAGTACCACCAGCTGCTTTGCGAGGCGAAAACCCTGCGGGCGTTCTTCTACTGGACGCTGACCTGCTTCTTCGGCAATGTCCCGTTCTATTTCGACGACGTTACGGACAACGAGGTCCTGAGCCGGATTCAGGTGCTGCCGCGCATGGATGCCGACGAGACCCGCAACAAGGTCATCGAAGACCTGCTGTCGATAGCTCCCCTGGCCCCGCAGACCCGCACCTGCGACAACGAAGCCGATCGTCTGGGAGCCTCCTGCGCCTACATGCTCATCGCCAAGATGGCCATGTGGAACAAGCAGTGGGACGTCGCGCTGGACGCGCTGGAGCATATCGAAACGATTTACGGTTCGCTCTCGCAGTACGATTACGCGGAGAATATCCTGTTCCGGAACAAGAACACCCCGGAGTCGATCATGGAGATTCAGCACACCTACACCCAGGGCGGCCTCACCTACACCTCCAACGTGGCCTGCATCTGCCAGCCCTACCCGCGTGCGGCCAACTCGGCCATCTACGACGGCGTGGAGATTCCCGAACTCGGCGACCAGGCGACCGTTTGGGCCGCGATGCGTCCGAACGTCTATTTCTGCCAGGGTCTCCAGTCCAAAATGAGCAAGGACATCCGCGCCAAGTACAACATGGCGTGGGGATACGAGGACAAGACGTTCAACAACACCAACACCCGCCCGTGGTGCGGCCCGAAGTTCTGGTGTCCGAACATGCAGTCCTCGGCCGACGGCAACAACTACAAAGTGTTCCGTTATGCCGACGCGCTGCTGATGATGGCCGAGTGCTATTTCTACAAGGAAAACTACGAGAAGGCGGTCGAATACCTCGACATGACCCGTACGCGCGCCGGTCTGTCCAACTACACCTACCGCACCCCCGCGCGCCTCGAAGAGGAGATCCGCAACGAGCGTGCCCGCGAGCTTTTCGGCGAATTCCAGCGCAAGTACGACCTGGTCCGCTGGGGCATCTGGTACGACGCCGTAACGGACAACAGCGACTACGCCTATCTGCAGCTCAACACGGCGAACAGCCGGATCAAACCGTGCCACCGCTACTACCCCATTCCCGACACGGAAGTCACCTACTCGAAGAACAACCTCGACAACAATGAATACAAGGCTTACGGCTTGTAATAATCCGAAACTTTCAGACGAATGAAAACAATATTCAATAAACAGAAAAGATCGGTTGCCGGCGTACTGATCGCCCTGACGGCCCTGACGACGGCCCTGACCGGCTGCCAGAAGGATTTCGAGTTGGACCTGCCTCTGGCGGTCTCGGCGCGCGAGCTTTCCCTGACCAAGGATGCCGGCTCGACGCACGTGCTGGTCTACTCGAACGGCGACTGGACGGCGCGCTTCACGCGCCCCGTGAAGTGGGCGTCGCTCAACAAGCTCCAGGGATACGGCAATAACGAAATCGTGTTCACCTACTCGGCCAACTACGGCATTTCGAGAAAGATCGGCGTCGTGTTCGAGAAAGGCTCCCTGGCCGACACGGTGATGTTCTCGCAGGCCGGAACCATCACCGACGCCTCGCTCTCGTTCTCGAAACCGGCGGTTACGCTGCTGATGTCCCGGTCGCAGATCTTCACGCCGATCAACACCAACCTGCGCTACTGCATCGACGACCTGGAAGCCACCGTCACCTATTACGACAGCGACGGCCTGCCCAACGATCCCGTCACCGTCCTGACCCGCGCTGAAGCGGAAGAGGGCGGAGAAGAGGGCGGCGACGAACAGCAGGCGCAGCCCGTCGATCCGTGGATTTCCAACGTCTCGGTCACCTACAAGGGAATCACGTTCGACGTCACGGACAACGACACCGGATTCGCGCGTATCGCCGATCTGACCCTCTTCATCGAAGACGCCAAGGGCGAGATCACCAAGTCGGTGCTCACCGTCACGCAGGGCATCGACAAACCGGCGCTCAAACTGGACAGTAATGCCGAGACGTACGAAGGTTACGCCCAGGATTGCGTGGTTCCGGCAACGCTCAACAACCTCGTGCCCTATTCCGACCAGATCGGCTACGACGTGGCGTACGACGTTCCCGTCGCAGAGGAGGCCGAGTGGATTCTGAAACCCGCGATCACCGACGAAGGGCTGACGTTCTCGCTGGCCCGAAACGAGGGTTCGGAGCCGCGCACCGCCACGATCCGGCTCAGCTTCACCGACGAACAGGGCAATTTCGTTTCGGCCTCGTGCAAAATCACCCAGAAGCCCTACCCGACCGCCACCGACTTCGCCACGGTGCGCGCCCTGGCTCCGGGCGAGATCACGCTCCAGCAGTATATCGAAGGCTACGTCGTCAGCGACCCGGACAGCAAGAACATCGTTTCGAGTCCCCAGACCAGCCAGTTCTTCTTCGACCGCGGCGAGAACGACCGGACGGCCTATATCGAGAGCCTCGACGGCAAGTGGGGCTTCTGCCTGAAGTTCGCCTCCTCCGAAGACAACACGCCGGCCCGCTTCTCGAAGGTGCGTCTCTCCCTGAACGGCGCCACGCTCGAAAAGAAAAACTCCCCCGAGTGCTACACCATCACGGGACTTACCGCGGCCAACATACTCGAAACCTCGACACCCGACGAGTTCAAGATTCCGGTCAAGACGAAGACGATCGACCAACTCACCGACGACGACATCTTCACGTTGGTGTCGGTCACCGGCCTCGAAATCATGTGCAAGGACGGCGCCTACACCAACTGCACCGACGGCTATTCGTTCAAGGACAACATCAACCCGATCGGCACGGCCACTGCCCCGCGCTGGGACGTGGCCCCGCTGATGTGCTACGACAACACGGGCCGGACCATCTACATGCTGACCAATACGGCCGCTCCCTGGCGGCGTTTCAGCTCGGGCCGCGACCTGGAGTTCAACTCCGTCGTACCGCAGGGTTCGGGCACGTTCCGCGGCATCGTCGTGGCGGACGACGTCGCCCCGATCCGTTTCGGCGACCTGGGCCGCTACCAGCTGCGCGCCATGACCGCCGAGGAGATCGCGCTGACCGACGAACCGTTCTCGAAGACCGTCGTCGAGTGGAACTGGAACGACCGCAAGATCGACCTCATACCGGAGATCGGCGAAGGCGAAATCAATAAATACGGCGCTACGCAGGCTGCCGCATCGGACTTCAACAACGTCGTCTGCTCGGGCAAGGGCGGTCATGCCTCCGCCGAACAGAAAGGTCTGGTAGTGAACGGCGCCATCATGTTCACCCAGCAGTGGTGGGATTTCGACGCAGACGAGGGCAAATACTTCGACATTTCGTTCTCCACGCAGGGAATCAGCGGTTCGAACATGATCTTCGGCATCGTCTGGGGCCACGGTTCGATGAGCAACACGACCCTCTCCGGCCCGGCGCACTGGAATCTGCTCTACTCGGTCGACGGCGGCCAGACGTTCCAGGCCGTCCCCGACTGCCCGATCATCAAGAAGCGTTCGATCACGTGGTGGACCACTACGTCGCAGGATTCGACGCCGGGCTTCACCGAACACCTGCGCAAACTGCCCGCCGACTGCTTCGGCCGGGAGAAAGTGGTTCTGCGCCTGCAGGTGGCCGACAAGGTCACGGACATCGCTCCGGGCACATCGGCTTCGACCTACCTGACGAACCTCGGCATCGAGAAGGGAACGCTGTCGCCGTCCGTTGCGGCCGGTAACAGCCAGGCCCGTATCGGCACGATAACGGTACGCTACAACTAAATGAATTGCGGCTGCGCGGCGGATGCACCGTCCGCCGCGCACGGCCGGAAAAAACATCAACGAATAAAACGTATAAAATATGAACTGTCGTAAATCGATATTTAAGTTTTTAGGCATTGCGGCCGTATGCGCGGCCTCGGCGGCCTGCAGCGTCGACGACGCCGACGACCTGGCCCTGGTCAAACTGGGCGCACTGGAGAAGGAGTTCGTCGTCGAAGCCGATGCGAACACGTTCGACATCGACATCTACGCCAACGGCGCCTTCCATATCGAGCGCATCGGCCAGGCCGACTGGATCAGCCTGACCTGCGGTGAAACGGTTGACGGGAAGGGTGCCATCACGGCCGAATGCGAATTCAACGAAGGCTTCAAGCGCAAAGCGGGCTTCGTGCTCTGCTCCGACGTAGACGCGCGCCGCGATACGCTCTATGTCAAGCAGAAGGCGCTCGTTGACGCGAAGATCGAGTTCGCGAATTCGTCCGTCACCGTCGCCGGAGCCGGCGGCGAGAACACCTCGCCGATCGAGACCAACGTCCCCTTCGAGGCGATCACGGTCGACATCGAGTATGCCAAAGCCGACAACGCCGACTGGATCAAGAACCTCGAAATCGTGGATTCCGAGAGCGAAAAGCGCAGTCTGGTCATCACGACCGAGACGAACACCGCCGACGAAATTCCGCGTTCGGCAGCCGTGTCGCTCTCCTTCACCGACGGCTGGGACGAGACCGTCTCCGTCGAATTCAACCTCCTGCAGCGCACCGCGAAGGAGACCCTCGGACGGCAGATCACGTTCGAGGAGTTCCGCCAGACCTACGCCACCAACAAGAAGGTCGACGACTACGTCATCCTCGAAGGCATCGTGGTGAGCAACACCAAGAACCACAATGCGGGCGAAAATCCGCAGAACACGACTTCCAAGATCGACTACACCATGTCGGACCGGACCGTCTACCTCGAAACCTACGACGGCAAATACGGCATCGCCGTCCAGACCGCCTCGGCCGGGGACAACGTCTTCGAACAGTACGACCATGTGCAGATCCTCATTCAGGGCGCCTCGGGCTACCTGGTCGAGAACCCCGACCGCTACGAACTGCGCAACGTCACCAAGGCGATGGTCATTTCGCGCATCGCGGGTTCGGCATCGGACGTTCCCGTGAAGGAGAAGTGGATGAACCAGCTCACCGACGACGACATCTACACGTACGTCACCCTGAAAGACGTCGAGTTCCCCGTCCGCAAGGGCGCGATCACGCCCATCAACGAGGGCTATGCGATCGGCACGAACGCAGACCGCATCAGCAAATACCCGCTGCTCGTGCGCGACATCAACGGCGACGACATGTACATGATGACCAACACCAACTGCGCCTACCGCAGCGACGGCACGCGCCTGCCCTACGGCTCGGGCAAGATCTCGGGCGTCATCGTCCACGAGCGTTTCTCGCGTTTCGAATGGCGCGACGGAGCCGACCCGGCCGAAATGGACGACGACCCGACGCTCGGCTTCATCGGCCGTTACCAGATCCGCCACCAGACCAAGGGCGACATCTGGGACAACATGCAGAACAGTGTCGAAGACAGCTTCTCGGCTCTGCTGACGGAGTACCGCTACTGGAATCCCGACGTGGAGAACAAGGTCCAGAAACCCACCTACGGAACGAACGGCTACCTGACGCACACCTACCAGGAGAAGTACACGGGATCGGCCAGCAAAGAGTACCTGCAAGGCACCTACCAGCAGCACATGTGGGGCGGCGGAACCTACGAATACCTGGGTCCCGTCGGCAACAACGCCTCCTATATCTTCGGAGCCAACTTCGGCAACAAGAACGGCATCGGCATCGTGATCGACCCCTCGAAGGAGAGTTGGAATCCGCTGATGGACAACCTGGTGAGCCACAACCCCGACGGAACGCTGGAGTGGTGCGGGCCCTATGCCGCCGATACGAAATACGTAGGCTGCGGCACGGGCGGCTGGACGAGCAACGAGGCGATCTCCACCACCTCGGGCCAGATCAACTACAGCGGCAGCACGGGTCTGCGCGGCAAGGGCAACGTCAGCGGCAACTGCTACACCTCCTTCGCCAACCACTTCTGGTGGGACGACGACACCGACCGCCCCTACGCCTGGCTGATCAACTTCTCGACCGAAGGCATCACGACGTCGCACATCTCGATGCAGATTTCCGTCATGAACACGCAGCAGAGCTTCTTCTCGCCCCGTTTCTGGTGTGCCGAATGGTCGCTGACCGATTCGCAGGCGGCGAAGGACGACTCGCAGTGGAACTTGATCGGCGAATACACCATCCCCGACGTTTCCGTCTGGTCGAACACGCTCTATTCGTCGTGCGTGGCCTACAAGTGCATCAATTTCGAACTTCCCCAGGAGATTCTCGGACAGCCGAACGTCTACATCCGGCTTCGCCCGACGAGCGACCTCTGCAGCGACGGCTCCGACTACGCCAACGCGCGCCTGAACCAGAGCAAGAGCGGCGCAGCCCTGGCCGCTGAACACTCCAGCAACCTCGAATATTTCGCCATCCGCTATAACAAATAACGGCATGTAACGAACGGTCGGAGCGGGGAGAGGACGACCGTCCTTTCCCCGCTTTTCCCGAAGGCCGTTCCATGCCGCAAACCGCAAGAACCGCAACCATGAAAAAACTGCTGCTTTTATTGGCCGCCCTGCTGGCGATATCCGCCGGCGGCATCTGCTGCTCGGATTCGGGCGACGATCCCGGAGAACAGGAAAAACCCGTCGATCCGACCCCTTCGCCCGACGACGGCGTCGACTGGTCGAAAATCGACCCGAAGGCCACCGTGCGCGGGGTCGTGACGTGTGCCGGCGCCGGCGTGCAGGGCGTCGTCGTAACCGACGGCGTGAACATGACGCGCACGAACAAACAGGGAGCCTACGGGCTGCGCACGTCGTCCGACAAGTCGAAACTGGTCTACCTGACCGTCCCGTCGGGATACGAGGTCGAATCCACGCGCGGGTTCATCCCCCGCTTCTACCGCAGGATCAGCTCCCCCACGAGCGTCGAGAAGGTGCAGCAGCACGACTTCACGCTGAAAAAGGTCAACAACGACCGCCACATCATGATCGTGTCGGCCGACATGCACATCCGCAACCGCGCGATGATCAAGACCACATCGTCGGCCACGCCGTCGATCTGCCCCCCGAAGGGCGAACTGGACTCCACGACGTTCCGCCGCACCTACCTCAAGGCGCTGCGCGACTACGTCAAATCGCTGCCCGCAGGCGTGCCGGTCTACGGCATGAACCTGGGCGACATGACGCAGGAGTCGCACTGGACCAACGCCAACAAGGCGACGCTGGCCAATTTCGTCAACGTCTGCGAACGCGGGGGCATGCCGATCCAGACCTTCCACGCCATCGGCAACCACGACCACGACATGGCCGTGCAGAACATCGCCGGCGACGACGACTCGGAAGCCGAACTGGCCTATATCTCCGCGCTCGGACCGACGTACTACGCCGTCAACATCGGCAAGGTGCACTACGTCGTCTTCGACAATACGCAGTATATCAACACCGGCGGCGACCGTTCGTACACCGTCCGCCTCAACCAACGCCAGATGGACTGGGCGCAGAAGGACGCCGACTACATGCCGTCGGGTGTCGAGCGCATCGTGATCGCATGGCATTGCCCGGCCTTCCGCCGCAACCCGGGGGCCTCGTCGCCAAACCCGATGGACAACGCCGACGAATTGCTCGACATCTATAAGGACAAGCAGCTGCCCGTCACGATCTGGTCGGGCCACAACCACATCGCCGAAACGGTCAGCGTACCGCGCAGCGACATGACCGTGACCGAGTACACGCACCCGTGCGTGTGCGGTGCATGGTGGTATTTTCCGCTCTGTCACGACGGCGCCCCGGCGACGTTCACCCGTTACGATTTCAGCGGCGGAACGATCACGGAACGGCGGAGCGTGAATTTCAGCAACGCGAACGAGCAGTATTACCGGGTTTACAATTCAGGGCTGAAGAATGCCGAAGGCAAGCCGGTCGTGCGCCTCAACGTCTGGGACTGGCATCCGACGTGGAAATTCGAATGCCGCGAAAACGGGGTCGCGGTTCCCTCCTCGCAGCTGAAGGCGGTCCGGGAGTACGACGACTATTACGTCACGGTCCACGACGCCTGCGGCAACGACATCTCCTCGTTCAGTTTCCTCGACAAATACCGCACCGACCACATGCTCGAATACACGCCCGTAACGCCGTCCGCCGAGATCCGGATAACCGCCACCGACGAATACGGCCGCCAGCTCTTCACCGTCACCACGAAGGCGGAAAGCTGACCGGACGCAGGTCTGGCATGAAACGAAGCGTCCCGGGGCATTCGCTCCGGGACGCTTTTCAATCATCGTACAATCCCCTACTTCGTCACGCAGATGTTGTCGATGAACCAGCGCGAGAACTCGCCCGAAGCGGGTTCGCTCGTGAAGCGCAGAGCCGTGGAGGCCGTCGCACCGTCGATCGTCAGCGTGAAGTTTTTGAATTCGGTGTAGGTCAGACCGCTCACGACCTTCTTCGCCGCGCCGTCGATCGTGCCGCCGCCGATCACCTCGACGACCACCGACTTCAGATCGCCGTTCATGTCCTTGGCGCCGCTGTTCGAGTGTACCGAAGTGTTCTTGTAGGCCATGGCGTCGAACGAAACCCGGAGCGTTCCCGAAGCCCCGAATGCGGGTGTCAGCAGCGATCCCGCGCTGTTCGCATAGGAACCCTGAGCGACGGTCTGCGTCTCCACGAAGCCGATCTGGGCATACCCGGGACGCTGGCGGACGTTCGTACCCGACAAGCCGTTCTTCGCCCCGGCGTCCCATACCGAGATGTCGCTGCCGCAGAAATTGAGCATGCCGGCCAGCTTGTCGCCGTGGCGGTAGTCGAGTCCCGTCGTCAGGTTGTCGAACGGCTCGAAGTAGACGGCGCCGGCCGGTTTCTCGGTCGAGAACGAAGGCACTTTCTCCACGACGGCGCACGAGTGGAGGCGGATTTCGCCGCCGTTGGCCACCGTCCCGCTATTCACCGTGACCTGGTTGAACGGCGTCACGCGGATGTAGAGGGTTCCGCGGCGTTCCAGCGGAATCTGCGGCGTGATGTCGATCGTCCAGTAGAAGAAGTTCTTTCCGCTGCCCACGGACTTTCCCTGCGGGATGACGAAATGCGGTTCGTCCGTCGGCGCGGGGGTGTACCAGACGACGTTGTCGTTCGAATAGGAGAGCGTCCAGTTCGCCGGGGCGGTTCCCGAGGCACTCCAGCCGAAGGAGAAGCGGAACGGTCCGTCGACCGACTCGTTGAGCGGGAAGGTGAAAAGCGCATAGTCCTTGTCTTTCCCTCCGGTCCACGACTTCATCGGCAGGTTGTGGTGACCGCTGTTCTCGTTCCAGTAGCGGAATCCGAGGTTACCGCCCGAGGAACTCAACTTGGCCGTGATGCCGGCGCCCGTGCCGTCCATGGCCGTCGCCGCCACGCCGTCGATGGAACCCGTGCCGTTCGACCCCGAGTAGAAGATGTACTTGCCGGCGCCGTTGGAGGCCGTCTTGGTCATGATCGAAAGCACGTAGGGCAGCGTGATGCCTCCGTCGAAGCGGGGCGAAGTCATCGCGATGTCGCCCGACGTGCAGGGCATCACGGCGTAAGCGCCCTCGTATATCCCGGCGATGCCGCAAAGCCTGCCGCTCCCGACGGGAACCGCGTCGATGCCGAACGTGCTGGCCTGCCGCGCGCAGAGCACGAAACGCTCGTCGTCCTGCGTCTGCACGGTGACGTTGTCGCTCAACTTCTTGTTCATGTCGCTGACCACCACCTGCACGCCGAGCGAGACGTACATCGACTCGTAATCGCCGGACATCAGCTGCTCATAGGTCACGGGAACCGCCGCGGGGGTCACCTGCGTCGTCTCCGTGCGGCTCACCTTGTCGTCCGCGGCGGGTTTCACCTCCATCACGCCGGTCCCGGGGTTCACCCCGACGACCGCCCCCTTCAGGTCGATCTCCAGCTCCTCGCCCGGCTTGCGGTAGAGCACCTCGTCGGTGCGGAGCGTAATGCCGCAGTTGGCTTTCAGGGCACTCTGGAGCGCGATGCAGTTGTCGTAATAGTTATTGTCCTGGACGCTCGACACCACGATTCCGCGCATCTTCGCATCCTGCGTCACGGTGTAGTCGCCGTCGGCGGCCAGTTTCCGCAGGTCGGGAATCGAGAGATACCCCTCGGCCGTCGCCGAGGCCTGCACGAAGGACAGCTCCTCCGCGGCCGCGGCATTGCGCTTGGCCACAACGCGGATCGTCAGCGAACGGGAGCCGGAAGTATCGTTTTCGGCAATGGACACCGCCACGGTCGCCATGCCCGTGGCCTCGGTCCGCGAAAGTTCGGCCCACGAGGTGTCGTCGCCCGCGACGGAGATCGTCCAGTCGCAGTTGGCCTCGACGTCGAACGAGAGCGTCGTGGCGAACGACGGCGCGAGAATCGCGTGCGTGTTCAGCGCTACCCGCTGCATCGGCAGCGCCACGTCGTCCTTGCACGCTCCGGCCGCGAGCAGCAGCGCGAAGGCCGCCGCCGTCCGGAAAAAGCTATTCAAGAGTCTGTTTTTCATAATCGCTTACTTTTTGAGGTCTACCAGTACGGGAAGGTGGTCGGAGACCGTCATCACGTTGATCTCCTCGTACGAGGGCACGGCGGTGCGCAGCACCTCGTACGACGGCGAATTGCCCGTATAGACGAGCACGTAGTCGATGCGGCTCGGCGAGGTGGTGTTCACGAAGGTGTTGGCCGACGTGCTGATGATCTTCCACGATTCGAGCGCCGCAGCCGGCAGCTTCGACGTGTTGAGGTCGCCCGCCAGATAGATCGGCTTGGCATAGGAGGCGTAGTTGGCGGCGATGTACTCGGTGACGATCTCGAACGACCGCTGGCGGTTCTCGTCGCTCTGGTGGCAGAAGTGCGTGGCGATGAAGATATAGTCGTCGAACTCGGCCAGGAAGAATTTGCGGGCCTCCGTGCCGGGCAGGTCGCCGGCATAGGTGGTTTTGGGAGCCACTTTGCAGAGGATGCCGATGCCGTAGTCGCCCCCGCGGTAGTCGATCGTCTTGCAGTAATAGGGCCGCATCCCCGTGCGGTCGGCCAACTCCTGCAACTGGTCGTTGGGATGCCACGTGGTGTTCTTGTCCAGCTCCTGCAGCGCGATCACGTCGGGGTCCATCAGCGAGATGACCTTGGCCGTGTTGTTGTAGTTCGCGCGGTCGGTCCCGGCGTTCTGGGTCCAGCCCTCGCAGCGGTGGGTGTTGTAGGTCGCCAGCCGCACCGAGTTGGGCAGACGGTCGTAACCCTGCCCGTCGTAGGGGTTGTCGGGAGCATTGGAGGTCATGTCCCCGAAATCGAAGTCGGAGTTGTCGCCCTCCAGCCCGGAGCAGGCCGCCCCGGCCAGCGCCAGGCAGCAGCCGGAGAAGGCGAACAGTATGAATCGCTTGATTTTCATAATCGTTCTTTTTTCAGGTTAGAAGTTCAGGCCGTCGTTCCAGCCGGGATTCTGCGTAATGGCGCCCTGGGTCAGCACCCGGTCGTCGGTGGGCACGGGATAGAGGTAGTCGCGCTCCTCGTTCCACGAACGGGTGTAATCCGTATGGATGACGATGTAGCCGCTGTCGCCCCCGCTCAAGAAGATCTCCTTGTTCAGTTCGTAGACCGCCGGGGCCGAGGTCGAAGGCTTCGAGCCGGACCAGATGCAGACGTCGTCCACGCCGTCACCGTTGAGATCGTAAGAACCCGTGCCGGGGAAATACAGCCCCGTGAAGGGTTTTTCGAAACGCTTGCCCTCCTTCCAGCGCATGATGTCCCAGTAGCGGAGGTTCTCCATCAGCAATTCGACGGTGCGTTCGCGGCGGATTTCGAGGATCACGCCCTTGTTGTCGCCCGTCACGTTGGCATAGCCCGTCTGCGGCGAAGCCAGATAGGGATCTGGATTGTCGTTGGCCTGCGTGAGCGAGAGGTTCGCGACGCCCGCGCGGTCGCGCAGCGGCTTGATCGCAAGGTCGATGTCTTCCTGCGTGAGAGTTCCCAGTTCGGCCTTGGCCTCGGCGTAGTTGAGCATCACCTCGGCGGCACGGAACAGCGGCAGGTCGTTCGTCGACGCGTTGTACGAATCGTACTTGGCCGACTGGAGGTACTTCACGAGCTGGTATCCGGTCATCGTCGCCGCAAGGTTCGGGGCCGACAGCGCCGTATCGTCGATGCGCTTGTACCCGGGCGTGCGGAGCGTCTGTGCGAAGCGGCCGTCCCGGTTTTTGCTCTCCTCCGAAAGCTGCATCGTCTCCCAGCCGGGCTGCGAGGTGAAGGGCGTGCCGTCCTTCATCAGATACATGTTGGCGATGTTCTTCAGCAGGCCGGGGCGTCCCATCGTGATGCTCGTGAGGTAGCCGTTGACGTCGTGCTTCAGACCGATGGCCGTGTTGTAGGCCCGGGCGAGCACGATTTCGGTGTCGAGGGCCTTGAGCGACGAAAAGAGGTTGAGATACGGCGTCGTTCCCGTCGTGTAGACCGAGTATCCGCTCTCGTCGATGAACCGCTTCGAGGCCGTCGCCGAGGCCGTGAGGTAGCTTTCCCAGCCCTCCAGCCCGTGATACTTGCGGAAGGTTCCCTCGAACAGGCAGGCACGGCTCTTGAGCGCCAGCGCCGTCCAGCGGGTCACGCGGTAGACCGACTTTTCGGCGGGCAGGTTGGCGGCGGCGAAATCGAGGTCTTCGATCACCTTCTGCATCACCATCTCGCGCGGATCGCGGCCCTTTTCGAAGAGCAGCGGATCGCTGGCGTCGATCGGACGGTCGACCCAGGGCACGTCGCCGTAATACTTCACCTTCTCGAAGTAGAACCACGCCCGGAAGAAGCGCGCCACACCCTCGTATTCGAGCCGCACGTGCTCGTCGGTGCAGTTGGAGGAGTGTTCGAGGAAGAAGTTGATGTCGCGCAGCTTCTCCCACTTCCAGGAGTTCGCCGTCGCGGGCACGGTGCGGTTGCCCAGCACCTCGCTCGTGAGCGTGGTCTTGGCGATGATGTCGGCCGTCTCGCCGTAGATGGTCCCGGCGGCGGGGAATATCGTGTAGAAATCGTTGGTGTAGAGCTGACACTCCTCCTCCGTGCGGAAGAAGTTATCGGGTGTGAGCCTGTCTTTCGGGTAGCGGTCGAGCGCGTCCTCGCAGCTGCAAAGTCCGCACGCCGCCATACCGGTCAGTAGATAAAGAATGTATTTTTTCATAACGGCAGTCGCTTTAGAAGGTTAAGTTCAGACCCACGGAATAGGTCCTGCACCAGGGATAGACGTTCGACTTCTTGTCCGAATCGGCGGCGGCCTGCTCGGGATCGAGGAAATCGTTTTTCAGGGCGCTCCACGTGGCGAGGTTCTCGCCGCTGAAATAGACACGGCACTCCTTGATGCCGACCTTCGAGGTCAGCCGCTTGGGAATCGTGTAGCCGAGGGTGAGGTTTTTCAGCCGGCAGTAGGCCAGGTTCTGCAGGTAACGGTCGTTGGTATAGTAGGCCACGCCCTGCGTCGAGTTGAGCGACGTGTAGGCGCGGGCGCGCGGGAGGTAAGCATCGGGATTGCTCTCGCTCCACACCTGGCTCATGAAGTTCTTCGGGATGAAGGTGGCATAGGGACGGCTGTACGGACCCCAGAAGCGCAGGTTGTCCGCGCCGGGATACCAGTCGAGCCGGCCGATGCCCTGCATGAACACCGAGAGGTCGAATCCGTACCACGAAAGGTTGAGCGTGAGACCGTACTGGTAGCGGGGCGACGAGTTGCCGATCACGCGGCGGTCTCCCGGGTCTTCCAGCGTGCCCTTGCCGCCGTCGACGATGCCGCTCTCGTCCAGGTCGAGGTACTTGATGTCGCCTCCGCGGACGCCTTTTCCGTAGGCTCCCGTCGCGGAGTAATAGCCTGCGGCGACCTTCGAAAGGTCCACGCGCGAAGCATACTCGGCAGCCTCCTCGTCGTTGCGGAACAGCCCGTCGACCCTATAACCCCAGATTTCGCCGTACTTCTTGCCCACATAGGGGTCTCCGATCAGCCCCGAGGGGTTGTCGCACTTGGTGTACTTGGCCGTGTAGTCCGAGAACGACCCCGTGATGCCGTAGCTGAAGGTGCTGCCGGCGAGTTTGAACGAGTCGCGCCAGCCCAGCACCAGTTCGTACCCCTTCGTGCGGAGGTTGTTCGAGTTGACCTGCGGCTCTGCGGCTCCGTAGATCGAGGGCAGCGACTTGCCCTTGCCCAGGATGCCCTTCGTATCGCGGATGTAGAAATCGGCCGTCAGCGAGAGGCGGTTGCTGAACATGTTGAGGTCCACGCCGAGGTTCTTTGAGACGACCTTCTCCCAGGTCTGGTTGCCCGACACGGGATCGCTCACCGTGGCGTGCTGGCCGAGGATCGTACCGTCGAACGAATAGTCGCTCATCGAACCTTTGGTCGTGATGGTCTGGATGAAGTCGTAGTAACCGATCTGCTGGTTGCCGAGCGAACCGTACGAGAGCCGGATCTTGAGGTTGTCGACCGTCTTGCGCAGCGGTTCGAAGAACGCCTCCTCGCTGATGCGGTAGGCCGCCGAGAACGAGGGGAAGAAGCCGTAACGCTTGCCGCGCGGGAAGCGCGACGTGCCGTCGTAGCGTCCGTTGACTTCGGCCAGGTACTTGCCCTTGTAATCGTATGCCGCGCGGTAGAACCAGCCCATGATGGCGTATTCGTTACGGCCGCCGTTGAGCGTGAAGTTGGTCGTTCCCTTGGCCAGATTGAAGTCCGAGAGGTCCTCGGACAGCAGGCCGTCGTTGGCCGCCGTGAGGTCGCGGAAATACTTGGCCTCGTAGTTGTAACCGGCGATCAGCGTCAGATTGTGCTTCTCGCCGAAAGTCTTGTTGTAGGTTCCGTAAACGTCGGCCACATAGTAGTTCTGGTCCCAGACGACCTCCTTGTACTTGTTGGGGAAGCTGCCTTCGGGTTCGGTCATCACCTCGCCCGGATACTGCGAATACTGGACGTTGACGCTGCGGTAGTCGTTGTGGAGGTATCCCTGCGTGTAGCTGAAATCGGCCTTGACGTTGAAGTTCCTGTGCAGTTTGAACGTGGCTTCGAACGTCGTGGTGATCTCCTGCGTCTTCTTGTTGCCGAAGCTCTTGCCCTTCTGCATCATGGCGTTGTAACCGTCCATCAGGTAATGGGTCGACGACTGCGTCACCGAAGTGTGCGACACGGCGGTCCCGTCGGGATTCACCGGTACGAACGACGCCAGGGCGTGCAGCGTGGGTTTGCGGAAGTTGTTGTACTCGTCCTCGTAGCCGTAATACTTGTAGTTCGACTGGAAGAACTTGGTGTTGCTGGCGATGGTCAGCCAGGGTTTGATCTCGGCCTGGAGCTTCACGCGGAAGTTGTAGGACTTGAACATGTCCGGCTCGATGCGGTTGACACCCTTCTGCTGGTAATAGCGTCCGCTGACCATGTAGGAGAGCGCCTTGGTTCCGCCCTTGATGTTGATGTTGTGGTCCCACGTCGGGCGGCTGTCGTCGTAGAGGTAGTTGTACCAGTCGAAGTTGGCCAGATAGACGTACTGCTGGCGGCCGTTGCGCTTGTCGGTGACGACCCACGGGCGCGCCGGGTTCTCGGTCTTGTCGTTGCGCCGCTCCCAGAGGGCCTTGTAGTCTGCCTCGGTGTAGGAGGTGTAGGGGGTATTCTGCGTGGCCATCATGAAGAAGTCGGCGATCTTGGCCGAGTAATAGCCGCGCGTCTCGTAGTCGGTCGAGGTCGTGGGGCTGGAGACGGAGAAATAGCCGTTGTACGACACTTCGGCCTTCTCGTTGTACTTGCCGCTCTTGGTGGTGATCAGGATGACGCCGAACGCGCCGCGTGCGCCGTAGATCGCGGCAGAGGAAGCATCTTTCAGCACCGTGATCGACTCGATGTCGTTCGAGTTGATGCGGTCGGGATAGGTCTCGACGCCGTCGATCAGCACCAGGGGGCTGCCGCCGTTGGGCGAGGTCGTACCGCGGATGTTGTAGGTCGCGCCGGCTCCGGGCTGTCCCGACGAGAGCTTCACGTTGAGGTTGGGGATCACGCCCTGCAGGGCGCGTCCGACGTTCGACACGGGACGGTCCTTCAGCTCCTTCTGCGACACGGTGGCCACGGCTCCCGTGAGATTGGCCTTCTTCTGCACGCCGTATCCCACCACGACCACCTCGTCGATGCTCTGCTGGGCATAAGTCAGCACCACGTCGAAGAACGTGCGGCTTCCGATTGCGGATTTGTAGGTGTCGAAGCCGATGAACGACACCTCGAGCATGGCTTCGGCCGTAAGCGCCGGGAGGGTGAGCGTGAAGCCGCCGTTCATGTCGGTCGATATGCCCCGGGTCTGCCCGGCGTCGGTCACGAGGACCGTGGCGCCGATCACGGGCGCGCCCTTTTCGTCCTTGACGACGCCCTTCACCGTCTGGCTTTGGGACGCGGCGTCCTTGACGAGGATGATTCTCCGGTTCTCGAAACGGCACGAGCAGTCGGGCAGCATCTGCCGCACCACCTCGGCCACGGGTTTGCGCACGGCCGCGACGGAGACGATCCGCTTGAGGTCGAAGTCGCCGTTATTGTAGAAAAACGTGTAATTGGTCAGTCGCTCGATCTCTTTCAAAACCTGTTCGACAGAGACGTTGTCCTTGGCGATGCTTACCGTGGGGGGGGGAGTTTGCGCCCTTCCTCCCGTGGTCAGTAAGAGCAATAGCAGGGCTACACCAAGGATTTTAGCTTGGATAAGTTTACGCATGGGTTTGTAATTTAGGTAATGGTCGAAATGGCCGGAACGGGTTCTGCGTTCCGGAAGTGAAAGCGGGAAAGTCCAGGTCCTTTTTACATAGGCGCGTAATTTTTAGGAATTTTTCGGTTGTTGGGGAATGATCGTTATGTGCCGCCCGGCGCAGACGTAGTCCATCTCCACGACGAGCGACATGGCTTTCAGAATCTCCTCGATGCTTTCGTTGCGGATCAGCTTGAACGACATGCGCACCTGCCGGGTCCACGCCTCGGGGGCATCGATCTCGACGGCGTACCAGCGTTCGAGGTTGGTGAGGATGTCGGCCAGCGGGGTGTCGTCGAACGACAGCGAGCCGCCCATCCACTGCGAGTAGTTCTGCGTCGAAACCCGCGAGCGCGAGGCGCGCCCCTGCTTTTTGTCGAACACCAGCCTGTCGCCGGGCTTCAGCGTCACGGGCGCCGGCAGACGGCCGCCGTAGGCGCGGATGCTGCCGCTGCAAAGAATTGCCTCCGTGGTCGCGAACTCGGCGTAGTTGATCACGTCGAACTCCGTGCCGAGCACCTCGATGTTCATGTCCTCCATCCGCAGGATGAACGGACGGTCGGCATCGTGCCGGACCTTGAAGAAGCCTTCGCCGTCGAGTTCCACCACCCTGCGGCGGCCCGTCAGGTCGCCGTAATAGCGGAGCACGCTCCCGGCGTTGAGCCAGATATGCGTGCCGTCGGGCAGCACGTACTCGCCCTTGTCATGGGCCGAGGTGACGATGTTGGTTTCGATCTTCGTGCGCAGGTAGTCCTTCACCACGACGTAGTTCGTCCCGGCAGCCAGCAGCACGACGGCGGCCGCTGCCGCGACGTTGCGCCAGATGCGGCGGACACGGAACCGCTCGCCGCGGCGCATCGCCTCGTGGAGCCGTTCGAGCTTGCGTTCGCGGCCTCCCGGCTCCTCGGCCCGGAGTCCGTTCCAGTAGCTTTCCAGCACCCGCTCCTTCTCGCCGCGCGAGGCGGGGTCGCGCAGCCACTCCGCGAAGCGCTGCTGCACCTCCCCGGGCATGTCGCTGCCGAGGAAGGTCTCGATAATGGTTTTTATTCGATTCACAGACATAACAATCTTTCCCGTTTCACAAATAAGACGGTTCACACGGACGTTACGCACGCCCGAAAGACTAAAAAAGTTTTTTAGAAGAAAAACAGGATCAGCGTGACGAGTTTGCGCAGTTCGGACAAGGCCCTCGAAATCTGGTTTTCGACGGTGCGCGTGGAGATCGAGAGGCGCCGGGCGATCTCGTCGTTGGCGATGCCCTCCTCACGGCTCATGCGGAAGATGCGCTGCCGCTGCCCGGGCATCTTCTCCACCGCCAGCTGAATCAGCAGCAGCAGGTCGCGGTTGTCCACGTCCGGAAGTTCGTATTCGGGCAGCAGATTGGTTTGCCGGGCGAAGTTGGTCCGCACCGTACGGCTGTCGAAACGGTCGTATACGGCATTGCGGGCCATGCGGAACAGATAGGAGCCGAAGGCCGTGACGCCGGCCATCGAACTGCGGTTCTGCCAGATTTTCAGGAACAGATCGTGGGTGATGTCCTCGGCCTCGGCCCGGTCCTTGAGCATGCGGCACAGAAACTCCTCGGTCTTCGCCGCATACCTCATGTAGAGGGCGTCGAACGACGCGCGGTCGCCGCGGGCAAGTTTTTCGAGCAGTGTTCTTTCGTCTTCCATGAAAATGGCCGGTATGAACGGGCGGGGTAAAAGTAGTAATTTTTTACTACTTCGTCACGGCCCGTACAAAATTTAGTCGTTTTTTCATCCCTGCGGCGGACGGAAGCGGCATTTCGGATTCCGGAGCGCCGGAAGCCTTTCGTTTCGATATTCGAAACGCATTCGCCCGGAATAACCGATTATCGAAAATAAAACGGACGCAATCCGTTCCATACACGAAATTAGAACATCGCATTCCGGATTATTTCGATTTCCGTCTTGGTTCGCCCGCCGAAATGGCGTACGTTTGTACCAGTTCCGAAAGGGACTATGAAGAATTCAGTTTGCATGTAGTGACGCCCACAGAAGTTGGAAGGATTGCTTAACAGTGACGCAACTATGTTCCGCACATCCGGAAGCTTCGAGGGGAGGGTTGTGAAATCCTCCCCTTTCTTTTCGTGCCTGCCGGAGAGCCTCCGCTTCGGGACCGGGCGTCAGCCCAGCTGGGCGACGATCTCGCGCTGACGTTTGAAATAGTGGATGCGCCGCAGCTCCCCGCTGCCGGATATGAGCGTCGAAAACCGGCTCTGGGTCTTGATCCATTTCTTCACATATTCGTACATCAGCGGATCGGGCGTCCGCAGCCCGTTGAGCGAGAACATGCCGATATTCACGGCCTGGTGTCTGCTGGTCGTGACATAGCTGTACGACGATTCGAGGTCGATGTCCGAAAGATAGAGGAAGACCTTGTTGCCGTTCTCGAACTCCCCCTTGACCGCCATTGTCTCCATCTCGTCGAGCATGGCGAACAGTTCGTCCCGGAGCACGCGGACGCTCTCCTGCGAAATCAGGTGCATCTCCCGGTAGGCGCGCAGGGCGTTGAGCCAGTGCTTGAAATTGCTGTCGTCGAAGATCAGGTAGGTCGTCGCGACCGACTGCACCCACTTGACGTACTCCCGGCAGTTGCGCTGCAATTCCCCGGGGAGTTTCAGCTCCTCGAAGGTCCTCACGGCAGGGTTGCCCACTTCGTGCTGGTAAAGCCATTTGAAGAGCTTGAAGCGGTTCAGGTTGTCGTATTTGCCGTAGAACTCGGCAGGCAGCGAATTGGTCGCCGTGGCAAATTCGGTCGTGGGGTCGGACGCCACCTCGCGCATAAAGGCGATGTCGCGCTCCAGAATCTCGTTATAGGTTTCGAGCGGCGCCGTGAACTCCTTGAACTTGAGCTGGAACGACAGCTTGTCCGTAGCCGCCAGCCCCACCACCCGGTCGAGCGAAAAGTGCATCCGCGCGCACAGCACGCTGGCTTCTCCGAAAGTGAACGGCACTTCGCCGCGCAGCCTCCGGTAGGCGGCCTCGCGGCCTATATTCAGCATGTCCATCAGCAGCGAAGCCGGATTCGAATGCTGCGGCGTATGCGCATGGATCGCCTCGATCAATGCGGCATTCGATTTTTCAAGCATAGGCGTAGTCAACAAAAAAATTCTCTTCCCAAGCTGCAAAGATACGAAAAATAAATCGGAAACCGCAATCTGCGGTTCCGGACCCCGGGATACGAAAAGAGGAGGGCCAGCGGCGGCCCTCCTCCGGAATCGGCGAACAGATCGCCTATTTTCCCAGACCCATCTTTTCGATGAGAGCCTTGGTTTCGGGCTTGTGGCCGCGGAAACGCACGTAGAGTTCCATCGGATGCTCCGTGCCGCCCTTCGAGAGGACGTTCTCGCGGAACGACGAGGCCACCTCGCGGTTGAAGATGCCCTTCTCCTTGAAGAGCGAGAAGGCGTCGGCTTCGAGCACCTCGGCCCACTTGTAACCGTAGTATCCGGCGGCGTAACCGCCCGAGAAGATGTGGCCGAAAGCGGGAGCCATCGCCGTTCCGGAAACGACGGGCAGCACCTGCGTCGGAGCCATCGAGACGGCTTCGAACCGCTCCACGTCGCCCTCGAACGGCTCGGTGAGCGTATGCCATGCCATGTCGGTCATGCCGAACGAGAGCTGGCGCACGTTGCCGTAAGCCGCCAGGTAGTTCTGCGCGGCGACGATACGGTCGACGATCTCGGCGGGAATCGGCTCGCCGGTCTCGTAATGCACGGCCCACAGGTCGAGGAACTCCTTCTCGGTCGCCCAGTTCTCCATCAGCTGCGAGGGCAGTTCCACGAAGTCGCGGTAGACGTTCGTGCCGGTCTGCGACTCGTACTTGCCCTCGCCCAGCATACCGTGCAGGGCGTGCCCGAACTCGTGGAGGAAGGTCTCCAGTTCGTCGAACGTCAGCAGCGACGGAGCCGTTTCGGTGGGCTTGGTGAAGTTCATCACCAGCGACACCAGCGGGCGGGTCTCCGCGCCGTCCTCGATCTTCGTGCCGCGGAACTCGGTCATCCACGCTCCCGAACGCTTCGATTCGCGGGGGAAGAAGTCGAGGTAGAGGACCGCCATGAAGCGGCCGTCGGCATCCGTCACATCGTAGGCCGTCACGTCGGGATGGTACACCGCGACCTTGTCGTTGGGCGTGAAGTTCAGCCCGTAGAGTTTGTTGGCCAGCATGAAGACGCCCTTCTTCACGTTCTCGAGTTTCAGGTAAGGCTTCACCAGTTCGTCGTTCAGAGCGTATTTCTCATCCTTGTATTTCTCGGTGTAGTAGGACCAGTCCCAGGGCATCAGCTGCCCCTTGAAACCGAGCGAAGCGGCGTAATCGCTCACCGTGCGGTAGTCGGCGTCGGCATAGGACTTGGTCTCGGCCAGCAGCTCCGCGAGGAAGTCGTTGACCGTTTTCGTGTTCTCGGCCATGCGGCGTTCGAGCACGTAATCGGCATAGCACTTGTAGCCCAGCAGGTTGGCGATCTTCAGACGCGTATTGGCGATTTTCTTCACGATCTGGGTGTTGTCGAACTCGCCTCCCAGCGCTCTCGAATTGCTGGCTTTCCAGAGTTTCTCCTTCAGTTCGCGGTTCGACGAGTAGGTCATGAACGGCAGGTAGCTGGGATGTTGCAGCGTCACGGTCCAGCCCTTCTCGCCGCGGGCCTTGGCCTCGGCGGCCATGCCCTCCTTCACGAAGGCGGGCAGTTCGGCCACCACCTTCGGATCGGTGATGTTGAGCGTGAAGGCGTTGGTCGCGGCCAGCGCGTTCTGCCCGAACTGGAGCGTCAGCCCCGAGAGTTCGGAGGTGTACTTGCGGTAAAGTTCCTTGTCGGCGTCGGAAAGGGCCGCACCGTTGCGTGCGAAACTCTGATAGGTGTCCTCCAGCAGTTTCTTGTCCTCTTTGCGGAGTCGTCCCGGATGCTCGTAGACCTGTTTCACCCGGGCGAACAGCTCGGGGTTGAGCGAAATGTCGTTCGACAGTTCGGTCAGCTTGGGCTGCACGCGCTGGGCGATCTCCTGCATTTCGTCCGACGTGTCGGCTTCGAGCAGATTGAAGAAAAGCCCCGCGATGCGGTTGAGCAGCTCGCCCTGACGCTCCAGCGCCACGATCGTATTGCCGAACGTGGGCTTCTTGGGGTTGTTCACGATCGCGTCGATCTCGGCGCGCGAGCAGGCGATCGCGGCGTCGAACGCCGGTTCGTAGTCCGCGAGTTCGATCTCGGAGAACGGCGGAGTCTCGTGGGGCGTGTTCCACGCCGCGAGGAGGGGATTCGACAGATCGAGTTCGGGCAGCTGCGCCTTGGGAACCGAATTGTCGGCGCAGCCTGCGGCCATAGCGGAAAATGCCATAATAACCAGTGCTTTTTTCATTTTATGTCAAATTATGCGGTTTCTTTTTCGATGGGTGCGAGTTTCAGTTTTCCCGGGCGGCGGCCGTTTCGGCGGCGGTCGCAGCGTCTTCGGCGGCCGGCTCGGGTTCATTCAGGAGGCCGCGGCCGCGGAGCATCGCCCGCTTGTCGGGGTCCTTGCCGCGGAAGTCGCGGTACATGGTCATGCCGTCCTCCGAGCCGCCTCGGGCGAGTATCTTGCGGCGGAAGTCGCCGGCGATCTTCTTGTTGAACAGGTCGCCGCTCTCGCGGAAGGCCTCGAAGGCGTCCTTGTCGAGCACCTCGGCCCACGTATAGAAATAGTAGCCCGCGGAGTAGCCGCCGTCGAAGATGTGCGAGAAATAGGGATAGCGGTAACGCGGCTCGATCTGCGGGATCAGTCCGCGTTTTTCGGTCAGCGCCTCGCGCTCGAACGCCATCGGGTCGAACGGCTCGTATTCGGTGATCGAATGGATGTCCATGTCCGAAAGCGACGCGGCGATCAGTTCGGTGGTCATGAAACCTTGGTTGAAAAGTTCGCTGCGGCGCAGTTTGTCGACGAGGTATTTCGGAATCACCTCGTTCGAACGGTAATGCACGGCATACTGTTTCAGCACCTCGGGGTCGAACGCCCAGTTCTCCATCAGCTGCGAGGGCAGCTCCACGAAATCGCCCTCGACCTCCGTGAGTCCGCGGTACTTCACGTCGTGGAACAGGAAGTGGAGCGCATGTCCGAACTCGTGGAACAGCGTCTCGGTCTCGTCGAGGGTCAGCAGCGCGGGATTGCCTCCCGCCGGACGCGTGAAGTTGCAGACGATCGACACCACGGGCGCCACTCGTTTTCCATCCTCATAGGTCTGCTCCACGTAGTTGCCGCACCACGCGCCCTGGCTCTTGCCGTCGCGCGGGAAGTAGTCGAAATAGAGCACGCCCAGATGCGACTGGTCGACGTCGAGCACCTCGTAAGCGACCGCCTCGGGGTGGTACAGCGGCACGACGATCGGGCGGAAAGTGATGCCGTAGAGCCTGTTGGCGAGGAAGAAGATACCTCCCTGCACGTTCTCCAGCGAGAAATAGGGCCGCAGCATCTCCTCGTCGAGGGCATATTTCTGCTTGCGGACCTTCTCGGCGTAATACCACCAGTCCCACGACGCGAACTCTCCCTCGGGGAAATCCTTCCGGAACAGCTCCTCCATCTCGGCCAGCTCGCCCTTGGCGCTTTCGAGCGCCGGGGTCCAGATCTCCTCCAGCAGGTCGTACACGGCGCCGGTCGTTCCGGCCATCTGGTCGTCCACGACGTAGGCGGCATACGAGGGATAGCCCAGCAGGCGGGCCTTCTCCGTGCGCAGACGGATGAAATCGTTGATCAGCTGTTTGTTGTCATACTCATCGCCGTTGTTGCAGCGGTTGAGGTAGGCCTTGTAAATCTGCTCGCGCAGGTCGCGTTTGGACGAGTAGGTCAGAAACGGGATCAGGCTGGGCTTGTGCAGCGTAAAGACGTATTTGCCTTTCCGGCCCATCGCCTCGGCCTTTTCGCGGGCCAGGTCGCGGGCCGTGACCGGAATGCCGTCCAGGTCGGACGAGGCGAGTTCCAGCGTAAAGTTGTTGTTCTCGGCGAGGATGTTCTGCCCGAACTTCACGGCCGTGAGCGACAGTTCCTCGTTAATCGCCTTCAGACGCGCCTTCTGCCCGGCGTCGAGCAGCGCTCCGGCGCGCACGAAATCCCGGTAGGTCTTCTCCAGCAGACGGCTCTGCTCGGCGTCGAGTCCCAGCGCGGCACGCTGGTCGTAGACGGCCTTGATCCGCTCGAAAAGTTTCCCGTTGAGACGGATTTTGTCGGCGTGGGCCGCCATCCGGGGCATTATCTGCTCCTCCAGCACCTGCATTTCGGGGGTGTTCTCCGCGGCGCAGAGCATCCCGAAGATCAGCTCGACCTGCGAAAGCATCTTTCCCGAAGCGTCGTAGGCGAGGATGACGTTCTCGAACGTCGGCGCGTCGTTGTTCGACGTGATGGCGTCGATCTCGGCCTCGTGCAGCGACATGCCGCGTTCGAGCGCGGGCAGGAAGTGCGCCGGCTCGATCTTGTCGAAGGGCGGCACGCCGTAGGGGGTCTCCCATTCGGCGAAAAAGGGATTTTCACCCACGGTTTTCCCGGACTTGCAGGATACGAATGTCATGGCCAGAAAAAGTGTTAATAAAGCAGTGATACGTTTCATCGATCGTGTTATTTTAGTAACTTTGTCGCGCATTATTCGACAAAGTTACAATAAAAATCTGTAAATAAAATAAATAATACGTCTCCAATCATGCAACTCTTTTACGCGCCGGACATCGTCCCCCCGCTCCATACGCTGAGCGAGGAGGAGTCGAAACACTGCATCCGCGTACTGCGGCTCCAGCGCGGCGGACGCATCCATATAACTGACGGACGGGGCAATTTATTTTGTTGCGAAATCACCGACGACAATCCCCGGCGCTGTACCGTGCGGGTCGTCAGCGCCGAAGCCTGCTTCGAAAAACTGCCCTACGCGCTGACGATGGCCGTCGCGCCGACCAAAAATTCGGACCGTTTCGAGTGGTTTCTGGAAAAAGCCACCGAGGTGGGCGTCACGGCCGTCGTTCCGCTGGAAACGGAACACAGCGAACGCCGGGTCTTCAAGCCCGAGCGGGGCGAGAAGGTCGTCACCGCGGCGCTGAAACAGTCGCTCAAGGCCTACCGCCCCGTGCTGCACCCGCTCACGCCCTTCCGCCAAGCGGTGCTGTCGGCCCCCGAGGGGCGGAAATTCATCGCCCACTGCGCCCCTGCGCAGTCGTCGGCCGGGAAGGCATACCTGGCCCGCACGCTCCGTCCGGGCGAGACGGCCACGGTCTTCATCGGCCCCGAGGGCGACTTCTCGCCGGGCGAAATCGCCTTCGCGCTGGCCAGCGGTTTCGAAGAGATCACCCTCGGACAGCAGCGCCTGCGCACCGAGACCGCGGCCCTCGCGGCGGTGGTCATGGCAGCGGTGGTCAACGGTTAGGAATGCAATAAAACTCTGAAATATGTTTTTTCTCTACCTGCTAATCGCCTTGACAGCGGTGGCGGCGGCTATTTTCGCCGCGCCGCTGCGGCACAAAGTCTGGACAGCCCTGGCCCTCACGGCCGCCGGCGCCCTGTGGTGCTCGGCGCGCGCCGTCGGGGTGCTTGCCGGAGCGGGCAGCGCCCCCGTGTGGTCGATCCCCGGCACGCTTTTCGGCGGCGACACCGGCTCGATGGACGGGCTTTCGGCGCTGTTCGTCATCATCATCTCGGTCGGCGCCGTCGCCGCCGTGCTCTACTCGCGGGGCTACCTGGCCCACTGCCTCGCGGAGAAATCCCCGGCCCACATCTCGCTGCACTACACGGCGCTGGTGGCGATGTTCTACGCCATGCTGGGCGTGGTCCTTTCGGACGGAGGCTTCTCGTTCCTCTTTTTCTGGGAGCTGATGACCGTGGCGTCGTTCCTGCTGATCCTCTTCGACGCCCAGCGGCGCGAGGTCCGGCGCGCGGCGCTCTCCTACCTGATCATGATGCACATCGGCTTCGTGCTGCTCGTCATCGGCTTCGTACGGCTCGACGCGGCCTGCGGCGCCGCCACGTTCGGCGCGCTGGGCGACTACTTCCGCACGCAGCCCGGCCTGCCGCTGCTGCTGGTGTTCCTGGCGGGCTTCGGCATGAAGGCGGGACTTTTCCCGATGCACGTCTGGCTCCCGGAGGCGCACCCCGCGGCCCCGTCGCACGTCTCGGCCCTGATGTCGGGCGTGATGATCAAGACGGGCGTCTACGGCATCCTGCGCGTGACGGCCGCGCTGGGCGAACAACCCCTCCTGCACACCGCCGGAGTGATCCTGCTCGCATCGGGCGTCGCCACGGGACTGTGGGGCGTGATCCTCGCGGCCGTGCAGAACGACGTGAAACGCCTCCTGGCCTACTCCTCGATCGAGAACGTCGGCGTCATCCTCATCGGACTCGGCGTCGCCGCGCTGGGCAAATCCTCGGGCAACCAGCTCGTCGCGCTGTGCGGCGTCACGGGCGCCCTGCTGCACACGCTCAACCACTCGCTGTTCAAGAGCCTGCTCTTTTTCGGCGCGGGCAACATCCTCTCGCAGACCCGCTCGACGTCGCTCGACGCGCTGGGCGGACTTGCGAAGCACATGCCCCTCACGGCGATCCTCTTCCTCACGGGCACGGCGGCCATCTGCGCCCTGCCGCCCCTCAACGGCTTCGTCTCCGAACTGCTGATCTATCTCGGGATGCTCGACGGCATCGCCTCGGGCAGCAACACCCTGGCTTCCGCCGCCGGACTGGCCGCGCTGGCGCTGATCGGCGGACTCGTCGTCCTGGCCTTCACCAAACTCTACGGCACGGTCTTCCTCGGCTCGCCCCGCACCCACGAGGTCGCCGAGTCGTCCGAGGCCGACGCCTTCCGCATCGCGGCGATGGCCCTGCCGCTCGCAGGCATCCTGTTCGTGGGGCTGTTTCCGCGGGCGGCCGTCTCGGCCGTGACCCGTGCCGCGGGTTTCTTCCTCCGCACCCCGGCCGATGCCGCCGACTGGCTGCTCTCGCCGCCGCTCGCCGCCGCGGGACGCACGGCCTGGCTCCTGATCGCCGTCGTGGCCCTGCTGCTGTGGCTCCGCCGCCGCACGCTGCGCACGCGCACCGTCGCCAAAGGTCCCACGTGGGGCTGCGGCTTCACGGCGCCGAACGTCCGGATGCAGTACACGGGCGAATCCTTCTCCGAAGGGCTTCAATCCATCGCCACGTCGCTGACCCAGAACAGCGGCCAGGGCTCCCCCGTGGGCAAGGGCGAGATCTTCCCCGCGGCCCACTCGTTCGACATCGGCCACCGCGACCGCATCGGCCGGCTGTTCGCCGCCTGGTGGGTCGAGCTGCTGCGCGTGATCAACCAGCGCGTGATGCGCCTGCGCACGGGCAAAATCAACCATTACATCCTTTTCGCACTGGCTTTCCTGGGGCTGGTGTTCCTGTTGTCGGTATTTAACGTGATTTAAGATGGCAGCACTCAACACACTCCTTCTTCTGCTGGCGGCCCTGGCGATTCCGGGACTGATCAACCGCACCCGCGCGCTGCTCGCGGGCCGCAAGGGCATCCGCTTCGCCCAACACCTCTACGACGTGCGCCTGCTGCTGCGCAAGGGCGCCGTCTACTCCCCCACGACGACCGCCGTGTTCCGCGCGGCCCCGTCCGTCACGCTCGGCACGGCCCTCGTCGCCGCGCTGTTCGTCCCCGTGGGCGACCTTCGCCCCGTGCTGTCGTTCGACGGCGATCTGGTCGCCTTCGCCTACCTCCTGGCCCTGGGCCGCGTGGCCCTCATCCTCGCGGCGATGGACACCGGAAGTTCGTTCGAGGGCATGGGCGCCAGCCGCGAAGCCCTGTACGGCGCGCTGGTCGAACCGGCGCTGATGCTCGTCTTCGGCACGCTGGCCCTGCTGTCGGGCTACACCTCCCTCGCCGCGATCTTTTCGGGCGACGCCGTGAACGGGGTGCAGCTGGTCGTGGTGCTGCTGCTGGCGGCCTACGTACTCGTGAAGATCGTCTTCACCGAGGCCGGGCGCGTGCCGGTCGACGACCCCCGCACGCACCTCGAGCTGACGATGATCCACGAGGTGATGTGCCTCGACTACTGCGGCGTGGACCTGGCCTACATCAAGATCGGCGGATGGCTCAAGACCGCCGCGCTGTCGGTGCTCGCCGCCGACGCCGTCGCCGCGACCTGCTGTCCCCGCTGGTGGGCGGCGGCCCCGCTCGCGGTGCTCGTCACGGGGCTTTCGGTGGGCATCGTCGAATCGACCCAGGCCCGCAACAAACTCGCCCGCAACACCACCTTCATCCTCACCGTCGCGGCACTGGCCGTCCTCGTGTTCTTCACGGGCTACCTGCTGCAACTTAACATCGGTCTGCAATGATACTTCCGCTGATCATCCTCTACGTCGTGACGCTCGTCTACCTGGCCATCACCGAGCGTTTCCGCACTTTCGCCTCGCTGATCGGCCTCCAGGGGTGGCTGCTGTTCGCCGTCGCCCTGGTGCGGCTGCACGCCATCAACCCCGCCGAACTGGCCTTCATCTGCCTCGAAACCCTGCTTTTCAAGGGTATCCTCGTTCCGGGACTGCTTTTCGCCGTCATCCGCCGCACGAAGATCAACCGCGTCTGGCGCTCCGGCTCCACGCAGTCCGGATCGCTGCTGCTGTCGCTCGTGGCGCTGGCCGTGAGCGCCTCGGTCACCTATTACATCGCCGACACGACCATCGACCTGGTGTTCTTCGGCGTGGCCTTCTACTCGCTGCTGAGCGGACTGATCCTGATCGTCATGCGCCGCCGGATCTTCTCCCACATGGTCGGCTTTCTGGTCATCGAAAACGGCGTGTTCCTCTTTTCGACGGCCATCGGCGTCGAGATGCCGCTGCTGATCAACTTCGCCATCCTGCTCGACATCCTCATCTCGGTGCTGATGCTGGGCATCTTCTTCACCAAGATCGACGGCAAGCTCCACGCCGACGACGCCGATTCACTCACCAACGTAAAGGACTGACGCCATGATCTGCTACCTCATTTTCAGCGTCCTCATCGCGGCGGCGGCCTTCACGGCCCGCCGCCGGAGCCTGCTGCGCCTCACGGGCGCGGCCTTCTACACCGTACAGGCGGCCTTCGCCGTTCGGATCGTCGCCGGAGGGCTTTACGGCGAAACCTCGGCCGTGTGGTTCGCCTTCGACGCCGCGGGCACGCTCTTCTACTGCCTGCTCTGCATCGTCTCCGCCTTCGCCTTCTTCCACTCGAAGGCCAGCCTCCACGACTGCGACCTGCGCCAGACCCGCACCTACGCGGGCCTGCTGATGCTCCTGACCACAGCCATCGCGGGAGCCTATTTCGCCTCGAACCTCGCCGTGACGTGGATCTTCCTCGAAGCCACCACGCTCTGCTCGGCGGGCATCGTCTACCACCGCCGCACGGCGCAGGCACTGGAAGCGGCTTGGAAATACGTCTTCGTCTGCTCGACGGGCATCGCCATGGCCTACCTGGGCATCCTGCTGCTGGCCGCCGCCACCGACTGCGAGTCGCTCGACTACGCCACCGTCGCCGCAGCGGCCCCGGGCGGCAGCGCTCTCTACCTGAAGACGGCCTTCCTGCTGATCCTCTGCGGTTACAGCTGCAAGGCCGAGCTGTTCCCGCTCTACACCGTGGGCGTCGACGCCAATTTCGCCGCCCCGGCCCCGGCCTCGGCCTTGATCTCCACGGGACTGGTCAACGCCGGGTTCCTGGCGCTGCTGCGGGTCTACAAGGTGCTCTCGGCCACGGAGGTCTTCCCGTGGGTGCGCTCCGTGCTGCTGCTCGTCGGCGTGCTGTCGCTGGTGGTCGGCGCACTGTTCCTGCGCCGCACCAACAACTACAAACGCTTCCTCTCCTACTCCACGGTCGAGAACATGGGCATCGCGGCCATCGGGCTGGGCATCGGGGGCATCGGGGTCTGGGCCGCCGTGTTCCACGTCGTCTGCCATACGCTCATCAAGAGCAGCCTGTTCCTGCAGATCGCCGTCGTGCGGCAGGTCTACGGCAACTACCGCATCAACCGCATCGGCGACTACATCCACATCAACCGCGTGGGGGCCGTGGGGCTGCTCACGGGAATGGTCGTGCTGGTGGCCTTCCCGCCCTCGCCGCTGTTCCTCTCCGAACTGATGATCCTCAAGCAAACCATCGCCGACGGCCGCTGGTGGCTCGTCACGGGCATCATGCTGCTGCTGTGCCTGGTCATCTACTTCTTCTGCTCGCGCCTGCTGCGCCTCTGCTACCAGCCCCGGCAGGACGAACTGCACCCCTCGGCGACCGACCGCGCACTGTCGTGGTCGGCGCTGTCGCTGCTCGCCGCCGCCATCGGCCTGGGGCTTTGGCAGCCCGCATTTTTCCGGGAACTGATCGACCGAATCGCATCGCTATGAATTATTACATAACCGACAACACCGGCGCCTCCGTCGCGCTGAACGACATCCCCGAAGTCTCCTATGCCGCCCTCTACGAGGACCTTCGCGTAAAACTCTCCGAGGCGCGCTACCACGTAGCCCACTATTTCGCCCTTCCGTCGGGCGGGAGCATGCGCTTCTTCCTGCTGCTGCTCGACGACGCCGAGCACCGCGTGCTGATCACTTCGCACACCACGGACTACTACGACGAGACGGCGCTCCCGTCGCTCACGGCCCTGCACCCGCAGATGCACCCCTTCGAGCGCGACATCTCGGAACGCTACGGCATCCGCTTCGACGGCATGCCGTGGCCCAAGCCGCTTCGGTTCCCCGCCGGGCGTTACGACCGCCGCAGTTCGATCGAGAACTACCCCTTCTACACGATGGAGGGACGTTCGCTGCACGAAGTCAACGTCGGGCCGATCCACGCGGGCATCATCGAGCCGGGGGCCTTCCGCTTCATCTGCAACGGCGAGCAGGTCCTGCACCTCGAAATCGCGCTGGGCTACCAGCACCGGGGCGTCGAGGCGGCCTTCGAAACGACCGCGAACCGTCTGCGGCAGATGTGCCTCGCGGAGTCCGTCGCCGGGGACAGCGCCGTGGCGCACGCCACGGCCTTCGCCCGGGCCGTCGAGAAACTCGCCGGCCGCGAAGTCCCGGCGGCGCTGGAGTGCGAACGCGCCGCGGCCCTCGAACTCGAACGCATGGCCATGCAGATCGCCGACACGGGCGCCCTCTGCATGGACGTGGGCTACCAGCTGGGACAGGTAGCCTCGGAGGCCCTGCGCACCATGACCATCAACACCACGCAGGCGTGGTGCGGCAACCGCTTCGGCAAGGGGCTGATCCGCCCCCTGGGAACCGACCACCCGCTGACGGCCGAAAAGGCGGCGATGATCCGCCGCAACGTGCGCGAGATCGCCCGCCGTTACGACGAGGTGCGCCGCGACATCAAATCGTCGCCCTCGCTGCTGGCGCGCTTCGAGCAGTGCGGCATCGTCCCGCGCGACGAGATGCAGCGCATCGGCGGCGTGGGCCAGGCGGCCCGCGCGAGCGGTCTGGCCCGCGACATCCGCACGTCGCACCCCTGGGGCGTCTTCGCCGGAGCGCTGCGCCACGAAAGCGTCGTCCGAACGCAGGGCGACGTGATGGCCCGGCTGATGGTGCGCTGCCGCGAGGTGCTGCAATCGGCCGGATACGTCGACCGCCTGCTCGACCTCCCCGGACAGGAATACACCAACGCCGGAAACCCGCGCCCGGACTACGCGGCGCCGCTGGCCCCCTCGTCGCTCGCGTTCGGGCTGGTCGAGGGGTGGCGCGGCGAGACCTGCCACGTCCTCCTGACCGACGCCGAAGGCCGCATCGCCGCCGCCCGCATCAAGGACCCGAGCCTCCACAACTGGCTGGCGCTGGCCCTTGCCGTGCGCGGCGAAGGGATCTCGGACTTCCCGATCTGCAACAAGAGTTTCAATCTCTCCTACTGCGGTCATGACCTGTAACCGGACCGTTCAGCCCCCGCCAGGTCCCGGCCCGCAGCGTACCGCCGCGTTTGCAAGTCTGCCCCCCCCGCTTCGGCGGGGGCTTAACATACGGGCGAACCACTTCGGCCTTTCTTTTGCTCAATTTCAGGGAAAGAGTTGCCCATTAACCGGCTTTTCGCTAATTTTGTCAGATATATTCCATTCGTTATGATCTTTCCGAAAATAAAGGTGCTGCACAGCCACGGACGGCAGGCGATCCCCGATCTCGACGCCGTGGAGCTGACTCCGGAATTCCGGGGCCGCCCCTGCCTGACCGAGACCCGAGACGACGCCGACGCGCAGCGTGCCGCCGCAATGTGCCCCACGGGGGCCTTCACGGCCGCGCCCCTTGCACTCGACCTGGGGCGCTGCCTCTTCTGCGGCGAATGCGCGCGCATCGCGCCCCGCAACGTCCGTTTCACCAACGACTACCGCATCGGCTCGCCCACGCGCCAGGGGCTTGTCGTCCGCCCGGGCGACACCCGCGTGGCCTTCGACGCCGGAAAGGTGCGCCCCGAAATCCGCCGCTGCTTCTCCCGTGCGCTCCAGCTGCGCGAAGTCTCGGCCGGAGGCGACGCATCGGTCGAAATGGAACTGGGCGCCACGGGCAATGTGAACTTCGACCTCGGCCGCTTCGGCATCGGCTTCACGGCCTCGCCGCGCCATGCCGACGGCGTGGTGGTCTCCGGACCCGTCACGGCCAACATGGCCGAGGCGCTGGAAATCTGCTACGACGCCGTCGCGGAACCCAAAATCCTCGTCGCCTGCGGTTCGGAGGCCTGCTCGGGCGGCCTGTTCGCCGACAGCCGCGCCGTCGACCGCACGTTCTTCGACAGCCACACCCCGGACCTCTGGCTGCCCGGCGCACCGACCCACCCGATGACCTACATCGACGGGATGATGAACCTGCTGGGCCGCAAAACCCGCCAATGACGATGCAGAGCCTCACGACCATCTTCGTTTCGTTCCTGAAAATCGGGATGTTCACCTTCGGGGGCGGCTACGCCATGCTGCCGCTGATCGAGCAGGAGCTGATCACCAAACGCAGGTGGATCGAGCAGAAGGAGTTCCTCGACCTGCTGACCCTCGCGCAGTCGGTCCCCGGCCCGATCGCCGTCAACACCTCGGTATTCGTGGGCTACAAGGTCCGCGGACTGCGCGGCGCGGCGGCAGCCCTGCTGGGCACGGTGACACCGTCGTTCGTCATCATCCTCGTGATCGCCGTCTTCTTCGCCGGCATCCGCCACAATCCCGTCGTCGACGCGGCCTTCAAGGGCATGCGTCCGGCGGTCGTGGCACTGATCATCGGCCCGGTGCTCTCGCTCTCGCGCGGCATGCACTGGACGATGCTGGTCGTCATCGCCGCCTCGGCCCTGGCCATCTGGTGGCTCGACTGGTCGCCGATCTGGATCCTCGCCGCGGCCGCCGCGCTGGGCATCGCATGGGAACTGACAATCGCTAAAAAGGTAAGGAAATGATCCTCTGGCAACTTTTCATCAGCTACCTCAAGATCGGATTCTTCGGATTCGGCGGAGGCTACGCCATGCTGTCGCTGATCCAGAACGAAGTGGTCGTGCAGCACCAGTGGATGACCACCGCCGAATTCGCCGACATCGTCGCCGTGTCGCAGATCACCCCCGGACCCATCGCCATCAACTCGGCGACCTACGTGGGTTACAGCGTCGGCATCCAGACCGGGCACACCTGGTGCGGCATCCTCGGTTCGGCGATCGCCACCTTCGCCGTCTGCCTGCCGTCGCTGACGCTGATGATCCTCGTGGCGCGTTTCTTCATGCGCCTCAAGGGCAACCGGCTGGTCGAAGGAGCCATGCGGGGCATGCGGCCCGTGGTGATCGGCATGATCGCCGCCGCCGCGCTGCTGCTGATTTTCCCCCGCAGCAGCGCCCCCGACGACCGGAACTTCATCGACGCCTGGAGCTGGGTGCTCTTCGGCGGTGTTTTCGTGGGTTCGTGGCGCAAGGTCAACCCCATCCTGCTGATCGTCCTCTCGGCCGCCGCGGGGATCCTGATTTACTACGTATTCCGATAACCCGACACACTATGAAGAAATCCCTGAAAAAACGGCTCAAAAACTGGAATGTCGGCGACTACGTCCGTCAATTCTCGATTGTTACGGGCGGCGTGCTGCTGACGCTGTGGCTGACAGCCCGGATCACCGACTCGGCCCGGCAGAGAGAGGTGCGACAGGCCATGCAGCTCGTCACGCTCGAACTGCGCGACAACCTGCAGGTCATCCGGGATTACAAATGGATGTACAACGACGAGAAACGGGTCGCATACCGCCTGAAGGAGCAGGACTTCTCGCTCGACGGCCTTCCCGCCGACACGGTCGACTACTATACCCGGCGGATCACCGGCGGCATGGGAAAACCCTACCGCTTCCTGACCGACGCGCTGGAGATGTTCAAGACGACGGGTGTCGCGTCCGACATCGCCGACAAACAGATCGTCATCGACCTTCTGCGCTGCTACAACGAACTCGGGGCGTTCGACAACTCGATGAGTCTCTATTACGACCAGCGCATGCAGGCCATCCTGCCCGAACAGATGGGAGAGACCCTGTGGTCGGCGGATACGAATATCGGCAAGGCATTCGGCAGGATGCTCACCGGCAAAAAGGTGCAGAACTGGCTCGGCATGATTCCGAGGGCTTTCGACACGCGCTATTTCGAGGTGAACGAGGAAAAGCTCGAAGCGATGATCGCCAAACTGGAAAAACACTACCGATAGGTCAGACGGCGGCCAGCACCGCACCTCCCGCCAACAACAGCAGCAGGAACGCGGCGAGAAACAACAGTCCCAGAATGGCGACCAGGGTTCCGATACAACCCCATCGCTGTCCGCCGCCGGGCAGCGGGTCGGTCAGCAGGGCGACGATCAGTCCCACCAGCGGGGTGAAAATCACGCTTATCAAAAAAGCCCAGCCGAAACCGATGCGTCGGTGGCTGCCGATGATGCCCACCAGCACGGCGAGGAAACAGCCGCTCAAAATTCCGAATAGTACTGCAAGAATACTCATATCACGCGTTTTAATTCGTTTGGTTATCCACTGTTTTTAACCGCAAAAGTACCAAAACTGCGTTGTAAACGCAGGGGTATTGCCGCTTTTTGGTCGGCAACTAACCGCGGGTTTCGCCCGCGGGATGTTATGTACTTTTTGGCCGCAAAAAGTACCAAAAACTCCCCGGCGGATGCCTTCGCCTGCTTCGTTCCGTCTAACGTTCGAAACGGGCGCCTATTCGCGGGGGCGCACGCGCCCCGGCCCC